>NZ_JAPPSO010000016.1:0-137891 GCF_036571585.1 Rhizobium sp. 268 | reverse complement strand
CCCAACCCCCCCTCCCATACAGCACGCCCTACACACCCCCTCCCCCCCCCCCCCCCCCCCCCCCCCCCCCCCCCCCCCCCCCCCCCCACGACTCTCCAACCAGGCGGCAGCCCCTTCAGCCATCGCCGCGAGGTGGCAACGCCTGGAACCTCAGCTCCATCAGCCATCTGTTGAATATCGTTGTCGCGGTGAGTCGGCGCGCCGGCTATTTCGTAGACCCCCCACGATCGGGTTCAGATGAGGGCAGATTACGACGAGCTGTCCGACGCGCAACTCAGGGCTTGCTTGGCCGATACCGAGTCCCGAAATGCACGCGTCGAGCGGCGCCTCGTGGGTATCAAAGGTAATGCTGCACACCTTGGGTTCGAAATCGATCATCGCCGTCTCACACCATCCATGACGAGGCGTCCGCAGTGTCAGGTAAAATCGGAAGTTCGAAGGAAGCATCCGGTCGCAAGCAGATAGCCATCCTTTCTGTAGTAGCGTTTGCTACACAATTCCGGAAAAAAGCAGTATCATCCCAATGTCCGGAAATCAGAACGCAATCAGAAGGATAGCGACGATCGTCAGGAAATATTACGGCCTGCCACCACTTACGAGCTTGGCAGTCTTCGAAGCCACTGCCCGACACGCGAGCTTCAGTCGAGCTGCCGACGAGATGAATGTAACGAAGAGTGCAATCAGCCGCCAGATAAAGGCGCTTGAAGACGAATTGGGGATAAAGCTTTTCATTCGCGCCAAGGACGGTGTGCAGCTAACGGCCGCAGCTCACGCTCTTTTCGCGGAAATCTCCTCGAGTTTTTCAAGATGGTCTGAGACAATCCGGACAATAACGACAGACGAACCGGAGGAAAGCGTAACATTGGCATGCACAGAAGCGTTCGCCATACTTTGGTTAATGCCAAGAATACATCAGTTTACAAGCATATTCCCTAGAATTACCATAAACTACTCTATACCGGATAGGGTTGGTGATTATCGAAATGCGGAAGTAGATTTGTTCATTCGGCCCGCTAACGGAGCTTGGCCCAACGAAAAGAGCGAGCCACTTTACGATGACATCATATATCCGGTTTGCGGAGCAGGTTTCGCCGGCCAGCACAACGACTTCGAAGTCTCCTCCATGTGGCAACTTCCCCTGCTTCACCTTGAGTGGACAAGTCCGAACTGGCCACGCTGGCAAGACTTTTTTCAAGCCAAGTCAATAACCTGCCATGGTCTCAGAGGGCCAAGGTTTGCCAAGTACACTGTCTTGTTGGCCGCCGCCGAGGCCAACCAGGGCCTCGCACTCGGGTGGGACGCCATGGTCCGACCCTTGATCGATCAGGGAAAGCTCGTTCGATTTTCGGACCTGTCGTTGACTGATCCGATCGGCTTTTGTGTAGCGTGGAGTGATCGGAAGCCGCTCTCCGATCCAGCCCGAAGGTTTAAGTCTTGGCTTTGTGATCAAGCCAAACGGTCCGTACACAGCTAGGAAATGACCCATGAGGCCCTGACGGAGTTCGTGCGGCTACGTTAACTCCCGTTGATTTTTTTGCGCGATACGAGCGGACATTCCGGTGATAGATAATTGGTCGCTAGTTATTTGAGCCCCGCAAATCAATACTTCAAGAGGGGTCAGAACGCGGTGCGGGAGAGTATTTTGACTTCCATGGCGGTGAATGTCCGCTCAACCTGTCCAAGTATTAATAGCGATAGGCTTCCGCTCAGGCTCCTTTATCAGCGTCACTTTGTCTATCCCGTGGAGGAAAAATGAATAGGTTCTTAGGTATCGCGGTGGTGAGTCTGATGGGCGTCTTCGCCTCTCAGCAAGCTCAAAGCGCGGAATGTGGCGACGTGACTATTGCCGACATGAGTTCGATGTCGGCGGAATTCCTTGCCGCGATGGACAGGTTTATTCTCAACAATGGTTTCGGCTGCAATGCCAATTTGGTGGCAGGCGACACTGTCCCAGGTATTACCTCCATGATCGAGAAAGGGCAGCCGGACATCATTCCCGAAGGCGCGGTGGATGTTGTTCCCGCGCTGTATAAGGACGGCGTGGACAACGGTAAAATCGTAGCCGTATCCGATCCCTTGTCCGACGCCGGGAATCAGGGGCTGTGGGTGCCCAAGTACATGGTAGAGAAGGACGCCGCCCTCGCCAGCCTCGCGGGCGTTCTCCAGCACCCTGAGCTTTTCGCAAGTCCGGAGAACCCCGATCACGGCGCGATTTACAATGGCGCACCGGGCTGGGGCGCGACGATCATCACCGCGCAACTGTATAAGGCCAATAAAATGGCCGAACATAAATTCGACCTGATCGATCCGGGTTCGCTCGCAGGCCTCGATAGCGCGATATCGCGTGCGTACGAGCGGAAGGAAGGCATCATCGCCTATTACTGGTCCCCGACAGGACTTCTCGGCCGTTACGACATGGTCAAAGTGGACCTGGGAGTCCAACACGATCCCTCAGAATGGAAACGTTGCACCACAAATGCGGAATGCACTGATCCAAAGCCGAACTCGTGGACTGCGTCCGACAACATCAAGACGCTCGTGGCAAAGCCGTTCTTGGATCAAAACGCCGAGGTTGTCGAATACCTGAAAAAGCGCCAACTGAGCGCTACCGCGATCAACAAGGTCTTGGCGTGGATGAACGAGAACCAGGCCAAGGGTGAGGATGCCGCGCTCCATTTCCTCAAGGAAAACCAGGGCGTTTGGACGACCTGGCTTGCGCCGGAGGTCGCCGAGAAAGTCAAGGCTGCGCTCTAGCAGCGGTTATGTAAGGAACCTGCGGGTCACCAACCACGCTCGGTGGCCCGTCTTACGCAAGCCATTGGATTTGAGGCTCCTCGAGATCGGACGCGCCAAGGCTTCGCCTCGGTTTGCCGGACGGAATCCGGCGCCACACCAACCAAAGGCCCTACTCTTTTACGCATTTCGACCTCCAATGTTGAGTTTGCCGATGTCGTTGACCACTCTGGCACGGTGGTCGGCAGCGTCTCATTTCGCCAGTTGATCGCTACCATGATCCCTACGGCGTCTGCGTAGCGATTTGCGCAGAACGATTTCCAATAAGAATTGCAGCAATCCCCGATGTCCAAGCAGTCCATCATTATCGACACTGACCCAGGGCAAGATGACGCCTTGGCAATCCTCATGGCTCTTGCCAACAATGAGTTACTGGAGGTCTTGGGCATCACCGCGGTTTGCGGAAACATTGGTGTCAGGGCAACTGCCGCAAATGCGCTGAAGGTGCTGAGGCTGGCTGGACGCGAAGACGTCCCGGTGTTTGTGGGGGCCGCTGCTCCAATTCTCGGGGGGCTGGTCACCGCAGAGGCGTTGCATGGTGCGGCGATAACCGAAGGATGGGATTTGCCCACTTCGACAACGCATCCCCGGCCGGAGTTTGCCGCTGACTGGATAATCGACACCGTGAATTCCCACCCACCGGGCACCATCACGATTTGTGCGCTCGGGCCACTGACTAACGTTGCCTTGGCGATCGCAAAATGCCCCGAAATAGCTGGCAGGTTGCATGGCCTCGTTCTTATGGCCGGAGCGTCACAGGGCGGGAATATGAACGCCGTAGCCGAGTTCAACGTTTTCGTGGACGCATATGCAGCGGCGCGGGTCTTCGCCGCGCCCGTACCGAAGACTGTGGTTTCGCTCGACATCACATCGAAGCTGCTATTGACTGAGCGGGAACTCAACCGGTTGACGTCTGCGAACAACGCGATCACCCCTCGCTTGAAGGGCTTATTGACCCTTTATGAGAATTACATAAAGCTTGGGAAGCCTCGGCCCGTCCACGATCCCGCTGTCATTGCCTGGCTTCTCGCCCCCGAGATGTTTGTCGGCAAAGACGTAAATGTCGAGATCGATACTACCCGGGGTCTGACTCATGGCCAAACGATCGTCGACATGAACGGCGTGACCGGGCGCGCGGCCAATGCGTTTTGGTTGACAGCGGCCGATAACGACACCTTCTACGGACTGTTAGCCCAAGCTCTTGAAGAAACCGGGAGGCGCTCATTGTCCCGGATTGGTGATGGTCGATGAATGTTACCCGGTGGCGCACGTTGAAGCGCCACGAACCGACTGTTCAAGAGCTGGCCCGTGCGCCTTGTAGCTTTCTAAGAGCTCTACCTCGCCCTGATAGGCTCGCCATAGACGCCCGCGATGACCTCGGGCGTCGCGGCATGATCGCCGAAGGCCTCGCGCAGCATGGCGTCCGATATTTCGCCGACGGTGGCGCCGGCCCGCGCCGCTTCGATCGTGGTTTCGAGCGGGTTGCCGCGGCCGCTGCGTGCCGCCGAGCACGGCAGACTAGCGCATAAATCGCCCTCGACTTCCGGGGTTATATGCCAACGCGGCCCACTGGCCGGGCGTCATTCCGTAGGCCTTCTTGAAATGCCGGTTGAGATGGCTCTGGTCGGCAAAGCCGGTCGCTGCCGCCGTGTCGGAAATTCCCTCTCCTGCGCCGATCATCGCCCGGGCCTGCTGCAGCCGCCGCATCAGCAGATAGCGGTGCGGGCTGGTGGCAAAGGCCGCCCGGAAATGCCGCGACAGCGCGAAACGGTCGAGCCCCGTGACCGCTTCCAACTCGCCTGAGCGTACCGCTCGGGACGCATGCGCCTCGAGATAATCCCGCGCCGCTCGGGCCTGCCGCCAGGCGACGCTGCCGAGCGGCCGGCGTGGCATCAGCGCATGCTTGGACAGCCCGCCCGTCACCCTCGAGACAAAGTCGTCGACGAATAGCTCGTCCAACTCGCGGTCGAGTTCGCCGAGCGCGCCAAGCAGCACGCCAGCCAGCGCTGGATCGCCGATAACAGGTTCTCTGACGAAAGGCAGGCCGACGCCATCGGCCTCCAGGCATTCGAGCAGCAGCGACGGTTCGAGGTAAAGCATGCGATACTGCAGCCCGTCCTCGGTCCCCGCCCCGCCATCATGCTCCTCATCGGGATGCAGCACGATCACCTGGCCCGGCAGGCTGAAGCGCCGCGCGCCGCGATAGCCGAAAGTCTGCACGCCCTTCAGTGTCACGCCGAGCGCATAGGTGTCGTGTCGATGCGGCTCGAAGGCATTGCCTAAAAACTGCGCCTCGATACGCTCGATACCGGGAAAGGCAGGGGCCGCCAGGATGGCGTTGCCGGATGGTCCCGCGCACAAACGTTCAAGACCTTCGAAGGCCTGCGGATGTAGATCCTGGCTCAACGCGCCCGATACTCCATAACCCGAGGTGAAAGACTGTCCGATGTTTGATACCAAAATTGCCGTCGTCCTGCGAAACAATCTTGCTGGCTGGCAGAAGCTGAACGTTACCGCCTTCCTGATGACCGGCATCGCCGGCGGGCATCCCGAAATCATCGGCGAGCCCTACAAGGACCGCGCCGGCAATCTCTATAATCCGCTGTCGATCCAACCGATCATCGTGCTCTCCGCCGACGAGACGACGATGTCAGCCATCCATCGTCGCGCGCTGGACCGTGAGGTCACCGCCTCTCTCTTCATCGAGGAGATGTTTGCGACCGGCCATGACGCCGCCAACCGGGCCGTCTTCGCCGAATTTACGCCCGACGACGCCAAGGTGGTCGGCATCGCAGTACGGGCCGAAAAGAAGATCGTCGACAAGATCACTAAGGGCGCGACGATGCAGCAATGACAAAAACGGCCGGGCACCGCCCGGCCGCTTCAGAGATGGGAAAATCCTGCTCAGCCCTGCGTGATCGGCGCGATCTGGATCTCGACGCGGCGGTTCTGGGCGCGGCCGGCCTCGCTGGCGTTGGAGGCGACGGGCTGGGATGGGCCGAAACCAACAGCCGACACGCGGCGCTGATCGATGCCCTGGCCGCCGAGATAATCGGCGACCGAAAGAGCGCGGCGCTGCGACAGGTCCTGATTGTGCTGCAGGCTGCCGGTCGAATCCGTATGGCCGTTGACGTCGATCAGCGTGCGATTGAACTTGCGCAGCACGATCGCCACCGAATTCAGCGTCGGATAGAAGCCCGGCTTCACCGCATCCTGGTCGACGTCGAAGGTGATGTTCGACGGCATGTTGAGGATGATGTTGTCGCCGTTGCGGGTAACCGAAATGCCGGTGCCTTCGAGCTGGGCGCGAAGCTCGGATTCCTGCTGATCCATGTAATTGCCGATCGCGCCGCCGGCGAGCGCGCCGACACCGGCGCCGATCAGCGCTGCGTTGCGCTTGCCGTGGCCGCCGCCGCCGACAGCCACGCCGACAAGAGCACCGCCAAGCGCGCCAAGCGCCGCGCCACCCGCCGTATTGGAAACCTTCTGTTCACCCGTATAGGGATCGGTCGTCGTGCAGGCAGTGAGATAACTTGCTGCGACAGCCAAAAGTACGAATTTCTTGATCATGGACAGGATGGTCTCCGTTCGAAGCTGATGCGAGCAAATGGCAAGGATTGCGGCAAGAAAATGAAGATGCTCTCGTCATAGGGGAATTTCAGGCCCCGAAATAGGAGCCATGTTGCGGGAATGCGCTGATACCAACAGTTTTAATGGATCGACCAAGCCTATAGGCAGCAGGCACGACGATCAGCCCTCATGGTGAAGAGGCCCAAAGGCCGTCTTGAACCACGAGGGCGGGTGGCGGCTCACAACCTTAGAAATTCTGGAACAACTGCCTGACCGTATCATAAGTCGCATTGGCGATGTTCAGCGATTGCAGACCGAGCTGCTGCTGCGTCTGCAACGCTTTGAGCTTGCTTGACTCTTCCTCCATATCGGCATCGACGAGCCGGCCGATTCCGGCGGTGTTATTGTCGTGCAGTTTCGAGGCGAAATCGTTCTGCAGGTTGATGCGTTTCTCCAGCGCGCCGAAGGCCGAACCGACAGTCGTCAACTGCGTCAGCGCGGCATCGACGACACTGATCATTTCGCCGATCTGTCCCTGCGTCGTGGCGTCCGAAAGCGAGATCACCACTTGCCCGGTAGTGGTGCCGTTCTTGCTTTCCATCAGCACATAATTCTGCGAGGCGCCGAGCTCGGTGGCGAAATAGGCCGATGTCAGCACACCGTATTCGCCAGAACCGGTGGCGCGGTCGTCGATCAAATAGCGCGCGTCCTTGGAGCTCGTCGCTCCCACCGGCGTGTTGTCGATATGATAGCTCTGCATACCGACCGAGACCGTCCCGTCCGCATTGCGGATGAAGGAGGCCGGGATCTGGCGCGGCTGCGTCGGTGTCGCGTCATTGTTGAGGATCACCCAATTGTCGCTGTTGAAGGTCGCCGATTCCGAAACGCTGCGCAGTTGCTCCTGCAGCTGTTTGATCTCTTCGTTGACCTTGTTCTTGTCGACGCCGTCTTCGGTCGCGGCAACCAGCTTGGCCTTGATCTCGGAGACGACGTCGATGACGTTCTCGACGCCGGTATAGGCTGTGCCCATCGTCGCCGCCGCCATGCCGAGCGCATCCTGGATCGCCGAAACAGCCTTGTTGTCGGTGCGCGCGGTGGTGGCGACCGACCAATAGGCACCATTATCTGCGGCTTTTGCGACACGCATGCCGGTCGTGATGTGGTTTTGCGTGACCGTCATATTCCGATTGATATCGCGCAGCACATGAAGCGCCGCGTCCACGGAGACGCGCTGATAAATACTCACGGGAACTAAACTCCAAAACGCAAACAAAACGCAAACTGCACAAGAATGAACCGTTGCCGCGCGGACATTCATGTCCGGGGGCGCTGGAAACTCCAGCGCGATGCAGCCTTCAAGAAACGAAGAAGACCAGCCGGTTGCTGGTCACGATCATTGCCGTTTATGCTTAACAAACGGCTAAACTTCAGAAGTAATTTATCTTATTTCGCAAGGTTTCATACACCATAAGAAACGCCGCCGAATGGCGATCCGGCGGCGAGGTCAATTCGGAAATAAGTCTATTCGGCGGCCTGCAACTGCTCATCATCCGGCACGGCGCGTGGCCGCGTGGCGACCGCCATCTCCTCGTGAAGCCGCGCTTCCTCATGAGCGTGTGGCTTGCCGAAGCGGGCAAGCAGCAGATAAGCGACCGGGGTGATGAACAGCGTCACCAGCGTCGCGAAGCCGAGACCGCCGACGATCACCCAGCCGAGTGCCACGCGCGCTTCGGCGCCGGCACCATGAGCAAAAACCAGCGGCACGCCGCCGAGGATGGTGGCGATCATCGTCATCATCACAGGGCGAAGGCGCAACGCGCAGGCCTTTTCGATCGACGAGCGCACATCCTGGCCCCGGTCGCGCAGCTGATTGGCGAATTCGACGATCAGAATGCCGTTCTTCGCCATGACGCCGACCAACAGCACCAGGCCGATCTGGCTGTAGATATTGAGGCTGGAGCCGGTGATGATGAGCGCGAAGACGGCGCAGGCAAGGCCGAGCGGCACCGTCGACATGATGATCAGCGAGGACAGCACGCTTTCGAACTGCGCTGCCAGCACCAGGAAGATGATGACGATGGCGAAACCGAAGGTCAGCGCCATACCGCTTGAATTCTCCTCCAGCGTCGCGGCTTCGGCAAGCGGCAGCAGGCGTGCACCTGCCGGCAGCAGCGGCTGCGCAAGCTCGGTTACCTGCTTGACCGCGTCGCCGAGCGACATGCCATTCTTCAGGCCGGCGGTGATCGCGACGGAGGCGAGCTGCTGCTCGCGGTTGAGCTGCGGCGCAACAGAACCTTCCTTCATCGTGGCGATGACCGACATCGGCACGATCTTACCGTCGCCGGTTTTCAGGAACACGTTTTCAAGGTCAGTCGGATCGTCGATCGGCCGCGTCGTCGAAGTCAAAAGCACGGGATAAGACTCGCCGTCGACAAACACGTCGACCACCGAACGCCCTTCGAGCAGCGACTGGATCGCCGTCGAAAGCCCCGTAATGTCGATGCCGAGATCGGAGGCACGCTCGCGGTCGATCGCCACCGACACCTGCGCCTGGCTCGGTTCGTTGGTCAGGCGCGGCGTATCATATTGGCCGGTGGCGTCGAGCGCCTGCACCAGCTTGGCGGCGGCCGCCGTCAGCGCCTCGTGATCATTGCCGATCAGCGCCATCTGCACGCCGCTGCCTGCGCCGCGGATGCGCAGGCTGTTCGATGAGATAGCATTGCCGCGTAGCGCCGGCACCCTGGAGGCCGCTTGGTTGATATCGCCGACGATCTCCGCCTGCGTCCTCTGGCGCTCTCCCCAGGGGGCAAGCGTCAGCACCATGAAGCCGCTATTCAGCGAACCGCCCTGGCCGGAAATCGAGAAGACGTTGCGAATGTCGCCGCTGTCGACCAGCGGCTGCAGATATTCCTCGACGAGCTGCATCTTGTCGCGGGTATATTCGAGGCTCGATCCCTGCGGCGTCGTCAGCCGCATCATCACCATCGACCGGTCCTCTTCGGGCGTCAGCTCACTCTTGACCGTCGAGAAGGCGACGAGCGCCGCACCGGCAAAGATCACCGAAAACAGGATAACGACGAAGGGCGCGTTGAGGCAGCCGTGCAGCGCCCATTTATAGAGGCGGGCAAGCGCTCCGCCGAGACGGCCGAGCGCACCGTGATCCTCGATCATCGGCTTCGTCAGCATGCGCGAGGCCAGCATCGGGCAGAGCGTCAGCGCCACGATCGACGACAGGCCGACGGAGAAGGCGAGCACGAAGCCGAATTCACGAAAGAGGCCACCGACCTGTCCCGGCAGGAAGGAGAGCGGGATGAACACCGCTGCGAGCGTCGCGGTCGTCGCAACAACAGCGAAGAACACCTCACGCGTTCCAAGCACTGCAGCCGCCCGCGGCCCCATGCCTTCGGCTCGCCGCCGCACGATGTTTTCGAGCACCACGATCGCATCGTCGACGACGAGGCCGGTCGCCAGCACGATCGCCAGCAGCGTCAGGATGTTGATCGAGAAACCGACCATGTAGATCGCCGCCAGCGTGCCGATCAGCGCCACCGGCATGCTGACCGCCGGGATCAGCGTCGCTCGCCAGTCGCGCAGGAAGAGATAGATGACGGCGGTAACGATGACGGCGGCGAGCAGCAGCGCCAGCACCACTTCGTGGATCGCGCCCTGGATGAAGACGGCGTCGTCGCTGGTGATCGCGATCGTCGTGCCCTCGGGCAGCGTCTTCGACAATTGCTCGACGGCGGCCTTGATGCCGGTCGAGATGTTCAGCGTGTTGGATTGCGCCTGGCGGATGATGCCGAGGCCGATGCCCGGCTTGCCGTTCGATCGCAGCGCGGTTTCCCCGTCGCGCGGCCCGAGCGTCACCGTCGCGACGTCGCCGAGCCGGACGCGATCCTGCAGCATGACGCTGGAAAAATCCGCCGGCGTCTGCAGATTGGCGGTGGCGCGCACCACGATATCCTGGGTACTGCTCTTCAGCGATCCCGCCGGCACGTCGAGTGCGGCATTGTCGAGCGCTTTGGTCAAGTCGCCGATGGTCAGCCCGCGGCTCGCCAAAGCGCCCTGGTCGACATCGACGCGGAAGACCTTCTCCTGATCGCCATATTCCTCGACGTCGGCGACGCCATCAACGGAGGCAAGGCGATCGATCACCTCGTTTTCGACGAGCTGCGTCAGATCGTCCATATTGAGCTTGGTGGAGGTGACGGCAAGGCGCATGATCGCCGAGGAATCCGAATCCGCCTTGACGATCTGCGGTGCATCCGCCTCATCAGGCAGGTTCTGGGTGATGCGGCCGATCGCGTCGCGCACGTCGTTGGCAGCGACCGCAAGATCGATCGCATCCGAGAATTCGAGTGTCACCCGGCTCTGGCCGAAGGAAGAGGTGGACGAGATCGATTTCAGGCCGCTGACGCGCGCGACCGCGCCCTCGATCACCTTGGTCAGTTCTTGATCGATCGTCTGCGGCGATGCGCCGTCGAAGGTCGTGCGCACAGTGACGACGGGACGATCGACATCCGGCAGTTCGCGCACCTCGACGCCGACGTAAGCGGCAAGGCCGGCGACGACCATCAGCGTATTGAATACCAGTGCCAGGATCGGCCGGCGGACGAAAAGCGCGGTGAAGCTCTGCTTGCCCGAGGCCCTGTCCTGATGAATCTCGGTCACACTCATTGCGTGGCGACCTCACCATTCGAGGCCACGTCAGCGGAAACGCGCACCGCCCCGCCCTCACGCACGCGCTGCAGGCCTTGCGTCACGATCTTGTCGCCGTCCTTGAGATCGGCTTTGACGAGCACGAAATCCGGGTTGCGCTGCACGACGCTGACCCGCACCTTATGCGACTTGTCGTCGTTGACCAGCCACACGAACGACCCCTGCGAATCCCACTGCACGGACTGCGGATCGACCGCCGGATATTTGTCACCGGGGAATTTCATGCTGACACTGAAGGACATGCCGGCGCGCAGCTCGTCGGAAGAGTTGTCGATCCGGGCGCGCAGGCGTAGCGTGCGGCTCGCCGCATCGATGCGGTTGTCGACAGCTTCGACTTCCCCGGAAAACACCTGCCCAGGTTTTGCGACCGACATCGCCTCGACCGGCTGGCCGACCGACACCGTGTTGGCAAAGCGCTCAGGCACCCAGAAGTCGACGAGGATTTCCGAACGGTCGTCGAGTGTGACGATCGGGATGCTCGTCGTGACATTGTCGCCGATATTGACCGGCACGATGCCGACGATACCGTCGATCGGCGCAACAATGTTGCGCCGTGCGAGATTGAGCTCGGCGGCCTGCAGCTGCAGCCGGGCGCCCTGCTCGGCGATCTCGGAATCGAACACGTCCATGCGCGACACGCTGGACTTGATGTTGTGATAGAGATTGGATTTCTCGACGGCGGCCTTGACCGCAACGTCAGCCTGACCGCGGGCAATCACCTGCTCCTCGCTGTCGAGCTTGGCGAGCACCTGGCCGGCCTTCACCCTGTCGCCCGACTTGATGAGGATTTCACGGATCGTCCCCGATGCCTGCGGCGTGACCGCGACCGAGCGGATCGCGTCACCCGTCCCGATGGCGTTCAGCCGGTCGTTGACGACACCCTGGACGACCGCCTGCGTCGCGACGAGAATAGCGCCGTTGCGCCCGCCGCCATTGCGGCGGTTCTCGCCCTGTCCCTGGCTCCCCTGTCCCTGGCCTTGACCCTCGCCACGTTGCTGGCCTTGCGACCGGGCGGGAGCGTCGGCAACCGCCGTCTGCTCGGCCTTCGGCGCGATCCTGGAAACGATGCCGTCTGGAATACCCGCATCTCGCATCATATCGCCGGCGCCCGGGACAAAGAAAACCCACGCGGCAAAGCCGGCAACAATAACGATGAGCGAAAGTATAAACTGCTTCCAAAAGGCCATTCACGTCTCCGGAGGGACTCGAGGTTGGACCAGGCTCGGTCGAAAGAGGCGCTGCGGGATGACGGTCCCGTCTGATGCGACAATATCGCGCGTTTACAGCGTACCGGCAAGCATAAGCAGCCGGCATTACCGATTTGTAATATCAGCAAAGAATGGAAATAACCCGGCCGCTCACTTTTGCTTGAACGAACACTCGCCGTGTCTTCAACACCGCCGATTGGCGGCCAAGGCGCCATGCAAAATCTCTGCCGATGCGGCCTAAATGTCTACCGCCTCATCGACCATCGCAAGCCCATGACGGCCGCAATTCCCAATATCGGCCACACCGCCCAGAACTGTCCCGTCCAGGTGAAGAGGTTGATGCCGGCAATGCCGAGCGCCACGATCGCCAGCGAGGTGATCTTCCGGTTGAACAGGGTCTGATTGCGATTCCAGGCAAACGCCGCGACGACGGCGAGCGCAAGCACCGGAAAGCGCGCCCAGAAAACGCCCTGCCACGATAAAAGATTGATGCCGATCAGTACAGCCGCGATGACCCCGAGCACAGCGAACAGCCTGCGTCGCCCAGTTACCGGGCTTGCTTCGGTAATTTGAGCCGCGGGCTGCGGCCGCGGGGGGCCTGGTCGTCGAGGCGGCGGCGTCTCATCCTTGGCATCGCCGATCTTCACCGCGTAGCTCGGCACGCCTTCATCGACATTCTTCACCATCAGCGGCCCGAGAAACTCAAAACCGACCGCGACCTTGTTGCGGACTTGGTCGTAGACGGTGCTTGAGATGACGATGCCGCCGGCCGAAGCCGAAGCCTGCAGCCGTGCGGCGATATTGACGCCGTCGCCGTAGATGTCGTCGTCTTCGACGATCACATCGCCGAGATTGATACCGATGCGGAACAGCATACGTCCGTCTTCCGGGCGACGGGCGTTGAAACCAGCAAGTTCGTTCTGGGTATCGACGGCGGCGCGCACCGCCTCGACCACGCTTGGGAAATCGGCGATCAGCCCGTCGCCCCAGGTGTTGACGACACGGCCGCCATGGCTTTCGATCAGGCGTCCCATCGCTTCGCGGCAACGCTTCAGCGCCGCAAGAGTCCCTTCCTCGTCGGCCCCCATCAGCCTGGTATAGTCCTGCACGTCAGCACAGAAGATCGTCGTCAGCTTGCGCCGCGTTTCACTCATGGTCTCTCGTCTCCGCGCTGTCTGCTCCCGCAAGGTCGCTGCAAACGTGGAATGTGGGTGAGTGATGGGCGATTGCAGCGGCGGTAAGTTACTAAGCCTTTGTCTTCGTTACCATCGATAATTGCACACTATCGATGGTAACAAGCACGGCCTGGAGAAAGATCGATGATCATTGAACGATCTTGCGCGGGCTCGCCGTGTGCTCTCTCGCCACGCTGTTCGAACTATCGATTTCCTGAAGCAACACGTCGTAGCCCCAGAGATCGGCGAGGTGCTGCAGGACAGCCCTCGTGTCGGCTTCCTGGAGATAGCTGCCGCTCATCATGATATGTTGCAGCAGCAGGCGGCGGTCACCCGCGAGGTCGACATCGACGATATCGATTGCCGGATCGGTCCAGCCGATATCGTATTCGCGGGAAAGCTGGCGGCGGATGCGCAGATATCCGCGCTCATTGTGGATCGCCGAAACCAGCACACCCTCGGTCTGTTCCGGATCGTCGTAGAGGTGGAACAGCCGCAACTGGCGGATCAGGTTCGGGCTGAGGAATTGACTGATGAAACTCTCGTCCCGGTAATTGGCCCAGATGTCGCGCAGGACAGACATCGCATCGCCGCGGCCGGCGATATCGGGAAACCATGCGCGGTCTTCGTCCGCCGGCTTCGTGACGATCCTCTCGATATCCTGCATCATCGCAAAACCGAGCGCATAGGGGTTGAAGCCCGAGAACCGGCGATCATCGTAGCTCGGCTGGAACACGACGTTGGAGTGCGACTTCAAGAATTCGAGAAAGTTTCCGTCGCTGATCTGCCCCCGCTCGTGAAGCCGGTTCATGATCTGGTAATGGACGAAGGTCGCAGTCCCCTCATTCATCACCTTGGTCTGCCGCTGGGGATGGAAATATTGGGCGACATGGCGGACGATGCGAAGGATCTCACGCTGCCAAGGCTGCAGCCGCGGCGCAGTTTTCTCAAGAAAATAGAGGATGTTGTCCTGCGGAAGACCCAGTGCAGCGCGGCGCTTTTCCAAGCCGCCGTCGCTCGTCTTCTTGGCCTTGCCGACCGGAACCGTACGCCACAGATCGTTGAACATCTGCTCCTCGTGGGCACGGCGCTCCTGCTGCCGCTTCTCCTCCTGGCGAAGGTCGATGGTGGTCTTGCCCGCATAGCGATGCACCCCGTGCGACATCAGCGCATGCGCCGCATCGAGCGTCCGCTCGACGGCCGTCTCGCCGTAACGCTCTTCGCAGCGGGTGATATAACCTTTGGCGAAATCGAGGTAATCGAGGATCCCTTCCGCATCGGTCCAAAGCTTGAAGAGATAGTTGTTCTTGAAGAAATGATTGTGGCCGAAAGCCGCGTGCGCGGTGACGAGCGTTTGCATCGTCGCCGTATTCTCCTCCATCAGATAGGAGATGCAGGGAGAGCTGTTGATGACGATCTCATAGGCGAGGTCGCGCATACCGCGGCGGTAGAAGGCTTCGTGATGCGCGAAGTGTTTGCCGAACGACCAGTGGCGGTAAAACAGCGGCATGCCGGTCGAGGAGTAGGCATCGAGCATCTGCTCCGAGGTGATGACTTCGATCTGGTTCGGATAGACGTCGAGGCCGAGTTCGCCGAGCGCGATTTCCTCGCAGGCGTCGTGGATGCGCTGGAGCGTCGAAAAGTCCCAGTCGGCCCCCTCGAACAACAGCCGCTCTCTTGGCCTCATCGTCGTATTCATGGCGTCACCCTCGACTGTGCGTCACGCTTCTGGAAGAGATCGTGGAAAACCGGGAATATTTCGCTTCGCCGGCAGACCTTGCGCATCGAAAGCGGCAGCAGCTCGGAGCGGATCCCGTCATAGAGCATCCATAGCGGTGAACGCGATACCGAAGAGTCACCGCCTTCTTCGCCGACTTCGATATAGGCGAAATACTGGCACAGCGGCAAAATCTCGCGCAGCAGCTGCCCGCTCAGGTTTCCGTCCGAATGGGCGTTGTCGCCGTCCGAGGCCTGGGCGCCATAGATGTTCCACTCTGCCGGATCGAAACGCGCCGCGATGATGCCGCGCATGGCCGCAAGGGCGCTGGAAACCAGCGTGCCGCCGGTCGCCGGACCATAGAAGAAGGTTTCCTCGTCGACTTCCTCGGCCTTGTCGGTATGGCGGATGAAGACGATCTCGACCTTCTTGTAGCGCTTCGACAGGAAGAGATAGAGCAACAGGTAGAACCGTTTCGCAAGGTCCTTCATGTGTTCCGACATCGAGCCGGAGACGTCCATAAGGCAGAACATCACCGCTTTGGCCACGGGTTTCGGCTCGTTCTCGAAACGGCGGTACCGTACATCCAGCGGATCGATATAGGGAATGCGGCGGCTTTTTTCCGTGAGGGATTTGAGTTTCGCCTCGAGCGCTAGGCGGCTCTCGTCGTCTTCGCATTCTACGATCTGCCGCTGCAGCGCTTCGATCTCTTCGCGGCGCGGCCGGTGAAGCGCGACGCGGCGCATCATCGCTAGCCGCGTCGTGCGGCCAACGGCAATGTTGGACGGCGATCCGGACACGGAATAGCCGGCCCGCAGCGGCGTTTCCTCTTCGGTTTCGGCTAGACGCCGTTTGGCAAGATCGGGCAGTTCCAGGTCGTCGAGGAATACGTCGAGGAATTCCTCGCGCGTCAGCACGAAACGGAAACCGTCCTCACCATCGCCCTCGCCCGCATCTTTTGGCTTGCCACCCCTGCCGCCCGGCGGGCGCGGAATGATATCGCCTTCGACGAACGCTCTGTTTCCCGGCAGGATGTGATCGGCGGTGCCGCCCTCGCCTTTGCGAAGGCTCGGTTCGGCCATTCCGTCGATCGGCAGGCTGATCTCCCCGCCGTCGAGTACATCGCGGATGTTGCGGTTTTGCAGAGAACGTTTGACCGCCTGCTGCACGGCGCCTTTCATGCGCCGAAGAAACCGTTGCCGATTTTCCAGACTTTTACCGCGCGGATTTAGCCGACGGTCGACAATGTGCATGGTGGCTCCGCATTAACTTGCCTGTTTGACGCGCATGTACCATTCGACGAGGCGCCGAACCTGCCTCTCCGTGTAACCCCGCGCGGCCATGCGCGAGACGAATTCGCTGTGCTTCTTTTCTGTTTCCGAATCCTTCTTCGATCCGAAGGAAATGACCGGCAAAAGATCCTCGACCTGCGAGAACATACGCTTCTCGATCACTTCCCGGATCTTCTCGTAGCTCGTCCAAGACGGATTTTTTCCGCCGTTGGCTGCCCGCGACCTCAACGAGAATTTGACGATTTCGTTGCGGAAATCCTTCGGATTGGCAATTCCCGCCGGCTTTTCGATTTTCGTCAGTTCCTGGTTGAGGAGCTCGCGATCGAGAAGCTGACCGGTATCGGGATCCTTGAAGTCCACGTCTTCGATCCAGGCATCGGCATAGTCGACATAGCGGTCGAACAGGTTCTGTCCGTAGTCCGCATAGGATTCAAGATAAGCCTTCTGAATCTCATTGCCAATGAACTCTGCGTAGCGTGGCGCAAGATCGGCCTTGATGAATTCCAGATAGCGCTTCTCGACATCGTCGGAAAACTGCTCGCGGCGGATCGCCTGTTCCAGCACATACATCAGATGCACAGGGTCGGCGCCGATATCCGTGGTGTCGTGATTGAAGGTGGAGGCGAGCACCTTGAAGGCAAAGCGTGTCGATATGCCGTCCATGCCCTCGTCGATGCCGGCCGCATCCCGGTATTCCTGAACGCTGCGGGCGCGCGGATCGGTTTCTTTCAGGCTCTCGCCGTCATAAGTGCGCATCTTCGAGAAGAATGTCGAGTTCTCATGCTTGCGCAGGCGTGAAAGCACCGAAAAACGGGCCAGCATTTCGAGCGTTGCCGGAGCGCACGGCGTATCCGCGAGTTCCGACCCTTCGATCAGTTTCTCGTAGATCTTTTGCTCTTCCATCACCCGGAGGCAATAGGGCACCTTGATCACACAGATGCGGTCGATGAAGGCCTCATTGTTCTTGTTGGCCTTGAAGGTCTGCCACTCCGCTTCGTTCGAATGTGCGAGGACGATGCCGGAGAAGGGTATGGCGCCGATATTTTCGGAGCCGATGTAATTGCCCTCCTGCGTCGCCGTCAGCAGCGGATGCAGCATCTTGATCGGTGCCTTGAACATTTCGACGAATTCAAGCACGCCCTGATTGGCGCGGTTGAGCCCGCCCGAATAGCTGTAGGCATCGGGATCGTTCTGGGAGTAGGTCTCAAGCTTGCGGATGTCGACCTTGCCGACCAGCGACGAGATATCCTGATTGTTCTCGTCTCCGGGCTCGGTCTTGGCGATGGCGATCTGGCGCAATCGCGAAGGCTGAATTCTGACGACGCGGAAGCGGGAAATGTCGCCGCCGAAGTCGTCGAGCCGCTTCAGGCACCACGGGCTCATCAGCCCGTTCAGGCGCCGCAGCGGGATGCCGTATTGCTCTTGGAGCAGCGACCCCATCGTCTCCGGATCGAAGAGGTTGAGCGGGCTTTCGAAAACAGGGCTGATTTCGTCGCCCGCCTTCAGCACGTAGATCGGATGAACCTCCATCAGCAGCTTCAGCCGCTCCGCCAAGGACGACTTGCCGCCGCCGACCGGGCCGAGGAGGTAGAGGATCTGCTTGCGCTCCTCGAGCCCCTGTGCCGCGTGACGGAAGAAGGAAACGATGCGTTCGATCGTCTCTTCCATGCCGTGGAAACCGGCAAAGGCCGGGTAGATCCGGATGGTCCTGTTCATGAAGATTCGGCCAAGCCGCGCATCTCTCGCAGTGTCGACCATCTGCGGCTCGCCAATCGCGGCGAGCAGGCGCTCGGTCGCATTGGCATAGGCGATCGGGTCTTTTTTGCAGAGATCGAGATACTCAGCCACCGACATATCGGTTTCGCGGCGCGCTTCGTAACTGCGCGTAAACGCATCGAATACGGATTCGTTCAGCATGGGCCCTCCAGTAAGGTTCTGCCGCAGGCTCAAAGTCGTATAACCATCGAGATGGCTACGACGTTCCTAAGAATCAATAATTTCGTAGCTATATTCGACGCTCACCGGCTGTTTCTTGCAACGCACAAAAACGTGCATGCACCGGTTATTTTTACTCTACGAAACTGTTTCTCATTATAGTTGAAAAAAGCACCCGTGCGGTATCAGCACATTTCGCGACGTGACAGAAAGATGAAAAGGGTGTGCAATGTCGCCCGTGATTCGAGTTCCGGAAAAATCGACGATTGGCAGCCAAATCTGCACAGAGTCGGTGCTGGACAGCATGTGCCGGTTGGCACCCGACATGGCGGAAACGGCCGCATGCCGGCCGTGAGCCAAGCGTTCGAATCATTCGCCGCCAGCACAATTCAGCCGTTGAATGCCTTCTCCAGCCCGGCGACATCGATCTTGACCATGCCGAGCATCACCTCGGTCACGCGCCTGGCCCGCTCGCGGTCGCCGTGGTCGATCATCTCGGAAAGCATGCGCGGCACGATCTGCCAGGATAGGCCCCAGCGATCTTTCAGCCAGCCGCAGGCCTCCGGCGTGCCGCCATTGGCGAGGAATGCTTCCCAGACCCGATCGATCTCGGCCTGGCTTTCCAAGAGGATCGCGATCGAGAAGGAATGGTTGAAGCTATCGAGCGGACCCGCCTTCATCGCCAGGAAGGCCTGATTGCCGAGCGTGAACTCGATCAGCTCGACGCTGCCGGGAGGCCCGCTCGGCGTTTCCGCCGGAAGAATGGTCGTGCGGCCAACCCTGGAATCCGGGATTATGGACACATAGAATTCGACGGCTTCGCGCGCTTCCTGCGCGAACCAGAGATTTGAAACGACCTTCGCCATGATGCAGCCTCCTTGTTGACGGTAGACCCGGACGATTGTCCGATGATCCAAGGACGCCCCGCCGACGCGGTTTCCGACAAGTGCGGCTGAAATTTTCCGTCGGGTTGCCTCTGTCCTATCAAGCAGCCTTGCCGCCATGCGTAAACCCCTTGGGATAGCGGCGGCTTGGGAATGAAAGCAGAACATCTTTTCTGGTCTTTCCTTCCCGAATCACTACATTACGCGCCATGAGCAATAGTTTCGACGATATTCCCTTCTTCGACGAAGAGCCGAGCGAGATGGCGCGCAAGCCGCAGCCGCCTGCCGCGCCCGCCGGAAGGGCGCCCGCCACCGGTGGCATTGCCGCCCGCGCCATGGCCGCCCGCGACGGCGGCAGCCGGCCGGATTATCTCTCCGGGCTGAACCCCGAACAGACCGAAGCCGTCGAAACCCTGGAAGGCCCGGTCCTCGTGCTTGCGGGCGCCGGCACCGGCAAGACTCGCGTGCTGACAACTCGCATCGCACATATCCTCAATACCGGCCGCGCCTTCCCCTCGCAGATCCTCGCCGTCACCTTCACCAATAAGGCGGCCCGCGAGATGAAGGAGCGCATCGCGTTGCTCGTCGGTGGCGCCGTCGAAGGCATGCCCTGGCTCGGCACCTTCCATTCTATCGGCGTCAAACTTCTGCGCCGCCACGGCGAGCTCGTCGGCCTGCGCTCCGATTTCACCATTCTCGATACCGACGACGTCGTCCGCCTGATCAAGCAGCTGATCCAGGCCGAAGGCCTCGACGACAAGCGCTGGCCGGCCAAGCAGTTCGCCGGCATGATCGACACCTGGAAGAACAAGGGTCTCGGCCCCGCCGATATCCCTGAGGGTGACGCGCGCGCCTTCGCCAACGGCCGCGGCCGCGATCTCTATTTCGCCTATCAGGCGCGCCTGACGACGCTGAACGCCTGCGACTTCGGCGACCTGCTGATGCATCCTATCGCGATCTTCCGCAAGAACCCCGATCTTCTGAAGGAATATCACGGCCGCTTCCGCTATATCCTCGTCGACGAGTACCAGGACACCAACACCGCTCAATATATGTGGCTCCGGCTCCTCGCCCAGCGCGCCAAGGGCGAGCCGCAGAACGTCTGCTGCGTCGGCGACGACGACCAGTCGATCTATGGCTGGCGCGGCGCCGAGGTCGACAACATCCTGCGCTTCGAGAAGGATTTCCCCGGCGCCAAAGTCATCAAGCTCGAGCGCAACTACCGCTCGACCGAACATATCCTCGGTGCCGCTGCCCATCTGATCGCCCATAATGAAGGGCGGCTCGGCAAGACACTGTTCACCGACCGCTCCGATCCGGACGACGTCAAGGTGCAGGTGCACGCCTCCTGGGATTCGGAGGAGGAAGCCCGCGCCATCGGCGAGGAAATCGAGCAGCTTCAGCGCGGCAAGCATCTGCTCAACGACATGGCGATTCTCGTGCGCGCCTCCTTCCAGATGCGCGAATTCGAAGACCGCTTCGTCACCCTTGGCCTCAACTATCGCGTCATCGGCGGCCCGCGCTTTTACGAGCGCCTGGAGATCCGCGACGCCATGGCCTATTTCCGCCTGGTCGCTCAAGCCTCCGATGACCTCGCCTTCGAGCGCATCATCAACACGCCGAAGCGGGGCCTCGGCGACACGACGGTGCGCGCGCTGCACGACTATGCGCGAGCCCGCGATATCCCCATGCTTGCGGCCGCCGCCGACATCATCGAAACGGATGAGCTGAAGCCGAAAGCGCGAAAAGCCCTCTTCGACGTGATTCAATCTTTCCGCCGATGGCAGGAACTGCTTGAAAACACACCGCATACCGAACTTGCCGAGCAGATCCTCGAAGAGTCCGGCTATACCGACATGTGGAAGAACGATAAGAGCGCCGAAGCGCCCGGCCGCCTAGAGAACCTCAAGGAACTGATCCGCTCGATGGAAAGCTTCGAGTCGATGCGCGGCTTTCTCGAACACGTCTCTCTCGTCATGGATGCCGAGACCAACGAGAACCTCGATGCCGTCTCGATCATGACGCTGCATTCGGCCAAGGGCCTCGAGTTCGACACCGTCTTCCTGCCCGGCTGGGAGGAAGGCCTCTTTCCGCATCAGCGCTCGCTCGATGAAAGCGGCCGCGCCGGCCTGGAGGAGGAACGCCGCCTCGCCTATGTCGGCATCACCCGTGCCAAGCACCGCTGCCACATCTGGTTCGTCTCCAACCGCCGTATCCACGGCCTCTGGCAATCAACCCTGCCCTCGCGTTTCCTCGACGAGCTGCCGGAAACCCATGTCGAGGTTGCCGAAATGGAGCAGAGCTATGGCGGTTACGCCCGCGGCGGCTACGGCCAATCCCGCTTCGACAAGGCGGAGCCCTTTGCCAATTCCTATTCCACGCCCGGCTGGAAACGCGCCCAGGCCAACAAGACCGATGCCACGCGCGACAATTGGGGCAGCCGCTCCGGCCACGCCGTCGAACGTATCGGCTATGGCGAAAGCGGCCCGAAGGGACGCACGATCGAAGGCGAGCTGGTGGCAAAATCCACCTCGTCGGAGCCTTCGCGTTTCACCCTCGGCGACCGCGTGTTCCACCTGAAATTCGGCAACGGCAACATCACCGGCATCGAAGGCAACAAGCTGACGATCGAGTTCGACCGAGCCGGGCAGAAGCGGGTGCTGGACGGGTTCGTCGAGCGCGTGTGATAATCACCTCTGCGCGACGCAAGACCCTTTACCCGAGCATCCGCATGCTGCCGAGCCCGAGAATATCGTTCATCAAGGCGATGCCCATCCCGATGGCCACGATCGACAATCCGATCAAGAAAAGTCGGCGCGACCGGTCATATTTGACGGCAAGCAGCGAGTCCCGCGCCAAGAGATCGGCAAACACCTTCACCTGAATAGCGATGCCGACGGTCAGGAACGACATCGGCAGCAGATCGACGCGGCTCCAGTTATTGGGATTGGAAACCCAGAGACTGATGAAATTGAGAGAGAAACCGAGGATGATCCCGGTCGCCGTCAGCGACCCGTTGCGGAACGTCGCATCGATCTTCTCGTTCGGCTCTGACTCGGACATGGTTTCGCTTCCGGCTTGGGTCTGAGCAAGAAAGGCAGAAATTGCGGCCGGGAGCAAGATCGGCCTCGCATCGCGCTTCCGCGCCCGGTGCAGAACTCCATCCGATCGAACCCATCTGTCTACAAAAACACAATAATTCCAAAAAGATATCTTTGGTAACCGAAAAGTTAACGTGTCAAAACGTCGCTTTGACGCTTGGCGCAAATCAGCTTAGCCCGGAACCTGCCCGTCCATGAAAGGCGGGCTTCACGACGAACTTTTCGAAGGAGGTTCAAGTGACCAGCGTTTCATCTCTCGGCAGCACATTATCCCAGTACCAGTCTCCGCTTTCCAGCCTCGACAAGAATGGTGACGGCGTCGTTTCGGCGGACGAACTCGCCGCCGCGTCGCAGTCCTCGTCATCCGGCGCGGCTGCGACATCAGCCGACGGTGACGACAGCAGCGCCGATATCGTCAAGAAGATCACCGCCGACATCCTGTCGCTGATGCTGTCCCTGCAAAAGACCGATGACAGCGACGATCAGGCTGATGGCAGCGATCAGAGCGACGACACCTCCAAGGGCGTTTTTGCCGCGATGGATAGCAATGGCGACGGCAAGTTGACCGAAGCCGAATTCCTCGCCGCTGATCCGAACAAGATCAGCACCTCAGGCGACAGCGATCCGCTGCTCACCAAAGTGCTGAGCGACATGCAGACGGCCCTCCAAGCCCATCGCAATACCTATGGCGCATCCCCTGCGGCAAGTGATTCCGTAGCCGACGCCGTGACCGCGGCATAGTTCGGCACGGGGTTCCGCCGGGGGAGCCTCGATCCGCCAGACGCAAAAGCGTCTTCCGCCTTCCCTTCCATTTCGACACGAGGGCCGTCGCAGGCTCTCGCGGTGATTGCATTAGCGTATTCTTTTTCAGCCACTTACTACCGCTAGTACCAGATTTAACACTTGCGCGTCGGCGCCTGGAAATCCACTAGTTGATGCGTTCAATATGCTTGGCGTCTTTACACTGGAATAAGCGAAGGGATTGGCCTTGATGAAAGCGCTGCTGCTCGTCGACATTCAGAATGGCTTCTGTCCGGGCGGCAATCTGCCGGTACCGGATGGCGATAAGGTGGTTCCTATCGCAAACAGTCTGATCGACAGCGGCAAATACGATCTGATCGTCGCCTCCCAGGATTGGCACCCGCCGGGCCATGGCAGTTTCGCCTCCGCCCATCCGGGTGCGGCACCTTTCGAGATGGGCGAACTGTCGGGCAAGCCGCAGATGATGTGGCCCGATCACTGCATTCAGGGCACGCTCGATGCCGAACTGCATCCCGTGCTGAAATCCGAAGAGATCGACCTGATCCAGCAGAAGGGCGAGGATCCCGACATCGACAGCTATTCCGCCTTCCGCGACAATGACCGCGATGCCTCGACCGGCCTTGCCGAATTCCTCGAGGGCCAGGCTGTCACCGATCTCGACGTCTGCGGGCTGGCGACCGACTATTGCGTCAAGTTCTCCGCGCTCGACGCGCTGGAGATGATCCCGGGTATCCGCGTCCGCTTCATCGAGGATGCAAGCCGCGGCATCACCCCCGAAGGCGTTGCCGCCGCCATCGACGAGATGCGCGCCCATGGCATCGCGATTATCGACAGCGCCGAAGTCCTGGACGGCTAACTGACGCTATAAAAGCGCGTCGCGATCGTTCAGATTCGCCCCCGGCACTTTGGCTCTTGTCTTTATGCATGTCGTTTTACGCGACAGGCTTTAAAAACAATGCGGGGAATGTCGGATTGGCGCACGCCGACCCGTCCTTGGCTATGAACACACCGACCATGGGAGTCGTGAGATGAGAAAGCTTGTGACCGCTGCCTTTGTCAGCCTGGACGGCGTAATGCAGGCGCCCGGCGCGCCTGAGGAGGATCCGACCGGCGGCTTCACCCTTGGCGGCTGGACCGTCAATTATTGGGACGAGGCGATGGGCCAGTTCATGGATGGGATCTTCACCGACCCCTTCGCACTGCTGCTCGGCCGCAAGACCTACGAGATCTTCGCCGCCCACTGGCCTTATGTCGGTGAAGACGATCCCATCGGTAAGGCCTTTAACGCCGCGACCAAATATGTCGCGACCACCTCGGCGGAGCCGCTCAGCTGGGAAAATTCCATTGCGTTGCGCAGCGATGCTGCCGCCGAAATCGCCCGGTTGAAACGGGAGGATGGCCCCGACATTCTCACCCAGGGCAGCAGCAGCCTTCTGCAAACACTGCTGGCGCACGACCTGATCGACGAACTCCGGCTTCTGACCTTCCCGGTGATCCTCGGCCCCGGCAAGCGCCTTTTCGGCCATGGCGCCAGACCGGAAGCACTGAAACTCACCGCCAACTCGGTATCGACCACGGGCGTCATCATGAGCGTCTACGAACGCGCCGGCGAGGTCGAACCCGGCAGCTTCGCCATGTCGGAGCCCTCGCAGGCCGAAATCGCGCGCCGGGAGCGGATGAAGCGGGAGGGCTGAGGAAGAGACTGCAGTCCAGTGTCTTACTTCATGACATAGGCATCGTAGGTCTCGTCGCTCCCGGCATCTGGGCCGAAGCGTTTGACGAGTTCTGTCGCACTCTGGAAAGCAGAGATATCCTCCGGCGTCAGGGACAACCGCCAAACATAGCTTTCACGCAAGGAGACGGGGGCCGTAATCTGGTCGAGCCGCCGCGAAAGAAGAATGACGACAGGCACCTGCTCACTCTGCTGCAATCGACGTGCCGTTTGCAGCATATCGGCAAGGCTGAGCGAAAGCCGCGCGTTGCGGGTATATCGCACGATGGCGCCGAACCGCTCCTCGCGCGGAAGATAGGTGCGATTGGAAAGATAATAGGGCAGCGCTTCCACGAGATAGTCGGGATCTGCCATGATGATCGCATCCTTGAGATCGGGGCGCGATTGAATGAACGCCCCGAAATCCCTGCTCCGGCTAAAGGGTATTTCGGCCACGAAGGCGCGATTGACCTTTTCGATACCGGACACGACCTGCAGCGCCAGTAATATCAGGAAGCACAGACGCCCGAACTTTACGCCGCTGCCGGTTGCCTTCATGCCGGCAACGTCCACTCCTTCACGCTGGAAGTTCGTGCTCAAGGCGGTCATCGCGATCATGAAAACCAGCCAGAGCGCCTGATGTCTGTATCCGCCGGGATAGACAAGCGTAAAAAGCAGCGAAAGCCCCAACAGAACAAGACCCGCTGCGATCATCGCCGGCCGCCTGTTCGCCAGCGACAACAGGCTGGCATAGACGAGCACGGACATCAGCGCTGTGAAAATGCGTGACGCCAGCGGATATGCCACGACCAATTCAAGGATGCAGTTGGGATAGAATTCCATAAAATGCGAACTGGGCGCAGCAAGAGCGCCAAGGGCAAGCAAAACGAAGTTCTTGCCACTGAGATCGTTCTGCCCCGTATCATTGAAGGTCGGATAGACCGTTACGAAACACAGGACAATTCCAACCGCGGCAATGGCGGCAGCTGTTGCAAAGGCCCGGTATTCCGTCAGAGGAGACCGCGGTCGCACCAGAATTAAATCGAAAAACCAATAGGCGAGGAAGCCGCCGACAAGGACGACCGAATGGACGTTGGAATTTGCCAGCAAGGCAAACAGCAGGCCGAGCAAGATCCCGTTGCGGGCTCCTTTCTCCCAGATCAGAACGATTAGGAAAATCACCAGCATGCTGATGCCGTAGTTTCGCGACATCGCGGCGTATTCGAAAATCGAAAAGCTGCCAAACAGCGACAGCAGCATGATGGGAAGCGGCAGTTTCAGCCTGAAAACAAGAAGATAGGCCGCGGCCGCCGCAATCGTCAGCGCGACAACCTTCAGAACGACGGGGGAGCCGACAACGACATAGGCGGCGCGCAGCAGGATATACCAGAGAGCTGGATGACCCTCGCCATGCAACTGGCGAAGCATATCGGCGAAATTGTCCCCCTGAAGGGCCAGCGACAATGCGCGAACCTCGTCACGCCAAACGGTTTCGGACCAGCAAAGAGCAGACGCCAGCGCAAGCCAAACCAAAAAGATCAACGGTTTGCCGAGCTTGGCGAAACGCGGTTCATCAACAACAGAGACAATCGAGGCCAAATGACACGCAAACCCGGTGAATGACAGCGTGACGACCATATCGGCCGTGACATAATTTGGCGTTAAATGTAGGCCGCCATTTGATTATCAGGCGCCAGAGGTTTTGCTCTCCCTCTCGAGAAGATGGATGTCCTCGGCTAGATCCTCCATTCTCTTCAACAAGGCAGCCTGGGCGTCTCTCAGCCCTCGATTGTAGAAGTACGGACCGGTCTCCTCGGCGAAGAAGTCGAGCAGGAATTCAGCCGGCAAGGCGCCAATAGGATCGAGCTCCCGGTCGAAATAAGCGCGAATGCGCGAAACGATCTCAGCCTTTTCGTCCTTGGAAAATTCGATCTTCTTCATGGTTTCCTCTTTGAATGCGACCGGGGCTGCGATGGTTCAGCGAAATCGATCGGTCAATCAATGAAATTCAATTGCCGCTGCAATCCATAGACCATAAGGGAAAGCTTGGATTCCAACAGGATAAGATGATCGCATGAATCGCGCCGACTTTGTTGAAGGTTTGCGGGGCGGCTCCGCCGTTGCGCTGGCGTCGGCGCCCTTCGGCGCTCTGTTCGGGGCGCTCGCGGTCGAAAACGGCCTGTCGCTTTCCGAGGTCGCCTTTATGAGCGCCACCGTCTATGCCGGCGCCAGCCAGATGGTCGGCATCGAGCTCTTCGGTCACAATGTCCATGCCTGGCTGATCGTGCTGTCGATCCTCGCCGTCAATTTCCGCCACGTGCTCTATTCGGCGGCCTTGGCGCGCTATATCGGCCATTTCACGCCGGTGCAGAAATTCCTCACCTTCTTCCTGCTCGTCGATCCGCAATTTGCCGAAGCGGTGAAGCGCAGCGAGGCCGGCAAACCGCTGACCTTCGCCTGGTATTTCGGCTTCGGCATCATCATCTATATCCCCTGGGTACTGATCAGCGTCATTGGCGGCATGCTCGGCGGCTTCATCGGTGATCCCAAGGCCATCGGCCTCGATATCCTGCTGCCGGCCTATTTCCTCGGCATCGTTCTCGGCTTCCGCAAGCGCGACAATTTCCTGCCCGTGGCGCTCGTCAGCGCGGTGGCTTCCGTGCTCGCCTATCGCTATGTCGGCTCGCCCTGGCATGTCAGCCTCGGCGCCGCTGCCGGCATCGTCCTTGCCGCCCTGCTGCCATTGCCGCCGCAGGAGCCCGATCTCGAAGCCGACGCCCTGCAATCCGAAGTGCATGAGGTCTGAGCCATGGAATTCGATCTTCACATGGCGCTCGTCATCCTCGCCGCCGCGGTCGCCACTTTCGCCACACGCATCGGCGGCTACATCCTCATCACCCGGATGAAGAGCATCCCGCCGCGCATGGAGGCGGCGCTGAATGCGGTGCCGGCCGCCGTGCTGACGACGCTGGTCGCACCTGCCTTTTTCATCGGCGGCTGGGACTCGAAGCTGGCGCTGATCGTCGCCCTCTTCGTCGGCCTGCGTTTCACCCATACGTGGATGCTGGTCGCCGCCTGGATCGCAGTGATGATCTGGCGTCATACCGCCGGCGTCTAAGGCCGGCATTCAGACGACATTGCCTTAATATTCCACCGGCAACGTCGCGTTTTCGAGCCACGCCCGGACATCGTGATCATGGATCAGCGGCATCAGCGCCTCGCGCGTGCGGCGGTGATAGTCGTTGAACCAGTGCAGCTCGTCATGGGTCAGAAGCTCAGGAATGACGAGACTGCGGTCGATCGGGCAGAAAGTCAGTGTCTCGAAGCCGAGCATGGCCGCGTCGCCGCCGTCGATCTCCTCGGCCGCGCGCACATAGATCAGGTTTTCGATGCGGATGCCGAAGCTGCCGGGCCGGTAATAGCCCGGCTCGTTGGACAGGATCATGCCGGGCAGCAGTTCCTGCGTCGAAAGCCTGGAGATGCGCTGCGGCCCCTCATGCACCGAGAGATAGGAGCCGACACCATGGCCCGTGCCGTGCGCGAAATCGGCCCCTGCCCGCCACAGCGCGATGCGCGCCAGCGGGTCGAGGTCACAGCCGCGCGTGCCTTTCGGGAAACGCGCGGTGCTGATCTGGATCATCCCCTTCAGCACCAGTGTGAAGAAACGGCGATGTTCTTCTGAAACCGCCCCGATGCCGACGGTACGGGTGATGTCGGTCGTGCCGTTGATATATTGCGCGCCGGAATCGATCAGGAAGAGCTCGCCAGCCTCGATCATCCGGTTGGTCTCGGTCGTCACGCGGTAATGCATGATCGCCGAATGTTCGCCAGCGCCGGAAATCGTGTCGAAGGAAATATCCTTCAACGGGTTCTGCATATTTTGGCCGACCCGGGCCCGCGCCGCTTCGAGGTGCTCGGCGGCAACAATTTCGCTCACTGTGCCGGGTTTTGTCTGCGACAGCCAATAGAGGAATTCCACCATTGCCGCCCCATCCTGCAGATGCGCGGCGGCCGAGCCATTGATCTCGACGTCGTTCTTGACCGCGCGCGGCAGCTTGGCGGGATCGGCGCCCTCCACCCCTTCGCCGCCCGCCTTGCGGATAATCTCGGCCAGCGCATAGGAGGCGATATCGGGGTCGATCAGCACACGGCCGCCATCCCTGGAGACGGCGCCCAGCCTCTCCTCCAGCGCCGAGGGCGGCAGCTGCGTGCAGATCTGCGCGAGATAGGCCTCCAACTCGATGCCGGTCTTGCGTTTGTCGAGGAAGAGCTCGGCCCGCCCGTCGGCATGGACGATGGCACGCGCCAGCGGATGCGGCGTGTGCGGCACGTCGGCGCCGCGGATGTTGAAGGTCCAGGCAACCGAGGAGGGATCGGCGATTAACACTGCCGCCAAGTTCTTCTTCGAAAGGTCGGCGGCGATCGTGGCGATTTTATCCCTGGCAAGCACGCCGGCCTGCGCAACATTCTGAATGCTGACCGCGCCGAGCGGCTCGGCCGGCCGGTCGCTCCAGAGCCTGTCGAGCGGATTGTGCGGCAGGAAGGTGAGCGTGCCGCCGATCTGCGAAAGCGATCGTTCCAGACGGCGCACCTCGGCACCCGCATGCAGCCAGGGATCGATGCCCAGCCGAAGCCCCTTGGCTCCGTTTGCGGCAAGCCAGAGATGCGGCGGCTCGTTGACGAGATCGCCGCTCGAGAAGACCGAACCGTCGACCTGTTCGGCAAGCTGCGTCACATAACGCCCGTCGACGAAGACGATCGCCTGCGTGCGCAGAACCATTGCAATGCCTGCCGAGCCGGTGAAGCCCGTCAGCCAGGCCAGGCGCTCCGAACATGCGGGAACATATTCGCCGTTGAACTCGTCGGCGCGCGGCACAAGAAAGGCGTCGATCTCGAGGGAATCGAAAGCAGCGCGCAGCGCCGATACCCGATCCCTGCCGAATTGGGGCGTGGAGGTGACTTCGAAGGACTGGAACATGCTGGAAACCCGAATGGTTGAGACGAATCCGGTAAAGGGGATGCCGGCCATGTTAGCGAAATTTCAATCGATGGGGAGAAAAAGCGACGAAACGAGTCGAAACCGTAGGGGCGGCCTAGTATTTTGACAGAACTGTGACGCCAAAAGTTAATTTGGCACGCTTTATGCATTAGCCGCATGGCTCCCATGAGCCAAACCCTCTGCCTCCGCCTTTCAGAATAGCTATATAGACGGCATCGAACGGTTCGCGATGAACCTGCAACAAAGGAATTCTTGAAATGGCCGCCTCTCTCTCGCGCTTCGCATACAGCAGCCCGGTGCAGGCTGGCGAACGCCAGACCGTACGTCACGTCATCGGCGCCCGCCGGCCGCAGAACGACGACAGCCTCAAGCTGCTCGGCGCGGGCCAGCGCGCCACGCGCCACAACGGCGCTCCCAGCTACGCGTTCTGAGTCTGAAAGCCCGTCCGTCTCCTCCCTCCCGGACCGGCCTATTGGAATGCAGTAGAGCCCGCTCGAGCGCTCCTCCCCTTTGAGCTCGCGGGCATTGACCGGATAGACCGGTCCAAGGCGGTGCCATCGGCACCGCCTTTTTTGTTGTCGTCGGTAGGGTTTAGCTGGTGGACAGGTTCCTGATATAGGCGCCGGTACGGTGAATGGCTCCTTCCGTCGACCCCACGCTCCGTCATGCGGCCTTGAGCCGAGCATCCATGCGGCAATGAGGTGATGTTCTCGCCAAACTCGCCGCCGGCGCAGTGAAACACCGCGTCGGATGCGCCATCAGACAGGCACTCGCCTCCTCATCGCCCCAAAAACTCAAGGCCGATCGAAATGGATCGTCACCCAGCCGTTCCGCCAGATCGTCCTGACATGCCGAAGCCTCGCGCCGCTATAGGCGGCGATCACCTTCCAGCGCTGCGCGGCGAGAATGCCCGAAAGGATCACCGAGCCGCCGGGTGCGAGATGCGTCGCAAGCTTCGGCGCCATGCGGATCAGCGGCCGGGCGAGAATGTTGGCGATGATCAGATCGAAGGGACCATGCTCGGAAAAGGCCGTCGAATGAAAGCCCGGCGCAGTCCGGGTGACGATGCCCGAGGCGATGCCGTTGCGGCGCACGTTTTCTGCCGCCACCCGCGTCGCGATCGGGTCGATGTCGGTTGCGAGCACCGGTATGTTCTTGAGCTTGCGCACCGCAATCGCCAGCACGCCGCTACCGGTGCCGAGATCGAGCGCGTTGCAGACCGGGCGCGACCGCACCACGGCGTCGATCGCCTCGAGGCAGCCGGCGGTCGTGCCGTGATGGCCGGTTCCGAAGGCCTGGCCGGCATCGATCTCGATGGCGATATCGCCGGGGCGGACCTTGTCGCGGTCATGCGAGCCGTGCACCAGGAAGCGCCCCGCCCTGACAGGCTTCAGCCCCTCCAGCGATTTCACGACCCAGTCGACATCGGGGATGACTTCCCGCTCCAGCCGGGCATCGGGGAAAGAGGCCTTCAATGCGGCCTCGACGCGGGAATGCACTTCGGCCTCGTCTTCGGCCATCATATAGATCGAGGCTTCCCAGATATCTTTCTTCTCGTCGATCTCGGTGGTGCCGATGGCAAAGTCTTCTTCGCCGAAGACCGCACTCAGAAGATCGAGGATCTCTTCGGCCTTGCTCTCGGTCGTCGTCACGTAAAGGCGGATTTCACTCACGATAGGCGGTCTTTCCCGTTTCCGTTGCTCGCCACCGGTCGAGGCAACGCCCCATCACGCTGAAACCATCACCCCTTATTGACGAGATTCTCCAGCTTCTTTACCGCCGTGTCCGGGTTTTCGCCATAGGCGATCGTTCCGGCAAACCGCCCGGCCGAATCGAGTAAGAAGACCGAGGCGGTGTGATCCATCGTGTAATCGCCGTTCGGATCCTTCTCGTCGACCGGCACCTTCTTGGCATAGACGCGGAAACCCTTGATGACTTCGGCAATCTTGTCCGGCGGACCCGAAATGCCGGTGATGCGCCTGGAAACGTTGGAGACGTATTCGTTCATAATCTCGGGCGTGTCGCGCTCTGGATCGACAGTCACGAAATAGGCTTGCAGCTTGTCACCCTTGGGGTCGACCTTCTCCATCCAGCCGTTTAGCTCGAAGAGCGTCGTCGGGCAAACCTCTGGGCAGTGGGTAAAGCCGAAAAACAGCGCCGTCGGCTTGCCGCGCAACGCTTCTTCGGTGATCGGCTGCCCGCTCTGCGAGACCAGGGTAAATGGAACACCGAAGGGCGCCTCCGCCGCCACATCCCCCGATTTCAAAGGATACCATCTGACGAAGCCGAGAACCCCGGCAAGTATCAGGACACCGACCCAGACGGCGATGCGGAATGTCTTCATTGGCGAGATCCTCGATCCAGGCGGATGCGCCGCCCGCCTCTTCCGGCGTGATTATAGTCTCGACCGAAGGGGCGCAACTCAACAATATGTTTTCTGACCCGTGATTAATTGTCTCATCGGCCGCAGCCGTTCCCCGACCGGAAATCGCCCCCCAGAAATCAGCACGATAAAAAAATCGATGTTTGTGAATAGCTTGCCTTCAGAGCGACGGACAATCCCAAAATACATATCGTTAGGAAAGACTTAAGCCGTCACATCTATATTTAACGGCAGTTCTGCATCGCTACTCCGCCGGGGATAACTGGGAAGAATTCTGACCATGAACAACAACAACGCCATCAAGCAGTCGGGCGCTTATCTCGAAATCGTCTCGTTCCACCTGGGCGACCAGGAGTTCTGCATCGACATCATGGCCATCCGCGAAATCCGCGGCTGGGCGCCGGTGACGCCGATGCCGCACACCCCGCCCTACGTGCTCGGCCTCATCAATCTGCGCGGCGCGGTGATCCCCGTCATCGACATGGCCTGCCGCCTCGGCATGAAGATGACTGAGCCCTCCGAGCGCTCGGCGATCATCGTCACCGACATCGCCGGCAAGCTGGTCGGCCTGCTGGTCGAGCAGGTTTCCGACATGATGACTATCAAGAGCGAAGACCTGCAGCCGCCGCCGGAAATCATCCCGGAAGCCCAGCGCGCCTTCTGCCGCGGCATCGTCGCACTGGAAAAGACCATGGTCTGCTTCCTGAACCTCGATACGGTTATCGCCGACGAGCTGACTCAGGCCGCTTGATACTTTTCCATTCTGGCATTGGAAGGCCCGGCTCGTCCGGGCTTTTTTATTAGGTGTCGAGAGTGCGGCAGGCATGATTTCCGTGTGCAAAACCCCTCCCCCAAGGGGGAGGGACTAACCGGGGCTACGCCTCATTCCCCCGAAACGTCGAGAATCTGGAAAGCGGGTGCGCCAAATTAAGCCCCTCCCTCTTGTGGGGCGGGGTCTTCATCACCGAGGACAGTAGTCCCTGAGCTTTACGGCTTCCCATTCTTCCACGTGACAGTCTGCCCATAGAGCGGAATCGTCGAGATCGACATCTTCGCAGAGCCATCCGTCAGTTCCCTGGAATGGGCGAGATAGATCAGCGTGTCGTTGGCCTTGTCGTAGATGCGATTGACGACCAGCGTCTTCCAGATCAGCGACATGCCCTGCCGGAACACTTCGCTGCCATCCTTGGACAGGTCGATATTGCCGATCTCGATCGGCCCCGTCTGCCGGCAGGCGATGGAATTGTTGGAGGGATCTTCGAACCAGTTGCCGTTCTTGAACCGGTCGATCAGGCTGCGGTCGAAATAGGTGACGTGGCAGGTGACGCCCTTGACCTCCGGATCGGAGAGCGCCTCGACGATGATGTCGTTGCCGATCCAGTCGACCCCGACCTTGCCGACGACCTCGGCCGAGGCGGCGCCTGCGGAAAGGGTGGCGAAGGAGAAGGCGGCGAAAAGAAGATTGCGCAGGTTGGACATGGCGGCTCCTTAGAGCGCCGCGCGTCCGACCGGACGCGCTAAGGACGCTCTATCACTTTGAATCTGCGCATAATCCTTTACGAAAATCGATTCCGATTACTGGGGTTATGCGCTGAATAATCCGCCTTCTAGATAAGTGCGTCCACATGCTTTGCAAGAAAGGCCGACTGCGGGAAAGGATCAGCCTTTCCGGCAGGTGCAGGGCTCATAGGCCCGCGCCGTCAGCCGGCCAGGCTTCATGCCGATCAGCGCCGGTATGGCGTGAACGGCATTGGCCTTGACCGCCTTCGCCATCTCGATGGCCGCAGCCGCGCAAACGATGGCGTCCTCGGCCGCATTGTGGTGCACAAAACGCAAGCCGAGATGCTCGGCGATCAGGTTCAGCCGATGCGAAAGGAAGTGCGGCCAGATCCGCTGCGCCATCTTCAGGCTGCAGAGATAGGTCAGCTCCGGATAGGATTGCCGGTAGAGATCGAGGCACGCCCGCCAGACGCTGAAATCGAAGGCGGCATTATGCGCGATCATCGTTGCGCCGCTGATATCCTCGTGGAACTCGTCCATCACCTGGGGAAATTCGGGCGCATCCTCGACGTGCTCCGGCCGGATGCCGTGAATCGCGATGTTCATCCCGGAAAAACGCATGTCGCGCGGCCGGATCAGCCGCTCCTCGACACGCGTGACCCTGCCCTCCTCGATCCAGGCAAGGCCGACGGAACAGGCGCTGCCGCGCTGTTCGTTCGCCGTCTCGAAGTCAATCGCAATGGTCTTCAAATCAGTACCCGAATCATTTCCTCGGGAACAGAAATACCGCCCCGCTCCCGGCCGCGCAAATTCGGCACGACGTACGGTTGACTTTTCACCCGGCATATCCAAACTTGCCGCCATGATCGGCTCCGTGACCGTGGCAGCGCTTATTCATCACACCACGACCCTTGAAGGGTACGCGGGAGCGATGGCGCGTTAGCAGCGATCCGATCACCCCCGAAAACCCTGCCGAGGCGAGCAGGGTTTTCCAAAACCCGGGCTCTCCTCCTGAAACGAACGGAGAGCAGCCAATGTCTGAAAACGAAGAGACTGAGCCTGGCCGCCGGCCGCGCCTGCCGGAAGGCGTCCTCGTGCGCGCCGTCCGCCTCGCCGATGCGGAGGAGATCACCGATCTCATAAATCTGCCAGGCTATCGGGCCGGCACCCTGCGGCCGCCGTACCAAAGGGTCGAAGAGGTCCGCAAATACATGGAAAACCCATCGCCGGGCGCGCTCAACCTCGTTGTTACCTTGGATGGCAAGATCGTCGGCAATTGCGGCCTCCACCGTCTCTCCGGCCGCAGGCAGCACGTCGCCAGCCTCGGCATGGGGATACATGACGATTTCACCGGCCGCGGTTTCGGCCGCATCCTGCTCGGCGCCATGGTCGAGGCCGCCGACGATTGGCTGGATGTCAAACGGCTGGAACTGACCGTCTACACCGACAACGACGCCGCCATCGGCCTCTATAAGACGTTCGGCTTCGAGCGGGAGGGCCTGCTGAAAGCCTTCGGCTTTCGAGCGGGAAAGTATGTCGACGCCTATACGATGGCCCGGCTCAGGCTGTGAGTGGACGAGGCTGGCGGCTTGCCGTCATCAGCCTCTCACCCGCTGATCAGCGCCAGCCACTCGTCCTCGTCCATCGTCTGCACGCCGAGTTCGCGCGCCTTGTCGAGCTTCGAGCCGGCGCCGGGTCCGGCGACGACGATGTCGGTCTTCTTGGAGACCGATCCCGCCACCTTGGCGCCGAGGCTTTCCGCCCTCGCCTTCGCCTCGTCGCGAGTGAACTTTTCCAGCGAGCCGGTAAAAACCACGGTCTTGCCGGCGACTGGACTGCCGGTCGTTACCGGCTGTTCGGCCTGCTGGGGCGTCACTTCCTCGAGCAGCCGGGTAATCACCTCGACATTACGCGGTTCCTTGTAGAATTCGACCATGGCGCGCGCCACCACCTCGCCGATGCCCTCGATGGCGTTGAGATCGTTCCAGGCGTCGCCGGAAAGCGGTGCCGCCTCCTTCATCGCAGTCGCAAAGGCTTCGTAAGTTCCGTAGGAGCGCGCCAGCAGCTTTGCCGTGGTCTCGCCGACATGACGGATTCCGAGCGCATAGATGAAGCGGTGGAGTGCAATGCTGCGCCGTTCGTTGATCGCCGTATAAAGCTTGCCGACGCTGACCTTGCCGAAGCCGTCGATATTCTCCAGCTTGGTCAGCGATTGCTGCTGGCGCTTCTCCAGCGTGAAGATTTCGGGCGCGGTGCGGATCTGCAGCGACGCATCCTCGTGTTCGAAGAAGAAGTCGATCTGCTTCGAACCGAGCCCCTCGATGTCGAAGGCGTTGCGCGAGACGAAGTGCTTCAGATGCTCGGTCGCCTGCGCCCGGCAGATGAAACCGCCGGTGCAGCGACGCACCGAATCCATCTTGCCGGTCTTCTCGTTGACCTCGCGCACCGCATGCGAGCCGCAGACCGGGCAGGTTTTCGGAAATTCGTACGACCGGGCGTCGGCCAGGCGCTTTTCCATCACCACGTCGAGGATCTGCGGAATGACGTCACCAGCGCGCTGGACGATGACGGTATCTCCTTCGCGGATATCGTGATCTTCAGGCCGAATGCGCTCGCCGCTATTGCCGATACCCTTGATATAGTCCTCGTTGTGCAGCGTCGCATTGGTGACGACCACGCCGCCGACGGTGATCGGCTTCAGCCGCGCCACCGGCGTCAGCGCGCCGGTGCGGCCGACCTGGATCTCGATTTTCTCGACCTCGGTGAAGGCCTGTTCGGCCGGAAATTTATGCGCCGTCGCCCAGCGCGGTGAACGCGAACGAAAGCCGAGACGGGCCTGCAGTTCGAGACTGTCGACTTTATAGACGACGCCGTCGATGTCGTAGTCGAGATCCGGGCGCTCGAGGCCGATCTCGTCGTAATGCGCGAGGATGTCGGCGACCGAATTCAGCCGCTTCATCAGCGGGTTCACAGGAAAACCCCAGTCCTTGAAGGTCTGCACCATGCCGAATTGCGTGTCGGCTGGCATTTCCGAAATCTCGCCCCAGGCATAGGCGAAGAATTTCAGCTTGCGGCTCGCCGTCACCTTGGCGTCGAGCTGGCGCAGCGACCCGGCGGCTGTATTGCGCGGATTGACATAGGTCTGCTTGCCCTCTGCTTCCATCTGCCGGTTCAGGGCCAGGAAGTCGCTCTTGGCCATATAGACCTCGCCACGAATCTCCACCACCGCGGGTACCCCCTTTGGCAGCTCGTTGGGGATTTCGGCAATGGTGCGAATATTGGCGGTGACGTTCTCGCCCGTCGTGCCGTCACCACGTGTGGCAGCCGTCACCAGCCTACCGTTCTCGTAACGGATCGACATCGACAGACCGTCGATCTTCGGCTCGGCGGTAAAGGCGATCGACTGGTCCGGCAGACGGCCGAGGAAGCGATAAACGCTGGCGACGAAATCCTGCACGTCCTCCTGCGAAAACGTGTTGTCGAGCGACAGCATCGGCCGCGCATGGACGACGGGCGAGAAGGTGACGGAGGGCGCAGCACCCACCCGCCGCGACGGGCTATCCTCGCGGATCAGCTCGGGAAACCGTACCTCCAGCGCATCGTTGCGGCGCTTCAACGCGTCGTAATCCGCATCCGAAATCTCTGGCCGGTCCCTGCCATGGTAGAGCGCGTCGTGATGCGCGATCTCCTTTGCCAGCCGCTCAAGCTCGGCGGCAGCCTCTTCGATCGTCAACGTGTCGACGGCGGAACCTTCGGTGGACATGGAATATCACTCCAGAGAATCTGGCCAGAAATCTGCATTGTTTTTAGAGCAAAATTGCCGGATGAAAAGAGAGGCAATATCTGTCGCGTTGCGAAGATAGCTCTACCCCAGTCCGCAGCAGTACGCAGCCGGACACCGCTGACGTACAGACGGACCGCTGACCTTTCCACCCTCATTCCTGTGCCTGTCACAGGAATCCAGCCACCGCGCGTCTGCGCGGAGATTGACTCTCTTGCACCGAAGAAGAGTCTTCTGCGCCCAAGGACTTGGGCGCACTGGATTCCTGTGACGGGCACAGGAATGAGGGAGGTTGGGGCCGGCTTTCTCGCCAAAATTCGACACGCGGAGCATCGCACAGACGGATAGCATTTGAATACCCTCCCCGCCCTATTCCCAATCCCTCGCATTGCGCAACCGGATACCGCTGACATGCAGGCTGGTGGTCCAGAGGCCCTTCAGCGGCCGCAGACTGTCGAGCACTCGAAGCTCCACCCGGCGCGGCGCAAACTCCCGATCGAGCCGCGATATGGCAACCCGTTCCGTGGGAATGACGCGTCTGCGCGATACCCACATGCCCGCATCGTCAAGATCTTCGAACTCCTCCGCCGGCATCTCGTAACGATGGATCGTCTCTGCCTCGAGCCTTTCCAGCCAATGACGCTCGACAAAGGCGACGGCGCGCCAATCGCCGAGCCAGCGCCGCCGTTCGGCCTCCGGCGTATCCGACGTTGCCCATGCCAGAATGCGCGGGCAGTCGCGCGGAAAGAGATACATGAAGTCATGATCGCCATCGATCGCCCAGACGAGCGGACCATTCAGCCATTCCCGGCCGAGCGGGCGAATGGAGGGAATGCGGACGGGGCGCGGTTCGAATATGGCAATATCGGGATCGTCGCTGAAATGGAAAAGCCGCATGGCGAGGGATCACCGCTGAACGAGCGATTGGCATAATGTGAATCGAACGCATGTCACAGCGGCCGTCTGGCGATCAGCCGTTGCCGGCCAGCAGCCGCTTCGCCGCCGCCCTCGCCTCTTCGGTCACCGAAGCTCCGGCCAGCATCCGGGCGATCTCTTCGGTGCGGTCCTTCTGCTCCATCGTTGCCACGCGCGTGGCGATCTTTTCCGACCCTTCGGCGACCGGCCCTTTGGAGATCAGAAGATGCGTCGCCGCTCTCGCGGCGACCTGCGGCGCATGCGTGACAGACAGCACCTGCACCCGCTCCGACAGCCGCTTCAGCCGCAGGCCGATCGCATCGGCCACCGCACCGCCGACGCCGGTATCGATTTCGTCGAAGACGAGCGTCGGAGCCGATCCGCGATCGGCAAGCGCCACCTTCAGCGCCAGCAGGAAACGCGACAGCTCGCCACCGGAGGCGACCTTCATGATCGAGCCCGGCCGCGTGCCCGGATTGGTCTGGACATGGAACTCGACGACGTCGATGCCTTCGGCAAGCGCCTCCTGCGCATCCGTGGTGATCTCGACCATGAAACGGGCGCGTTCGAGCTTCAGCGCCGGCAGCTCCGTCATGACGGCCGTAGCCAGTGCGGTGCCGGCATGATGGCGCTTGTCGGAGAGCGAGCGCGCCGCCGTATCGTAATTCTCGTGCGCCAGGCCGACTTCGGCTTCGAGCCTGGCAAGCCTTTCCTCGCCCGCATCGAGGTCGGCAAGATCGGCGATCATGCGGACGGCAAGAGCCGGCAGCTCGGTGACGGGCACCGAGTATTTTCGCGAAGCAGCCCTGAGCGCGAAAAGCCGCTCCTCCACCCGCTCCAGCTCTCTCGGATCGTATTCTGTCTTGCGCAATGCCGCCTCGACTTCCATCTGGGCGTTGGAAAGCTGGTCGAGCGCGGCATCGAGCAGCGTCACGGTGTCTTCAAGCAGGCCCGGCGCCTCATGGCTCTTGCGCTCCAGCCGTCGCACCAGCGAAGCGATATGAGGCACGGGCGAGGCATTGCCGTTCAGGAACTCGGAGGCCTCGGCGATATCGCCGGCGATTCGCTCCGCCTTCATCATCTTCTGCCGGCGGTCGGCGAGTTCGTCCTCCTCGCCATCTTGCGGCGAGAGCTTCTCAAGCTCTTCGACGGAAGATCGGAGATAGTCGGCTTCGCGCGCCGCACCTTCCACCTTCTCGCGGTGCTTCTTTAGCATCCGCTCGCTGTCGCGCCACAGACGATAAAGCCGGGAAACCTCCGAAACCTCATCGGTGAGACCGGCGAAGGCATCGAGCAGAGTGCGGTGGGCATTGGTGTCGACAAGGGCGCGATCGTCGTGCTGGCCGTGGATTTCGACCAGCATCTGGCCGGCCTGACGCATCAGCTGCACGCTGACCGGCTGATCGTTGACATAGGCCTTGGTGCGCCCGTCCGCCGATTGCTGGCGACGGAAGATCAGGTCGCCCTCGTCGTCGATGCCGTTTTCACGCAGCAACTTGCGGGCGCCGTGGTCCATGCCGACATCGAACACCGCCGTCACCTGGCCCCTGTCCTCGCCGTGGCGCACCAGATCGCCATCGCCGCGTCCACCGAGCGCCAGCGACAGGCTATCGAGCAGGATGGATTTGCCTGCTCCGGTCTCGCCCGTCAGTACGGAGAGGCCGGTCTCGAAGGCAAGATCCAGCCGCTCGATCAGGACGATATCGCGGATCGAAAGCTGGATCAGCATTGGCCTCAGGAACCGAGCAGGAGTTTCTTGCCTGCCGCAGCGATCCACGAGCCCTTGTTTTCACGCGGCTCGGCACCGCCGGTCTGCAGCAGCTTGTAGGAATCGGCGTACCACTGGCTGTCGGGATAATTGTGGCCGAGGACGGCAGCCGCCGTCTGCGCCTCGTCGACAATGCCCATGGCGTAATAAGCCTCGACGAGACGCGCCAAGGCCTCTTCGATCTGGTTCGTATTCGGATATTTCTCGACGACGATGCGGAAGCGCGAGATCGCGGCGAGATATTCCTTCCGCTCCATGTAGTAGCGGCCGATCTGCATTTCCTTGCCGGCGAGCTGGTCCCGCGCAAAGCGGATCTTGGCCTGGGCGTCGTCGACATATTCGGAGTTCGGATAATTGTCGATGACGGCCTGCATCGCTTCGATCGTCTTGGCCGAGGCGCGCTGATCCTGGGTCACGTCGACGATCTGCTTGGAATAGGTGAGACCGATGAGATACTGCACATAGGCCGCATCCTGTGATTTCGGATATTGCGACATGTAGCGGTTGCCGGATGTAAGCGCATCGTCCAGGCGGCCCTGGCGGTATTTGACGAAAGTGCTCATGACAAGCGCCTTGCGCGCCCATTCGGAGAACGGGTTCTCGCGGTCGATGGCGTCGAACTTGCGCGCCGCTTCCGCCATGTTGCCGGCCTTCATGTTGGCAAGGCCCTGTGTGTAGAGCACATCCGGCGGATCGGTTTCGAGGCCGAGCTTGGTGATGTCGATATCGGGATCCGACTGGCAGCCGGATATCGAGGCGCCCGCGCTGAGCACCAGAAGCGATGCGAACAAAGCACGCGCTGTCTTCATCATACCGTCAGATCCTGCATAACCCATTCGAAAGAACCCCACTGCCGCCGCTCGCTCCACGGCAGCCACGCCTCGCTGCCGTTTCTAGCCATAAATGTGCATCAAGAGCAACGCAATGATAAGGCATTAACGCATTTTTGTGGCAGCAGCCGGGGAATGCCCGGCTTTTCCTCTTCTTCCCCGACCTGTGGCAGTAAAGCATCTGACCCGGCGGACATAAAAAAACCGCCTCCGGGAAAGAGGCGGCCTGGTCTTGAGAATATGCTGGAGGTCATGCCGACCAGGGAGCGAATCCGGAAGCGCTGACCGCGATCAGTTCGCGGGCGGCGACACGCTGGCGCGGCGTCGACGTCTCCACAACCTCATAGGCGGAGGGATCGGCGAGCAGCGCCTTCAGCGCATTGGCATTCATCTTATGGCCACCGCGGTAGGACCGGTAGCAGCCGATGAACGGCGCGCCGGCAAGCGATAGATCACCGACGGCATCAAGCGTCTTGTGGCGGACGAATTCGTCCTTGGCGTAACGCAGCCCTTCGACGTTGATGACGGTATTGTCGTCCGAGATGACGACGGAATTTTCGAGCGAGGAGCCGAGCGCGTGGCCCGAAGCCCAGAGACGCTCGACATCGCGCATGAAGCCGAAGGTGCGGGCGCGGGAAAGCTCGGCCTTGAAGACGGCCGCGGTCATGTCGCCGGCCCACTTCTGCCGGCCGATCAGCGGGCAGTCGAAATCGATCTCGACCTCGAAGCGCGTGCCGTCATAGGGACGGAATTCGCTCCAGGAGCCGCCATGCTCGATTCGCACCGGCTTGGTAATGCGGATATAGCGGCGCTTGACGCCAAGCGAGACCAGGCCGACCTGCTCGATCGCCTCGACGAAGGGCAGCGAACTGCCGTCCATGATCGGCATTTCGGAGCCCTGCACCTCGATCACCACATTGTCGAGGCCGAGCGCATAGATCGCCGCCATCACATGCTCGATCGTCGCGACCGAATGGGCGGGCGAGAAGCCGAGTACGGTGCAGAGGTCGGTATTGCCGACCTGCGAGGAGACGGCCTTGAGTTCGGTGATATCGCCATTGGCATGCATGCGCTGGAAAATGACGCCGGTATCCGATTCGGCCGGGTTCAGCGTGATCGAGACATTAGCACCCGAATGGACCCCGATGCCCGAAAGCGTCACGGGACGCGATACCGTCGTTTGAAAACCCAGCAAGCCAATTGCCATAAATTCTGCCTTTATTCTTCCGCACCGGCAGTCTGCCCAATCGGCGCGGTCATCGTTCATTCTGTACAACGAGCCTGTCAAAAGGACTCGTGGGGCAGTTTCCTTGCACCATACTTACGTGCCCCGGCGCTCCAATCCAAATCACTGTTTCTTTCGCTTTGTAACGAAGTCACACGATTGAAATCGCTAGCGAATCACGGACTGAAAAACAGCAATGCCCGGGACCTTGATCCCGGGCATGAACGGTGCAGAGTTAGCCGCTCAATTCGACTGGCGACGCAGGAATGCCGGGATTTCCAGCTGGTCGTCTTCCTGCATCATCCGCGCCTGCGGAACCGCCCTGCCCTGATCATCGAGATTGCCGCGACGCGGTGCGTAGAGGCTTGCTTCAGGCGACAGCGGACGGCGCTGCTGCGAAGCGGCCGGCGGTGCGGCGGTCATGTCGGCGGCCACGGCTTCGTCGTCGCGACGGCCGAGCGAATTGGTGATTCGCTTGAGCAGGCCCATCGGACCGCGCTCTTCCGCTGCATGCGCGGAAGCCGGCTGCGTGCGGTGGTCGAGTTCGGCCTGGACGACCGGCGGGAAATCCTCGACCTTCGGCATGCGCATCGGTTCGGGCGCCTGGCGGATGATCGGCTCCTGCCGGACCGGCTGCTGCTGGACGGGCTGGCTCACGATCGGCTGGCTCATGACGGGCGCTGGAGCCTGCTGCTGCACCTGGGGACGCGTGACGGGAGCTTCCGGAGCAGGCGCGAAAATCTTGCTCTGCGGACGGAAGGTTTCCTGCTGTACCACTGGCTGCTGTACCGGGGCGCTGGCACGCGGGGCCGGGAATTCGAGTTCGCGTTCCATCTCGGCTTCGCGGATGGTCTGCGCGATCGGATCCACCACCTTCGGTGCCTGCATCACGGGGGCAGGCTGAACTGCGGCCGCTGCCGGAGCAACAGCCGCGGAGGGACGGATAGCAGGCCTTGCGACCGGCTGAACGTTGCGCTCGGCGGCTTCGCTGATCGCCCGATCGATGCCGGTTGCGACGACCGAGACGCGGATGATGCCCTCAAGCGATTCGTCGAAGGTGGCGCCGAGAATGATGTTGGCGTCGGGATCGACTTCCTCGCGGATGCGGGTCGCGGCTTCGTCGACTTCGAAGAGGGTGAGGTCGCGACCGCCGGTAATGGAGATCAGCAGGCCCTGGGCGCCCTTCATCGAGGTTTCGTCGAGCAGCGGGTTGGCGATCGCGGCCTCGGCGGCCTGCAGCGCGCGGCCGGAGCCGGAAGCTTCGCCGGTACCCATCATCGCGCGGCCCATTTCGCGCATGACCGAGCGGACGTCGGCGAAGTCGAGGTTGATGAGACCTTCCTTCACCATCAGGTCGGTGATGCAGGCAACGCCCGAATAGAGAACCTGGTCGGCCATCGCGAAAGCGTCGGCGAAGGTGGTCTTGTCGTTGGCAATGCGGAAGAGGTTCTGGTTCGGAATGACGATCAGCGTGTCGACAGACTTCTGCAGTTCCTGGATGCCCATCTCCGCCAGGCGCATGCGGCGCCCGCCTTCGAAATGGAACGGCTTGGTGACGACGCCGACCGTCAGGATGCCCTTGTTGCGGGCGGCCTGGGCGACGACGGGCGCTGCGCCCGTGCCGGTGCCGCCGCCCATGCCGGCGGTGACGAAGCACATATGCGTGCCGTTCAGGTGATCGATGATCTCGTCGATGCACTCTTCGGCGGCCGCGCGGCCGACTTCCGGCTGCGAACCGGCGCCGAGGCCTTCAGTGACGTTGGCGCCGAGCTGGATGACCCGCTCCGCCTTCGTCATCGTCAGCGCCTGGGCATCCGTGTTGGCGACGACGAAGTCGACGCCCTGGAGACCGGCGGTGATCATGTTGTTGACGGCGTTGCCGCCACCGCCGCCAACGCCGAATACGGTGATGCGCGGCTTCAGCTCTGTGATGTCAGGCTTTTGCAGCTTGATGGTCATGGTACCTGTTCCTTCTCTCTCTGGCCGCATCGCCACGCCGGCCAATCACTCAATTTCAGAAGCTTTCCTTCAGCCACTGGCCCATCCGGGCTATGCGGCTGTTATTTCCACCAAGCGACATGAGCAGACCGCTCTGTGACGCATGTGTCTCCATGTCCGCGACCTGCGGATAGATCATCAGGCCGACGGCCGTCGAAAAAGCCGGGCCCTTTGCCGCCGTCGGCAGTCCCGAGACGCCCATCGGGCGGCCGATGCGGACGTTGCGGGCAAGAATGCGCCGCGCCACATCGGCAAGGCCGGTCAGCTGGCTCGCGCCGCCGGTCAGGACGACGCGCTTGCCGACGATCGGGCTGAAGCCGGAGCGCTGGATGCGGTCGCGGATCAGTTCCATCGTTTCTTCGATTCGGGCCGAAACGATGCGCGAAACCAGCGCCCGCGGCACCTGCGACGGCTGGTCGCGATCATCCTCGCCGATCGGCGGAATCGAGATCAGCTCGCGCTCGTCGGAGGAATTCGAAAGGGCCGTGGCATGCACGACCTTCAGCCGCTCCGCATCCTCGATACGGGTCGAAAGGCCTCGCGCGAGATCGGTGGTCACGTGATGGCCGCCGAGGCCGACGGCATCCGTATGAACGAGCTTGCCTTCGGCAAAGACCGAGATCGTCGTCGTGCCGCCACCCATGTCGATCGCAGCGCAGCCGAGCTCGACTTCGTCATCGACGAGAGCCGCCAGGCCGGATGCATAGGGCGTCGCGACGATGCCCTCGACCGACAGATGCGCGCGGTTGACGCTGAGCTCGAGGTTCTTCAGCGCCGAGCGCTCTGCGGTGACCACATGCATATCGACGCCAAGCGCATCGCCATACATTGCCAGCGGATCGCGAATACCGCGCTCGCCGTCGAGCGAAAAGCCGGTTGCTAGCGAATGCAGCACCGAACGATCCTGGCGCAGCGACTGCTGGCAGGCGGCCGACAGTACCTTCTTCAGATCGTTGAGTTCGACTTCCTGGCCGCCGAGATCGATCGTGGCCGTGTAAATGTCACTGCCGAGGCGGCCGGCCGTCAAATTGACGATCAGGCTCTCGACAGTCAGCCCGGCCATGCGCTCCGCCGCGTCGACGGCGAGGCGAATGACGCCTTCCAGCGCGTCGAGATCAGCGATGACGCCGGTCTTGATGCCGCGGGAACGCTGGTGCCCGATGCCGATGATCTCGATATTGTGCGTGCGGCCCGGCAGGATCTGGCTTTCCTCGCGCGGCGTCAGCCGGCCGATCATGCAGACGACCTTGGTCGAGCCGATGTCGAGCACCGAAACGACATGCGACCGCTTCGACGAAAGCGGCTTCAGGCGCGGCAATCCGAAATGGGATGAACCGAACAAGCTCATATATTCTGCCCCGCCTTCTTCAATTCCTTGGTGCGCTCTGTCACAGCCGTCTGACGGCGGACTGCCGCCTCCGGCGTCAGCTGGATTGCGGTTCTATCGGACAGCCTGAGATCGACCGCGGCAATGTCCCGCTCCAGGAGCTGATGCTCCTTGTCGAACTTCGAAAGCGTCGCCAGCGCCTGGTCGATACCGTCTTCCGGCAGCTTGACGACGACGCCGTTATCCATGTGCAGATCCCAGCGACGGCCTGATATCCAGACATAGGCCTTCACGCGGGCCTTGACGTCGGGCCACTTCGAGAAGGCGTCGTCGAGCGACGCCGCCGCCGTCTCCGCATCGCGGCCGACGACGAGCGGCAGCGACGAAAACTTGTTGTCGCGCAGCGGCGCAATGACGCTGCCGTTCTTTTCGATCAGCGAAAGCTCCTGCCCGTGCTGCCAGATCGCATAGGCCTGACGCTCCTTGAGCTTCACCTCGATCGTCTTCGGATAGATCTTGCGAACCTCGACACTTTCGACCCACGGAAGATGCGCGATCTTCCGGCGGGCGGCATCGACGTCGAGGGCGACCAGCGAGGTCGTGCCGTCGAGGCCGATCAGTTGCAGGATCTCGATTTCGGACGTCTCCGAATTGCCGGAAACCTTCACGTCCTCGATCGCAAAACCCGCCGCCGTCGTCGTCGCCTGCGCAACGGCTTCGGTGTGGCCGCCGAGCGACATGCCGTAAAGCCCGGTCGCAGCCAGGAAAGCCAGCGCCGAGATCGTGCCGGTATGGGCCGGGATGTAGATGCGGCCGCTGCCGAGGCTGATCAGGAAACGGGTAACGCGGCGCAGCGGACGCGGCAGGACGAATCGCTCTTCGGCTTCCATGACCGGAAGCACGGCATGATGGCTGGGGCGCCCTATCCTCTTTACTGTCAACGCAAACAAGACGCGTCCTCCACCATCCACCGGAGAAACTCACCAAAGGAATAACCGGCATGACCGGCCATTTCGGGCACAAGCGAGGTTGGAGTCATGCCTGGCTGGGTATTGACTTCCAGCCAGATGATTTCGCCGTCTTCGGAGAAACGATCGTCGTAACGAAAGTCGGACCGACTGACGCCGCGACAACCGATTGCCTGATGCGCCCTTAGGGCCAATCTTTGTATTTTTTGGTAAATATTCGGTGAAATTTTTGCCGGGATGACGTGTTTTGAACCGCCGGCTGCGTACTTGGAATCGTAATCATAGAAATTGTGTCCCTGCGGCACCACCTCGGTGACGCCGAGCGCAGTCTCGCCCATGACGCCGCAGGTGAGTTCGCGGCCATAGACATAGCGCTCGACAAGCACATCCTCGCCGTAGCGCCACTCGGTGGAGCTGACGACTTGCGGCGGATGCGCCTGATCTTCCGTGACGATGACGACGCCGAAGCTCGACCCTTCCCGCACCGGCTTCACCACATAGGGCGGCTTCATCGGATGCGTCGAGGGAAAGGCGAAACGGTTGATCACCTGCGATTCGGCGACCGGAATGCCGGCAGCGGCGGCAACAAGCTTCGCCTTGTCCTTGTCCATTGCCAGCGCCGAGGCAAGCACGCCCGAATGCGTATAGGGGATCTCGAGATATTCGAGGATGCCCTGAATGGTGCCGTCCTCGCCGAAGGGGCCATGCAGCGCATTGAAGACCACATCGGGTTTCAACGCGGCAAGCTTTTCGGAAACGTCGCGCGCCACATCGATGCGTGTCACTTCGAAGCCTTCCGATTCGAGGGCTTCTGCGCAAGCCTTTCCCGAGGAAAGGCTGACAGGCCGTTCCGAGGAAAATCCGCCCATCAGGACAGCGACATGCTTGCGACTCATCAACACCCCCAAAAAATAACTTTCATTCTCGAAATCGACGCTTGCGCGAAGCTGTCTGCGCCGTTTCGGGCCTTTGTCCGACCTGCATGCATTAGAGCATCATTATGGTTAATGAAGTGTTTACTTTCGTTAACTTCTTCTTCCCAGGCGCAGCATTTGTCCGTGCCGCGCACTTCATTTTTCGAAGCTTCACGTCTTCGAAGTTTCAGGGTGGACATCTCAGCCGATCTGTCAAAACGGAAAAGCCCGCATGGAAAAACCACGCGGGCTCAACGGGATAGCCTCCTGCCTTGTGGTCAGTCGGCGTCGTCGAGAAACTTCCACACGAGCCCCCCGAGCACCCCGCCCGCAAGCGGTGCAATCCAGAACAGCCAGAGCTGCTGCAATGCCCAGCCGCCGACGAAAAGCGCCTGGCCGGTGGAACGCGCCGGGTTGACCGAGGTATTTGTCACCGGGATAGACACGAGATGGATCAGCGTTAGCGCGAGGCCGATCGCAAGTGGCGCGAAGCCTGCAGGCACGCGGCTGCTGGTCGATCCCAGGATGATGATCAGGAAGAACATGGTCAGCAGCACTTCGATCAGCAGTGCCGAAAGCAGCGAATAACCGCCCGGCGAATGATCGCCATAGCCGTTGGCGGCAAAGCCGCCAAGTTCGAAACCCGCCTTGCCGCTGGCAATGAGATAAAGCAGTGCGGCCGCAGCAACAGCGCCAACAACCTGGACGACGATATAGGGAAGCAGGCGTGCCGCGGGAAACCGCCCGGCGACCGTCAGGCCGAGGGAGACGGCGGGGTTGAAATGACCGCCCGAAATACCGCCCACGGCATAGGCCATGGTGAGCACGGTCAGGCCGAATGCAAAGGCCACCCCGACAAAACCGATGCCCAATTCGGGATAGGCCGCGGCAAGGACGGCGCTGCCGCATCCACCAAAGACAAGCCAGAACGTGCCGAGAAACTCCGCAACAAGACTCTTTCGCATGCGCACCTCCTAAATCTCAACCAGAGAGTTTATAGGGAATCTGCTACAATTCGAGTCCGGTCAAGCTGGTGAGAAATGCTGCGGCAAGCTTCGCGCAAGGATCGAGAAACTGTGCATCCGAGGAAAACAGCCAGCGCGGCTTTTTTATTGATGCCGTCGGCACTTCCGGCTAACCCGAGCACTCAAGGTCAAGCGGGGAACAGATCATGCGATGCCTCATCACCGGCGCGGCCGGCTTTGTCGGCGGGCCTCTCGTCGAAAGACTGCATGGCGAGCGGCTGTGGGAGCTTCAGGTGACGACGCGCTCCGCAGCCGCCGGCTTTCCGGCAGAGGTGCGGCATTTCCCCATCGAAATATCCAGCGAAACAGACTGGACGGCCGCTCTCGACGGTGTTGACGTCGTCGTCCATCTCGCCGCCCGGGTGCACATCATGAATGACCGCGCGGCCGATCCTCTGACGGAATTCCGCCGGATCAACACCGCCGCCACGCTCAATCTCGCCGAGCAGGCCGCACACGCCGGGGTAAAAAGGTTCGTTTTCATCAGCAGCATCAAAGTCAATGGTGAAGAAAACGACCGGCCCTTCCGCCACGACGATACGCCGATGCCGCTTGATCCCTATGGCGTTTCGAAGTTGGAAAGCGAAATCGGCCTGCATGAAATCTCAGCCCGAACAGACATGGAAGTCGTCGTCATTCGCCCGCCCCTCGTCTATGGGCCTGGCGCCAGGGGCAACTTCGCCCTGCTCGTCGGACTTGTCCGGAAGAAGATACCGCTCCCCTTCGCATCGCTGAAGAACCACCGGACACTGGTTGCGCTTCCAAATCTCGTCGACCTGATCGTCACGGCCATGACGCATCGGGATGCGACCGGCCAGACCTTTCTCGCCGGTGATGGAGAAGATCTCTCCACACCCGGGCTCATCGAAGGCATTGCCGCGGGCTTGGGCGTCAAACCGATGCTGCTTCCCTTCCCTCCCGCCTTGCTGCAGTTGGGTGCGAAATTGACGGGAAAAGACGCGGTCTACCAGCGTCTTTGCGGTTCCCTGCAGGTCGACATATCCCACGCCCGCGACGTGCTCGGCTGGTCGCCCATCGTCACGCCGCGCGAAGGTTTGAAGCTCGCCGTGCAGTAAAAAGCTATTCGCTGGTGACACCGTGGAACGGGCGCACTTCGCGGCCGGGCATGAAGACGCCGAGGCGCTTGATTTCCCATTCGAGCTTGATGCCCTCTTTCTCGAAGACCTCGCGGCGCACCTGTTCGCCGAGATATTCGAGATCGTAGCCGGTCGCCTGCCCCATGTTGATCATGAAGTTGCAGTGAAGCGACGACATCTGCGCTCCGCCGATGACGAGACCGCGGCAGCCTGCCTCGTCGATCAGTTTCCAGGCCGAATGGCCGGCAGGGTTCTTGAAGGTCGAGCCGCCGGTCTTTTCGCGCACCGGCTGCACCGTCTCGCGATGATTGCGCACGGCGTCCATCTCGGCGCGGATCTGGGCGCGCTCCTCCGGATAGCCCTCGAACAGCACGGAGGTGAAGATCAGCTCGCTGGATGCGGTCGAATGACGATAGGAATAGCCCATCTCGGCATTGGACAGCACGTGCCTGTTGCCCTTGCGGTCGACCGCGTTGACCTCGATTAGCCGCTCGCGGGTCTCCACGCCATTGGCCCCGGCATTCATGCGCGCTGCGCCGCCGATGCTGCCCGGAATACCGTAGAAGAAATGAAAGCCGCCGATGCCGTTATCCATCGCCATCGCCGCCACATGCTTATCGGGGCAGATGCTGCCGGCCAGAATGCGGTTTTCGCCGGCAAGCTCGACAAAGCCGAAGCCCTTGGCGGACAGGCGCAGCACGACGCCGGGAATGCCGCCGTCGCGCACCAGGATGTTGGAGCCGACGCCGATCACGGTCAGCGGCACCTCTTCCGGCAAGATTTTCAGGAAGGCGACGAGATCGTCGATATCATGCGGCTGGAACATCAGCTCGGCGAGGCCGCCTGCCCTGAACCAAGTGACGCGGTCCATGCGGGCATCCGGCGTGATGCGACCGCGGATATCCTTTACACCGTCTCCGAGAGACGCGAGAAGCTTTTCCCCATTCACCTGTTTCATACGGACTTTCCCGATAGGCCTTCCAGTTGCTTGGGCAGCGCCGCCGCCCAGGATGTGATGCTCCCAGCCCCCAACAGAACCACGAAATCGCCAGGCTTTGCAACCTCCGCAACCATCTGCGGCAGAAGCTCTGCCGAAGTGAGAAAGCGAGCGTCGCGATGGCCGCCGGATTTTATCCGCGAGACCAGCGACACGGAATCGATCCCCGCGATCGGATCTTCGCCTGCCGCATAGACCGGCGCCAGGAAAATGCTGTCGGCATCGTTAAAGCAGGCGGCGAATTCCTCGAACAGGCTTGCCAGGCGGCTGTAGCGGTGCGGCTGATGGACCGCGATGATGCGCCCCTTGCAGGCTTCGCGGGCAGCGCGCAGCACCGCCTTGATCTCGACCGGATGGTGACCGTAATCGTCGAAGATCTGCACCCCGTTCCATTCGCCGGTCAGCGTGAAACGGCGCTTGACGCCGCCGAAGGAGGCAAGCCCCTTGGCGATATCGGCGCTCGATATGCCGAGCCGGTTGGCTACGGCGATAGCCGCCGTGGCGTTGGAAATATTATGCCGCCCGGGCATCGGCATGACCAGCCCCTTGAGCTCGATCACCTGGCCGGTGCGGCGGCGGCGGATTTCGACGTCGAAGATCGAGCGTGTGCCGTCGATGCGCACATTCTTGAAGCGTACGTCGGCCTGCGGGTTCTCGCCATAGGTGATGATCTTGCGATCCTCGATGCGGCCGACCAGCGACTGCACCTCGGGATGGTCGAGGCACATAACGCCGAAGCCGTAAAACGGCACGTTCTCGACGAACTGCCGGAAGGCGGCGCGCACGGCGTCGAAATTGCCGTAATGGTCGAGATGCTCCGGGTCGATATTGGTGATGACGGCGACATCCGCAGGAAGTTTCAGAAACGTGCCGTCGGATTCGTCGGCCTCGACCACCATCCACTCGCCCTCGCCCATGCGGGCATTGGTGCCGTAGGCATTGATGATGCCGCCGTTGATGACGGTCGGATCGAGCCCGCCGGCTTCGAGCAGGGTGGCGACCAGCGAAGTGGTCGTCGTCTTGCCATGCGTGCCGCCGATGGCGATCGCATTGCGGAAGCGCATCAGCTCGGCAAGCATTTCGGCGCGGCGCACCACCGGCAGCAGCTTTTCGCGGGCGGCGATCAATTCCGGATTGCTCTTTTTTATCGCCGTCGAGACGACGACGACTTCGGCATCACCCAGGTTCTCAGCCCGATGGCCGACGAACACCTCGATGCCCTTGTCGCGCAGGCGCTGGACATTGGCGCTATCGGCCTGGTCGGATCCCTGCACCTTGTGGCCGAGATTGTGCAGCACCTCGGCAATGCCGCTCATGCCGATGCCGCCGATGCCGATGAAATGAACGAGACCGATCGCCTTCGGCAGTTTCATGCGCGTGTCCTCTTCAATTCCGCAATTGTCCGTCCGGCGGCAATAGCCTCAACCATGTCGGCAAGCAAGTTCGCGGCATCGGGTTTTCCGGCGAGTTTCGCCGCCGCTGCCATGTGCGAAAGCTTTTCCGGATCGTTCATCACAGCCGTCAGGATCGCCGCGATCTTCTCCGGCGAAAGCTCGGATTGGGCGATCACCTTCGCTCCGCCGGTCGCAGCCAGCGCTGCCGCATTCGCCGCCTGGTCATGATCGAGAGCGTGCGGGTAAGGCACCAGCACCGCCGGCCGACCAATGACGGAGATCTCCGAAACCGTCGAGGCGCCCGAGCGGCAGATGACAAGATGGGCCTTCGCCAGCCTCTCCGCCATGTCGGTGAAGAAAGGCGCGATATCGGCCCCCATCTCCAGCTTGGCGACGCAGCCGCCGACCATCTCCATATCCTCGGGACGCACCTGCTGGGTGATGCGCAGTCGCAGACGCAGCGCGTCGTCAAGCAGGCTAATCGCCGTCGGCAGCGCCTTGGAGAAAAATTGCGCGCCCTGGCTGCCGCCGAAGACGACAAGATTGAAGGCTTCGCCGGGATGCGAGCGCGTATAAGGCACCTCGGCGGCAGCGATGATTGCCGGGCGGACCGGATTGCCTGTCGTTACGGTCTTGTCCGGGAAGGCGCCGCCCCCCTCAGGCAGGAAACCGCCGGCAATCCCCTGTACGCGGGTCGCCAAGGCCTTGTTGGCACGGCCCATCACGGCATTCTGCTCGTGGATCATCGCCGGCACGCCAAGCCTTGTCGCGGCAAGCAGCGGCGGCACTGTCGGATAGCCGCCGAAACCGACGACGATGACGGGCTTCAGCCGCTGGATCAGCTTCTTTGCGGCCCGCATGCCGCTCCAGAGCGTCCACAGCGAACGGGCGACGGCGACCGGGTTCTTCGAGCCGATCGTCGCCGACGGCACGACATGGATCTCTTCGGCCGGGAACTTGCCGGCATACCGCTCGGCCCGGCTGTCGGTGACGAGATGCACCGAGTAGCCGCGCTCCTTCAGCTTGAAGGCCAGCGCCTCCGCCGGGAACACATGGCCGCCGGTTCCCCCGGCGGCAAGCAGCACGATGCCTTTGCTCATGGCCTTTTACTCCGCCGGCATGCCGTGCGGGACGCGGAAAAGGCTCCGGTCCTGCGCACGTTTTTCCGGTCGATGACGCGTCAGCGCCAGAATGAAGCCGGCGGTGACGCAGATCGCCACCATCGACGAGCCGCCGTAGGAAATCAGCGGCAGCGTCATGCCCTTTGCCGGCAGCAACTCGAGGTTGACGCCGATATTGATGATCGACTGGATGCCCATCTGCAGCACCAGGCCGGCAACGGCGAAGCGGTTGAAGTCGTTGCGCTCGCGATAGGCATGCGATAGGCCGCGCAACACCAGCACGGTAAAGAGCGCCACCAGCGCCATGCAGAAGACGATGCCGAACTCCTCGGCCGCGACCGAGAAGATGAAGTCGGTATGTGCATCCGGGATGATGCGCTTGACGATACCCTCACCCGGCCCCTGGCCGAACCAGCTGCCGCGGATGATCGCCTCGCGCGCCGTGTCGATCTGGAACGTGTCGCCCTCGCCGGTCATGAACTTGTCTATTCGCAACGCGACGTGCGGGAAGACGTAATAGGCGCTGAGCAGGCCGCCGGCGCCGCCGATGCCGAGCAGCATGATCCAGATCCATGGCATGCCGGCCATGAAGAACATCCCGCCCCAGACGGCCGTAGTCAGGATGGTCTGTCCGAGGTCAGGCTGCGCGACGAGCAGGGCGGCGACGATGGCAAACAGAATGATGGCGAAGAGATTACCGGGAATCTCCGGCTGGCGCGCATGTTCGGCAAACAGCCAGGCGCAAACCACGACGAAGGCGGGCTTCATGAATTCCGACGGCTGGATCGAAAGGCCGGCGATCCAGATCCAGCGCCTGCCGCCCTTAACCTCCTGTCCGACGAACAGCACCAGCACCATCATGGCGAGCGAGATGATCAGCAGCAGGATCGCCGTTCGCCGCACTTGCCGGGGCGTCAGGAACGACAGTCCGAGCATGACGGAAATCGAAGGGATCATGAAGGCCGCATGGCGCTTGACGAAGTGGAAGGGCTCGAGCCCGATGCGCTCGGCAACCGCGGGAGACGCTGCAAACGACAGCATGAAACCGATGCCCATCAGGAAGATGAACATCGCCAGGAAGAAGCGGTCGATGGTCCAGAACCAATCGGCCAAAGGCCCACGTTCCGCGCGGCTTACCATGTCATTTCTCTCCTGTTGCCGAACTGATCAGCATCGCAATCCCGTCAAGCGCTGCCACGTGTCCGACGAAGGCTTCACCCCTGACTTCGAAATTCTTATACTGATCGAAGCTTGCGCAAGCCGGGGATAACATGACGGCCGAAGCGGCGGCCTCGTCGCGCTCGGCATCGGCTGCCGCATGCACGACCGCGCGCTCCAGCGTGCCTGAAATCTCGTAAGGCACGGCCTCGCCGAGTGTCGCTGCGAATTCCGCCGCCGCTTCGCCGATCAGATATGCCTTGGCGATGCGCGGAAAATAGGGAGCGAGCGTGGTGATGCCGCCTGATTTCGGCAGGCCGCCGGCGATCCAGTAGATGCGATCATAGCTCGAAAGCGCCGGTGCCGCAGCATCGGCATTGGTCGCCTTGGAATCATTGACGAAGACGACGCGGCCACGCTGCCCCACCGGCTGCATGCGATGCTTGAGGCCAGGGAACGAGGCAAGGCCGGCACGGATGTCGTCGGCGGAAATACCGACGGCAAGGCAGGCGGCCACAGCTGCGGCGGCGTTCTGCGCATTATGGCTGCCGCGCAGCGTCTGGATACCGTCGAGATCGGCGAAGGGCAGCATGGCGCCGCCGGCGGCCTGAATGAGCCTGGTGCCCTCGGCATAAATGCCTGATGCCACCACGCTGCGGCGCGAAATGCGCACCACCTTGACACCCGCCCGCTCGACGCGGTCGGCAATCAGCGCCGAATGGCTGTCGTCGACGCCGACGACCGCCACATCGCTGCCGGCGACCAGCCGTTCCTTGACATCGGCGTAATGCTGCATCGTGCCGTGACGGTCGAGATGATCGGGCGTCAGGTTGAGCAGGATGCCGGCTGACGGGTTGAGCATCGGTGCCAGGTCGATCTGGTAGGAGGAGCATTCGACGACGTAATAGCGTCCGGCCTTCGGCGGATCGAGCGTCAGAACCGCCGTACCGATATTGCCGCCGAGCTGCGTATCATAGCCGGCGCTTTTCAGAATATGGGCGATCAGCGCCGTCGTCGTCGACTTGCCGTTGGTGCCTGTGATGGCGATGAACGGGCAATCCGGCGCATGGGCGCGGCGCTCGCGCACGAAGAGTTCGACATCGCCGACGATATCGACGCCGGCGGCGCGCGCAAGATCGACGGTCCAGTGCGGCTTCGGATGGGTGAGCGGCACGCCTGGTGATAGCACGAACAGCGCCTGCTGGCTCCAGTCGATGGTATGCAGATCCTCAGTCCGGATGCCCTCGGCGGAAGCCTTGGCGACGCTGTCGGGATTGTCGTCCCAGGCGGTCACCTCGGCGCCGCCCGAAACCAGCGCCCGGGCGGTGGCAAGGCCCGAGCCGCCGAGCCCGAAGAGCGCGACCTTCCTGTCCTTGAGCGTCGTGACCGGGATCATGGCCGCCTCACCGCAACTTCAGCGTCGAGAGGCCGAGCATGGCAAGGCCGACGGCGATGATCCAGAAGCGGATCACCACCTGGCTTTCGGTCCAGCCCTTCTTCTCGAAGTGATGATGGATCGGCGCCATCAGGAAGACGCGCCGGCCGGTCATCTTGAAGAAGCCCACCTGGATGATGACCGAAAGCGTCTCCATGACGAAGAGGCCGCCGATGATCGCCATGACGATCTCGTGTTTGGTGGCGACGGCAACAGTGCCGATCGTGCCGCCGAGCGCCAGCGACCCGGTATCGCCCATGAAGATGGCGGCCGGCGGCGCGTTGAACCACAGAAAGCCCAGCCCGGCGCCGATGACGGCGCCGAGAACGACGGCAAGCTCGCCGGTGCCGGGCACGAAATTGATCTGCAGGTAGTTCGCAAACACCACATTGCCGGCGAGATAGGCGATGACGCCGAAGGAGGCGGCGGCGATCATGACGGGCACGATAGCTAGCCCGTCAAGGCCGTCGGTCAGATTGACGGCATTGCCGGCGCCGACGATGACGAAGCCGCCGAAGACGACGAACATGATGCCGATATTGATCATGAAGTCCTTGAAGAAAGGAAAGGCGATCGACGAACCGAAGGTCGAGCCGGCAACGCCCGAGGCAAGGGCGGTGCGCATCATGAAATAGACGGCGATGCCGGCGATGACAAATTCGATGCCCAGGCGCGCCTTGCCGGAAAAGCCCATATGGCTCTGCTTCGTCACCTTGAGATAATCGTCATAGAAGCCGATCGCGCCGAAACCGAGCGTCACCAGCAAGGTGGCGACGACATAGACGTTGGAAAGATCGGCCCAGAGCAGCGAGGCGCCGACGATGCCGGCAAGGATCATAAGCCCGCCCATGGTCGGTGTGCCGGCCTTTTTGAAATGGGTCTGCGGCCCGTCGGCGCGGATCGGCTGGCCCTTACCCTGCCGGATGCGCAGCGAATTGATGATGGTCGGCCCGAACAGGAAGACGATCAGGGCTGAGGTGAACAGAGCAGCGCCTGTACGGAAGGTAATATATCTGAACAGGTTCAGAAACTTGAAATATTCCGACAGTTCGACAAGCCAGATCAGCATTCAGGGCCCCTTGTTTACCCGATCAAAGTTCGCGTTGCGTGTCGGAAAATGGCGGGAACTTGTCAAGGAGCGCGGCGACGATCTTGCCGAAACCGATGCTCAGAGACGATTTCACCATCAACACGTCGCCTGGCGCGACCGAGTTCAACACATAATCCGTCAATTCGGCGGTGTTCTCGCGATATTCGACATGGACGCTTTCCGGCAGCGATTCCTTGAGCGCGGCCATCTCTGCGCCGGCGAGCCAGACATGTTCGATACCGGCTGCAAGCAGCGGCACGGCCAGATCGGTATGGACCTTCTGCGCATACTCGCCCATTTCAAGCATGTCGCCCAGCACGGCGATACGGCGTCCGCGGCTGGTCGGCTCGGAGGCCGCCAGCAGTGCGATCGCCGCGCGCATCGAAGCCGGATTGGCATTGTAGCTTTCGTCGATCAGCGTGAAGCTGCCGCTGCCGATCGAAAGCCGGTGGCGCTTGCCCCTGCCCTTTTCCGGCTTCAGCGTCGCAATCGCTGCGATCGCCCTTTCCATGTCGGCACCGACGATCCTGACGACCCCGAGCGCGGCGAGCGCGTTCTCGGCGATATGGCGGCCGGGCGCGCCGATCGCGACCTCCAGCGTCTCGCCGCCGATCGTCAGCCACAGCGTCGAATTCTCATCCGCGCCGTTGAATTCCGCCAACCGGAATTCGGCCTTGGCATGCTGGCCGAAGGAATGGATATGCTCGATACCGAGCGACTGAGCCGTGCGGTCGAGGAAATTGAACTGGTCGTTGTCGCGGTTGAGCACCACATGGCCGCCTGGCTCGACCCCCTCGAAGATCTCCGCTTTGGCGGCAGCGATCTCTTTGATGTTCTTGAAATTGCCGAGATGGGCCGGTGCGATCGTCGTGATGATGGCGACATCGGGACGGATCATCTCGACCAGCGGCCGGATCTCGCCGGGATGGTTCATCCCGACTTCGAAGACACCGTAATCCGTATCGTCAGGCATGCGCGCCAGCGTCAGCGGTACGCCCCAATGATTGTTGAAGGAGGCGACGGAGGCATGCACCTTGCCGGAGGGCGACAGCACATGCCGCAGCATTTCCTTGGTGGTCGTCTTTCCCACGGAGCCCGTCACCGCGATGATCCGGGCCTTGGAGCGCTCGCGCGAGGCAAGGCCGAGCCGGCCGAGTGCCGCAAGCACATCCTCCACGACGATCATTGGCACCGTCAGGCGGCCCATGGCCGGAAGCCTCGCCTCACTGACGACGAGAAGGGAGGCGCCGTTCGCCACCGCCATCGACGCGTAGTCGTGACCGTCGACACGGTCGCCCTTGATCGCGAAGAAGGCTTCGCCCGGGCTGATCGAGCGGCTGTCGATGGAAATGCCGGTGATGCCTTCGGGCAGAGTGCCGAAGGGCCGCCCCGCCATTGCTGCGATCATGTCTTCGGTCGTCCAGAGCCAGCTCAAGATTGCAGTTCCTCCAAGGCCTTGCGCACCTCCGCATGATCGGAGAACGGCAGGGTGACGCTACCGATCGTCTGCCCTTCCTCATGCCCCTTGCCGGCGACGATCAGTGTATCGCCGGATCGCAACATACCAACAGCCTCGCGGATTGCCGTGGCGCGATCGGCAATTTCCGAGGCGCCGGATGCTGCCGCCATGATCTCCGCCCGGATCGCGGCCGGCTCCTCCGAGCGCGGATTGTCGTCGGTGACGATGACGACGTCGGCAAGTCGGCAGGCGATTTCACCCATGATCGGCCGTTTGCCGCGATCGCGGTCGCCGCCGCAGCCCAAGACGACGACGACGCGGCCGGTGGTGAAGGGCCGGACCGAGCCCAGCACGTTTTCCAGCGCATCCGGCTTATGGGCATAGTCGACATAGGCGAGCGCGCCGTCTTTCGTATGGCCGACGAGTTCGAGACGGCCGGACGCGCCGACGAGCTTCTCGAGCGCGGCCATCGCAACTTTCGGCTCGACGCCGGTCGACATGGCAAGACCTGCCGCGACCAGCGCGTTGGCCACCTGGAAATCGCCGGCCAGCGGAATATCCACCTCGAAGATCTCGCCGCCGATATGGATCTCGGCGGTCTGCTTGTGGCGGAAGTGCTCGACACGTTTCAAGGTGAGGTAGACGCCCTTGCGCCCGACGGTGCGCACATCGTGACCGGCAGCGGCAGCGGCCTTGATCGCCTGCGCCGACCATGGATCGTCGGCGAAGATCACCGCCGGCGCGCCCTTCGGCAGCAGCGTATCGAAAAGCCGCATCTTGGCGGCCATATAGGCCTCGACCGTGGGATGATAATCCATGTGGTCGCGGCCGAGATTGGTGAAGGCAGCGGCGGCAAGCTTGACGCCGTCGAGCCGGCTCTGGTCGAGGCCGTGGCTGGAAGCCTCCATCGCCGCATGCGTGACACCTTCGCCGGCAAGTTCGGCCAGTAGTTTGTGCAGCGACACCGGATCGGGCGTCGTCAGCGAACCATATTCGTTGCGCGTCGGCGAGACGACGCCTGTTGTGCCGATCATCGCCGCCGCATGCCCCGCATGCGCCCAGATCTGCCGGGTAAAAGAAGCCACAGAGGTCTTGCCCGCCGTGCCGGTGACGGCGACCATGGTCTCCGGCTGCCTGCCGAAGAAGCGCGAGGCGGCGATCGAAAGGAAACGGCGCGGCTCCTTGACCGCAAGCACCGGGATGGAAGCCTCGACGGCCTGGGAAGCAATCGCGACGGCGGCACCCCGGCCGGCGGCATCGGCGATGAAGCCCGCGCCGTCCGCCTTGCTGCCGGCGACAGCGACAAAAGCATTGCCCGGCGCCACATGGCGGCTATCCGAAGACAGGCCCGAAATATCAAGCAAGCCTGCCGGGCCTTCGAGCTGTGCTTCAATTTCCGGAAACTGATCTCCGGCCAGGTCTCGCAATTTCATCGAATGCACTTTTCTCTCTTGAAGCCGGTCCACCCCTCGCGAATCGGCGTCGATATTCATTCACACTCAATAAGACACCAGCAAGGCCGATCCGCCCTCCCCGAATTTCGGCTCGATGCCGAGAATGGGGGCCGCGCGGCTGATGATCTCGCGGGCGATCGGGCCAGCGGTACCGGCAGAGATCGTTCCGCCGTATTGCTTTTCGCCGGTTTTCGGCTCGTCGCAGAAGGTGATCACCGCATATTTGGGATCGTTGATCGGGAATGCGGCAATGAAGGAGTTGAAGTTCAAGGTCGCGGAATAGCGGCCGTTCACCACTTTATCGGCCGTGCCGGTCTTGCTGCCGACGGCAAAACCTGGCACGCGGGCGACGCGGCCCGATCCCTTGTATCCGTTGAAATCGAGAAGATAGCGGATCTCGTCGCTGGTCGTCTTCTTGATCACCTGCGTGGCGATTTCATCGGCCTGTTCGCGGCTGCGCGGCAGGAATGTCGGCTCGATCAGCTTGCCGCCATTGACGAGAGCGGCCGCCGCCACCCCTGTCTGCAGCGCCGTCGTCGAGACGCCGTGGCCGAAGGAAATCGTGATCGAATTGATCTTCTTCCAGACCCGCGGCTGGCTCGGCATCTTCACCTCAGGCAGCTCGGTCTGCATCTTGGTCAAGAGGCCGAACTTGGTCAGATAGTCCTTCTGCGCGTCGATGCCGACGATGTCGATGACGCGCGCCGTGCCGATATTCGACGAATACTGGAAAATCTCGGGCACGGTCAGCCAGCGGCGCTGCCCATGGAAATCGTGGATCGTGAAGCCGCCGATATAGATCGACTTGCTGGCATCGAACGTGTCGGTCATCTTCACCTTGCCGGTGTCGAGCGCCATCGCCAGCGAAAAGGTCTTGAAGGTCGATCCCATTTCGAAGGTGCCGTTGGTCATCCTGTTGAGCCAACCCTCCTTGGCTCCTTCCTGCGGATCGTTCGGATCGAAATCCGGCGCCGAGGCCATGGCCAGCACTTCCCCGGTATGCACGTCGATGACGGCAGCACCCGCCCCCTTGGACTGGAAGTTGTTGACGGCGTTGACGACCGCGTCCCGAACGATGTTCTGCACGCGCAGGTCGATCGACAGCCGCACCGGCTCGAGCGGCTGGTCGCTGGTCATGCCGACCGAGGCGAGGTCGGCGAGCCCCTGGTCGTCGATATATTTCTCCATCCCGGCGACACCGCGGTTGTCGATGTTGACGTAACCGAGGATATGCGCGGCGGTCGAGCCGCCCGGATAGAAGCGGCGCTTTTCCGGCCGGAAGCCGATACCGGGAATGCCGAGCGCCAGGATCTGGCTCTGCTGCTTCGGCGTCAGCTGCCGGCGCAGCCAGGCGAAATGCGACGTTTTGACCGAGAGCTTCTTATAGGTATCCCGGACGTCGAGCTCCGGCAGAACAGTCGCAAGCTTCTCGACCGCCTCGTCGGCATCGACGATCTTGTTGGGTTCGGCAAACAGCGAGACGGTGCGGATGTCGGTCGCCAGCACTTCGCCGTTGCGGTCGAGAATGTCGGGGCGCGAAGCCATCAGCCGATCGGGCGGCAGGATGCTGGAGACGACCTCCTGATCCTTCATCGCATATTCGACGAGACGGCCGCCGATGACGACATAGACACCCATGAAGCCGAGGATCAGCAGACCGACGCGGCTTTTTGCCTGCCCTGACTTCTTCTTGCGGGATCCCTCGATCGCCAGGCCGGCAGGAGAAGGACCGCCGAAACGATTGTAGACTCCAGCGGAGAAATGCGCCTGGCTCTTCAAGACCATGATGCGAGAAAGAAACGACATTATTCCACCGACCCCGTTTCGATCTCGTCTGCTTCATCCTCCTCCGCGGCGCGCGGCGCGGGTTTTGGAACGGGCTGCGCCTTCGTCGTGACCGTCGCGCCTTTGGCGCCGGCCAGGGCTGCACCTTTCGCGCCGGCCTCGGTCGCGCTCTTGGCGCCAGCCTTGGCCTCGGTCACGTCGGGCACGGGAACCTCGGATTTCAGCATCGGCAATTCCTTAGCATGCACCAGCGCCGTCGATTGCGTCGGCTGCAACTGCAACTCGTCATCATAGGCCTTGACCAGCCGCTCCAGCCGGTTCGGCTGCGATTGCAGCGCCCAGTCAGCCTTGAGAAGGTCGATCGTGTCCTCCTCGAGCTTGATCTCGGCTTCGAGGCGATGAACCTCCTCGAACTTCAATTCAGCGCGATGCTTGATCGTATAGGTGACGGCGGCGGTGGCCGTCATAACGCCGATGAGCACGAGATCGAACGTTTTCAGCATATCAACCTCCAAGCTTTCCGAGACTGGCGAGATTGGGAAACCCGAAGAGCGACATATCCGCAGCTTCAGCGGCGGCCTCCGTCCTCAGGCCGGCGCGCAGCTTGGCGGAGCGGGCGCGCGGATTGATCTCCGCCTCCACCTCGCTTGCCGAAACCATCGGCTTGCCGATCGCCGCGAAAGTTGCCGCCCGCTCATGCGCGACCGGCAGATGCCGCGACCCCGACGCCTTGCCGGCGCGGTCGGAGAAGAATTTCTTGACGATCCGGTCTTCGAGCGAATGAAAGGTGACGACGACGAGCCGGCCGCCCGGCTTCAGCGCTGCTTCCGCCGCAAACAGCGCCTGCGCGAGTTCGCCGAGCTCGTCATTGACGAAGATGCGCAAGGCCTGGAAGACACGCGTTGCCGGATGGATTTTGTCCTTCATCTTGCGGGGCGTGACCAGCTCGATGAGACCGGCAAGATCGCGTGTCGTCTCGAACGGCTTTTCCTCGCGGCGCTTCTCGATCGCATGCGCGATGCGCGGCGCCTGGCTTTCCTCGCCGAGGAAATGGAAGATGCGGATCAGATCGGCGACCTTGGCGCGGTTGACGACATCGGCCGCCGAAACGCCCGCGGCCGACATACGCATGTCGAGCGGCCCGTTCTTCTGGAAGGAGAAACCACGCTCGGCCTCATCGATCTGCATGGAGGAAACGCCGATATCGAGGACGACGCCATCGAGCCCGCCTTGCGGCGCATGATCGGCAAGATGCGAGAATTGCGAATGAACGAGCTTGAGACGGCCGCCATGGGCAGCAACCATTGCCTGGCCGGATGCAATCGCCGTCGGATCGCGGTCGAGCGCGATCACCTCGGCGCCGGCCGCAAGAATGGCGGCGCTGTAGCCGCCCGCACCGAATGTACCGTCGAGGATGAGCTTGCCGGGCGCGGGCGCCAACGCCGAAAGCACCTCATCAAGAAGAACAGGAATGTGACGAACCGGTCCGCCACCGGCATCAGTTGAACCTCCGCCAGGATTCGCCACCATTCCGTTCCCTCGTTCTTTCAGGAACGCTTGCCCGCCAGCTTGCGCTCCCCTCGTGCCTGCGCCTGCGCAGCCACAAAAGCCTGCGGCTGCCAAAGCTGAAAATGATCCGCCCGACCGACGAAGGTCACCTCGTCCGAGATGCCGGTAAAGCCGCGAATGAAATCCGTGACCATCAGCCGCCCCTCGGCGTCGAGCTTCATGAAGACCCCGCCTCCATGAATGAGAAGCGACATCTCGTTGGCATCCGGCGAAAACGGATCCTCCGCAGCAATCTGCCGTTCGAATCTTTCGAGAAGATCCGGACCGCCGACGCTGATCGCCGGAAACACAAAGTCCTGGAAGCAATAGAGCTCCTGAACATTGCGCTGCGCCAGCACGGACCGGAACGCCGAGGGCACGGAAACCCTGCCCTTGGCATCGATCCTGTTGGTCGCATTCGAAAGGAAGCGGCTCATCACACGAAACATCCGTTCCCGCAGGGATCCGGACCAAAAGACGCCCGAAACTCCCGATATCAGGCACAGCTTCGCAAGCCGGATGAGCAAAAACCCCTCCGACGCTTCCGGAGAGGAAGACGTCTTTGCTTTGCGATGAATGGGCAGGTGATTGCCCTGGTGCAGTGCGCATTTGGGATAGCATGGGACCATATGGGCGTCAATGGGATACGCCCATTTTGCAACAGACGCATGATCAAAAATTTATAAGCTGTTAAGTTTAACAAAGAGTTAGGATCGCCCTGTCGCGATGGTCGCGCAGCGGTGCTTTTGCAAAAAGAATTTTCAACAGGCGGACTGCATGAGCTTCCACTTGAAAACTTTCGATTTCAGCGGCTTACCGGGAAGTGATTCCTGAAATCAGGGCTTGATCGCGCCACAAAAGTTAATCGCCAGTTGGCCTGTAAGCCGGGTTCTGTATGGCTCCGGCGTGAACCGGAACGTGGCAGCCATTCCTCTGGGACAGCGTTCGCACGCTGCCTCGCGCAACCCACCCGGATGACTGGCCTGGAAACCGGCCGGAAGGCCTTTCGGCCTGCCGCGTCATCCCTATTCGGTCTTGCTCCCGGTGGGGTTTACCGTGCCATTTCCGTTGCCGGAGATGCGGTGGGCTCTTACCCCACCCTTTCACCCTTACCTGTCATGACAGGCGGTTTGCTTTCTGTGGCACTTTCCCTGAGGTCGCCCTCGCCGGACGTTATCCGGCACCGTGTTTCCGTGGAGCCCGGACTTTCCTCACCCTACCGCCTTTCGGCATTGATAGAGCGCGGCTGCCCAGCCAACTGGCAGGGGTCCCATAAACGAGAGAGATGGCAATTGCCACCGAAATCAAAATTTATTTAGCGAAATTCCGGTGTGAAATCCGTGGAGTAGCCATGTTCGCTGATTCTGCCTGACAAAAGCAGGTCAGCCCCAAGCCGGCCGATTTCGTCCGAACTCTTGGCCGAGGTGCCGGCGCAGCCCGTCAGCACCGCGATTTCAGGCGATGAGGTGTAGCCGATCATCGGGTAGCCGCTCTCCGTCTGCGAGACGACGCAGGCCGCCGTCGAAATCGAGAGCGGCGCCAAGTCGGGCACGAGACCTTCGACGATGCGTTCGTGATAGGCGCGCACGGTCTCGCGCCCCTCGGTTTTGAACCAGGCGCGCATCGCGACCTCGTCACCGAGCGCCAGATCGTCGGGATCGCCGCCGATCTTCAGGTAGAATTTGCCGTCGGGATAACGGATCGGCGGCAGCAGATAGATATGCGTGCCGGGCACATCGAGAATGAGCGACGGCATGGCCGCAAGGCGCACCGCATCGGTCTCGCTCACCTCGAAAAGCGTTACCGTCCGACCATAAACCGTCATGGCAACCGGCTTCGGCAACAGATTCTCTGCAATGGAAAATCCGCCCGCCGCCAGCAATACCTTCTCACCGCAATAGCTCCGGCCGCCGGCAGTCTCGACGACAGCCGATCCGCCCACGCTGCGGATCGAGACGACATGGTCGCGAATGACGGCAGCACCTGCCTTTTCCGCCAGCAGCGACTGTGCCTTGACCAGGCGGCGCGGGCTGATGTGGCCGGCCCCCCTTGCCTCGAAGACGCCGGCAGCGGCACTGGGAAAGGCGAAAAACGGAAAGGCGGCCCTCAGCCCAGCCTCATCGAGAAAGCGGGTCTCGACGCCGAGCGAAACGGCCGCCTGCCGGGTCCTCTCGAGATAATCGCTTCCATCAGGCGCGACGACCACGCAGCCGACCTCGCGATAGAAGTCGATGCCGCTGTCGCGGGAAATCTCGCGGTAACGGCCGATCGCGCGGTTGGCGAGCAGCGCCCAGTTGCGATCGGGATCGATGGTGCGGGTGATGCGCCCCTCGTCGTAATGGCTGGCGAAGACGCCCTGATGCGCCTTGCGATCATCAGGCTCGTCCGGGCCGATCACTCCCACGCCATCCACCTGGCGCGCCAGATGCCGCGCCGCCGCAGATCCCATCAGCCCGCGGCCGACGACGATATATTTGAAATCGACTGCCATGATGCTCCCTTTCAGGCAAAGACCGGCGTCAGCTCGCCGCCGAAATCACTGTCGCGGAGCGCACCTTCGGTCAGAAGCACGGCGCCCAGCCGTCCGAGTTCGTCGGAGGATTTGGCTGCGACGAAATTGCCGCCGGTGAGCACCGCGATGCGTGGCGACTGCGTAAATCCAGCATAAGGATAACCGGTCGGCGTGAAATTCGCCACGCAAGGCCCCGAGGTGACCGGGCAGCCGGCAAGCGCCGGCATCAACGTGAGGGCGATGCTTGCGAGATGCTCGCGTTCAGCTACGCTGCCATCCGAACGGAACCACGCGCCGACATTCTCCAGCTCTCTGAAAGACAGCATCTCGGTGTCGCCACCGAGTTTCAGGTAGGTCTTGCCGTCGGGATAACGCACCGGCGGCAGGATATAGATGTGGTCCTCCTCCCGGTCACCGAGCACGATCGTCGACGGCATGTCGCCGAAGATCGCCATCTCGTTCTCACTGATCTCGTAGAAGGCGACCGTGCGCGCCATGACCCTGGTATCGACGGGACGCGGCAGCAAGGCATTGAAATTGCTGAAACCGCCGGCAGCGACCAGCACGCGCTCGGCACTGTAGGTTCTGCCACCGGCCATCACCTCGACATGGGAACCGGCGTCGCGCACGGATGTCGCGGTTGCTTCGATCAGCGAGACACCGCCCTGTTCGGCAAGCCTCGCCTGCGCCCGCACCAACGCCCGCGGGTTGATGTGCCCGGCGCGCTTGCGCTCGAAATATCCGGTGAAATCAGGATCGACGGCAAGATAGGAAAAACGTTGGCGAAGGTCCGACGGCGCGAGGGTCTCGATATCGCTGCCGAGTGTCCGGCTGACGGTGAGCGCCCGGTTGATATAGTCCTGCTCGTCCTTTGGCGGCGGACCGGCAAAGAGGCAACCGACTTCGGAATAGAAGGAAATGCCGCTCCTTGCCTCGATCTCGCGGTAGCGGTCGAGCGCACGGGCGGCGAAACTTCCCCAGGTCAGATTGCCGTCGAACGTGCGGGTGATGCGCGCTTCGTCGTAATGGCTGGCGAATATCCCGTGATGGGCCTTGCGTTGCTCCGGCTCGCGCGGGCCGATCAGCGCAATGCCGTCGGCCATCGAGGCGAGATGCCGTGCGGCAGCCGCCCCCATCATGCCGCGCCCGATGATGATAAACCTGAAATCGACTGCCATATCTAACCTCGTGTCGAGGTGGCCTAACCTCATCGCGAGGTGGCCTAATCTCATCTCGAGGTAGCCCACCTCGTTTCAGGTGGGGATATCACGGCAAGCATCCTGATTCATATCGCAAATGCCGGAAAAATTCTCGGGCGACGCGTCCGGCGAAGCTCAGTCGAGCATCGCCAGGACCTTGCCGCAATAGGTCTTAGACACCGGGTTCATGCGCGTGGCGGCATGGCCGGCATTGTATTTCAGGATCGTGTTGCAGGTCTGCCCGCCGCCGAGCTGATGGGCGGCCGCCAGGTATTTCATCCCGTATTTGATGTTGGTCTCCGGATCGAACAGGCCCTTCTTCGTGCCGGAATAGCCCATCATCCGCGCCGTCGCCGGCTTGATCTGCATCAGGCCGATTTCGCCGGCGCTGCCGCGTGCCTTCGGATTGAAGTTGCTCTCGACACGCACGACGGCCTGGGCAAGCGCGACCGGCACGTCGTACTCAGCAGCATATTTATTGATCAGCGCGGCATAGGGAACGCTGGCGGAAAAATCGGGCATGGCATAGCCGCTCTGGCGATCGACGGTTTTCAGCGGGATGGTTTCAGCCCTGGCACCCCAGTCATCACCAGCCAAGGCAAAACTATATCCCGCCAGCAGCATGCCAACGCATGCCGCAGCACCAACAATCATATTCTTCATGTAGTCTATTCACTCCGACCCATAGAATTGCAGGACTGCGCGCCTCGCCGTCATCCGGTCATACGCGATCAAGGACTGATCGTGTTCCGCAGCAATTCTTATCGTTTCATTTGGCGCTCGTGGTTACACTTGAAAAAGCCGTGAGCGCTGTTCAGCGGGCGTTCTTAGACCATCGCAATGAGGAGATAATAGGGAAATGATGTGGCGAGGCGGTTTTCTCGCCAGCCGCAGAAATATCGGCCGGAAATCGGCCTCTTCCGCTCAGGAAAAACGCGGCAGCGCCGACAGCAGCCGGTGCAGCGTGTCGATCGTCGAGAAATCGGCGATGCCGTCCACCCGTTCAGGCCGGAAATGGCGCTGGAAAGCTTCCACGTCTCCCGCCGTCTTCTCGGAAAATTGTCCTGTGATTTCAGTGCCATAGCCATATAGAGACAGCATCGACTGCAGCGCTTCGACAGGCTGGCCGGCATCACCCTGCTGGAAGAAGCGCCCGCCGGTGATCGTTGCCGGCTCGACCCAGTGACCGACGCCCGCCCTGTGGAGCTCGCCCCATGGGAATTTCTCACCCGGATCGACCTTGCGGATCGGGGCGACATCGGAGTGCCCAAGGACCCGCTCCGGCGCGATTGACCAACGTTCGACACAGTCACGACACAATTCGATCACCGCGGCGATCTGCTCTTTCGGGTAATCGGGAAGTCCGCCGGGGTGGCCGGCATTGGCGATCTCGATGCCGATCGACAGCGAATTGATATCCGTCTCGCCGTGCCAGCTGCTCTTTCCCGCGTGCCAGGCCCGCCGCACCTCCGGCACTAGCTGCACCACCTCGCCGTTCTCATGCACGAAATAATGGCTGGAGACCTGGCTCTCGGCGCGACAGAGCCAGTCGAGCGCGCCATCCGCCGTCGGCATGCCGGTATAGTGCAGCAGGATCATGTCCGGACGGCGCCCGTCCGCGCGCTCGCCGTGGTTCGGCGAAGGCTGCACGCGGGCGCTCCCGCAGTCGGCCTCGAAAGAGGTCATGCGGCGCGGCGTTCCTTCTCGATCGCCGCATAGGCCGCATTCAGCGCCGCCATGCGCTCATTGGCGATGACATGGAACTCCTTCGGCACGCCGCGCGAGATCAGCCGGTCGGGATGATGTTCGCTGACGAGACCGTGATAGCGGCGGCGGATGGTCGGGAAATCGTCCGAGGGCAACACACCGAGCACCTTGTAGGGATCGCCGCCTGTGGAGACGTGGCGGGCGGCGATCTGCTCGAAGCGCATCTCGCTCATCTGAAAGATCTCGCCGATATGGCTGAGGAAATTCAGTTCCTTCTCATGGATCAGCCCATCGGCCTTGGCGATATGGAAGAGACCGTCGAGCACGTCTTCCAGCACGGTGCAATTGGCCGCGCAGGTAACGCAAAGCGTCGAGAGCCGTTCGGCATAGGCTTCGTAGCCGGCCACGTCCTGGCGTGCGAGGTTGTAAAGCCTGGCGACGTTCTTTGCCTGGTCCTGCGGGAATTCGAAGATTTCGCGGAAGGCTTCGACCTCCTTCTCGCTGACGATGCCGTCGGCCTTGGCCATCTTGGCCGACAGCGCGATGATCGCCACGGAGAAAGCCACCTTGCGCCGGGTCTCGGGATCACCTTCAAAAACCGTTCGGATAGCCTCGACCACCGCCGACAGCGCATTGCCCGCGGTATTGCCAATGGCATTCAACAGTTTTTCCCAGAAGGACATCGAAATCTCTCGCACGCTTGTCAACTTATATGCAGATAGCTTGACCAAAGAATCGTAGCCTTTGCAAGGCGACTATTGGTCGTAGGGCCGAACACAGTTTTCACGATTTGGTAATTGTCGCACCGCAGCAAAGGTTCCTCCTGCGCTCGGCACCTCCGCTTCGCGGCGCGCCGCGCCGGCAATTTCCACAAGAGTTCTCCGCAGTCAGAACCGGCTTGAAACGATTATATCAACTCTTCCGGCCGCAACGCGGCAGAAAGGCGCTTTTTCGTAAATTCTTTACTTTACAGGCTCCCTTCCCTGCCGCATCCATGCGCTCATGCATGTCGCCCGGAGGTGTGCAGCGGATCCGGGATAACGACATCCATGAAAACAATGCGCTAAGGCGCGTCGCTTGAATCGAATTCGAGGCGACGCCTGTAGCTGAAGCCGCCGCACCGAAACGCCATAGGAGGGATCATGGCCAAGCAGAAAGTTGCAATGCTGACCGCCGGAGGCCTGGCGCCCTGTCTTTCCTCCGCCGTCGGCGGACTGATCGAACGCTACAGCGACATCGCCCCCGACCTCGATCTCGTCGCCTACAAGTCCGGCTACCAGGGCGTATTGCTCGGCGACAGCATCGAGATCACCCGCGAGATGCGCGAAAAGGCGCCGCTGCTACATCGTTATGGCGGCTCGCCGATCGGCAACAGCCGCGTCAAGCTCACCAATGCCGCCGACTGTGTCAAGCGCGGTCTGGTCAAGGAAGGGGACAACCCGCTGCGGGTTGCCGCCGAACGCCTCGCCAATGACGGCATCACCATCCTCCACACGATCGGCGGCGACGACACCAACACCACCGCCGCCGACCTTGCCGCCTATCTCGCCGCCAACGGTTACAACCTCACCGTCGTCGGCCTGCCGAAGACCGTCGACAACGACGTCGTGCCGATCCGCCAGTCGCTCGGCGCCTGGACGGCCGCCGAAGTCGGCGCACATTTCTTCGACAATGTCGGCAACGAACAGACGGCCGCCCCCCGCACCCTCGTCATCCACGAGGTCATGGGCCGCCATTGCGGCTGGCTGACCGCCGCGACCGCCCGCGCCTATCTCCAGCGCACCAGCCGCAACCAATATGTCGACGGCCTGATGATGGACGCGCATCTGAAGAGTATCGACGCCGTCTACCTGCCTGAAATGGCCTTCGACCTCGACGCTGAGGCCGCCCGCCTGAAGGAGAGCATGGACCGCAACGGCCACGCCACGGTCTTCGTCTCCGAAGGCGCCTGCCTCGACGCCATCGTCGCGGAGCGCGAAGCCGCCGGCGAGACGGTCAAGCGCGACGCCTTCGGCCATGTGAAAATCGATACGATCAATGTCGGCGCTTGGTTCCAGAAGCAGTTCGCCAGCCTTTTGAACGCCGAACGTTCGCTCGTGCAGAAATCGGGCTACTTCGCCCGCTCGGCGCCGGCCAACAGCGACGACCTCCGGCTGATCCAGAGCATGGTCGATCTTGCAGTCGAGAGTGCGCTCAACAGAGTCTCCGGCGTCACCGGCCACGATGAAGCGCAAAACGGTAAATTGCGCACTATAGAATTCCCGCGCATCAAGGGCGGCAAGGCTTTTGACCTGTCGACGGCATGGTTTGCCGAAGTCATGGACAATATAGGCCAGAAATACAAAGAAGCGTGATTGACGGATGGTTAATATGATGTCTTTGCTTGTTCCTGAGGAATAGGAGGAGACACCATGTCACTTGAAGCTTGGCTCGCTTTTGCGGCCGCATCCGCCATCATGCTGGCCATACCGGGACCGACGATACTGCTCGTCGTTTCCTATGCGCTCGGTCATGGACGCAGGACGGCGTTTGCGACGGTGAGCGGTGTGGCGCTTGGTGACTTCACCGCGATGACGGCGTCTCTCTTCGGTCTCGGCGCCGTCCTCGCCACCTCCGCCACCCTCTTCACCGTCCTGAAGTGGATCGGCGGCGCCTACCTGATCTGGCTGGGAATCAAGCTCTGGCGGGCCCCGGTCATCGGCGAACCGGTTGCCGACAACGACAATCTGCCGGAAGAGAAATCGCTCAAGATCTTCCTCCACGCCTATGTCGTCACCGCCCTCAATCCGAAGAGCATTATCTTCTTCGTCGCCTTCGTGCCGCAGTTCCTCAATCCGGCCCTGCCCTTCGTCGGCCAGATGGCGATCATGGAAGCAACCTTCCTCGTGCTGGCGATCCTCAACGCTTCCGCTTATGCGTTTCTCGCCCATACCGCGCGCGGACTGATTCGCAAGGCGAGCGTCCAGCGCGCCGTAAACCGCACAGGCGGCACTCTGCTGATCGCTGCAGGCGCCGTAACCGCCGGGTATCGCCGTATTGCAGCTTAGAAATAATCCGTGGTTGCCGGAATGCCACGAATAGGTTAATGGGGTCGTCGGATTTAAGCTTTTTAGTAACTTTTATAACGCTGCCGGGGCGGCGCGATTTCACGAAAGTGACGGAATGGTAGCGATCGGATTGTCCGGGCTGAAACGCAGTCTTGTCGTTTCTACGGTGCTCTGCTGTGGCGTGATGACCGGCTGCGCGAGTGTCGAATACACCTCCCAGGCCGAACTGACAGCTGCGCAGACCGTGGTGCCGATGCCGAAGCCCGGTGAAGACGCCACGCTTGCCGCAATCCCGACGGCCGAAGGCACGGCCGCTCAGGCGGTCGCCGGTGCCACCCTTTCCCCGGCATCCCCTGCCCTGACCGCAACGGCGATGCCGACCGTGACCGCCTCCCAGCGTGCCGATCTCACCATGGAGCCGGCAGCCTACGCGCAGATCCCGCTGACACCCGAGATGACGGCGATCCAGTCCGTGGTACCGACGCCGCGTCCGGGAGCGCCGGCACAGCCGGCAACGCAGCTTGCTTTTGCCGCGACACCGCAGAACGGCGCGCTTGCGGCACTTGCCGCAGTCGACACGACGCCGCGCGCCAGCATGGACTACGGTTTCGATGAATCCGGGCCGATCGATCCGCCGACGGCGCCGCCGATGTTCAGCGACGACGACAAGGACGATGCGCCGACCGTCGAAAAGAGCTTCGTCACCAAGCTCATTCAGAAATATTCGAAACTCTACGAAATTCCCGAGACGCTGCTCCACCGCATAGTCCATCGCGAGAGCCGCTACAATCCGAAGGCCTACAACAAGCGCGGCTATTTCGGCCTCATGCAGATCAAGTACAACACTGCCAAATCAATGGGTTATGACGGCGCCCCGGGCGGTCTCTTCGATGCCGAGACCAACATCAAATATGCCGCGAAATATCTGCGCGGCGCCTGGCTCGTCTCCGACAGCAAGGAAGACGATGCCGTGCGTCTCTATGCGCGCGGTTATTATTACGATGCCAAGCGCAAGGGCATGAACGACGTCGCGCAGGGCAATTACTGACAACTACCCCAGAAAGACGGCTCGGCCTATGGCCGCGGCTGGACCTGCCGCTCTGATCCGGCCTGCAGTTGCGGCATGCCCAATTGCGGCGACGCCGCCAGGACTGCCTTGAGAAGCGTTTGCGGCTGATAACCGAGCCAGCCCGGAGTCAGGCCAAGCCGGACGACGACCAGATTGGCGGACGGCACGATCGCCATGCTTTGCCCGTCATGCCCCGTCAGCCAGAACGTGTCCTCCGGCAGCCCGAATACAGCACTCGAGCCGCCGGGCGCGAGCCACGCCTGGCCTTGCGTATACCGGCCGTTCGATGCTGCCGTCGGCGTGCGCATGGCGCCGACGAACCCCTCCGGCAACAGCCGCCGGCCATTCCAGACGCCATCCTGCAGCAGGAACTGTCCGAAACGCGCCCAGTCATGCGCAGTCGCATAGAGATAGGAGCTTCCGGCAAAGGTGCCGCGCGCGTCGAGCTCGAAGACGGCGCTGGTCATGCCGAGCGGGGAGAAGAGCGCATCATGCGGATAGGAAAAGGCTGCCTGCGCATTGCCGACCCTGTCCATCCAGATGCGTGACAAGAGCGCCGCCGTGCCGCTCGAATAGCGGAACCGCTGCCCGGGTGCTGCCTCCATCGGCGCATTGGCCGGCAGCGAGACCATGTCTGGATCGAGATAGAGCATGCGCGTCACATCGGCAACGCTGCCGTAATCCTCATTGAAGGCAAGCCCGCTCTCCATGCCGAGCAGGTCGGAAACCTTGATCCTCGCACGCTGATCGTCCTTCCACTGTGCCATCAAGTGATCGTCGTCGAACGAGACCTTGCCGTCGAGCATCAGCCGGCCGAGGATGGCCGCGTTCACCGTCTTCGTCATCGACCAGCCGATCAGTGGCGTCTTCGACGAAAATCCGGGACCATAGGCTTCGGCGACGATACGGCCGCCGCGCACCACCACGATCGCCCGCATGGCCGGACCGGCAAATCGGGCATCGGCCAGCACCGCGGCGATCTTCGCGTCCGGCTGATTGCCAGTGCCCTCGCCTTGCGGCCACACCGCGTCATTCGCCTGCATCTTGGCCGGCGGATCGAACGGCACCGCGTTAATCGCCGCCTCGAAATTGCCGTCCGGCACGCTGGTGCATCCGAGAGCGCCGCGATAGAGCGCATAACTCGATGCGAACAGCCCCATGAAGCGCGCCGTCACCCGGCCGCTGTCACGCTCGACACCGACGCGAACCAGCCTCAGCAGCGGATTTCCCGGCGCCTGGACGTCGTCATGCAACACATCGTCGGCATCCCGGCTGGCGACGAAGACATTGGAGCAGACGATCTTGGCGGCGTAGCCGTCCCCGACGCGCAAGAGCTCCGGCGGCCAGGCGAAGAGCCAGCCGGTTCCGGCAGCGATGATGAGAGCCACAAGGAGAGCAAGCGCCTTCAGGACACGCAGCACAAATCGCATGGCATTCCTCCATGCCGGGAGAGAAGCAGGAATCGCGCCTGTCGGAAAGGGGCCGGTGCGAAGTAGGCGCACCATTCCGATCACTCTTCATTGATGCCGGAGCCTTCCGAGAACGGTGCCCCACAGCCCACGTCATCAAACTGTAGCAGTGGCGCGCTACACGCCCTGAACGCTAAAAAGGTGACAGACTCATGTCAGAATTTGCACCGGATGCCGGCTTCCGCAAGAACCGGAAACTCAAGGACGCCCTTCTCCGCCACAAGGCTTTTTCGAAGGAAGGTTTTTCCGAGCGTCTCTTCGGCCTCCTCTTCTCCGGCCTCGTTTATCCGCAGATCTGGGAGGATCCGGATCTCGACATGCAGGCGATGGAGCTGAAGCCCAACCATCGCATCGTCACCATCGGCTCCGGCGGCTGCAACATGCTCGCCTATCTCTCCAAAGCGCCGGCATCGATCGACGTCGTCGACCTCAACCCGCACCATATCGCGCTGAACCGCCTGAAGCTCGCCGCCTTCAAGCATCTGCCGGATCATGCCGATCTCGTCCGTTTCCTGGCCATGCCGAACGAGAAGTCGAACAGCCGCGCCTACGACCGGCATCTTGCCGTCAAGCTTGACGAGGCGACCCGCAGCTATTGGAACGGCCGCAAGTTCGGCCGCCGCCGCGTCACCGTCTTCGACCGCAACATCTACGAAACCGGTCTGCTCGGCCGCTTCATCGGCGCGGCCCATCTTCTTGCCCGCCTGCATGGCGTCAAGCTGCGCGAGATGACCAAGACCCGCTCGATCCGCGAGCAGCGCCAGTTCTTCGAAGAGCAGATCGCGCCGCTGTTCGAAAAGCCGGTGGTGCGCTGGATCACCGGCCGCAAGAGCTCGCTCTTCGGCCTTGGCATCCCGCCGCAGCAATATGACGAGCTCGCAAGCCTGGCCGCCGACCATTCGATCGCACCGGTGCTGAAGCACCGCCTGGAAAAGCTCGCCTGTCATTTCCCGATGCGCGACAATTATTTCGCCTGGCAGGCCTTCGGCCGCCGCTACGGCACTGAAGAGGAAGGCCCGCTGCCGACCTATCTGAAGCCGGAGCACTATGAAGTGATCCGCGCCAATGTCGACCGCGTCAACGTCCACCATGCAAGCTTCACCGAGCTTCTGGCCCGCGAGCCGGCCGCCTCGCGCGACCGCTACATCCTGCTCGACGCGCAGGATTGGATGACGGACGAGCAGTTGAACGACGTCTGGCGGGAAATCACCCGCACGGCGCGTGAAGGCGCCCGCGTGATCTTCCGCACCGCCGCCGAAAAGAGCATCATCGAAGGCCGCCTGTCTCCTTCGATCCGCGACCAGTGGGACTACTTCGAGGAGAAGTCGCGCGAGCTGACGGCCCTTGATCGTTCGGCGATCTACGGCGGCTTCCACATTTACGGGAAGAAGGCGTGAGCAAGGTCGGCACCGAGACGGCAGGAAAGAGCGGCGAACATGCCAGCCTGATGGATGGCATGTACCGCTACCAGCGCCATATCTACGATCTGACGCGCAAATATTACCTTCTCGGCCGCGACAGCACGATCCGCAATCTCGATGTACCCGAGGGCGGCACCCTACTCGAAGTCGGTTGCGGCACCGGCCGCAACATGGCCTTCGCCCACAGGCATTTCCCGACAGCCAAGCTGTTCGGCCTCGACATTTCCCAGGAAATGCTGATTTCGGCGCGCAAGACCTTCGCCACCAAGGCGACGATCCCGGAATTCCGCGTTGCCGATGCCACGGCCTTCACCCCGCGCGAATTCGGCGTCAGCGGCTTCGACCGCATCCTGATCTCCTATGCCCTGTCGATGATCCCGGACTGGGAGCGCGCCGTCGATGCGTCGATTGCCGCACTCAACCCCGGCGGTCAGTTGCACATCGTCGATTTCGGCCAGCAGGAAGGCCTGCCCGGCTGGTTCCGCCGCATGCTGCAGTCATGGCTCGCAAAATTCCACGTCACCCCGCGCTCCGATCTGCGGGAGCTCCTGGAAGCGCAAGCCCATGAAAACAACGCGAGATTGTTGTTCGACACCGTCGGCGGCGGTTACGCCTGGCGGGCGGCCATTATCAGCAACCGCTCATAATTCGCTTGAAACTAACCGATTTTTTACGTTGATATGGTGAAAAGAGGGTTATCCTCTGCCGACTCGTCTTTTTCGAAGGTCAGGCTGTGGGGCAAAGAGATCATTCGGTTCACGACGGGATGCCCATGCGCCGGCTTTTGTTTTGCGTTCTGCCTCTGGCCATTCTCCTGGCAGGCTGCTCCTCTTCTGGCCACGACTATCTCGAAACAGCATCGATCAAGCCGAAGACGCGATTCAAGGACACCGATCCGCAGGATTTCGGCCCGAAACATCCGCAGCAGAACCAGGTCCACGGCATCGATATCTCCAAATGGCAGGGCGATATCGACTGGGCGACGGTCAAAAATTCCGGTGTCGCCTTCGCTTTCATCAAGGCGACGGAAGGCAAGGACAGGGTCGATCCGCGCTTCGACGAATACTGGCGCGAGGCGCGCGCCGCCGGCATCCCGCACGCGCCCTACCATTTCTATTATTTCTGCTCCTCGGCCGATCAGCAGGCCGACTGGTTCATCCGCAACGTGCCGAAGGAGGCGATGCGCCTGCCGCCGGTGCTCGACGTCGAATGGAACGCCGAATCGAAGACCTGCCGCTACCGTCCCGACCCGGAAACGGTGCGCGCCGAAATGCAGCGTTTCATGGACCGGCTGGAGGCCTATTACGGCAAACGCCCGATCATCTACACCTCGGTCGATTTCCACCGCGACAATCTCGCCGGTTACTTCCAGGATTATCATTTCTGGGTGCGTTCGGTGGCAAAACACCCCGAAGTGACCTATTCCGACCGCCGCTGGGCCTTCTGGCAATATACCTCGACCGGCGTCATTCCGGGCATCAGCGGTCCCACGGATATCAATGTCTTTGCCGGCAGTGCAAAGAACTGGAACAATTGGGTCGCTGCCGTTTCCAAGGATAGAAATTCTTAGTAACGTCTTTCAATGTTTCTTGCTTCCGTCACATTCCTCTGGGAAAGCGACGGACATCCATTTGATATAAGGACCGCATCCATGCACCGCTCGCTCGCAAGCCGCTCTGCACTCGCCCTCCTGTTTGCCCTCGCCCTTGCGGGCGGCGCAGCCGCCCAGCAGGCACCTGCGGCGGATCCAGCCGCTCCGGCAGCACCCTGCGGCGGCGATCTGTCCGCCTTCCTTGAAGGCGTCAAGAAGGATGCAGTTGCCGCCGGCGCAAGCGCGGCAGCCGCCGACTCCGCTCTTGCCGACGCCGAGATCGACCCCAAGGTTCTGAGCCGGGATCGGGCCCAGGGCGTCTTCAAGCAGACCTTCCTTGAATTCTCCCAGCGCACCGTCAGCCAGGCTCGCCTCGACATCGGCCGCCAGAAGATGAAGCAATATGCCGACGTCTTTGCCCGCGCCGAACAGGAATTCGGCGTTCCCGCTGGCGTCATCACCGCTTTCTGGGCGATGGAAACCGATTTCGGCGCCGTCCAGGGTGATTTCAACACCCGCAACGCCCTGGTGACGCTGTCGCATGACTGCCGCCGCCCGGAACTCTTCCGCCCACAGCTGATCGCCCTCATCGAGATGGTCCAGCACGGCGATCTCGACCCCGCCACCAATACCGGCGCCTGGGCCGGCGAGATCGGCCAGGTGCAGATGCTGCCGCGCGACATCATCGCCTACGGCATGGACGGCGACGGCGACGGTCATGTCCGCCTGAAGCAGAGCGGCCCGGACGCCATCCTGACGGCGGCTAAGTTCATCCAGCATCTCGGCTTCGAGCGCGGCCAGCCCTGGCTGCAGGAAGTCACCCTGCCCGATAACCTGCCCTGGGAGAAATCCGGCCTCGGCGGCACGATGACGGCAGGCGAATGGTTCGCGCTCGGCGTCAAGCCGCGCGACGGCAACACCGCCTTCGGCAACCTCGAAGGCGATCTGGTGCTGCCGCAGGGCCGCATGGGACCGGCCTTCATCGCCTACCCGAATTTCAAGATCTATCTCGAATGGAACAAGTCGTTCATCTACACGACCTCGGCCGCGTATTTCGGGACCCGGCTTTCCGGCGCCCCGACCTATCTCAAGGGCGTGCCGGAACAGGGCCTCGCCAACGACCAGATGAAGACGCTGCAGACCAAATTGCAGTCGCTCGGGCATGATGTCGGCGAGATCGACGGCATCCTCGGCTCCGGCACGCGTGTCGCGATCCAGAAAGAGCAGCAGCGCCTCGGCATGCCGGCCGACGGCTGGGCAACGCCTGCCCTCCTCAACGCTCTCTGATCGCCGCCTGCACCTCACCGCCACCCGCGTCGCAAGAAACGGGTGGCGCGGTCCGCCGTCTGCGCTAAGCATGAGCCCTGACAGCCGGTGCCGGTTTTTGGCAACCGAGCGGCTTACGGTGGAGGAACCGGTATGGACAGCAGAATGAATGCCTGGACCTGGGGCCTGCTGCTCCTGCTCGGCCTGATCTGGGGAGGCTCCTTCTTCTTTGCCCGCATTGCCGTTCAGCATGTGCCGCCGCTGACCCTTGTCTTCCTTCGGCTGCTGCTCGCCGCGCTGGCGCTTCACGTCTATATCGCCGGCCGCTTCGACGTCTATTCGATCCTCAAGGCGCGCTGGCGCGAATTCCTGATCCTTGGGCTCATCAACAATGCTCTGCCGCATGCGTTGATCTTTTTCGGCCAGACCCGCATCGGCGCCGGTCTTGCCGCGATCCTGAACGCGACGACGCCGATCTGGACCGTGCTGATTGCCAACTACTTCACCTCGGACGAGAAGCTGTCCTCGGCAAAGATCGCCGGCTGCCTCGTCGGCCTCGCCGGAACGATCGTGCTGATCGGCCCCGGCCTGGCGGCCGGCGGCGAAGCGCCGCTCTGGGCTCTGCTGCTTCCCGTGCTCGCCGCCGTCTCCTATGGCTTTGCCGCCACCTACGGCAAGCGGTTCAAGGATGTTCCCGCACCGGTCACCGCGGCCGGCCAGTTGACGGCATCCTCGCTGATAACTCTGCCGCTGTCGCTGCTGGCCGATCGTCCCTGGACGCTCCCGATGCCGCCGGTCGATATTCTCGTCGCGGTGCTGGCGCTGGCGCTGGTATCGACCGCCTTCGCCTATATCCTCTATTTCCGGATCATGGCGGCGGCAGGTGCCACCAACGCCTCGCTCGTCACCTTGCTGGTGCCGCCGAGCGCCATCCTTCTCGGTGTGCTTTTCCTCGGCGAAAGGCTCACACCCGGCGAATTCGCCGGCATGGCGCTGATCGGTTTCGGCCTCGTCATTCTCGACGGCCGCGCCTATCGCCGGATGGTGAAGACCACCTGAGCCAGGTTGCGAATTCCGCGTGTTTTCAACCGCTTGCCTCTTCGCCATGTTTTCGGCGCATAGGTAAACCGGCAATCGCCGGATTTAACGGCACGTTAAAATCTGTGAACAAAAATTTATCGAATATAATCGATTAGTTTCAACGGCTTGCCGCTAGCCACGTCGACTTGTCCACCGCGCCCTTCGGCAGCGCAGCATAGAATCCGCTTCCCAACCGACATATTTCCGACATATTATCGGCCGGTTAACGCGAGGAGACAGACATGGGACTCACGCAATCCTTGAATGTTCTGTTGGTCAGTGCAGCGTTTGCTTTCGTCTTGTCCATGCTCTTCATCTGAGCTGGCCGATGAAAGTGGAATGACTGGTAGTACCTGAACTCCCCTGATCAATCCGCCAATGAAAAAGCGCATGTCCCGCCCGACATGCGCTTTTTCACCTTTTCAAACCCTTTAGATCAGGCCGCAGCGCCCGCGCTTTTTGCCGGCCGGCGGCAAAAGCCGAGATTTTCGAGCACAGCGGAAACCAGCGGCGCGCGGTTCATCGTATAAAGATGGAAGTCATGGATGCCGCGCCGGACGAGATCCTCGATCTGTTCGGCGGCGACATCGGCGGCGACCTTTGCCCGCTCCTCGGGCTTGTCGTCGAAGCCGGCGAAGCGTTCATCGAGGAAGGCCGGGATGATCGTGCCGCAGGCGCCGGCGAAACGCTTCAGCTGCGTCAGGTTCTGGATCGGCATGATACCGGGCACAACGGGGATCGAGACCCCGGCAGCGCGCACCTTCTCCAGGTAGCGCTCGAAATTGTCGTTGTCGAAGAAGAACTGTGTCAGCGCCCGGTCTGCGCCGTTATCGGCCTTGCGCTTCAGCATGTCGATATCGGCGGCCGTGTCACGGCTTTCCGGGTGTTTTTCCGGATAGGCGGAGACCGAAATCTCGAAATCGCCGACCGACTTAAGGCCAGCCACCAGCTCGGCCGCATTGGCATAGCCGCCGGGATGCGGCTGGTAGGGGGCGCCGGCGCCGCCGGGCGCATCGCCGCGCAGCGCCACGAAATGCGTGACGCCGACCTTGCGGAACGTCTCGATCATCTGGTGCGTCTCTTCCTTCGTCGCGCCGACGCAGGTCAGGTGCGAAGCGGTGGCGAGCGGCGTCTGCGACAGGAAACGCGTGACGGCGGTCAGTGTCGGCGCCTTGGTGGTCCCGCCGGCGCCATAGGTAACCGAGACGAAATCCGGGTCCCAGTCCTGCAGCTTGCTGACCGTATCCCAGAGCTGACCTTCCATCTCCTCCGATTTCGGCGGGAAGAATTCGAAGGAGATCCCAATATTGCGGCCGCGTGCCTCGTTATTCAAAGCCATGTCATACTCTCCCGGCAAATGTAGGTTCGGCGCCTTCGCTTAGTTGCGAAGCCATCAGGCGCCTCGGATCGCGCGCGAGCCAGACGGTGACCGTCAACCCCTGCCCGCTTTGCTGACCCGGATGAAGGTCCACGACCTGCTCGACGTCGAGCCCGGCCCTGTGCAGCCAGTCGGATATCGCCTGGTGCGAAAAGCCGAGACGGACATGCGCATGCTCGTCGCGGAGATATTCGAGCGTGTGCGGCGCAAGGTCGATGACCACGAGCCGGCCGCCCGGCCGGAGCATGCGCGCCGCTTCCGCGATCGCAATCTCCGGCTGGTCGAAGAAATGCAGCACCTGGTGGATCGTCACCAGGTCGAAATCCTGGCCCTCGAACGGCAGGTTCAGGATATCGGCGTGGCGCACGGTCGCCTTGGTGATGCGGGACTTGTCGAGATTGGCGCGCGCCACGCTCAGCATGTCGCGGCTGGCATCGACGCCGATCGCCCGCCGGTAGAGCCCCGACAGCAGTTCGAGGATGCGGCCGGTGCCGGTGCCGAGATCGAGCAGCGAATCGATCGGCTGACTGCCGAGCAGCCGGATGACGGCGGCGTCGACCTCTTCATCGGCGGCATGCAGGCGGCGAAGCTCGTCCCACTCAGCGGCGTTGCGGCTGAAATAGGCCTGCGCCCGCTCGGCGCGCTGGCGCTTGACCTGCGACAGCCTTTCGCCGTCGCGAAGCACGGTCGGATCGTTCTCGGAGACATGCTTCAGTAATGCCCGCACCAGCATCGCCGCCTTGCCCTCCTGCTTGAGGCGGAAATAGGCCCAAGCGCCTTCCTGGTAGCGTTCGATCAGTTCGGCCTCGCCAAGCAGCTTCAGGTGGCGGGAGATGCGGGGCTGGGATTGGCCGAGAATTTCGGTAAGATCGGTTACCGTCAGGTCGCCACCGTCGAGAAGCGCCAGAAGACGCAGGCGCGTGGGCTCGCCGGCCGCCTTCATGACGTCCACCAGCGCATCCAGTCCAAGCTTCAAGGGTTCGCTCATCTTCAGTCCAATCAAGATATAAAGATATCTTTATGTGATTTGGACGATGGTGACAAGCGGCATTTCGCGCTTGAGCGAAATTGCCTGCTCAAATTGCGACAGGCCAGACGTGAAAAAGCCCCGGTAGAAACCGGGGCTTCGTGACTGCAAAAACGGCTGCAATCAGCGCGTCAGGCGCTTATGGGCCTGGCTGCCCGGATTGAGGGCATCGGGACCAAGACGACGCACCTTGTCCTGCTCATAATCCTCGAAATTGCCTTCGAACCATTCGACATGGCCTTCGCCTTCGAAAGCCAGGATGTGCGTCGCCAGGCGGTCGAGGAACATGCGATCGTGGCTGATGATGATGGCGCATCCGGCAAACGCCTCAAGCGCGCTTTCGAGCGCACCCAGGGTTTCCGTATCGAGGTCGTTGGTCGGTTCGTCGAGCAGCAGCACGTTGCCGCCGGCCTTGAGCATTTTGGCAAGGTGAACGCGGTTTCGCTGGCCGCCCGAGAGATTGCCGACCTTTTGCTGCTGATCGCCGCCCTTGAAGTTGAAGGCGCCGCAATAGGCTCTGGAGTTCATATCGAACTTGCCGAGCTTGATGACTTCGGCGCCGCCAGAGATTTCCTCCCAGACGGTCTTGCTGCCGTCGAGTGCGTCGCGGCTCTGGTCGACATAACCAAGATGGACGGTCTCACCGATGCGGATCGATCCCGCATCCGGCCTTTCCTGGCCGGTGATCATACGGAACAGCGTCGTCTTGCCGGCGCCGTTCGGGCCGATAATGCCGACGATGCCGCCCGGCGGCAGCTTGATCGACAGGTCGTTGATCAGCGTGCGGCCCTCGAAGCCCTTGGTGATGCCTTCCATCTCGATGACCACCTGTCCCAAGCGCTCGCTGACCGGGATGATGATCTGCGCATCGCCGGGACGCTGCTTTTCGGCCGCCTCCACCAGCTGTTCATAGGACTTGATACGCGCCTTGGACTTGGCCTGACGAGCCTTCGGGCTGGAGGCGATCCATTCCTGTTCGCGGCTGATCGCCTTCTGGCGGCCCGCCTCTTCCCGGTTTTCCTGCTGCATGCGCTTGGCCTTGGCGAGCAGGTAGGCCGAGTAATTGCCTTCGTAGGGAATGCCGCGGCCGCGGTCGAGTTCGAGGATCCAGCCAGTGACGTTGTCCAGGAAGTAGCGATCGTGGGTGATCATCATCACGGCGCCCGGATAGTCGCGCAGATGCTTTTCGAGCCAGGCGATCGTCTCGGCGTCCAGGTGGTTGGTCGGTTCGTCGAGTAGCAGCAGGTCCGGCTGCGACAGCAGCAGCCGGCAGAGCGCGATACGGCGCCGCTCGCCGCCGGACAGGCTGGTGACATCGGCGTCGCGCGGCGGGCAGCGCAAGGCTTCCATCGCCATCTCGACCTGGCTTTCCAGATCCCAGAGGTTCTGGCTGTCGATGATGTCTTGAAGCTTGGCTCCCTCTTCCGCCGTCTCGTCGGAATAGTTCATCATCAGTTCATTGTAGCGTTCGAGCACGGCCGTCTTCGAGGCAACGCCTTCCATGACGTTTTCGAACACCGTCTTGTTGGGATCGATATGCGGCTCCTGCTCGAGGTAGCCGACCGTCGCTCCTTCGGCCAGCCAGGCTTCGCCGGTATATTCCTTGTCCTGGCCGGCGATGATGCGCAGCACAGTGGATTTACCGGCGCCGTTTGGCCCGAGAATACCGATCTTGGCATCCGGGTAGAAGGAAAGGTGGATGTTCTCCAAGATCTTCTTGTTGCCATAGGCCTTGTTGAGGCCGGACATATGATAGATGAACTGACGTGCCATGCTGCGCTGCTCCGGGCGGGAAACTTCGATTGTGCCGCTATGTAGGCGAAACAGCGCCTTCGGGCAACGCCGAAACCCGGTTTACGCAGGATTTCCGGTCAGAAGCCCGCTGCGTCGACGACGCCCTCGTCGCAGCCGAACGTCGTTTTTCCCGCGCCCTGGATCAGATCGCCAAGCCCGGTGCTCTTCGCCGACGCCGCCCCGGCGGCTTCCGAAAGCCCGATGGTTAACCCGCTGATCATCTTGACATTGCCGGCCCGACGGCAGCTCATCTTGACGCGTTCGCCGGCACCCGGCCCGAAGCTCTTGTCGAAAGCCGCCTTGATCGCCTCAGCCTTGACCGGCTTGCCGATATTGGCGGCGAAGAGATCGCGCACGGCCGAGGTGTTGAGCGCGCCGACGAGGTGCACGCCGACGCCGAAATAATCCTCGGCGCTCATTTTCGTGCAGGTGCCGTGCTTTACCCATTCATGCCGTTCCAGGCCGGATTGTGTGCCGGGCATCGCCTTTGCCAGCGCCGCCTGCGTCTCGGCCGACAGCGTAACCGCCGGCAGCGTGTCCCACTTGCCGTCCTTGTCGGCCGCTTTCTGCTCGGCGCTCACGCCGCAATAATCCTGCCGCATCGGCCAGAGCCCGTGCAGCGAAAAATTCGTCGCATCGGCGCGCTCGCCGGTCTGGCTTGCGCATTCGGCCTTCTTCTGATTCGTCTGGCAAAAGGCCGGCTGCCAGCTCGCCGAAAGAATAAAACGGGTGCGCCCACTAGCCTCCTGCGCCACGGCGGCGCCAGCAAGAACCATCGATACGGCGAACGTCAAGGTACGCAACTGCATGCTGCTCATTTCAACCCCCAAAAAAGAACAATACAGGAACAAATAAGCACGAAGATCGAAGACCCGCAACCCTGAATCGCAGCAGGAACGCAATTTGTTATCGGATAAACCCGGAACCGATGTTGCTTTTGGGCGGTGATCTGGTCTGTTGCCGCAAGGAGGATCCCGATGTTTTCTGAAACACAAAGGCTCGCTTCGACGGGGGCGTCGCTCGCCTATCACCATGCCGAGGCCGTCGGCCCGGCACGCGGCATCCTGTTGATATCGCACGGTCTCGCCGAACATTCGAAACGCTATCGCGCCTTTGCCGAGGCGATGGCGGCGCGCGGCTATCATGTTTATGCCCATGATCATCGCGGCCACGGCGAGACAACGGCGCCCGACGCGCCGGTCGGCCGCTTCGCCCGGCGAGGCGGCGTCGACAGGGTGATCGGCGACGTCCTTGCCATGCGCGCTCACGCGGCCATGCGCCATCCCGGCCTGCCGGTAATCCTCTTCGGCCATTCGATGGGGGGCCTGATCGCCCTTAATGCCGCCGTCACGGCGCCGGCCGATTTTAACGCCGTCGCCGTCTGGAATTCGAATTTCGCCGTCGGCCTTGCCGGCCGCGCCGCCCAGGCGATCCTGCTTGCCGAACGCATGCTGAAGGGCTCCGACGTGCCGAGCGGCCTGTTGCCGAAGCTCACCTTCGCCGCCTGGGGACAATCGATTGCGGGCCGCCGCACCGAGTTCGACTGGCTGTCGCGCCTTCCCGGTGAAGTCGACGAATATGTCGCCGATCCGCTCTGCGGCTTCGACGCCTCGGTCTCGCTCTGGCTCGATCTCTTCGAAATGACGTTTCGCGCCCCGCAGAAGCTCCATCTGGATCGGCTGCCGCGCGACCTGCCGATCCATCTGGTAGGCGGCGGAGAAGACCCGGCGACCGAGCGCGGAAAAGCCGTGCTCTGGCTGTCAAACCATTTGAAAGCCTGCGGCTTCTCTCGTATCAGCACTGAGATATATCAGGACATGCGGCACGAAACGCTGAACGAGATCGGCGCGGATGCTGCAACCGCCGCCTTTGCGGATTGGTGCGACGAGGCCGTCGCAAAATCCTGAGCCAGAGAGATTCCGTCATGAGCAGCACCTCCGCCCGCCCAGTTTCCTCAGCCTCCGAGGTGACGACAGGGCTCGCGCTGATGTTTCTTTCGGTGATGTTTTCGCCGCTGATCGATATTTTCGCCAAGCTTGCCGTCGTCACCATCCCCTCCGCCGAGGTTACCGCCGGCCGCTTCGTCGTGCAGGCGCTCTGCATGCTGCCGATCGTCATATGGCGGCGCAGCTTTGCCGATTTCTCCTGGCGCCAGAGCCTGTTCCATGCCATCCGCGGCTTGATCATCACCGTCTCGATGATCTCTTTCGTCACCACGCTGAAATACATGGCGGTTGCCGACGCGATTGCGATCTTCTTCGTCGAGCCGATCATGGTGACCATCCTCGGCGGCATCTTCCTGAAGGAGACGATCGGCTGGCGGCGCTATACCGCCTGTGGCGCCGGCTTCTTCGGGGCGATGCTGATCATCCAGCCGAGTTTCCAGGAAGTCGGCTATATCGCCCTCCTGCCCGTCCTCAGTGCGCTTTGCATCGCGATCTTCGTGCTGATGACCCGCGTCCTCTCGCACCGGGAAGATCCCTGGGCGATGCAGTTCCAGATGGGCATCTGGGGCCTCATCTTCTGCGCCGTCCTGCTTTTTATCGGCGATGGAAGCGGCTCTGATCTCTTCGATCCCGTCGTGCCCGAAGGCAGCGCCTGGTTCTACGTCGCCGGTGTCGGCGCCATGGCCGCAATTGCGGGCATCTTCGGCGTCTATGCCTATCGCGCCGCACCCGCCTCGACGCTGGCGCCGCTGCAATATTTTGAAATCGTCTCAGCGACGATCTTCGCCTGGCTGGTTTTCGGCGACTTCCCGGACGCGGTCAAATGGCTCGGCATCGCCATCATCATGGCATCGGGCTTGTACATCCTCTGGCGCGAGCGCCGCTTTGCTTCAAGGCCTGTATCCGATACATCTGAGGCGACGCTGGCGCCGTAAAGACCGACGAGGGAATATGACGCAGACCACGAAAAAGCCGCCGCTTGCAGGCATCCGGGTGATCGAGCTTGCCCGCGTGCTGGCCGGCCCCTGGGCCGGCCAGATGCTTGCCGATCTCGGCGCCGACGTCATCAAGGTAGAAAACCCCGACGGCGGCGACGATACCCGCCAATGGGGGCCGCCCTTCGTCGAAGGCGCGGACGGCGAAAATCTCTCGGCCGCCTACTACCACGCCACCAATCGCGGCAAACGCTCCGTCACCGCCGATCTGAAGAGCGCCGAAGGTCAGGATTTCGTCCGCCGCCTGGTTGCGTCAGCCGATGTGGTGATCGAGAACTTCAAGCTCGGCGGTCTCGTCAAATACGGGCTCGATTACGACAGCCTGCGCAAGGTCAACCCGAAGCTCGTTTATTGCTCGATCACCGGCTTCGGTCAGACCGGCCCCTATGCCAGCCTCGCCGGCTATGATTACATCGTCCAGGGCATGTCCGGCTTCATGTCGATCACCGGCGAGCCGGACGGCCAGCCGATGAAGGCCGGCGTTGCCATCGCCGATATCTTCACCGGCATCTATGCCGTCTCGGCGATCGAGGCCGCCCTGATCCACGCGCTCAAGTCGGGCGAAGGCCAGCTCGTCGACATGGCCCTGCTCGACGTGCAATCGGCCGTTCTCGCCAATCAGAACATGAACTACTTGGTTTCCGGGGCCGCCCCCACCCGCCTCGGCAATGCCCATCCGAATATCTCGCCCTATGAGGTCGTGCCAGCGGCGGACGGTTTTCTCATTCTTGCCATCGGCAATGACGGCCAGTTCCGCCGCCTCTGCGCCATCCTCGGCCTGGATGCGATCGCCGGCGACGGGCGTTACGCCACCAACAAGGCCCGCGTCGCCAATCGCGGCGAAGTCCGCCGTCTCGTCTCCACCGAGACGCTAAAATGGCGCAAGGCGGATTTGTTGAAGGCCTGCGAGGAGAATGGAGTTCCCGCCGGCCCGATCAACACGATCGAGGAAATGTTTGCCGATCCGCAGGTAGAAGCCCGCGGCCTGCGCATCGATCTTGCCGATCGCGCCGGTACAGTCATCCCCGGAGTCAGGACGCCGGTAGTGCTGTCGGAAACGCCGCTGCACTATAGCAGGCCGAGCCCGCGTCTCGGCGAACACACCGAAGAGATTCTGGCGGAACTCGCCGAGCGCGAGAGGAAGGCATCGTCATGAAGAAGGCATTGTCATGAAGAAGACTGGCGGGGAACTAATCGTCGAGGCGCTGAAGGCGAACGGCGTCAAGCGTCTGTCCTGCGTGCCCGGCGAGAGCTTCCTTGCCGTTCTCGATGCGCTACGCGACAGCGACATCGATGTGATCGTCTGCCGCCAGGAAGGCGGCGCGGCGATGATGGCCGATTGCTGGGGCCGGCTGACCGGCGAACCCGGCATCTGCATGGTCACCCGCGGCCCCGGCGCCACCAACGCGTCTGCCGGTCTGCATATATCAAAGCAGGATTCGATCCCGATGATCCTCTTCATCGGCCAGGTGCAGCGTGAAGCACGCGAGCGTGAGGCTTTCCAGGAGGTCGAATTCCGCCGCGCCTTCACCGAATTCGCCAAATGGGTGGGCGAGATCGACGATGCCGCCCGCATTCCCGAGTTCGTCACCCGCGCCTTTGCGATCGCAACCTCCGGCCGCCCCGGCCCCGTAGTGCTGACGCTGCCGGAGGATATGCTGCGCGACGAAGTCGAAGCGCCCCGCGCCAAGCGTTATGTCAGCGTCGAGGCCCATCCCGGCCGCCGCCAGATCGACGATCTCTATCTGAGACTGCTCAAAGCCGAGCGGCCGATGGTGATCCTCGGCGGCACGCGCTGGGATGCCGATGCCGTCGCCGATTTTGCAATCTTCGCCGAACGGTTCCAATTGCCGGTCGGCTGTTCCTTCCGCCGGCAGATGCTGTTCGATCATCTCCACCCCTCCTATGCCGGCGATGTCGGCATAGGCATCAATCCGGCGCTGGCAAAGGAGATCAAGGAGAGCGACCTGCTGATCCTGCTCGGCGCCCGCATGTCGGAAATGCCGTCTTCGTCCTATACGCTGATCGATCTCCCCTACCCCCAGCAATCGCTGATTCACGTCTATCCCGATGCGTCCGAACTGGGCCGCATCTACCGCCCGGATCTCCCCATCTGCGCCGCACCTGCCGATTTCGTCGCGGCCCTTGCCGATCTGGAAGCGCCGGCCGAGCCGCATTGGGCGGAGCGCACGCAGCGCATGCACCAGGCCTATCTCACCTGGTCGAAACCGCCGGCGACAGGTCCGGGCGCCGTCCATATGGGGCCGATCATGGAGTGGCTGGAAGCCAATACCGGGCCGGAGACGATCTTCACCAACGGCGCCGGCAACTACGCCACGTGGCTGCACCGCTTCCATCGTTTCCGCCGCTTCAACACCCAGGCCGCGCCCACCTCAGGCTCGATGGGTTACGGCCTGCCCGCCGCCGTCGCCGCCAAGCGGCTCTTTCCAGAGCGCGAGGTCATCTGCTTTGCCGGCGACGGCTGTTTCCTGATGCACGGTCAGGAGTTCGCCACTGCCATCCGCTACGGCCTGCCGATCATATCGGTCGTGGTCAACAACGGCATCTACGGCACGATCCGCATGCATCAGGAGCGCGAATATCCCGGCCGCGTCAGCAGCACCGACCTGACCAACCCCGACTTCGCAGCCCTTGCCCGCGCCTATGGCGGCCATGGCGAAACGGTGGAAAGCACCGAGCAATTCGCCGCGGCCTTCGAGCGGGCGCGCGAAAGCGGCAAGCCGGCAATCATCGAAGTTAAACTCGATCCCGAGGCGATCACGCCGACACGCACGCTCTCGGAAATTGCGCAAACAAAAAGCCGGTAAGTCCGTGAGCTCACGCACCTACCGGCTTTGATGCAGTGCTGCGGCGACGATCAGTCGATCGCGGCCGTGACGATGAACTCAACCTTGTATTTCGGCGCTGCGAGCTTGGCTTCGCTGGTGGCGCGGGCCGGCGGATTGGCCGGATCGATCCAGGCTTCCCAGGCGGCGTTCATCTCGGCGAAATAGGCAATGTCGGAGAGATAGACGATCGTCTGCAGGATCTTCGACTTGTTGCTGCCGGATGCAGTCAGCAGGCGGTCGACTTCGGCAAGCGAGGACTTGCACTGATCGGTGACGCTTTCGCCCTCGCCGACCTGGCCTGCGAGATAAACCGTGTTGCCGTGAATGACGGCGCCGCTCATGCGTGCGCCGACGTCGATACGCTTAATGCTCATCATAGTCTCCTGAGTGAATGGGAAGGTGGCGGCGCCGCTGCGGTGCAGCGCCGGAAAATCGGCAGCCGGAATGGGGGCCTAGCTGCGGATATGGTGGGTCTTCTGGTAGATCGCCGTCGAGCGGGCGCCGGAGCGGCAATAGCCGAGCATCGGCCGCGGGAACTCGTCGAGCGCGTCGACCATGCCCTGGACCGCTTCCTCGGTCACGCCCATCGGCCCGACGGGCACATGGGTGATCTCCAGACCGAGTTCCTTGGCACGTGCCTCGATAACGGAAAACGACGTCTGATCGGGGCTCTCATGGTCGGGGCGGTGGCAGACGATCGATTTGAACCCCAGCGCCTTGATATCGTCAAGGTCCTCGGGCGTGATCTGACCCGAAACCGAATATTCATCGTCGATCTGGCGAATATCCATCGTCCTGTCTCCTCAAAAATGGTGGGCTGAAGGTCTACGACGCAGCTTGGCAAGCGTCAACAACACTTCGCTCACAGGAAGGCAAAGCTCAGCCCATAGCTGCGGCTCTCGCCGGGCGCCAGCATGTTGAACTCGCCGGCTGCCTGAAGCTCGTCACGCAATACCCAGCGATGCGAGACCGGCTCGATGCCGATGATATGGGCCGGCGCCTTCTGGTTTCGCCACACCTGCAGATAAGGCAGCGTGTCGGCGCGGAAACGCACGCGAAGCGTCCTGCCGCCGATCGCGGCGATGGGCCCTAGGCGAACTTCGGCAAAGCCCTGCTCCGTTGCCGGCGCCGACACGCAGAAGATGCCGCCCGGCTCCTCGCCGAATGTCCAGGGGAAACCGCCATTCTCCAGCATCCCGCCCTCGATCCGCGTGCCCTCGTCCAGCCATTTACCGCCGGTGTTCATGTGATACATCAGGAAGGTCGGCACCGTCTGATCGCTGGTGTTGACGACCCGGTCCTCGAGCCGGACCTCACCGGTCGCCCCATCGATCCGCCACAGCCGCTCGATGCGCTGCGGCAGTCCTTCGACCGTGGTGATGTCGATATCGGCCCGGCATTCGGCATTGCCGTTCTTCAATTTCGTCCACAGCACCTTGGCCGCATGGCCGGAGGCCGATCCGTGCAGCGGATAGACCTTGCCCTCGGCGCTACCGGCGATCGGCTGGCGGTGGCGGATATGGTCCGGCCCGCAGGTGAACAGGAAGCCTTCGAGCGAGTGATCGATTCGGGGATCGCCGTCGTCGGGAATGGCGCGCTTCGGCGCGATGTCGACGCCTTCGACGATGCATCCGCCGATATCCAGCACCGATGCTTCATCGAGCATCAGGCGCGGCCCGCTTGCAGCGGCAAATTCGATCATCGCAGTCTCCTCAGGGGCTTATCGGCCGAGTAGCGTTAGATTTTGCGCCGTCTTTCGTCAATCGAACCCTTTTCCTCTCTTGCGCTTTTGCCGCAACCATGGATTTTGCGGAACTGACGCGGAGACGCAAACGTTTATGAGTAAAAGGAAATCTTAGTGATTTTCATATTTTGTTCAGCACGGTTTCATAAATTCCACACTAGCGTCAAAATTCGCAGGTGTGTGTCGGCCCAGTCACTGTTCGAGGTGTGAGACGTGAATCGTTTTTTAAAGTCGGCATTTTCGCTTGCGGCCGTGCTGGCAGCCATTGCCGTTGCAGCACCGGAGGCCGGCGCGCAGCAGTTCCGTGACCGCCGCCAGAGCGATGTCGTACTCGTCACCCCGAGAGGCGAAATCCTCGACTATGTCCCGCGCGGCTATATCTACGCCCGCGACCGCAGCGGCAACCGCGTGCTGATCGACGACTACGGCAATGTCGTCGCCACCGAGATGCGCGCCCGCGGCTACTATCCGCCGCGGCCCGGCCCGCGCGACGTCTATGCCGACCAGAACGGCAACGATCCCTATTACGCCGACGATGGCGACGCACGTTACTCCGAGCGCGGTGCGGTCACCGGCGGCATCCCGCGCGATGCGGCGATCGAACGCCAGCCGCTCGGCGAACAGCCCTATCCCCAGGACAACAGCATCGGCAATCCGCAGTCCGGCGACGATTATGCCTCGATCGATCCCGACCAGCAGATTCCGCCCGCCGACGCGCCCAAGGCCGCGCCGGACGAACCCGTCATCACGCTGAAGAATAAGTCGAAGCCGGAGATCGTCGCGCTGCAGGTCTTCCTCGACCGCGCCGGCATCTCGCCCGGTGTCATCGACGGCCATATGGGCTCGAACGTCACCAAATCGGTCTATGCCTATGACCAGATGACCGGCTCCAAACTCGACCCGAACGACACCGACGCCATTCTGGAAGAGTTGCGCATGAACGGCGGCCTGCCGGTCGTCAGCTACACGATCACGCCGGCCGATGCCGCCGGCCCCTATGTCGCAGAGATCCCGGAAGACTATTCGCATAAGGCGCTGCTGCCGTCGCTTGCCTATACATCGACCACCGAAATGCTGGCCGAGCGCTTCCACATGGACGAGGCCTTCCTCAAGGAGATGAACCCCGGCGCTGATTTCAGCGTCGCCGGCACCGTCATCAAGGTCGTCAATCCGGGTGAGCCGAAGAGCGGCGAAGTTGCCCGTATCATCGCCGACAAAGGCCGCAAGCAGGTCTTTGCCTATGATAGCGCCGGCAATCTCATTGCCGCCTATCCAGCATCGATCGGCTCCACCGACACACCCTCCCCGTCGGGCATCGTGACGGTCGAGCGCGTCGCCTTCAATCCCGGTTACACCTATAATCCGAAGATCAATTTCCAGCAGGGCGCCAACGACAAGATCCTCAACATTCCGCCCGGCCCGAACGGCCCGGTCGGTACCGTCTGGATGGCGCTCTCCAAGCCGACCTACGGCATCCACGGCACGCCCGAGCCTTCCAAGATCGGCCGCACCCAGAGCCACGGCTGCATTCGCCTGACCAATTGGGACGCAACCGAGCTTGCCAAGATGGTCAAGCCGGGAGTGACGGTCGAATTCGTCGATTGAAGCCAGCGTGATAACGACACGGAAAAGGCCGCTGGATCGCTCCGGCGGCCTTTTCGGTTTATACGGGGGATGTTCAGGCCGCCGTTGCCATACGGAGCGACACCGTCAGCCGGGCGGGCAGCTTGCTCATGATCTCCTCGGCAAAACAGGTGGCGTTTTCACGCGCCTTGTCGAGATTGCTGACGCGGGCGGGATCGAGCGTGTGCAACGTGCCGCCACAGTCGAAGATGTCTCGGAAGGCGGAGCGTTCGATGATCGCCGTGTCCAGCACCGGCACATGCCGCTCGCTGAGCAGCGATTTGACGAGTTGCAGCGCCCGGGTCGTGACCATCGAGTTGACGCGGGTCAGCACCACTGAATGACCGATCTTGATACCCGCCTTTTCGTCCAGATACTGCAGCAGTTCGAGCACCTGCGCGCCGCCGCGCGCATCCATCGCACAGCCCTGGATCGGGATCAGCACATGGTCGGAAAGACCGACGGCGGTGGCAAGCAGCGGATTGCGCGCACCCGGCAGGTCGACGATGAAATAGTCGGTATTGTGCTTGTTCTCACTGATATGCAGCGGCAGCGAGGCGGTGGTGACGAAATCGATCACCGAAATATTGGGCACATGACCAGATATCTCGTGCCAGCGCGAAATCCAGTGCTGCGGATCGGCGTCGAGAATGGTGACGCGAAAACCCTTGCGGGCAAGCTCGGTGGCGAGCAGGAGAACAGCGGTCGTCTTGCCGGCGCCGCCCTTAGTATTTGCGAATGTGATGACAGGCATGTTCAGTCCTCGGAAGGAAATGGTGCGAGCCGGAATCGCTCTTTTACGCACCATCGGAGCATCGTGCGGTTAATCCATCCTTTCTAATCATGGTTAACAAATTCCAAACACGCGCGCCGAAATTGCAGCCGGTATTTTTCACATCCCTAAAATTGGGGATGTCGCTAGAATGAAAAAAGCCCGGAAAGCAAGGCTTTCCGGGCCGGTCTGCAGGTCCGATCTTATGATCTCAGAAGCAATCGCTGAAAAGCGCCTTGGTATTCTCGAGCGTCATGGCAACCGGGTTGCCGCCCGCGCTCGGATCTTCGATCGCCATGGCCGACAATTCGTCGATGCGGTCGGCAGCGATTCCCATCGCCGTCAGCGTCTCCGGCACGCCGAGGTCGGACCGGAGCTTCAATACATAGTCGTAGAAGCCGTCGAAACCGCCCGAAATACCGAGATAGGCGGCGGCGCGGCTGATCTTTTCCTCGATCGCCGTGCGGTTGAAGCGCAGCACCGCCGGCATGACAACTGCGTTGGTCATGCCGTGATGGGTGTTGTAGACGGCGCCGATCGGGTGCGACAGCGCGTGAATAGCGCCGAGCCCCTTCTGGAAGGCGACAGCACCCATGGCGGCAGCGGACATCATGTTGGCGCGTGCTTCAAGATCGGTGCCTTCCCGATAGGCGCGCGGCAGGAATTCCTTGACGAGCCGCATGCCTTCGAGCGCGATGCCGGCCGACATCGGGTGATAGAAAGGCGAGGAATAGGCCTCCAGGCAATGGGCAAAGGCATCCATGCCGGTGCCGGCCGTGATGATCTTCGGCATGCCGACGGTCAGTTCCGGATCGGAGATGACGACACCAGGCAAGAACTTCGGATGGAAGATGATCTTCTTCACATGCGTTTGCGAATTGGTGATGACGCTGGCGCGGCCGACTTCCGAGCCGGTACCCGCTGTCGTCGGCACGGCGACGATCGGGGCAATGCCTTCGAGGCTTGCCCGCGTCCACCAGTCGCCGATATCCTCGAAATCCCAGACAGGCCGGGTCTGACCTGCCATGAAGGCGACGCACTTGCCGAGATCGAGGCCCGAGCCGCCGCCGAAGGCGACGACGCCGTCATGGCCGCCATCCTTGAAAGCCTTGACGCCGGCCTCGAGGTTCTTCTCGTTCGGGTTCGGATCGACGTCGGCAAAGATCGCCCGGCCAAGGCCTGCGTCTTCGAGAATGTCGAGCGCGTTCTTGGTGATCGCCATCGAGGCGAGGCCGCGGTCGGTGACCAGCAGCGGCTTTTTGATGCCGAGGCTCTTGCAGGCGTCTGCCAGTTCCTTGATCCGGCCCCGGCCGAGCTTGACCGATGTCGGATAGCTCCAGTTTGCGGTGATGTTGCTGCTCATACTGTGACTTTCTTCAGGTGGAAGGATTTCGGGCGCGTCAGATTCTGGAAGCCGATGATCGACAGCGAGCCGCCGCGGCCCGTCTCCTTGACACCGGTCCAGCAGAGCGCCGGGTCGAGATAATCGGCGCGGTTCATGAAAACGGTGCCGGTTTCGATCTCGCGGCCGAGCCGCCCTGCCCGTTCGGCATCCTTGGTCCAGAGCGAGGCCGTTAGCCCGTACTGGCTATCGTTCATCAAGGCGAGCGCCTCTTCGTCGCTCTTCACCTTCATGATGCCGACCGCCGGACCGAAGGTCTCCTCGCGCATGAAGGCCATGGAATGGTCGACATCGACGAGAACCTGCGGTGCGAGATAAGCGCCGCCGTCGTCCTGAGGGAAAAGCTTGGGATCGACAAGCGCCTTGGCGCCCTTGGAGACCGCATCGGCAATCTGCTCGCGCACCACCTTGGCGAAGCGCTTGTTCGCCATTGGTCCGAGCGAAGTCTCGGGATCGAGCGGATTGCCGAGCTTGTAATTCGACACCCAGGCGACCGACTTTTCGACGAAGGCGTCGTAGAGGGATTCGTGCACATAGATGCGCTCGATGCCGCAGCAGCACTGGCCGGAATTGTAGGTCGCGCCGTCCATCAGCGTATCGACGGCCGCCTCAAGATCGGCGTCTTCCATGACGTAACCCGGATCCTTGCCGCCGAGTTCGAGGCCGAGGCCGGTGAAGGTGCCGGCGGCGGCCCGCTCCATCGAGCGCCCGCCTTCGACCGATCCGGTAAAGTTGACGAAATTGAAGCTGCCGGCAGCAATCAGCGCCGAGGTCGTCTGATGATCGAGGAAGACATTCTGGAACACGTCCTCGGGAATGCCCGCCTCCACGAAGGCCTGCACCAGCCGCTCGCCGACGAGCAGCGTCTGCGAGGCATGTTTCAGAACGACGGTATTGCCCGCCATCAGCGCCGGCGCAATCGTGTTGATTGCGGTCATATAGGGATAGTTCCAGGGTGCCACGACGAAGACGACGCCATGCGCTTCGCGCTCGATGCGGCGTTCAAAACGATCGCTCTCCTCGATGACAACAGGCGCCAGCGCATCGGCAGCGATCGAGGCGACATAGTTGGAGCGCTCGTTGAAACCCTTGTATTCGCCGCCATACTTGACCGGCCGGCCCATCTGCCAGGCAAGCTCCGGCACGACGACGTCGGACATCTCGTTCAGCCGCGCAGCACCCTTCAGCACCAGTTGCACGCGCTCTTCGAGCGGCCGTTTCGCCCAGGCCTTCTGCGCCTTGCGGGCCCGCGCCACAACATCCTTGGCGGCATCGAGAGAAAGTGCGGCGCGTTCGGCATAGACCGACCCGTCAACCGGTGAAATGCATTGGATCATCGTCATGATCGATTTCCGTCCTCGTATTGATCAAAATTTCGGCGAGGGCATGAGCCCCTCATCCGCCTGCCGGCACCTTCGCCCCGTAAGCGGGGCGAAGGGGGATAGCCGCAGCGTCTCCGTCCCATCTACCTCTCGTATGGCAAGTCCCCTCTCCCCGTAAAACGGGGAGAGGGTTAGGGTGAGGGGCAAACAACCCGCAATCCCTACTAGGCTCTTTCGAAACCGCGCGCCACTTCCCAATCGGTGATGCGGCGGTCGTATTCTTCCTGCTCCCATTCGGCAGCACGGGTATAGTGGTCGATCACATCATCGCCGAAGGCTTTGCGCAGCATTGCCGATTCCGTCATTGCGGTCGTGGCGGCGCGGAGCGTGCGCGGGATTTCTCGAATATCCTTGCCGCCATAGGCGTCGCCGACGAAAGGAGCCTCGAGCTCGAGCCTGTTCTCGATCCCGTCGATACCGGCCGCAAGCAGCGCGGCAAAGGCGAGATAGGGATTGAGATCGGAGCCGCCGACGCGGCACTCGATGCGGATACCCTTGGTCTCTTCGCCGCAGAGGCGATAGCCGGCGGTGCGGTTGTCCTTGCTCCAGATCGCCTTGGTCGGTGCGAAAGTGCCGGCCATGAAGCGCTTGTAGGAATTGATGTAGGGCGCCAGGAAATAGGTGATCTCGCTCGCATGCGCGAGAAGCCCTGCAACATAATTATGCATCAGCGGCGACATGCCGTATTTGCCGGTATGGTCGAAGAACAGCGGCTTTTCCTCAAGGCTCCAGAGCGACTGATGGATATGCGAGGAACTGCCGGCGGCATTGTAATTCCACTTGGCCAGGAAGGTGATCGCCTTGCCTTTCGACCAGGCGATCTCCTTGCAGCCATTCTTGATGATCGCGTGCCGGTCGGCCATGGCGAGCGCATCGGCATAACGCACGTTGATCTCCTCCTGGCCGGCCGAGGCCTCGCCCTTGGAGTTCTCGACCGGAATGCCGGCGCCCTGCAGCCCGGTGCGGATCGCTCGCATCACCTCTTCCTCCTTGGTAGTCTGGAAGATGTGGTAGTCCTCGTTATAGGCGCTGGCGAGCTTGAGGTTGCGGTAGCCAGCCGTATGCGCCGACTCGTAGCTCTGGTCGAACAGGAAGAATTCGAGCTCGGAGGCCATGTAAGCCTTCATGCCCATATCTTCGAGGCGCTTCACCTGCTTCTTCAGGATTGCACGCGGCGAATGGGCGACCTCTTCATGGGTGTGATGGTCGAGCATGTCGCAGAGCACCAGCGCCGTGCCCTCGAGCCAGGGAATGCGGCGCAGCGTCGCCAGATCCGGCTTCATCGTATAGTCGCCGTAACCCTTTTCCCAGCTGGTCGCCTTATAGCCGGAAACCGTCTCCATCTCCATGTCGGTGGCGATCAGATAGTTGCAGCTATGGGTTTCCTTCCAGGCGCTCTCGACGAAATATTCCGCCTGAAAGCGCTTGCCCATCAGACGGCCTTGCATGTCCACCTGGCACGCAAGAACCGTATCGATGCGCCCTTCGGCAACATCCTTCTTGAGATCGTCGAATGTGTAGCTGCTCATGGTTGATCCGCCTGACATTGGAATTGAGATGATCGGGGCAACGAAATCGCATGCGCTCGGCCGATGTGGGCCTGATGCCTTTTCGTTGAACCGGCGATGGGGCCGCAGGAGCGGCCCCGCCATTTGAGAGGGAAGCCTCGATGCTTATTTTTCGCCGCTTTCGCCAACCGCCGCTTCGGCAGCTGCGATTTCGGCCTGGCGCTTTGCCACCTCAGCGCCGATCGGCGGTCCCTTGAAGCGCCGGCTTTCAAAACCGAACCAGACGATTGCGGTCATCAGAAGGAAGCCAACGGTAACGTAAAGGGCAGCACCGTTCGGCGGTTGGATTCCGAGAATGAAGATCAGAACCATCGCGATGATCGACAGCACTGCAAAGAGCTTGAAGAGGCCTTCGCCGAGGTTCCACGGTCCCATCTTGTCCCATTTCGATGTGCCCCAGGCGAAGAGACCGAGCGTGATCGGGATCGCGAAGGAGAAGAAGAGGAAGATGACCGTGCACGAAACGACGATGGTGTACACCGGCGTGTCGCCAATTTTCATGATATCGAGTGAGGTGAACCAGACGAACAGCACCGAAAGGATCGAGCCGGTCCAGATCGCAGCCACCGGCGTGCGGTACTGCGGGCTGACTTTCGACAGCGCCTTCGATGCCGGTAGGCCGCCGTCACGCGAGAAGGCGAAGATCATGCGGGAAACCGAAGTGACGGTAGCAAGGCCGCACAGCCACTGACTGACGAGGATCGCCAAGTAGAGGATGTCCTTCACGGTCGCGTTGACCTGCGTGTCCATCGCCCAGAAGAACACGTTCCAGCCCTGTTTTGCTGCATCGTCCATATTCGGCAGCATGAGCACGAAAGAGCACAGCATGATGTAGCCGAAGAGTGCCGACCACAGAACTGAGGCGACCATGCCACGCGGCACCGAGTGGGCGGCTTTGACCGTCTCTTCCGACGTATGCGCCGAAGCGTCGTAGCCGGTGATGGTGTAGATCGGCAGCAGCAGACCGAGCAGGAAAACCCAGCTGCCCGACGTCGTCGGCCAGACACTGCCGCCCGCTTCGCCGGAATAATTGGCGAAGGTGAAGAGCCGGCCGAATTCATATGACGGGGCCGATAACAGGCACACTACGGCAAGCGCGATGGCGGTCGCGAAGATCAGATAACCCGAGAAGTCTGTCAGCTTTGCGGTCAACCCTATCCCCATATGGTTCACGAGCGCCTGTGCGCCGGTGATGATGACGAGGAAGACGATCCGCACCGTGATAGTGTCCGTCAAGCCAAGATAGCCCGTGCCGAACGTACCCATGAAGAAATAATAGGTGCCGACATTGATGGCGCCGAGCACCGTGACGAGACCGAGCAGGTTGAACCAGGCGGTCAGCCAGCCAGTGAAGCGGTTGCCGAGGATCGAACCCCAGTGATAAAGCCCGCCGGCCGTCGGATAGGCGGAGCTGATCTGCGCCATGGCAACGGCGAAGACGAGCGAGATGAAGCAGCCGAGCGGCCAGCCGATGCCGATGGCGGCTCCGCCGGCACCGGAGGTCGCTTGCGCCAGCGAATTGATGCCGCCGGAGAGGATGCAGATGATGGAAAATGAGACGGCGAAGTTCGAGAACGAGCTCATGCGTCGTTCGAGTTCTTGGGCATAACCCATGGAATGCAGGATGTGCACATCCTGCTTCTTGTCCAGTTCGGAATAATCCGACATGACTTCCCCCTGTTCACGATCGGCCGCGGGATTGCGGGCCGGTTCAGTGCCAAATTGCCCGCTGCATTTGCGCCGTGCGGACGTTCGCAGTTAGACTGCTCCCTCGGGTCTTCTTTTTATCAGGCGTCCAGGCTTTGCTGGAGCAGCCCTTTTAGATAGTCGGCCATGACCCCTTGGCCGACATCGTCTGCGACGAGGTCGTTGCGGACCTCGATCATCACATTGCGCAAGCCGTTCGACAGCCCGTGCAGGATCAGCGTGTGAGTCACGCCATCCTCAGGCCCGTAAGGCTGGTTGCGTTCCGTCCTGTAAAGCGGCGCCTCGGCCGCAGCCTCCAGCATGCGGTCGGCGAGCCGGCTGTCCTCATCGTGCAATATGCCGAGTTCGACGGCGCGTTCGCGGCCGTGATAGACCGGCGTGAAGCTATGGATCGTCACGATGATGCTGTCTTGCCCCCTCGCCCGGCGATCGCGGATCAGCCCGCGGATGGCGTCGTGGAAAGGCACGTAGAGCGCGTCGGTGCGCGCAAGCCGTTCTTCGGCGGTCAAATCCGTGTTGCCGGGAACGGCATAGATCTCGCTTACTTCAGGCATGGCGCCGGGTGAACTCGGCGGCCGGTTGCAGTCGTAGATCAGCCGAGAGAACCGCTGGTAGACGAGCGTCGCATCGAGCCCTTCCGATATGCCGCGGGCGACTGAAAGAGCCCCCGGGTCCCAGGCAATGTGGCTTAAGAGCGCTTCGCTGGGCAGGCCGAGATCACCGAAATGAGCGGGAAGCACATTCGAAGCGTGCTCGCAGACGAGCAGCACCGGGCTTCGGCCGCCGACGCGCTCGATCCCGACGCAATCACCGTCCGCTTCGCTGAGGATTTTTGGCCCGCCCAGCACCAATGGCGCCACTCCTATCCCTTAATAAAAGCTTTCCAAGAAAAGAATTCTTCAGGTTTCGGTCACTGTCAAGCGTCGACTGAAAATTTCTTTTCATGACAGTAGTTGACATGGATTATGACAGCGTTGTTAACTTTGAGCGGGAAAGTGGCGCCAGACCACCCCGGGGAGCATCGTTAAGTGACAGTTGCATCGAAGACGGTTTCGGACGTCATACACTCGCATTTCGGGGTGCTGACGCGCGCCGAGAAGCAACTGGCCGAAAGCCTTCTCGACAATTATCCGGTATCCGGTCTCGGCAGCATCACCACGATCGCCGAGAATGCCGGCGTTTCGACGCCGACGGTCGTGCGCATGGTGCAGAAGCTCGGCTTCAAGGGCTATCCGGACTTTCAGGCACATCTGCATCTGGAGGTCGAAGCGACGATCTCCAACCCGATCGCCAAGCATGATCGTTGGGCCCAGAACGCGCCTGGCACGCATATCCTCAACCGTTTCGCCGATGCCATCATGAGCAATCTGCGCCAGACGTTGACCGATCTCGACACCGCGACCTTCGACAGCGTCGCCTCACTGCTGTCGGACCGCAAGCGCGGCCTCTATTTCGTCGGCGGCCGCATCACCGGCGCGCTTGCCGAATATTTCTTCACCCATATGCAGGTGATTCGGCCGGCGACGACGCTGCTATCATCGAACTCCAGCAGCTGGCCGCAATATGCTCTCAACATGAATGCCGGCGACATTCTGATCATCTTCGACATCCGCCGCTACGAGCAGGAGATGGTGAGCCTTGCGACTGCCGCTCGCAAACGCGGCGCAGAAATCGTCGTCTTCACCGACCAGTGGAGCTCGCCCGCCGCCAAGCTCGCCCGGCATGCCTTCCGCGTTCGGATCGAGGCGCCGTCGGCTTGGGACTCCTCCGTCGTCACCCTCTTCATCGTTGAAGCGCTCATCGAGGCCGTTCAGAACTCCACCTGGGACGAGACGAAGGAGCGCATGAAGACGCTTGAGGGCTTGTTCGAGCAGACCAAGCTTTTCCGCAAACCGGGTTAGGAGGGACAAGAAAAACAAAGGGGAGAACAAGGACGGACCTTCGCGGAAACAGGTCGTGTCGTCGCAAATAAAACACGTGTCGCAAACGCCTGCTATTCATAGCAAAATTAACGTCATCCACCCGTCACACAAGCTTCATGTAAGCTGATTAACAGCATCGCCAGACACTGAAAACCCGAAGGAGAACAACAGTGATCTCTAACATTTCTCGACTTCTGTCGCTCTCTACTGCGATGATCGTGGCTTCGACCGCGATTGCCGCCGCCGAGCCGAGCGCTGAACTTATCGCCGCCGCCAAGAAGGAAGGCACCCTGACCACGATCGCTCTTCCGCACGACTGGTGCGGCTACGGCGACGTCATTGCCGGCTTCAAGGCCAAGTATGGCCTCGAAGTCAACGAACTGAACCCGGACGCAGGTTCGGGCGACGAAGTCGAAGCCATCAAGGCCAACAAGGGCAACACCGGTCCGCAGGCTCCTGACGTCATCGACGTCGGCCTCTCCTTCGGTCCGTCCGCCAAGAAGGACGGTCTGATCCAGCCTTACAAGGTTTCCACCTGGGATTCGATCCCGGACACGGCCAAGGATGCCGAAGGCTTCTGGTACGGCGACTATTACGGCGTTCTCTCGTTCCTCGTGAACAAGGACCTCGTCAAGGAATCGCCGGCCGACTGGACCGACCTGAAGAAGAGCGACTACGCAAACACGGTCGCGCTTGCAGGTGATCCGCGCAGCGCCAACCAGGCTGTCCAGGGCGTCTATGCTGCTGGTCTTTCCGCATCCGGCGGTGACGCGGCCAAGGCAGGCGAAGAAGGCCTGAAGTTCTTCGCCGAACTCAACAAGGCTGGCAACTTCGTGCCCGTCGTCGGCAAGGCGGCTCCCTTCGCTCAGGGCTCGACGCCGATCATCGTCGCCTGGGACTACAACGCCCTGTCCTGGGGCCAGAGCCTCAAGGGCAATCCTCCGTTCGAGGTTGTCGTTCCGAAGACGGGCGTCGTTGCCGGTGTCTACGTCCAGGCGATTTCGGCCTTCGCTCCGCACCCGAACGCTGCCAAGCTCTGGATGGAATACCTCTATTCCGACGAAGGTCAGCTTGGCTGGCTGAAGGGATATTGCCACCCGATCCGCTTCAACGATCTTGCCAAGAACAACAAGATCCCGAAGGACCTGCTCGACAAGCTGCCGCCTGCAGCAGCCTATGAAAAGGCTGTTTTCCCGACGCTCGAAGAGCAGGCGGCCGGCAAGGAAACCATCACCAAGAACTGGGATTCCGTGGTCGGCGCCAGCGTCAAGTAACCTCTGATCCTGCCTCCCCGCCCAACGGCGGGGAGGTTCTCTCACTCCGACGCCCCAGGATGAGCTTTTCCATGAGCACCGTCTCTACGCCTATGGTCAGCAGCGCCCCCTTGATCAACAGAGATCGCGTGATCGACTGGCTGGGCATTGCACCCTTCATTATCTTCTCGCTGCTGTTTCTGATCATCCCCACGCTTTATCTCGTGGCGGGCGCGTTCCTGACACCCGAGGGTAGTTTTACGCTGAAGAATATCGGCGATCTTTTTACGCCATCGATCATGAGCGCTTATTGGATCAGTATCCGCGTCTCGGTCGCCTCGGCTCTGGGCGGCGCGTTGATCGGCTTTTTCCTCGCCTGGGCCGTCGTGCTCGGCGGCCTGCCGAACTCGGTGCGCTCGACGCTTCTGACCTTCTCCGGCGTCGCCTCCAATTTCGCCGGCGTGCCGCTCGCCTTCGCCTTTCTGGCAACGCTCGGCCGCACCGGCCTCGTGACGGTCTTCCTGCGGGAATGGTTCGACTTCAACCTTTACAGCACCGGCTTCAACCTGCTGTCCTTCTTCGGCCTCACCATCACCTATATGTATTTCCAGATCCCGCTGATGGTGCTGATCCTGACGCCTGCGCTCGACGGCATGAAGAAGGAATGGCGTGAAGCCTCGCAGATCCTCGGCGCCACCAACCGTCAGTACTGGACGATGGTCGCGATGCCGATCCTCTGGCCGAGCCTGCTCGGCACGACACTGCTGCTCTTTGCCAACGCCTTCGGCGCCATAGCCACCGCCTTCGCGCTGACCGGCAGTTCGCTGAACATCGTGCCGATCCTGCTCTACGCGCAGATCCGCGGCGACGTTCTGCACAATGCCAACCTCGGTTACGCAATCGCGCTCGGCATGATCGTGATCACCGGCGTATCCAACGTCCTGTACCTCATGCTGCGCATGCGCGCCGAACGGTGGCAGAAATGAAAGCGCAACGTCTCGGAGCCTGGATCGCCATCATCCTGGGCGCGTCCTATTTCATCATTCCGCTAATCGGCACCATTGAATTTTCGCTGCGAATGCGCCGCGGTGAATACAGTCTCGATGCCTATCAGTCGGTCTTCTCGGACGCCCAGTTCCGCGAGACCTTCGGCTACTCCATGATGATGGCGCTTCTGACCATTGTCTTCGGCATGCTGCTCGTCGTGCCGACGGCCTACTGGGTGCGGCTGCGGCTGCCGCAGATGCGCCCGGTCGTCGAATTCATCACGCTGCTCCCGCTCGTCATTCCGGCAATCGTCATCGTCTTCGGTTATCTCAGGATGTACAACTCGTCGTCCTATCTACCGCTGACGGGTTCGACGACCGGCACCAACATACTGCTGGTCTTCTCCTACATCACGCTGTCCCTGCCCTACATGTACCGCGCCGTCGACACCGCCATGCGCGCCATCGACGTCCGCACCCTGACGGAAGCAGCCGAAAGCCTCGGCGCGCGCTGGACGACCATCATGTTCAGGTGCATTTTTCCCAACGTCATGAGCGGCGTGCTGTCGGGTGCCTTCATCACGCTGGCGATCGTCATGGGCGAATTCACCTTCGCTGCCCTGCTCAACCGCCCGGCCTTCGGCCCCTACCTGCAGCTCGTCGGTGCAAACAAGGCCTATGAGCCTTCGGCGCTCGCCGTCATCGCCTTCTCGATCACCTGGCTCAGCATGGGCCTGCTCAACCTCGTTTCCCGCTTCGGCAAAGCCCGCCCGGCAAAGGCTTAAGGTAATCGGCTCATGTCTTTTCTCACGCTGACCAACATTCAGAAATCCTTCGGCCCGGTCCAGGTCGTCAAGAACTTCAACATGAACATCGAGAAGGGCGAATTCGTCTCCTTCCTCGGACCGTCAGGCTGCGGCAAGACGACCGTTCTGCGCATGATCGCCGGCTTCGAAACGCCGACCGGCGGCACGCTGACCATCAACGGCAAGGACCAGAGCGCGCTGAAGCCGAACCAGCGCAATATCGGCATGGTCTTCCAGGCCTATGCGCTGTTCCCGAACATGACGGTGCACGACAATGTCGCCTTCGGCCTGAAGGTCGCCGGCGCCCCCAAGCCTGAAATTGACGCCCGCGTCAAGGAAATGCTCGGCCTGATCAAGCTCGACCACCTCGCCGACCGTTTCCCCTACCAATTATCGGGCGGCCAGCAGCAGCGAGTCGCTCTTGCCCGTGCGCTTGCCGTCAAGCCGCAGGTGTTGCTGCTCGACGAGCCGCTCTCCGCACTCGACGCCAAGATCCGCGTGTCGCTGCGCGAGGAAATCCGCCAGATCCAGCAGCAGCTCGGCATCACCACGGTTTTCGTTACCCACGACCAGGAAGAGGCGCTGTCGATCTCCGACCGCATCGTCGTCATGAACGCCGGCAAGGCCGACCAGATCGGTTCGCCCTTCGAGATCTATAATACGCCGGCAACGCGCTTTGTCGCCTCCTTCGTTGGGACGCTGAACCTCATCGAGGCCAAGGTCGTCGATCCCGACGCCAACCGCATCCAGATCGGCGATCAGGCCATCACGCTGAAGCAGTCGGTCGCAGCCCACAAGGCCGGCGAAACCATCTCGCTGGCGCTGCGCCCGGAAGCGGGCTCGCTCTCCGACACCGTCAGAAGCGATACCGCGCTCACCGGCCAGGTCGTCTCGGCCCACTTCCTGGGGTCGGTCATCCGCACCCGCATGAATGTCGGCGGCAACGTCATTTCCTTTGACATGTTCAACAGCCCCGGCGTCACCCCGCCGCAGGCCGGCGAAACGGTGACGCTGCGCTTCATGGCGGCTGATCTGCTGGTCATCCGCGACTGAGTTTGACAATACCGCTCACGCAAAAGGCGCCGCAAAACGGCGCCTTTTTCAGGTCGGTTGGCCGAACTGTCAGCAAGCGTGATGCAGCCATCACCACAAAGCACTTGAACTCTCCCAACTCGGTGCCAGAAGTTGCCCAAACCAAATGAGCCGGGACAGCTCTTCGCCCGGCGTTTCAAGCGACGGGATATTTTCAATGATTACCTGCCACCTGCGTTATGTGATCGATCCGTACAAGCTCGCCGAATTCGAGGAATATGCCCGGCTCTGGATTCCGATCGTCAACAGGATGGGCGGCACCCATCACGGTTATTTCCTGCCATCCGAAGGCGCCAACAACATTGCCGTTGCATTGTTTTCCTTCCCGAGCCTTGCCGCCTACGAGGACTATCGAACCCGCATGGCAAGCGATCCGGAATGTCAGGCCGCTTTCGAACTCGACAAGCGCAACCGCAGTATCGTCAGCTATGAACGTAGCTTCATGCGGCCGGTGCTCAACTGATCGAACCGGCGGACGGCGGCTGCATATTAAAACCCCGCAGGTGAATTGACCCCCGAAAGTTGGACATCAACCTTCGGGGGTCAGTCAGTTCAAGGCCGCAGGGCTTGCGCTTGTCATACGCTCAGCGGATTGCCTGGTCGTCCACATCGAAGCGGTGCACACGCGCCTGATCCGGCGTCGCATAGACGGTCTCGTCGGGCTCGTACTGATGTTCGCCGAACAGACGCGCCGTCAGCAGGCCGCACTGATCGGATTCCAGATAGATGATTGTATCGGCGCCGAGATGCTCGACGTGCACGACCTTCGCTGCCCAACTCCCCTGCTCGCGCGATAATGTCATATGTTCGGGACGCACGCCGATCGTCTTGGCACTGTGATCCCCGACCTTTTCGGCCGCGATGAAATTCATCTGCGGCGAGCCGATGAATCCGGCAACGAAGACGTTCGCCGGACGATTGTAGAGTTCCATCGGCGAGCCGATCTGCTCGATCGCGCCGGCATTCAGCACGACGATCTTGTCGGCAAGCGTCATCGCCTCGACCTGGTCATGGGTTACGTAGATCATCGTCGCCTTCAGGCTGCGGTGCAGCCGAGCGATTTCAAGGCGGGTCTGAACGCGCAGCGCTGCGTCGAGGTTCGACAGCGGCTCGTCGAACAGGAAGAGTTCCGGTTCGCGCACAATGGCGCGGCCGATCGCGACGCGCTGGCGCTGACCGCCCGAGAGTTCGGCCGGCCGCCGCGCCAGATAGGGGGCGAGCGACAGCATGCCCGATGCCTTGCCCACTCGGCTATCGATCTCGTCCTTGGGCGTGCCCGCCTGCTTGAGGCCGAGGCCCATGTTGTCCTTGACCGTCAAGTGCGGATAGAGCGCATAGGACTGGAACACCATGGCAATGCCGCGCTTGGCCGGCGGCGTCAGCGTCTCGTCGCGTCCGTTGATGACGACGGCGCCCGAGGTGACGTCCTCAAGGCCGGCAATGCTGCGCAACAGCGTCGATTTTCCGCAGCCTGAGGGGCCGACGAAGATGACGAATTCGCCGTCCTCAACCTCGAGGTCGATGCCCTTCAGCACCTCATGCGTGCCATAGGTCTTGCGGATGGATTTGAGTTGAAGTGATCCCACTGATTTTTCCTTACAATCTGACCGGCTGGCCGGTGCGCACGCTCTCGTCGGCGGCAAGGCAGATGCGCAGCGACGCCACCGCATCGGCCATATGGCGATCGAGGTTCAGATCCTCGCGGATCGCCCTCAGCATGAAGGCCTGTTCCAAGTCGCAGAGCGCCTGATGACCGGGCTCGCCCGTCATCCTCATGTCCTGGTCGGGCCGGATGAACTTGCCGTCCGGCCCGGTTTCGGCCGTATGCAGACGGATCACGGAAGTCTTGGTGTGCGTGTCGATATCGTCGGACTTGGCGTTCGGATCCATGACGATCGACACCGCACCCTTCGGCGACATCACATCCTTCACGAAGAAGGCGGTCTCCGAGATCATCGGTCCCCAGCCGGCCTCGTACCAGCCAACCGAACCATCCTCGAAGAGCACCTGCAACTGACCGTAATTATACATGTCGGCGGCGATCTCGTCGGACAGCCGCAGCCCCATGCCGCGCACCTCGACTGCCCTTGCGTCGGTGATCTGACACATGACGTCGACATAATGCACGCCGCAATCGACGATCGGCGACGTGGTTTGCATCAGAGACTTGTGCGTCGCCCAGGTCGGGCCGCTGGACTGCTGGTTGAGGTTCATGCGGAAGACGTAAGGCGGGCCGAGCTTGCGCGCTTCCTCGATCAGCTTCGTCCATGAGGGGTGATGGCGAAGGATATAGCCGATCACCAGCTTGCGCCCGGCCTTCTTCGCGGCAGCGACGACCCTCTCAGCGTCGGCGACGGTGGTCGCCAGCGGCTTCTCGACGAAGACGTCGCAGCCGGCCTCGAAAGCGGCGACGGCATAATCGGCATGGCTGTCGGAATAGGTGTTGATCGAGCAGAGGTCCGGCTTCAGCTCGGCGAGCGCCGTCGCGAAATCGGGATGGATCGTATAGGCCTGCAGCTCGGGCTCCAGCTTCGGCGTCGAGCGGTTGACGAGACCGACGATCTCGAAGCCTGGATTGTTGTGATAGGCGAGCGCATGGCTGCGGCCCATGTTGCCGAGGCCGGCAACGAGGACGCGGATGGGTTTCTCGTGGCTCACTTGACGGCTCCTGACGTAATGCCGCGGATCAGCTGCCGCGAGAAGATGACGTAGAGAACGAGGATCGGCAGGATCGCCAGCGACAGCGCCGCCAGCACCGCGTTCCAGTTGGTGACGAACTGGCCGATGAAGATCTGCGAGCCGAGCGTTACCGTTTTCGTGGCCTCGGAGGGCGCCAGGATCAGCGGGAACCAGAGATCGTTCCAGATCGGGATCATCGTGAAGACGGCGACGGTCGCCATGGCCGGCCGAACCAGCGGCAGCACCAGGCGGAAGAAGATCGCATATTCGGAAAGCCCGTCGATGCGCCCGGCATTCTTGAGATCATCCGAGACCGTGCGCATGAATTCCGACAGGATGAAGATCGCCAGCGGTATGCCCTGCGCGGTGTAGACGAGGACCAGCGCCGTCAACGTATTGACGAGGCCTGCCGCCACCATGCCCTGCAGGATTGCCACCGTGCCGAGGCGGATCGGGATCATGATGCCGATCGCCATATAGAGCCCGAGCAGCGTGTTGCCGCGGAAGCGATATTCCGAAAGCGCGAAGGCCGCCATGGCGCCGAAGAGCAGTACCAGCAGGATCGAGACGATCGTCACGACGAAGCTGTTCTGGAAATAGGTGGCGAAATCGCCCTGACCGAGCACCGTCTGATAACCGACCAGACTGAATGTCGACGGCGTCGGCACCATCAGCGGCTCGCGGAAGATCGAGGCGCGATCCTTGAACGAGTTGACCACCGTCAGGAAAACCGGAAACAGCGCGACCAGTGTATAGGCGCCAAGCGCCAGATGCACGAGGCCGGTGCGGATCGGAGATGTGCGTGCCTTGGACATGCGCGCTCCTCAGAACTGGTAGCGACGCATGCGCCGCTGGATGACGAAGAGATAGAGCGAGACGCCGGCGAGGATGATGAGGAACATCACCGTGGCGATCGTCGCGCCCATCGAGCGGTCGCCGAGCTGAAGCTGGAAACCGAAGAAGGTGCGGTAGAGCAGCGTACCGAGAATATCGGTCGACATATCAGGTCCGGCGAGCGCCCCTTGCACCGTGTAGATCAGGTCGAAGGCATTGAAATTGCCGACGAAGGTCAGGATCGAGATGATGCCGATTGCCGGCAGGATCAGCGGCAGCTTGATCTTCCAGAATTGCGCCCAGCCAGTGATGCCGTCGCATTCGGCCGCCTCGATCACCTCTTCGGGGATGCTGAGCAACGCGGCATAAATCAGCATCATCGGAATGCCGATATACTGCCAGTTGGAGATCAGCGACACTGCGATCAGCGCCGAGCCGGGCTTGCCGAGCCAGGGCGCAAACAGGAATTTCAAGCCGATGAGATCGAGCATCCAGGGCGCCACGCCCCAGATCGGCGACAGGATCAGCTTCCAGATGAAACCGACGATGACGAAAGAGAGCAGCGTCGGCAGGAAGATCGCCGTGCGGTAAAAGGCGACACCGCGCAGCTTCGGCACCGAAAGCAGGGCGGCAAGCGCCACGCCGATCGGGTTCTGCACGCACATGTGGATAGCGAAGAAGATCAGGTTGTTGACCAGCGCGTTCCAGAAGTCATGCGCCCAGCGCGGATCGCCGAACAACACCCTGAAATTCGCAAGTCCGACGAAGGCCGGCTGACCGTCGACGATATTGTAGAGCGAAAGCCTGAGCGTTTCGATGAGCGGCAGCACCATGACGGCGGAATAGACGATCACCGCGGGCAGCATGAAGACGAAGATGTGCCAGCGCACCGGGCGCTTGATCGGGACGATATCGATCGCGTTGTCGGTTTGGCTCATGGCGTTTGCCTGTTCTCGTCGACTGGCCGCAATCCTGCGGGCGCAGATGGAAGATGTTGCGCCTCACCCGAACTCTCTGCCGACGGGGGAGAGAGGCAATACCCTGCTGGGATGCGAAATCGGGCTGAGAGGTCGCTGCGAGTCTGCTTCTCCCCGCGCGCGGGGAGAAGGTGGCCGGCAGGCCGGATGAGGGGCCGCAAACGCGGCCCCCCGCCACGTCACTTGGCCGGCTTGTACCAGCTGTCGAGGCCCTTCTGGAGCTTTTCGGCAGCGACCTTCGGCGTATCGGTGCCGTTGATCACGTTGGCGGACTCGACCCAGGTCTCGTTTTCAAGGTTCGGCGTGCCGCGTGACAGGATCTGGTAGGTCGAGCGCACGGTCGACTTGTACGGACCGCGCCAGGACACGAATTCCTGAGCGAGTGGATCGGACATCTTGACCGGGTTGGAGTTCAGGCTGAAGAAGCCCGGCAGCGCGTTGGCGTAGATATCGGCGAACTCGGGCGATGCGACCCAGCTGAGGAATTTCTTGGCTTCCTCGGCATGCGTGCTCTTCGCGTTTAGGGCAACGCCGATATCGGGATGGTCGGAGATGTAGCCGGTGTCACCGGCCTTCGGAACCGGCGGCGGGAACGCGCCCATCTTGAACTGGGCCTGCGTGTTGAACAGCGCGATTTCCCAGGAACCGGCCGGATAGATCGCGGCGCGGCCAAGCGTGAAGAGGTTCTGGCTGTCCGAGTAGGTCTGGGCTTCGAAGCCGTCCCCGAGATAGGGCTTCCACTTGGCAAGCTCTTCGTAGGGCTTGACCCAGTCGGCGTCCGTCAGCTTCTGCTTGCCGGCGATAAGCGCTTCGCGGCCCTCTTCACCCTTCCAGTAGTTCGGGCCGATGTTCTGGTAGCCCATAGTCGCGGCTTCCCAGAGGTCCTTCGTGCCCATGGCGAGCGGGATGTAGGTACCGTCGGCCTTGATCTTGTCGAGGGCTGCATAGAACTCGTCCTGCGTCTTCGGCACGGAGATGCCGAGCTTGTCGAAGGCATCTTTGTTGTAGATGAAGCCGTGGATGACCGAAGCCATCGGCACGCAGAAGGTCGACTTGCCGTCGTCGGTGGTCCAGGCCGCCTTGGCGACGGCTGAGAAGTTCTCCATGCCCGGCAGGCTGGTAATGTCGACGAGCTGCTTCTTGTTGAAGAGTTCCAGCGAAGCGTCGAACGGGCGGCAGGTGATGATGTCCCCTGCGGAGCCGGCATCGAGCTTGGCGTTCAGCGAGGCATTGTATTCGGTCGGCGCGGTCGGCGAGAAGACGATCTTGATGCCCGGGTTCTTCGCTTCGAAGGCCGGAATGATCTTCTCCTGCCAGATCTGCAGGTCGTCGTTACGCCAGCTTTCGACTGTCAGCGTGACGTCGGCGGCATGGACGAGACCTGCCGAAGTCAGCAGGCTGGAGGCAAGCAGAAAGCTTTTCAGAGCAGTGTTTTTCATTTCCCTCTCCTGTGTTTTGAGCGCCGCAAGGCGCTGTTTTCGATCTGAAACAAGCAATTGGTGTGCTTGAGGAAACACCCAACGCCTCTTGGAGGGCCGCCAGCACCTGCCGGCCCCGAAAGCTCGACGGACGCAAAGGCGGATCGCTTGCGGCCGGACTGCGCGCTGCCCCGTGACCTGCATCGGGCGCGGCAAAATTGATCGGGAAAAGCCGATGGATACCGAACTTCGCCACCAGTCTGACAAGCGGTGGGTCGTTCTCTCGATCATCCTCGAAGCGGTTCCGGCTTGGCTTTGCCGCCGGTTTTCGCGGGCTTCGATGTGCTGTTCCCTTTTGCCGAATTAAGTCCAAAAAAATACCAATTGTCCAGCCGAATTTAACTTTTCTGCCCCAAAAAATTCATTAAAAAATTTTATCGAATAAAATCAACATGATAAAAAGACGAATTTTCTCTATCATTCCCACTTGGTAAATGGTATTTTTTTGGTATTGTAATAAAAAACATAGGGAACGGCGTATTCGGAGGCCCGATGACGGAGCTTGCAATCGGCATAGACGGCGGTGGAACGAGCTGCCGAGCCGCGGTCGCGGACAGACACGGCAATGTCATCGGCCGCGGCAAAGCAGGCCCGGCCAATATCCTGTCCGATTTGGAAAATTCTCTTCTCAACATTGTCGAATCCGCCCGGCAGGCGCTGATAGATGCAGGACTTGCGGCTGAAACCATCGCCTCTGTTGCATCAGTCGTCGGCGTCGCCGGCGCCAATGTCACGGATTACGGGCAGCGAATAAAAAAGGCCCTGCCCTTTGCCGAAGGCCGCGTCGTCACCGATGCGCTGATTGCCCTACAGGGCGCGCTCGGCGATGGCGACGGCATCGTCGGGGCCTTCGGCACCGGCTCGGTCTATAATGCCCGCAGGAACGGCCGGCTGAACGGCATCGGCGGTTGGGGCTTCATCGTCGGCGACCAGGCAAGCGGCGCCCGCCTCGGCCGCGACCTGATGGAGCGATCGCTGCTCGCCCATGACGGCGTGCGCCCGTCGTCTCCCATGACCGAAGCGATCATGGCCGAATACGGCAGCGATCCTGAGCGCATCGTCGAGTTCGCGCATTCGGCAAGACCGATGGATTTTGCCCGCTATGCACCTGTGGTCTTCGAACATGCGGCTAAGGGCGATGCCGTCGCGGTCGGCATCATCACGGACGCGGCAACGGCAATCGGCGAAAGCCTCGAAGCGCTGCTCTGGCCTGAATGCCCGTCGATCTGCCTGCTCGGCGGCCTTGCAGGAGCCTATGAGCCGTGGCTTTCCGAACGCTACAAGGCACGGCTTGCCAGGCCGAAGGGCGATGCCCTGCAGGGTGCGGTCGAACTTGCCGTCAAGCTCCTGCACGACGAACAGAGAGGTGCGGCATGACCGACGACCTGGCCACCCTCCTGTCCCTGGAGCGTCTGCAGGCGGCCGGCACCGGCCCGCTCTACGTCAAGCTGCGCCGTACGCTGGAAGAGGCCGTGCGCACCGGTACGCTCGGTCACGGCGATGCGCTGCCGCCGGAACGCGACATCGCGGAATTCGCCGCCGTCAGCCGCGTCACCGTGCGCAAGGCGATCGACGAACTCGTCGCCGACGGTCTGCTGGTGCGCCGCCATGGTTCCGGCACCTTCGTCGCCAAACCCGTCTCAAGGGTCGAGCAGCGCCTGTCGCAGCTTACCTCCTTCACCGAGGACATGGCGCGCCGCGGCATGTCCTCCCGTTCCGAATGGCTGCACAAGGGCATCCACACCCCCTCGCCCGACGAGATGATGATTCTCGGCCTCGGCACCGACGTGAAGGTTTCGCGCCTCTCCCGCCTGCGCATCGCCGACGACCAGCCGCTGGCAATCGAAAATGCCAGCGTCTCCGGCGAGTTTCTCCCCGATCCCGCCGCCGTCACCAATTCGCTCTATGCCGAACTCGAACGACTCCAGGTCCGCCCGGTGCGGGCCGTGCAGCGCATCTCGGCGACCAACATGAAGGAAGCCGACGCCCAGATTCTCGGTGTCTCCGTCGGTGCCGCCGGCCTGTCGATCGAGCGCATCTCCTATCTCGGCTCCGGCCGCGCCGTGGAATTCACCCGCTCGCTCTATCGCGGCGACGCCTATGATTTCGTCGCCGAGCTGACGATCGGGGTTACCTGAGCCTACCAGAAGCGAGTAATCCAGCGCTCATTTCCGGCGAGTTGATCGAAGATCGCATCGGCGGAAGTGATCGGTATCCCATTCAGCATGGCAGTGGCGGCGACAGCCGTTTATCGCCAGTCAGCGCCCATGCCCAGGCATGGGTATCGAGTAGAAGGGAATTCACTCGCCCCCTTCCCAGGCCGCAAGGTCGCCCTCATCCATGGGCGCGAAAAAGTCAGGCCCATTTCCAGCAACCAGCCCCTTGAGCAGGCCGATCTTGAAGGAAGATTGCACAATCGGCATGATCTTCACGACAGGCTTGCGTCCCCTAGCGATCACCACTTCTTCACCGGAAAGCGCGGCGTCGATCAATTTCGATAGATTGGCCTTCGCGGCATGGATAGTAACTTGCATCGCGGCCCCATTCGCTGCTTGGCAGAGAATGCCATTACAACATCAATTCGGCTATCGAATTCGAAAAGCTAGAACGCGGATCATTATTGAACCATATCAAAATCATAGAGCCGGAAAGTGAATCACTTCCCGGCTTTCATTCATTGAATCAGTTCCTGAGCGCGCCGCCTCAAGCGGCTGCGAAGACTCAGCAAATCAGGCGGCGTCTTCGATCTCCTCGCTGGTCTTGCGCGGCACGTAGTTTAGCACCGGCCCGAGCCAGCGTTCGACTTCGGAAACCTCCATGCCCTTGCGCTTGGCATAGTCTTCCACCTGATCGCGCTCCACCTTGGCGACGCCGAAGTAATAGGAGTCGGGGTGGCCGATATAGAGACCCGAGACCGATGAGCCCGGCCACATCGCATAACTCTCCGTCAGCTTAACACCGGCAGCCTTTTCCGCGTCGAGCAGCCTGAAGAGCGTTGCCTTTTCGGTGTGGTCGGGCTGGGCGGGATAACCCGGCGCAGGCCGGATGCCGGCATAGGCTTCGGTGATCAGATCCTCATTGCTGAGCGTCTCGTCTTTTGCATAGCCCCAATATTCGCGCCGCACCTGCTCGTGCATGCGCTCGGCAAAGGCCTCGGCGAAGCGGTCGGCCAGCGCCTTGACGAGGATCGAGGAATAGTCGTCGTTCGCACGCTCGAAGCGCTCGGCGATGGCGATTTCCTCGATGCCCGCCGTCACCACGAAGCCGCCGACATAGTCCTGCACGCCGCTTGTGACAGGCGCCACGAAATCGGAGAGCGCCACGTTCGCCCGCCCATCGCGCTTCGAAAGCTGCTGGCGCAAGGTGTAGAAGGTGGCAAGCTCCTTGCTGCGGCTTTCATCGGTGAACAGCCGAATGTCGTCGCCGACGGCGCCGGCCGGCCAGAAGCCGATGACGGCGCGCGGGCGGAACCACTTTTCGTCGATGATCTTCTTGAGCATCGACTGCGCATCAGCCCAGAGCGCACGCGCCGCTTCGCCCTGCTTCTCGTCCTCGAGAATGGCGGGGTAACGGCCGCGCAGTTCCCAGGTCTGGAAGAACGGCGTCCAGTCGATATATCTGGCAAGCTCGGCCAGATCGTAATCCTCGAATACCCGCGTGCCAAAGAATTGCGGCTTCGTCGGCTGGTAGCCGGACCAGTCGACCTTATGCGCATTGTCGCGGGCCCGCGGCAATGGAAGGCGCACTTTCTCTGCCTCGCTGCGCGCATGGGCGGCCGCCACCTTGGCGTATTCGGCCCTTGTATCGTCGACATAACCCTGGCGCGTTTCCGGCGACAGCAGCGCCGAGACGACGCCGACGGCGCGGCTCGCATCGGTGACGTAGATCGCCTGCCCCTTGTTGTAGCCGGGATGGATCTTCACCGCCGTATGCACGCGGCTGGTCGTCGCCCCGCCGATCAGCAGTGGGATGTCGAACCCCTGCCGCTCCATCTCAGCCGCAACATGCACCATCTCGTCGAGCGACGGCGTGATCAGGCCGGAAAGGCCGATGACATCGACTTTTTCAGCGATTGCCGTGTCGAGAATCTTCGTCGCCGGCACCATGACGCCGAGGTCGACGATCTCGTAATTGTTGCAGGCCAGCACGACGCCGACGATGTTCTTGCCGATATCGTGCACGTCGCCCTTGACCGTCGCCATCAGGATTTTGCCGGCCGAGCGACGTTCTTCGCCGCCGTTCAGGCGCTTTTCCTCTTCCATGTAGGGCAGCAGCACGGCGACCGCCTGCTTCATGACCCGCGCCGACTTGACCACCTGCGGCAGGAACATCTTGCCCGAGCCAAACAGATCGCCGACGACGTTCATGCCGGCCATCAGCGGCCCTTCGATGACGTGCAGCGGCCGGGCCGCCTGCTGGCGCGCCTCCTCGGTATCGGCTTCGATATATTCGGTGATGCCGTTGACCAGCGCATGTTCGAGACGCTTCTCAACGCTCCATTCGCGCCAGGAAAGATCCTGGACCCGGCCTTCCCTGGCGCCGGCGCCGCGGAAACGCTCGGCGACTTCGAGCAGCCGCTCGGTGCCGTCGGGGCGGCGGTTCAGCACCACGTCTTCGCAGGCCTCGCGCAGCTCCGGATCGATATTGTCGTAGACGGCGAGCTGGCCGGCATTGACGATGCCCATGTCCATACCCGCCTGGATGGCGTGGTAGAGAAACACGGCGTGCATCGCCTCGCGCACCGGCTCGTTGCCGCGGAACGAGAAGGACAGGTTGGAGACGCCGCCCGAAATATGCACCAGCGGCATGCGCTCGCGGATCGTCCGCGTCGCCTCGATGAAATCGACGCCGTAATTATTGTGCTCTTCGATGCCGGTCGCGACCGCGAAAATGTTCGGGTCGAAGATGATATCCTCGGGTGGGAAGCCGATCTTCTCTGTCAGAAGCTTGTAAGCGCGGGTGCAGATTTCCACCTTGCGCTCATAGCTGTCCGCCTGCCCCGTCTCGTCGAAGGCCATGACGACGACGGCGGCACCGTAATTGTGCAACAGCCGCGCCTGGGCGAGAAAATTCTCCTCGCCTTCCTTCAGCGAGATCGAGTTGACGATCGGCTTGCCCTGGACGCGCTTCAGGCCGGATTCGATGATCGAGAATTTCGAACTGTCGATCATCACGGGCACACGGGCGATATCGGGCTCGGCGGCGATCAGGTTGAGGAACTCGACCATCGCCTTTTCGGAATCGATCAGGCCCTCATCCATGTTGATGTCGATCACCTGCGCGCCGTTCTCGACCTGGTCGCGTGCGACGTCGAGCGCTGCCGTGTAGTCGGCATTGGTGATCAGCCTGCGGAACTTCGCCGAGCCGGTGACGTTGGTGCGCTCGCCGACATTGACGAAGGGGATGTCCTTGGTCAGCTCGAAGGGTTCGAGGCCCGACAGCGACATGAAAGGGCGATGCTCGGGAAGCGGCCGCGGCTTGTACTTGGCGACGGTCTCGGCGATCGCCCGGATATGCTCGGGCGTCGAACCGCAGCAGCCGCCGACGATGTTGACCAGGCCTTCGCGGGCAAAGCTGTCGATCTGCGCCGCCATCAGCTCCGGCGTTTCGTCGTACTGGCCGAATTCGTTCGGGAGGCCGGCATTCGGATAGGCGCAGATGAAAGTATCGGCGACACCCGAAAGCTCCTGCAGATGCGGGCGCATCGCATTGGCGCCGAGGGCGCAGTTCAGCCCGATCGTGAAGGGATTGGCGTGGCGCACCGAATTCCAGAAGGCCGACGGCGTCTGGCCGGAGAGCGTGCGGCCGGAAAGGTCGGTGATCGTGCCGGAGATCATGACGGGCAGGCGCACGCCCTTGGCCTCGAAGCGCTCCTCGCAGGCGAAGATCGCCGCCTTGGCGTTCAGCGTGTCGAAGATCGTCTCGATCAGGATGATGTCGGCGCCGCCGTCGATCAGGCCGTCGATCTGCTCGCCATAGGCGGAGCGCAGATCGTCGAAGGTAACGGCGCGGAAACCGGGATTGTTGACGTCGGGCGAAATCGAGGCGGTGCGGTTGGTCGGGCCGATGGCGCCGGCGACGAAACGGCGGCGGCCGTCCTCGCGCTCGGCACGCTGTGCCGCGCGGCGGACGATCTCCGCACCCTCCTTGTTGAGGTCGTAGACCGCCCCTTCCATCTCGTAATCGGCCTGGGCGATGCGGGTCGAGGAGAAGGTGTTGGTCTCGAGAATATCGGCGCCGGCCTTGGCGTATTTATAATGGATCTCTTCGATCGCATCCGGCTGGGTCAGGATCAGAAGGTCGTTATTGCCCTTCTGGTGGCAGGCGCAGCCGATAAAGCGGGTGCCGCGGAACTGGTCTTCGTCATAGCCCAGCCCCTGGATCTGCGTGCCCATGGCGCCGTCGAGGACGAGGATGCGCTCGCTCGCGGCTTTGCGCAGCGCTGCGAAAATTTCGTTGCCGTCACGTTTGCCCGTTTCCGGACCAAAGAGAGTATCGAACACGGGAGGGCTCCTTGACGTCGTAAGACCAGACAGTTCAAATCACATAAAGATATCTTTATGTCAATATATGCCTATCGATTTCGTGCTTTGCAAGTCTCAGCGGATGACAGGCTTGAACGGCCTCTATATAGGCAATTGACACGCATTGCCCACCAAATCGGAGGAGTATCATGGCACCCGCAACCGGCAACGCCGCGCTTGGCAACTGGACGAGCCGCGCCTATCACCGCGACTGGCTGCTTGCCCAGGCAAACGGCCTCTTCGATTTCTTCCAGCACAATTCGGTCAACCCAAAGGGCGGCTTCTACGATCTCGACGATAACGGCAAGCCGCTCGATGCCGAGGGCCAAGTGCGCAGCATCCATATCGCCGCGCGCGCCGTGCATTGTTTTGCCATCGGCGCCCTGCTCGGCCGTCCGGGTGCTGCCGACGTCGTCGACCACGGCATGGACTATCTCTGGAACCATCACCGCGACCTGAGGAATGGCGGCTATTTCTGGTCGCTCGACAACAGTGGTCCGGTCGATTCCAACAAGCAGGGTTATGGCCATGCTTTCGTGCTGCTCGCCGCCTCATCGGCCAAGACGATCGGCCATCCGCTGGCCGACGGCATGCTTGCCGATATTACCGAGGTCCTGAACACCAAGTTCTGGGAGCCGCGCCACGGCGCCATCGCCGAGGAATTCACCGCCGACTGGCAGCCGCTCGACAGCGGCGCCTACCGCGGCCAGAACTCCAACATGCACCTGACCGAAGCGCTGATGGCCGCCTTCGAAGCATCAGGCGACCGGGATTACCTGACCAAGGCCGAAAGCATCGCCGACCTCGTCATCCGGCGCGCGGCCGGTTCGGTCGACTGGCGCGTCGCCGAGCACTTCGACGCCGAATGGAAGCTCGACAAGCAATACTATCATCCGAACGAAATGTTCCGCCCGGCCGGCACGACGCCCGGCCATTGGCTGGAATGGACCCGCCTCATCCTGCAGCTTTGGGCCCTCGGCGGCAAACGCATCGAGTGGATGCCGGATGCGGCCAAAGCCCTCTTCGAGCAATCAATGGCGCTCGGCTGGGACAGCGACAAGGGCGGCTTCTTCTATACGCTCGACTGGAACGACAAGCCCGCCAAGCGCAATAAGCTCTGGTGGCCGGCCTGCGAGGGTGCGGCCGCCGCCCATTTCCTCAACGAGCACCTGCCGAGCGACTATCACGAGGAATGCTACCGCAAAATCTGGAATGTGATCGAACGCGCCTTCATCGACCATCGGAACGGCGGCTGGCATGAGGAGCTGACGGAGGATCTCGTTCCCGCCCATTCGCTCTTCCCCGGCAAGGGCGATATCTACCACGCCCTGCAGGCCTGCCTCATCCCGCTCTTCCCGGCAACCGGCAGCCTGACGAAGAGCATTACTGAGGCCGGCGGCAGGCTCTGAGGTTCACTAACCGGCGCCCGCCTATCCAGCAAATGGCCGGCTCAGAGCAGCGGGTCGAGCCGCAGCGTGTCCAGATCCTTTGCCAGCATCAGCGCCAGGGCCTCGACCGCGAGATTGTGGTCGTCGCGCTGGGGCAGGCCGGAGACGGTGACCGCGCCGATGCAGCCGGTGCCCTTGACGTTGATCGGGAAACTGCCGCCATGCGGCGCATAATCGGCGCCGGAAAGCCCGTTATCCTCGACCGTCTTGCCGTCCTTGCCGAGCTTCAGGCCGGAGGCATAGCTGCTGCGGAAATAGCGCAGCACCATGTTGCGCTTGCGTCTGACCCAGTTGACGTTGTCGGGCGTCACGCCAGGCAGTGCGGCATAGAAGACCGGCATCGAATGCAGGGTCACATCGATCGCGATGCCGAGGCCGCGCTCGGTGGCAAGTTCCTGCAGGAGCTTGCCGAGCTGCCATGCCGTCGTCAGATCGAAAGCGTCGAAGCTCAGCGCCTTCTCCTGTTCCGCGATCCGGCTGAGATCCTGTTCGACTGTCATGGCTAAGCACTCCTCTGCCGTGATGATCCGCTGCGACCATTCTTGCGGGGAGCAAAAAAGTAAAGCAAAAACTTGGAGCTACCCCGGGCTCAGAGTTTCGGCGTCAGCATCTCGAAGCGGTCGCGGATGGTGGCGCAGGTATCGCCGCCGAGCCGCGCAATGGCATCGACGGCGGCCGGATCGACATGCAGCCGTTCCGGATCCACGACGCCGTCCTGATAATGCGCATAGACGATCTCGCCCATGACGATCTGCCGCGAGCGCCCGAGCTCCAGCGTCACATGCCGCCGGCATTCGAAGGCTGCCGGCGCCTCGGCGATCCAGGGCGAGGCCACCTTCGCGCCCGGCATCGCCGTCAACCCAGCCTCCTTCAACTCGTCGACGCCGCGGGGATAGCGAGCGCCGCAGACATGCATCGCCTCGGCGATGGCGAAAGAGACGATGTTGACCGTGAAGACCTCGGTCATGCGAATATTGTGGCCGGTGTCCTTGAACGACATGTCGGCATTGTTTTCGACCCCGATCGCGAGGATCGGCGGATCGGCCGAAAGGCAGTTGAAGAAGCTGAAAGGGGCTGCGTTGATCCGCCCGTGTTCGTCGACCGTCGTCACCAGCGCAATCGGCCGTGGAATGATCGTGCCGATCATCAGCTTGTAACGCTCGCGCTCACTGAGCTCTTTGAAGTCGAAGGAGATGGCCATGGCTCAGCCGAGCTTCCCGGCCGGCGCAAAGACGCCCATCGCTCCGGTGAAGGGTTTCGGCAGCGGCGAGGCGTAGGAGCCGCGCTTGCTGGTGGAAAGGCCGAGCGAAACCAGCGCCTCTGCCTGCTTGACGGCGGCCGAGACACCATCGATGACGGGCACGCCGTAGATATCCTGCAATTCCCTCGCCAGATCCGTCATGCCGGCGCAGCCCAGCACGATCGCCTCGGCGCCGTCTTCGGCAAGCGCCCGTTCGATCTCGGCCCTGAGCTTGCCGATTGCGCCCGAGGCCGGATCTTCAAGCTCGAGCACCGGGATATCGGAGGCGCGCACCTTGGCGCGCTCGCCCATGCCGTAGCGGCGCACCAGATTGTCGATCAGCACCCGTGACCGCTCCAGCGTCGTCACCACGGTGAAGCGTTGCGCTAGGAAACCCGCTGTCGCGACGGCGGATTCGCAGAGCCCGAGGATCGGCGCATCGGCGAAACTCCGCGCCGCGTCGAGCCCAGTATCGTCAAAGCAGGCGATGACGGCCGCGTCGTAACCCGCCGCCCATCGTTCCTTCAGTTCGGAAAGCAGGCCGGGGATCGCCAGCGCCCCGTCATAATGGCCCTCGATGGAGACGGGCCCCATCTGCGAAGTGGCGGCGATGATTTCCGTGCCTGAAGCAGCCACCGCCCGCGCAGCGGTGGCCGCCTTCTCGGTCATGGAGGCCGTGGTGTTCGGATTGACGATGAGGATGCGCATGTCAGTTGATCTTTGCCTGCCGCCGGCTGAGCATCGTCATGATGCCGAGGGCGATGAGAATGATGGTGAAGGAAAACAGCGTCGTCACCGTGCCGAGCGCATAGAGCACCGGCGTCGTGACATTGGTGGTCATGCCGTAGATTTCGAGCGGCAGCGTATTGTAAGTGCCTGACGTCATCAACGTGCGGGCGAATTCGTCATAAGATAGCGTAAAGCCGAACAGGCCGACGCCGATCAGGCTCGGCGCGATCATCGGCAGCACGACATGGCGGAAGGTCTGCCATGCGGACGCGCCGAGGTCGCGCGCCGCCTCTTCATAGGCCGGCGAGAAGCGGTTGAAGACGGCAAACATGATCAGCACGCCGAAGGGCAGCGTCCAGGTGAGATGCGCGCCGAAGGCCGAGGAATACCAGGCGGGCTTCAGCCCGCCCTCCTGGAAGACGACGCCAATGCCGAGCGAAACGATGATCGACGGCACGACAAGGCTGGCGACAGTGGCATAGAACAGCACGGTCGAACCGCGGAAACGGCGGCGGAAGGCGAGGCCGGCGAGCAGCGACACGGTGACGGTCACGGCCATGACCATCAGCCCGAGGCTGAAGGAGCGCCGGAACGAGGCGCCGAAATCGCCGACCGCCTGTTTTTCGAACAGGTTGAAGAACCAATGGGTGGAAACGCCGTTCATCGGGAAGGTCAGCCCGCCGTCCGGCCCCTGGAAGGACAGGATCAGCACCGCCGAGAGCGGACCGTAGAGGAACAGCACGAAGACGGCGAAGAAGATCGCCAGCAGATAGAATTCGAGGCCGCGTTTTTCGTGGTTCATCTCAAAGCTCCTTGCGGATGTCGACGACGCGCAGGATGGCTGCGACCATCAGCAAAACCACGGCCAGCAGCACCACGGCATTGGCGGCCGCCGCCGGATATTGCAGCAGCGACATCTGGTTCTTCATCATCAGCGCCACCGAGGCGCTCTGGCCGCCGGACATCACCTGCACCGTCGAGAAATCGGCCATGACGAGGGTGACGACGAAGATCGTGCCGATCGCCATGCCGGGTTTTGCCAGCGGAATGACGACATTCCACAGCACCTGCCAGCCGGAGGCGCCGGCATCACGCGCCGCCTCGAACAGCGACCGGTCGATGCGCATCAGCGTGTTGAAGATCGGCGTGACCATGAACAGCGTATAGAGATGCACCATGGCGAGCACGACGGCGAAATCGGAATAGAGCAGCCATTCGATCGGCTGCGGGATGATGCCCATCTTAATAAGCGACGAATTGACAAGGCCATTGCGCCCGAGCACCGGGATCCACGAGATCATGCGGATGATGTTCGAGGTCATGAACGGCACGGTGCAGACGAGAAACAGGATCATCTGCGTCGAGGTCTTGCGGATGTGGAAGGCGAGGAAATAGGCGACCCAGAAACCGATGAGAAGCGTCAGCGCCCAGACGATCGCCGTGAATTTCAGTGTGTTGAGATAGGTCTTCCAGGTTACCCATGAACCGAGCGTGTCGGTGTAGTTCATGGTGAGGAAGTCGGGATAGAGGCCGGCGAAATCGTAGTCCCAGAAGCTGACGACGGTGATCATGGCGATCGGCAGCAGGAAGAAGAAGCCGAGGATGGCGATCAGCGGCGTCGCCTGGAGATAGGAGATGGCTGAGGGGGAGAGGCGCAACGTGCGGCGTATAGGCTGCTTGCTGTCTTCCGTTGCCGCTGCGATGGTCGCCATGATCGGTTCTCCGTTCTCACTAGATCAGGTGGGACGGGAGCGCGTGCAGCCCCCTCATCCGCCTGCCGGCACCTTCTCCCCGCTGGGGAGAAGAGGAATCGCGGCAGCGTCTCGGCAGCCGCGAGCCTTGATCTTTTGTTGCCTGCCGAGCGGCAAGCTCCCCCTTCTCCCCAGCGGGGAGAAGATGCCCGAAGGGCAGATGAGGGGCGGAGCGCAGCGACGTCTAGAGCATCAGCAAAAGACAATGCTTCTCCGCCCCCTCGCCGATCAAGCAGCGATGAACTCGTTCCAGCGGCGGACCATGTAGCGGTCTTCGTCCATCACCGAGTTCCAGCAGGCGACGGCCCCCATGCGTGCTTCGAAGGCGCCGCCGTCGCGCACCGCACCGGCCTTCTCCATGACCTTGCCTTCGGGCGACAGGATATCGCCCTGCGCCGGCTTGCCTTCGATCCAATAGCCCCATTCGTCAGCCGACATGAAGTTCTTGGCGGTGTCCATGCAGGCGGAGTAGTAGCCCTGGCGGTTGAGATAACCGCCGACCCAGCCTGATGTGTACCAGTTGATATATTCATAGGCCGCGTCGAGCTCGGCGCCCTTCAGATGCGAGGCAAGGCCGAGTCCGCCGCCCCAGGCGCGGTATCCTTCCTTGAGCGGCTGATACTTGCAGGCGATGCCTTTGGAGCGGACGGCGGCCACAGCCGGAGACCACATCGACTGGATAACGACCTCGCCCGAGGCCATCAGGTTGACCGACTCGTCGAAGCTCTTCCAGAAGGCGCGGAACTGGCCGTCGCCCTTGGCCTTGATCAGGAATTCGATCGTCTTGTCGATCTCTTCCTTGGTCATGTTGCCCTTGTCGGCATATTTGATGTTGCCCATGGCTTCCATGATCATCGCCGCATCCATGATGCCGATCGACGGGATGTTGAGGATCGAGGTCTTGCCCTTGAACTTCGGATCCATGATGTCGGCCCAGCTGGTGATGTCGCGGCCGACGAGATCCGGGCGGATGCCGAGCGTATCGGCGTTGTAGATTGTCGGAACCATCGTCATCCACTGCGTCGGCTCCTTGGCGAACTTCTTGGAGCCCTGCGCCTCGACGAAGCCGACCGTGTGCGGCGCCGTGCCCTGGGCGATGACGCTGTCTGCCTTCAATTTGCCGTTGATGAACAGCGGCACGATCTTGTCGTAATATTTGAGCTTCTTGACGTCCATCGGCTGCAGCACGCCCGTCGGAAACACCTTCTTGGCGATCCAGTATTCGATATCGGCAATGTCGTAGCTGTCGGGCTGGGTAACGGCCCGCTGGGCGGCGGCGTCGGAATCGGTCGCCGTCATCTCCAGAGTGATGCCGAGATCGGCTTTGCACTTCTCGGCGATGGCATTGATGTTCGAAACGCCGGTGCCGAACTGGCGAAGCGTGATGTTCGTCTTCGCCCAGATGGTGGGAAAGCCGGTGAGAGCGCCGGAGCCGGCAATGGCGCCGACGGCGGCGGCACCCGTCTTCAGCAGGGTGCGGCGGGAAAGACCCTTCGCGGCCTTGGTCGATGTCGTTTCAGTCGTCATGTCAGTTCCCCTTTTTTGATGTGGAAGGTCTTGGTTTTTGATTGGTCATGCGGAAGCGCGGCCGAGCAGCACGGCATCATCGAGTTCCCAGCTGAGCGCGACCGTCTCGCCGACGGCGACCGGGCGGGCGAAATAGTCGCTGTCGTCTGATATGACCGTGAAGTCGTCGCTGCCGGCGCCGAGCACGGTGATCTTCACGGAGGAGCCGCGATATTCGACGTTGGAGACGACGCCGTTGAAGCCGAGCGTCCATTCGCTCGCCACCTGCAAGCGCACGCGGTCGGTGCGAATGCCGATATCGACCGGTTCGCCGACCTCCCTGCCCGCCCCGCGCACGGAAAAGCTCTGCCCCTCCGGCACGGTCATGACGAGCACGCCGTCCTCGCTCGATGTCACCCGGCCGCTGAGCACGTTGTGATCGCCCATGAAGCGGGCGACGAAGGCGGTTGCCGGCTTCTCGAAGACCTCGCGCGGGGCAGCCGCCTGCTCGATCCGGCCATCATTCATGATGACCATGATGTCGGCGAGCGCCATCGCCTCTTCCTGGCTGTGGGTGACGTGCACGAAGGTGATGCCGAGCGACTTCTGCAGCTTCTTCAGTTCGGCGCGCATGCGGATCTTCAGGAACGGATCGAGCGCCGACAGCGGCTCGTCGAGCAGCAGCGCCTCAGGGTCGGTGATCAGTGCGCGCGCCAGCGCCACGCGCTGCTGCTGGCCGCCGGAAAGCTGGGCCGGACGCCTGTTAGCATAGGGCTCCATCTGCATCAGCTTCAGCATGTCGAGCGCCTTGGCCCGCCGCTCCGCCTTGTCGACGCCCTTCATCTTCAGGCTGAAGGCGACATTGTCGATGAGATCCAGATGCGGAAACAGCGCATAGGACTGGAACATCATCGCCGTGCCGCGCCGGGCCGGCGGAAAATCGGTGACGACTGTATTGCCGAGCCGGATATCGCCCGACGAGATGCTCTCATGGCCGGCGATCATGCGCAGCGTCGAAGTCTTGCCGCAGCCGGACGGGCCGAGGAAGCAGCAATAGGAGCCGGCCGGAATCTTCAGGCTGATCGCCTGTACCGCGGTCGTTGCCCCATAGACCTTCGAAACGGATACTATATCGATCTCTGCCGCTTTCGACATCATGCCTTCCCCTGTTTGGAAAAGACGATGCACTTGCCGTGCCAATTTGCCGACGACTTCTCAACCCATTGTGAATCATGGGTTTTCTCTGCCGTAGATCGGAGGGAGATAAAGTATGAGCAAAACGATGCCTGCACAGGATTTAGGCTATCGTCCTCAATTTATGCAGATGATCGTATACAATTTGCTGGCGCTTCGAGCACAAATTCCGTTTAACTTTTGCCGGGAAGCCAGATATGGTTTGCCGATCATCAGGAAATCGATTTTCATGAAATCCGCTGCCAAGGCCATGCAGGCCGAAGACTCCGCCGAAACCAGCGCACAACTGATCCGTGATTCCATTCGCGAAGCAATCGTCGAGCGCAGGCTTTCGCCCGGCACCAAGCTCTCCGAAAAAGATGTCGGCAACCTCTTCAGCGTCAGCCGCACGCTTGCCCGCGCGGCACTGCAGGCGCTCTCCTATGAAGGTCTCGTCAGCGTCGAGAAGAACCGCGGCGCCTTTGTCGCCTATCCCTCGCCCGACGAGGCCCGGCAGATCTTTGCCGCCCGCCGCCTGGTCGAGCCCGGCATATTGCGAGAGGCAGCCGCGCGGATCACGCCTGGTGACATCAGCCAGCTGAAACAGCTTCTGCTGGAGGAAGGCCGCCTGATGAGCGAGCGCGGCCAGACGGCGCGACGCGCCGAGATCAAGGCGTCAGGCGATTTTCACTTGAGGCTGGCCGAGATCTCCGGCAATGCGATCATGCAACGCTTCATGGAAGAACTGGTCGCCCGCTCGTCGCTGGTGATTGCCCTTTACGGCCAGTCGACCGCCTCGAGCTGCGGCCATTCAGAACATGGCGAGATCATCACGGCGATCGAAAATAACGAGCTCGACCGCGCTTGCCAGCTGATGCTGCATCACATCACCCATATCGAGACCGATCTCGACCTGCGCGAACGCAAGAGCCTCGGCCTCAAGGAAGCCTTCGAGCTTTAATGCAGGTCCCCCGGAAGGGTGCAGCGGTTCCGGAATAACGACATGCATCGAAACAAAGAGCTAGAGCGCGTCGCATGAATCAAGTTTGATGCGACGCGCTTTAGGAATGCCTTTCGGGCTGTCGGCATGGGACGACGCCGGGCGTGCGGCTTCGCCACGCCGTCGCGAGTCCCGCGCAGTCCGAAGCCCTACCAAGGCGTCTGCTTCGGCAGCATCTCGAAGGCCGCGAAGATATCCTCCGCCGTCCTCGGCTCATCCGAGCGCAGCTTGACGGTCCCGTCGCGCCCGATCAGGATCAGCCCGAACTCGCCGGATTGCGGGCCCTGCAGCCGCTCTCTGACATCGTCGGCATCGAGATCGGAGTCATCGTCGAACAGCGAGAAAGCGCCGCCGCCGGCGATGATGAAAACTTCGACGTCTTCCTCGATGAGACGCATATGCGCGTTCCGCAGCCATTCGTCCTGGATGACGGCGCGGTCGTCCTGGGCATCGGCAAAGATGATCAGCACCCGCTTCCTGTCGCGAAACTGCTCGAGCGACTGCGGAAGTTCCGGTTCACGCCGCGGCGTGCCGATGATTTCATGAACGATGGATTTCAGCATGGTGCTTATTCCTCACCCGCACTGGCGGCGGGCATGCCAGTAAACGGCTGGCAATGGGCGAGGTTCCGCCTGGAAGCGGAAAAGGATCGCAGCCATGGCCGCGATCCTCATCCTGTCAGTCGCGGTTCTGATCTTCGGCCGCGTGGGCCGAAACGGCGACGAGATCGACCGTGCCGTTGGCAAGCAGGCGCTTGCGCACCAGCACGCGCATGACACGCGCCGCCGTCGAAAAGGTCATCTGGTCGAGCGGGCCTTCGCCCTCCCACGGCTTGGTCAGCCGCTCGGTGACGGCGCCGACGATGTTCATCGGCACGATGTCGGTGCATTCGCGCATGGCTTCGAATACGAAGCCGATAGGGATGACCCGTCCTTCGTAGGTGACGATCGGTTCGGTCAATTCGCTGTCCCATTCCTCGAAGGCGTAAAGTGCTTCGCGAAACAGCTGCTGGAGGGTAAACGGCGCGTGGCCGTCATGAAGTGGCGGCAGGGCATTCATCATGTCTGTCTCCTCTTGATGGGTTGAGGCCAAAGTCCTCCGGTCTCGGTCGCGCCAACGCGGGGAATGGCAGGTTTTGCTGCCCCTGCGAACCGAATAACACTATTGATTCTATAGAGTAACGCGCTGGGGTAAAGCCCAATTCTGCGCCCTTGCGGAAGCGAATTCCATAACGCGCTGATTTTCTTGCGTGTTTTAGTGGAAATTTTCTCAGCCACGCCCCTTCCTGAAAATCCATGCCAGCGGCTGCAAATCGCCCCGCAATGGTACGACGGGGCGAAAAAACCCTGCAAATTCACGGAACTTTTGCCGCTTTAATTTGTTTTGTTCTCACACTTCGAAAAACAGTCTGGGGTAATCACCAATGACGCAAATCCATGAACCGGAGCGCCGAAGCAGAATCCTGCGCGGCCGCCCATATAGCCTTGATGAATTCGCTTCCAAATATGGTCTTGGCGGCGAGCAGGCCGAAAGACTTTTCACCCGTTTTGGGCCCTCTTCGATCGAGCTCGACCTGCTGATGGCTGCCAAGCGGCGCCTGCCGGTTCGTAACGACGGGCCGGTTCCGCAGGACAGAATTGCCGAATAACACCTTTCACGAATGGAATAGATAGATGAGCGACAAGCGCCACGAATGGATTAGCAAAAGAGCTTACGCGATCTGGGAAGAACAGGGCCGTCCCGAAGGGCGCGGTGACGAACACTGGCGCCAGGCAGTGGCCGAGCGCAATGCCCTGGAACGCACGCAAGCCTCCGTCGACGGCCGCGAGGTGCTGGTGAAATTTCGCCCGAAACAGCCGCGGCCCGAACTGCCGCTCCAGGATTGGCTCAACCCTTCGACCAAGGTTGGCTGATCTCTATCTTATGTTGGCTGCTGAGGCCCCTGCGGGGAACCTCAGGATGAAGGCGGAGAGAGGTTGCGGCTTACCTCATCGGAGATTGCGGCGCCTTACGCCGATAGCCTAGCAGCAGGGCACAACAATGCGGGCGGAGAGAGGGCGCGGCTTGCCCGCCCAAGAACGCAGAGCCCTGCCGCCGACGGTCTAGCCTCAGGGCACAACAACTAGCCCTCATGGTGAGGAGGCACGCAGGGCCGTCTCGAACCACGAGGGATGGCCACTCCAGCGCCGCACGATTGCTGCTCACTCGCTCCCCATGCTCGCCTCTCGCCATGGAAGTCACAATCTACATCCTCCGTTGCAGCGATGGCTCTTATTATACCGGGCTGACCAAGCAGGAGATCGAGGCGCGTGTCTGGGAGCACAATGCCGGCACCTATGACGGCTACACCGCCAAGCGCCTTCCCGTCGAACTCGTGTTCACCGAAACCTACGACCGCATCATCGACGCCATCGCCCGCGAGCGCCAGATCAAGGGTTGGTCGCGCCAGCAACGGCAACGTACAAGGATGAGGTTGGAGAGAGGTTGGCGCTTGGGGTTTGCGGCTCGCGCGCGCCAACAATGGCACAGTCTAGCCGTTTCCCGAGACACCAGCGCCGCCATTGGAAACCATTCTTCAAGCATAATGGCACAAATCCAGGGAGTACGAGCTTTCCCTCTGCCCGCCCGCGACAATGCCGCTCGACACTTTCTTCGCAAAATCGGAAACGGATGAGAATGAAAACGTGGTCGCTCGCAGGACGCGGATTTCATCTCGTCGTGGCCGATCCCGGCGCCCGGTCGGTGCTGTAAGATCGGGAAGAGCCTGAAAGCCCTGCCGGGGCGGGCCGTGTCAGAAAACGTTGTTTTCCACGCTAAGCGCCCTGTGGACCTCGGTCCAGAACAGCGCCAGCGGGGTGTCGCCGTTGCGTTCGGCAACGAGCGCGCGGATCAGCGCTTCGGAGCCTGCCATGTCCTGCCAGCTGGATTTCAGGCCTTTGGCGGCCTGTTGGCATTCGGCAATCTCGAAGGGTCGCTTGCTGTCCATATGAGGTCTCCTCGTGGAAAGGCGCTAGCAGGCGGAGCCGGGATTGTCATTCCCCGCATATGTGGGGATGCCTTGTATTTATGACGGTCCTCACGGTAGGATTGAGGGAATTGGGGCAGTGGAAATGATCGAGAATAGCTATAGCGATAAGTTCGAGTCCGCCTTCGAACAGATCAAGGCGGCGGCCAATGTGGATGCTGCCATCCGCATTCTCCAGGCGCAATATGGCCTCGATTTCGTCACCTACCATCTCGCCCAGACGATCGCCAGCAAGATCGACTCGCCCTTCGTGCGCACCACCTATCCGGATGCCTGGGTCTCCCGTTACCTGTTGAACAGCTATGTGAAGGTGGATCCGATCGTCAAACAGGGCTTCGAGCGCCAGCTGCCTTTCGACTGGAGCGAGGTCGAGCCGACGCCGGAGGCCTATGCCATGCTGGTCGACGCCCAGAAGCACGGCATCGGCGGCAACGGCTATTCCATTCCCGTCGCCGACAAGGCGCAGCGCCGCGCGCTGCTGTCGGTGAACGCCCGAATCCCGGTCGAGGAATGGACGGAGCTTGTCCGGCGCTGCCGCAACGAATGGATCGAGATCGCCCACCTGATCCATCGCAAGGCCGTCTACGAGCTGCACGGCGAGAACGACCCTGTGCCGGCACTGTCGCCACGCGAGATCGAGTGCCTGCACTGGACAGCACTCGGCAAGGATTACAAGGACATCTCTGTCATCCTCGGCATTTCCGAGCACACCACACGCGATTATCTGAAGACCGCCCGCTTCAAGCTCGGCTGCGCCACCATCTCGGCCGCCGCCTCGCGGGCCGTGCAATTGCGCATCATCAATCCATAGTCTTTGCTCGGCGCATGTCGTGACGTCAGCCCTCATGCTTTTGGGCTAATCCCCTCATCTGAGGGGGCCCATCTGAGGGAATTTCCGAACCGGCCGGCCTGAACCATTCTGCTCTCCACGAACTTGTAAACGCTGGAGGGCAAAAATGTTCGTTATCATTCAGGCACATGAGTATCAGAAATACGCTGCCGTACTCGACCAGATGTTTCGCCTGCGCAAGAAGGTGTTCGCCGATACGCTCGGCTGGGACGTTCCTGTCGTCGGCCCTTACGAACGCGACAGCTACGATGCGCTGGCTCCTGCCTATCTCGTCTGGTGCAACGACAACCGCACGCGTCTTTACGGCGGCATGCGCCTGATGCCGACGACCGGCCCGACCCTTCTCTACGATGTCTTCCGCGAGACGTTTCCCGATGCCGCCGATCTCATCGCGCCGGGCATCTGGGAGGGCACGCGCATGTGCATCGACGAAGAGGCGCTCGCCAGGGATTTCCCTCAGATCGACGCCGGCCGCGCCTTTTCGATGATGCTGCTTGCGCTTTGCGAATGCGCGCTCGATCACGGCATCCATACGATGATTTCCAACTACGAGCCCTATCTCAAGCGCGTCTACAAGCGCGCTGGCGCAGAAGTGGAAGAACTCGGCCGCGCAGACGGCTACGGCAAGTACCCCGTCTGCTGCGGCGCCTTCGAAGTGTCGGACCGCGTGCTGCGCAAGATGCGCACCGCCCTCGGCCTGACCCTACCCCTTTATGTCAGACATGTCCCGGCCCGCTCGGTCGTGACGCAATTCCTGGAGATGGCAGCATGAACCGCCTCGCTGAAACCGCAATACAGAAAGATATCGGCGCCCTGGAGCGCCACGTGCTCGCCTCCCGCGACATCGCCACGCAGATCGGGGATCCCTTCCTCTCCTATCTCCTCTCGATGGCGCTGTTCACGATCTACGAGAAGAAGGCTCACCACGAGAACGAGGCGCTGAAGAGCAGCTTCAGCTGAGGGCGCGACCCCCTCCGCACGCCTGAAGACGAGCATGTCTCCCGGCGCCTCGCGCGCAGCCGCAAAACCTGTCCCCGTTTTGCGGCTGTGCGCCCCTTCATGTCATCAGCGAATTGCCGTCACGTCATCAGGGAATCGATCGTCGAGATCAACGCGTCGTGCATATAGGGCTTCGGCAGGAAGGCGGTGTTGGCGGGCAGCGCCATGGGGTCGAGCCGCACCATGCCCGAGGTGATGATGATGCCGATATTCGGCCGCATCGCCCTCACCCGCTTGGCAAGCTGGATGCCATCCATGGTACCCGCCATATTGACATCGGTGAACAGGATATCGACATCCTGCCTGCCCTTCAGCACCACCATCGCCTCGTCGGCATTCGCCGCCTCCAGCGCCACATGGCCGACCTCTTCCAGCACATCGAGAACATTGAACCGGATCAGCGGCTCATCCTCGACGATAAGCACCACGGCACTGTTCAACGCCACCATCTGCGATCGCCCTCCTTCATCGAATCCAATCTCTGTAATTGTCGCCGGCGCGAGAAGGTTCCAGTACCGGCGCCGATGAAATATGCATCGTCCACAGATGCTTGCGCTCTGCGCTTGTGGCTCCCTGCAATTTGCGTTAGAGCGAACCGATGCTGCGGGAACCATTGCCCCGGCATCCTGGCGCCGGCCTCCGGCGCCAAGGCGCCACCACCGGCGTCAAGGGCCTGTAGCTCAATGGTTAGAGCCGGCGGCTCATAACCGCTTGGTTGGGGGTTCGAGTCCCTCCGGGCCCACCATCTTTTCCTGGGGTTTCGCAGTGCCCGGCCGTTTCGCCGGCGTTTCTGGGCGGCGGATCGAAATCTTTACAGCTACCGCCCGCCGTCTTTATTTATAGAGGATTACGGCGTCGAATCAACGGGTTAGAGCATCGCTATTTGGGCGTAGGGGCGGTGTATCGGACTTGAGCCGCCGCCCAGCGAGCTTTTAAGTGGCGAGTTGCCGGTTCGAGCCGCTCCGGAATCCAGGCGATCACAGGGTCTCCAGAAAATCCACGGCGACGACGGGGAAAATTGGGCGACGGTCTGGGCGACAATATCGCCCTTTCGCAATCGCCGCTGCCAGCCGGCAGATGAAATTATTCGCGGAAAAAGCTGTGGGGTAGACATATTCCCCAACGGCGGTCGCGCTCATTGCCGAAGATGATACACCCGGTCGACGAAAAACGCCACATCGCCATGGTAGCGTTATGGCGACACCCCGTGTCTGTATATCCTCGTTTCCAGTGAACGCGGAACAATTCGCGACGTCGTCTATCCCTACTCCACGCTCGACAAGTTGGTTTCAAGGAAGGCGGAGCCTAAGGAAACTGGAGAGCGGTTTTCCCTTGCTAAACCACTCGGGACTTAAATCCGACGGCGGCGATCCTTGCTTACAACCATCTTCGAAGCAGAATATCCCATTAGGAACAATTGCAAGGGCCTACGAGTTAATGGTTCAGTCGGGCGTAAGCGTAATCGGAGCGCGGCGCTCTCCCCATCCCTCGGGTATCCGAGGTTGCTTCCAGCCTTCGAGCTGTGACGCGGGGTTCGAATCCCTGCCCCGACAACCAAATTTGATATAATCGAACAAAGCCCGGCGATTTCGCATCGGGCTTTGTTCCCTGAAAGGGGCGACGATCTTCAGTCAGTTGTGTAAACGGCGGCATTGTCCTGGCGCTCGCAAGCCCTTGTACGAGGCGTGTCGCAGCTTTCCATCACGGGTCTTGGCGCGGTAGTCAGCTTCGCCGTCGATGCATTTGCCATTAGCTGGCCTTCTTGATCTCCGCCACGTCGTCGTGGAGGACATACATGCCGGCTTCGTGCGCCGCGTCGACGAAGGCCGCCCCCCGGAACAAGGATTTCTTAAACGGGTTTTCCTAGCAGGGACTCGGTGAGTTCGAGGTGAGCTGACCGGGTTTCCGGTAGAGGCACGCTCATGGTCGAGGACAGAAATATCATCCGAAAGCGCAAATGGCTTGCCACGGTGCGGGGTATTGTCACGCACAGCGCCGGCGGCCCTGAAGTAGAGCATGCTCCATGTGATATGCTGCTTGGCAACGCCATTCTTCGTGTCGCCAGCTTGGATCAGTCTGTTTGCAGCACCGCGGCTGCGACAGTCACACTGGACGGGATTGAGCTTGATTGCGAAGATTGCAGGCGGCTCGCCCTGAAATACGGAGACAGTCTCGGAGTTCGCGAGTAACGACCTCTCGCAGTGTTCGTCTCGATTGGTGCTGGGCTTTCCAGTCCACCTCTTGCACAAGTGCGACGACTCAACTGTGCTCGAAGATTAGACAAGCTGCCTCGCACGCCTTACAGTTGAATCATGCAGCGAATCGGCACTCAACTCATCCTCAGCGCGCATGATCTGATCGGGCATCTGAGCTGTCACCATTTGACGGCGCTCGATCTCCAGGTTGCGGAAGGAGCTTTGGCCAAGCCAGTCCTTTGGGACCCGCTGCTCCAGTTCCTGAGGGAGCGTGGGCTGAAGCATGAAAAGGGATTCATCGATAATCTGAAAACCCAAGGCCTCGATGCTACCGTCATAGACGGCATTGACGTGAACGATGACAGCGTCGGCGCGACCATGGACGCGATGCGTTCAGGGCAGCAGATCGTGGTGCAGGCGGCGCTTCGCGACGGCCGATGGATCGGGAGGGCGGACGTTCTGCGAAGGGTGGAACGAAGCAGTGACTTGGGTCCATGGTCGTACGAGATCATCGATACGAAGCTCTCCCGAGAGACCAAAGGCGGTACGGTGCTGCAGCTAAGCCTCTACGCCGAACTTCTCCATACTATGCAGGGTATTGCGCCGGAGTTTGTGCATGTCGTTGTGCCCTGGTCCAACTTCGAGCCGCAAACCTTCCGCGTCTCTGATTTTGCCGCTTTTTTCAGGAAAGTGCGGAGGGCCACCGAAGAGGCTACGGCTGCCGGACGGGGCGATCATTACCCGGAGCCGACGGAACATTGCGACATTTGCAGATGGGCAGAGCAGTGCGATGCCCGGAGACGCGACGACGACCATCTGTGCCTTGTCGCCAATATATCGAAAACCCAGATTGCGGAATTGCGGGCGCACTCTGTTACGACGACAAAGGCGTTCGCGGACCTCCCCTCGCCGATGCCGTGGAAGCCTGAACGCGGTTCTCCGGCGAGCTTCGAAAAAGCGAGAGCCCAGGCCCACATCCAGGTGTGCGCCCGGGAGGCTGGCGAGCGGCAATTCGAAATGCTCGAAGTGATACCGGCCACCGGGCTCTGCCGGCTGCCCGAACCATCGCCCGGCGACATTTTCTTCGATATCGAAGGCGATCCCTTCATCGGCGAGCACGGGCTCGAGTACCTATTCGGCTATCATTATCGTGACGAGGCGGGCAATTTGGTTCGCATTGCCGATTGGGCGTTTGACCGAAACTCCGAGAAGGTTGTTTTCGAGCGGTTCATGGGCTTCGTCACGGAACGCCGCACACAATTCCCGAACCTCCGCATCTATCACTATGCTCCATATGAGCCGGCCACATTGAAGCGGCTCATGGGGCGCTATGCCACGCGCGAAAGCGAGGTAGACAATCTCCTGCGCGGCAACGTGCTCGTCGATCTCTACAGCGTCGTTCGCAGTGCCATTCGGGCAAGCGTCGAGAGCTACTCGATCAAGAAGTTGGAGCCGTTTTACGGATTCGAGCGCTCGACACCGTTGAGAGATGCGAACGTCGCGCTCTCCGCACTTCAGGTGGCTTTGGAACTCGACGACGGCCGCTCGATATCTGACGACACAAAAACGGTGGTTGCCGCCTACAACGACGACGACTGCCGATCAACAGAAGCATTGCGGGGCTGGCTCGAACGGCTCCGCACCGATGCCATCGCTTCAGGCACCGTCATCGACCGCCCCTCCCCCGAGAGTGAAGAACCAAGCGAAAGCGTCTCAGAGCGCGACGCGCGCGTCGCCGAACTCATCGAGCGGCTGACACGGGATGTGCCGGTCGACGCCGCGGAAAGAACACCCGCCGAGCACGGGAGGTGGATTCTCGCCCACAGCCTCGGCTGGCACCGCCGGGAGGCGAAGGCAGGCTGGTGGGAGTACTTCCGGCTTTGCGACCTGACCGCGGAGGAACTGCTGGACGAAAAGGCGGCATTGGGCGGGCTGCGGTTCGTAGGCACGGTCGAGCGGACAAAGGGCGGTATCCCGACCGACCGCTATGAATTCAATATGCAGGATACGGAAATCCGTGAGGAGGACGAGCTTCGCGCCGCCGGCGGAGAGACCTTTGGCAAAGTGGTGGCGACTTCGCAGGATGCTCGAACGCTTGATGTCAGGAAGAGCAAGAAGTCCGCTGATCTCCATCCTGACGGGGTCTTTGCTCACACGCTCATCCGCACCCCCGAGCAAGAAAACTCGCTCTTGCGGCTCGGCGAGTATGTTGCCGACCATGGCATAGAGGGAAACGGACCTAATCAAGCTGCCCGCGATCTGCTTCTGCGCCAACCGCCTCGGGTCGCAGAGCCGCTACATAGGGATGGGGAAGACACCCTGACCTGCGCGGTCCGCATCGCGCCACAGCTTCAGGGTGGCGTGCTTCCAATCCAGGGGCCACCGGGGACCGGGAAGTCATTCACGGCCGCGCATATGATCTTCACTCTGCTGAAACAGGGTAAGCGGGTCGGAATCACGGCCAACAGCCACAAGGTCATCCGCCACCTGATCGACAAAACGATCGAGGTCGCCAAGGAAGAAGGCACCAAGGTGCAAGCGGGCCAGAAACTCTCTTCAAAGGTGGAGGACACTGACGACGTCCGGTTCTACGTGGACAATGGGACGGCGGTAATGGCGATCGCGTCTGGCGATGTGCAGTTGATGGGCGGTACTTCCTTCTTCTGGGCCCGCGAGGACACTGTAGCCAGCGTTGACGTGCTGTTCGTGGACGAAGCCGCGCAGATGGCGCTAGCGAACGTGCTGGCGGTCTCGCAAGCAGGATCGACACTCGTCCTCCTTGGCGATCCTCAACAATTGGAGCAACCAACGCAAGGCTCCCATCCTGATGGCACCGGAGTATCCGCACTTGACCATCTTCTGCGGGGACAGAAGACCATCGCACCTGAGCAGGGTCTATTCCTCGAGAAGACTTGGCGGCTCCACCCCGACATCACGGCCTTCAACTCCGAACTGTTCTACGAAGGCAAACTCGACTCCGAGAAGGCCTGCAGCGTCCAGGGGACAGCTTCGGCAGGCCCGTTTAAGGGCACTGGCTTGCGCTATGTCCCAGTTCGCCATTCCGGCAATCAGTCGCGTTCCATCGAAGAAGCAGACGCCGTTGCTCGGATCGTCGAAGCAATGCTGGGTTCACAAATGTATTGGACCGACCGCAAGGGCGTAACCAGTCCTTTGGCGCTCGGAGACATCATCATCATCGCACCCTACAACGCTCACGTGTTCGAGATTCAGAAACGCATTCCCGGCGCGCACGTCGGGACGGTCGACAAGTTTCAGGGTCAAGAAGCCCCGATCGCGATTTACTCGACGGCCACGTCCAGCTACGCAGACGCACCTCGGGGAATGGAGTTTCTCTACAGTTCGAACCGATTGAACGTGGCCATCAGCCGGGCGAAATGCATGGCCATCCTGGTCGCATCGCCAGAGCTTTTCGAGGCGGAGTGCAAGACGCCTCGCCAAATGCAGCTCGCCAATGCCTTCTGCAGGTACCTCGAGATGGCTGAGGTCGTGGAGATTTAGAGATTGGCCCTTTGGAGAATGACTCCAACTCACGCCTTTCTGGGTGTCGTACGCCCAAGGCGATCGCGCTAGCCAAAATGTCTCTCAGTTTCGCATAAGAGCCGCTTTTGTCTGTCATTTTCGCATAAGAATGCGCATGATAACCGAAATGTCTACCATTTTCGCCTAAGAAGCATTTTTGCCTGTCACCTTCGCATACGGTGGCGACAGAGAATATCTTGCAGCCCGTCAATGGCCGCGTGGAGGCAATTTTGTCAATCAGCACCGAACATTGACCCCTTTTGCTTATCCAATTTTGCCCCCCCTGTGCTGTAGATCA
>NZ_JAPPSO010000015.1:0-176342 GCF_036571585.1 Rhizobium sp. 268 | reverse complement strand
TCTACAGCCGCCCCCGCAACCTCTTCGTCGCCGGCTTCATCGGTTCGCCGAAGATGAACTTCATAACAGGCCAGAACGCCGCCGCGCTGAATGCACATACCATCGGCGTCCGGCCCGAACATCTGACCATTTCCACGGCCGAAGGCCTGTGGAAGGGTGAGGCGAGCGTCACCGAACATCTCGGCTCCGATACCTTCATCCATGTTCGCACCGAGGTGGCGGGCCTGCTGACGGTGCGGGTCTTGGGTGAGACGGGCATCCGCGCCGGGGAGACGGTTTATCTAACCCCCGATCCGGCGAGGATCCATAGATTCAACGAAAAGGGAGTGGCAAAGTAATGAAACGGCTTGAAGGAAAATCAGCGTTGATTACCGGTTCGGCGCGTGGCATCGGCCGAACGTTCGCAGAGGCTTACATCCGCGAGGGCGCTACCGTCGCAATCGCCGACATCAATTTCGAGCGCGCCGAACACACGGCCAGCGAACTTGGCGCATCCGCCTATGCACTGAAGATCGACGTTACCGATCAGACTTCCATCGACCAGGCGATTGCCGCTGTCGATGCCAAGACAGGCGGCATAGACATTCTCGTCAACAATGCCGCGCTTTTCGATCTTGCGCCGATCGCCGGCATTACCCGCGAGAGCTTCGATACACTTTTTGCCATCAACGTTTCGGGCACGCTCTTCACGCTGCAGGCAGCGGCGAAATCGATGATCGCGCGCGGCACGGGCGGCAAGATCATCAACATGGCGAGCCAGGCGGGACGACGCGGAGAGGCTCTGGTCGCCGTCTATTGCGCAACGAAAGCTGCTGTCATTTCCTTGACGCAGTCAGCCGGGCTCGACTTGATCAAGCACGGCATCAACGTCAACGCCATTGCACCCGGCGTCGTCGATGGCGAACATTGGGACGGCGTGGATGCGAAATTCGCAGAATACGAAAACCGCCCGCTTGGCGAGAAAAAGCGGCTGGTCGGTGAAGCTGTTCCCTTCGGCCGCATGGGGACGGCGGAAGACCTGGCCGGAATGGCAATCTTCCTCGCCTCGAAAGAAGCCGATTACATCGTCGCACAGACCTACAACGTCGATGGTGGTAACTGGATGAGCTAACCGCTATCCTCAACCCGGCTTATCCGTTGATGGAACAAGTGGAATGAGCGCCTCGACCAGCTTGACCAAGCCGTCGGTTGCCCGCAACGGAACATCGCGGCTGGCGCCGAAATTTGAGCACGTTCTGACCGCTGAAGACGATACCTTCCTCTGGCGGATCGACGACTATCCCTGGGCAAATTCGCTCTGGAATTTTCATCCGGAATTCGAGATACACCTTATCCGCAAATCGTCCGGCACGGCGTATGTTGGTGATTATATCGGCAATTTCGGTCCCGGCGATCTAACAATCGTCGGCAGCAATCTGCCACATGATTGGGTCTCGCATATTGGCAAAGGCGACAGGATCCCGGAACGGGATCTTGTCGTTCAATTTCATCCGGACAAAATTCGAGAAGCAAGCAGGTATCTGCCGGAGATGAAGCGCCTGGACACGCTTCTGACGGCCGCACAGCGTGGATTGCGATTTTCGGGGACTACAGCTCGACGTGCGACTCTTCTGCTCGAACGCATTGGAGCAGTTGGTGGGTTGGAAAGGCTGATCCGTTTCCTTCGCGTTCTGGAACTGCTGGCAGATTCCCGCGAATACGAACTTTTGTCATCGCCCGACTTCTCGCCGAATGTCGACGCGGCGACGCTGAACACCATGCAGCGGGCAATTCTCCATATCCACGGCCACTTTACTGAGAAAATTCAGCTCCCCGACGTCGCATCCGTAGTCAACATGTCGACAAACACCTTCAGCCGATTTTTTATCAAGAACACCGGACGCAGCTTTACGGATTACGTGGTGAGTTTGCGCATAGGCAGGGCCTGCAAATTGCTGTCGGAGTCCGATGAGACCGTGACGGATATCTGCTATGAAGTCGGCTACACCAACTTGTCGAACTTCAATCGCGCGTTTCTTCGCCATGTCGGCAAGACTCCATCCGTCTACCGGAAGGCCGCACGGGGAAAACGCGTTTCGCCCGACAGCTGACGACTATCCACTTTCAGATTGCTGCTTGCTGCGGCAAGTTGCCCATTGGCGGACTTGCGTCTCCGAGGCGGCCGATCACCGCCTCTTTCCGGTGCGGACGAGGCGCACGCCTCACGCAAGGACTACCAGCAGGTGAAGCCTGCATCGACGTTGACGATTGCTCCGGTCATCAGGCTGGCTGCACCCGACGCCAGAAAGAGGACCGCGCTGGCAACCTCTTCCGGCGTTCCCATCCTGCCCATCGGCGTGTCGGCGAGCCAGAGCGGAATACGCTCGCGATTGGCTTCGACGGCCACCACCATCGGTGTCTCGATGTAGGTGGGCGCGACGGCGTTTACCCTGATACCATGCTGCGCCCACTCGGCGGCCAGCGACCGCGTGAGGTGATGGACTGCCGCCTTGGAGACGTTATAGGCCGTCTGAGGCTGCGGCCGGTTGCAGATGTGACCCGACATCGAGCCGAGGTTCACGATGGCGCCCCGCCTCATCGTGACCATGTGACGGCCGAAAGCACGCGAGCACCAGAAGACGCCGTTCAGATTGACGTCCATCATGCGCAGCCAGTCCGCGTCGGTGAGATCCTCCGCCGGGATGCCGCTCTGGCCAATCCCGGCATTGTTGACGAGGATCGTCGCCGGCCGGCCTCCGTCGGCAAGCTCATTGGCGATCTCGTCCATGCGGGCCGCGTCGGTGACGTCGCCCAGCCGGACTTCGATGTCGTAGCCGTTGTCGCGCAGCGCAAGCGCTTGCCGGGCGTCGGCGTCGCTGCGCTCGATGACGACGACAGCCGCACCCGCCTCCGCCAGCGCCTCGGTGCAGCATAGCCCGATGGCGCGCCCTCCGCCGGTGACCACCGCCCGTTCGCCGTCGAGGCGAAATTTCTTCTGGTAGCTCATATCAGGCTCCTTCAGATGTCAAAGGCGCTTGGAAGCACCACGATATCACGGATGGTGACGTTGCGCGGACGGGTCAGCATGAAGATGATCGCGTCGGCGACTTCCTTGGGCTCGATCAAAGCGCCGGCCTCCTTGGCCTTGCGAAGATTTTCCTCCGGCCAATCCGCAAGCAGAGCGCTGATGACCGGCCCCGGAGAAACCGACCCCACGCGAATGCCGTTTTTCAGAAGCTGGCGCCGCATCGTCTGGACGAAGCAGGTCATCGCCCATTTCGACGAGGAATACACCGGCTCCCACGGGATAGCCGAATGTCCAGCGACGGAGCTCGTGACGACAATGTCGCCGGTGCCGCGTTCGATCATGTGCGGAATGACATTGCGAACGTTCTTGATGACGACATTCACATTGAGATTGAGCATCCGATCGATCGTATCGAGGTCGGTTTCCACAAGGTCGCCGCCGATATAGGTGCCGGCATTGGCATGCAGGATGTCGATCTTGCCCGTCTTCGCCAGGACGCCCTCAAGCAGTCCCGCGCATTCGTTCGGATTGAGCAGGTTGATCACGAGCGGAATAGCCCGCTCGCCAAGCCGGCTGCAAACCGCCCCAAGGGCCTTCTCATCCCGGTCCACCAGCACGACCGTCGCGCCTGCGGAAAGCATTGCTTCCGTGGAAGCCAATCCTATGCCGGAGGCCGCACCCGTGACCGCCGCGATCTTCCCATTCAATTCCTGCATCGATGTCTCCTCCTATCTTGATCCCGATTGCTCATTTTTTCCGACGCCGCAGGCGGCATGATAGTCCGCCAGGCTCTTCGTTACTCTCCAGATCAGAACCTCATCCGGATCGAGCGGCGCTTCGGCGAAATGCTGGGCGGCCGGCATATGCTGCCAAAACAATGGCAGCGGTACCGACTGCCCTCGAAGAGCCTCGCACAGGCCCCAGACGGCCTCTTGTGCTTCAGCCGACGCCCAATAATAGCGGATGCGGTCAGACAGCGAGTAATGCCGCAGCCAACGCATCTCGGCCTCCGTTCCGTGATAGTGGCGCCGCCAATTTCCGGGCTGGTCGAGCATCAACACTTCCATCGCCGCATAGAGCGGACGCTGGCCATAACCGGGCAGGAGATCGGAAGCGATCGCGTCCAACCCGTAGAGCGCCTCGCGCAGGACGAAGGTCAGTTCGGGACCGACTTTCAGAATCGGAAAACCGTCCTTCACCAGCGCGCTCAACGGCTCGGCGCCCTGATAATCGGTCGAGTGCGCCTCGAACACGAATTGCGGCTCCTCGGTCAGCACCGATTGCAGCGCCTCCATCTTGCTGCTGTCGTAGACGATGACGTTGTGATTGCCGAATTCGACACCCGGCTGAACGACCAGGCCGATTGCCCGCCCAAACGCCTGCCCGAGGTCGGCCGCCGCAAAGATCCGGCGGTGGACTTCGATCGTCTTCAACGCCGCCGCGGCAGCCGTCGGCTCGATCGTCGTCAGGGGATGGTCGGCCCCGCCCGGCGGCGGCACTTCGGTGCCGATGACGTAAACCGGCATCGCGCCACCGGTCTTCCTGGCCGAAGCCTCGGCGACCGCGGCAAGCCGGGCGGCGCGACGGGCGGTGGTTACGTCGTCGAGCGCCATCGGTTCGCCCTTGCAGCCCATCGAAGCGTCGAGGTGAATCTTGCGGAACCCGGCGTCGACATAGGCGGCAACCATCGTCTCCGCCTCGGCCATGGCCTCCTCCGCAGGCCGGTCGCACCACGGATTGGGGCCGAGGTGGTCGCCGCCGAGAACGATGAGTTTTTCCGGGCACCCCTCCTCCGCCGCGATCTTCATGACGAGGGAGGCGAAATCGCTCGGCGTCATGCCGGTATAGCCGCCGAGGTGATTGACCTGGTTGCAGGTCGCTTCGATCAGCACGGTGCTTTTCTGTTGCCGCCCGTGCCGGAGGGCGGCGCGCAGCACGATCGGATGGGCGGAGCATACGGAGGTCACGCCTTTCGGGTGGCCTTCGATCCTGAGCCTCGCCAGTTCGTTGAGATGCACCTCCATCACGGCCGCCTTTCCGTTGACGCGACAAATGCATCGAGTTCCGGGCGGGTGCCCGCACCTTCCATCGGCCCCAGCACCGTGACGTTGCGGGCGCCGGCGGCCGAGGCATAGGTCAGAGCCTGCTTTGGAGACATTCCGAGCCGCCGGCAGGTGAGATAGGCACCGCCGAAGCAGTCGCCGGCCCCCGTAGGGTCGACCTCCTGAACGACGAAGGCGGGAGCGTGGATGCGGTCTCCGCTGCTGGCGAAGTAGGTCGCGCCGCCGGCGCCGCGCTTCAGCACGATCTCCTTGACGCCTATCTCGAACAAACGCTGGATCGCTTCCGCCTCGCCTTCGACACCGGCGGCGCGCTCAAGCTCCTCTCCGGACGGCAGAAGCAGATCGGCGGCAGCAACAAGCTTGGCAAACCGGCGTTCGGTCTCCTCGTCCAGCTTCAACTCCTTGCGAAGGTTCGGATCGACCGACAGCGTTCCGCCGCGCGCCTTGACAATGTCGACCGCCTTGTCGATCACCGCACGGGCACTCGGAACCGACAGCGCGGAGCCCATCACGTGAAGGTGCCCGGTCCGATCGATGAGATCGGCGACCCCTCGGGACCAGCCGAAGCGCGCGGCTGCGGAGGTGGCGATGTTGTAGACGAAATCTCTGGAGCCATCCTTGCGGTAGCGAACGAAAGCGCTTCCCGTCGGGTAATCCGGATCGATCGAAATCGCCGAGATATCGACGCCGTCGCGCTTGAGGCGATCGGTATTGACCCGGCCGAAATCGTCATCGCCGACGGCGCCGACCATTGCCGCCTGACCGCCGAGACGGCCGCATTGCGAAATGAAGATCGCCGGCGCACCGCTCGCGAACGGACCGACGAGCGGCTGGGCTTCGAGGAAGCCGTTTCCAACCGTCGTTGCGACGATCTCCACGAGGATCTCCCCTACGCAAACCGTGGGACCAAGTGCGTCCGGAGCCAGTATTGAAGCCATATGCAGTCCTGCTTTCGATCCCTGTTGTCTCTTAACTCAGCGCCGATTGGACCGGCGCACCGTCCTCGCTGCCGAACTCCTCGTTCTCCAACGACAGAAAGCGCCGGTGCAGCATGCATGCCGCCCCGAAGGCGGAATCGAACTCTGCATCATCGTCCACGACGATCTCCGGCGTGGGGAAAGCGATGTTCTGGCCTTCCGACATGTGAACCGCCACGCGGGCAGCCACCATTGGATAGAGCGGTGCCACGGAGCCGCCCAGCACGATCCTGTCTGGGTCGAGCAGGCGACAGGCCTGCAGCAGTGCATATGCAAGATGGCGCGACCAGGTTTCGGCGATGTTGACCGCGGCCGGGACGCGGTCGCGAACGCCACCAAGGAAATCCTGCAGATCGGCGTCCTCGTGTCCGACAGCCTCGCGATATTGACCGATCAGCACCTCGCGACCGATCAGTTGTTCGAGCTTCTGACCGCCGCTTCCCGGCACCAGCGTGTGGCCGATTTCTCCCGCCAGACCATGGCCGCCGCGAAACAGCTTGCCATCGATCATGATGCCGCCACCGACGCCCGTTTCCATCAGCAGGAACAGGGTCACCCCTGCGACGCCGTGACGATAGCTGTCGCCGATCGCAAACGCATTGGCATCGTTTTCGACCGCGATCGGGACGGCGGCCGGGAAGGCTGACCGGGCAATTTCCTTCAACGGCACGTCCCGCCAGCCGATGATCGGCGCCAGTGTGACAAATCCATCCGGACGCACGTGGGACGGCGTCGATAGGCCCAAGCCTTTGCACCTGTCAATCATGCGCTTCGCCATTGCGCCGACAATCAGTTCGATACCCTGCGCCACAGCCTCCTCCACCGTCGAAGACGGTGTGTCGAACGCGACTTTCCGACATGCGCGAACTTCGGCGGAGAGATCGACAACGACGGCCGATATATGCTCGACGCCGATCTCTATCCCGACGAAGAAGGCAGCATCCGGAACCAGTTCAAGCATGATGCCGGGACGGCCAGCACGGGAATGTTCCAGGCGCTGCCTGCCGCTCTCCTCCGACTCCTGAACGAACCCGCCCTCGGTCAGTTCGGCGACGATCTCTCCCGAGGATGAGCGGTTCATGCCGAGCTTACGAGCGAGATCGGCCCGGCTGAGGCTTCGGTGGACATAGATCGTCTGTAAGGCGGCGACGATGTTGTTCTGCCGGATCCTGCGCGGCGAACTTCCGATGGAGACGGTGTCGTTCATAGGTCTATTCCCTTCAAGCCGCCCACCCTTACACGACTGGAACAGGCTGTCAGAAGGATAATCAGGGCCGCGCGTTTGTGGCCCGGCGACGCTTGGCCTCGTCATATTTCAGCTCGATGTAGCGCTTGGCGTGCGCCGCAAGCAAATCATTGTCCTCCCAGGTATCGCGCCAGATGGCGCAGGCGAGCGACAGGCCTTCATCCACGACCGTCGTCGAGAAGCTCTCGAACACGATGTCTCTTTCGTAGCCGATGTCGAGCAGGGCGTCGAAGATCAGCTCGAAGTCGATGACGCCATCACCAAGATGGCCGCGATTGCTTTCGCCGATGTGGAAATAACCGATCTTGTCGCCGGCAAGACGGATGGCGGCGGCCGGATTGGCTTCCTCGATGTTCATGTGGAACGTGTCGAGATGGAGACGAACATGCTGCGATCCCGTCTCGGCGATGAACTTCAGCCCCTGCGCCGTGGTATTCAGCAGGTTGGTCTCGAACCGGTTGACCACCTCCAGCACTATGTCGACGTTCGCCTGCTTGGCGACCTCGCCGGTCGCGGCGATCGCGGCCACACTGTTGTCCCAGCCCTTCTTCGTCGGCTGGCGATTGTACTTGGTGTGGGCGGAATAGAGAATCCCGCCGAGCTTGTTGCCGCCGATATCACGGACTGCACGAACGGCGTCGGCCAGCGTCTGCCTGCCGGCGGACACCGCAGCAGCGTCCTCGCTCGACACGTCCTTGTCGAGCGGCAGCCCCATGGTTACGCCGATCTCCACATCGAGGGACTGGGCGAGCTTTGCCAGCCGGTCGAGATTGAATTTCTCGGGGCGCAGATAGGCAAATTCGATGGTGCGATATCCGTGTTCGGCGGTCTTGTTGAGGGCCATCTCCAGGCCTTCCTGCGTTTGGCCGCCTGTCCATACAAATGAATGGATACCCAATCGACGCATAGGTCTTTCCTCCACGATATGCCGGTGATTGTGCCCAGTGCTATGCCATTTAGTTTGGCAAGACAACAAATAAATTCTGACACCGTCATTTTGCTGTCCTGCAAAAAGACTTTGCGTTGCAGCATTTTATGCCATGGCCTTCGTTTCCAGGTCGGTACGAAAAATTTGTTCCTGTGAAAATCAATGGGATAGGCTATCTATTTGCATGTTTAGACAACAAATGTTGCGCTGTCGGTTTTTTTGGCCTACACAAGCACCGGCGAATGTTCTCGCTGCTATCTGGGAGGATTGGAAATGCACTATGCTTTGAAGGCTAGCGCGCTTGCGCTGACGCTCGGCCTTGCGACGACCGCTTCGCCGGCCTGGGCTGACTTCTGGTCCGACGCGGGCGCAAAATACAAGGGTGTGACCCTGCACGGCGTCACCGAAAGCACCCCGCCATCGAACTACATCAAGAACGTGCTCGCTCCGGAATTCGAAAAGAAGACCGGCATCAAGGTCGAAATCGAGACGACCTCCTGGGATCAGATGTACGACAAGGCGATCAAGGACATGGAAGCCAAGACCGGCATCTATGACATGGTCTACATCGAGCAGGACATCATCTATTCCTATCTGGCCAGGAATTTCCTCGTCGACATCACCAAGACGCTGAAGGATCAGCCGGATCTGAAGGCCCCGACCTACGACGATTCGAATTTCACCAGCTTCGCCGACTATTTCAAGGACGCCAACGGCGATCTCTTCGGCACGCCGATGGAAGCGTTCCTCAAGACATATCTCTATCGCAAGGACCTCTTCGACGATCCGAAGATCAAGGAGGCCTTCAAGAAGGAAACCGGCAAGGACCTGAAGCCGGCGACCACCCACGAGGAATACACTCAGATTGCCGAATTCTTCACCAAGTACGGCAAGGACAACGGCATGGAGCTCTGGGGCACGACCGCCCAGGCCCATACCGGCCATCCGGCTTCCTGGTATGAATTCTTCGAGTCCATCGTGCCGACGTTCGGGGTCTACAATTGGGGCATCGACGCCAAGAACAACTATGCGGCCACCGTCGAACACGGCGGCACGATGAACGGCGACAAGGCGAAGGCCGCGCTGAAATATTGGCTGCACCTGCGCGACATCGCTCCGCCGGAATCGACCCAGTCGACCTGGACGGAGACGGCAACGACCTTTGCCGCCGGCCGTGTCGCCCAGGGGCTGATCTACGGTGAGAATGCCGCGTGGATTGCAAGCGATGAAGCGCAGTCGAAGGTCGTCGGAAAGGTCGGGTTCGCGCTGCCGCCGCTCGAACCAGGCGTTTTGGACGATGCAAAAGCCGGAAAGGGCTATATCGGTTACTACGACGGCGGCGCCTTCGGCGTGCCGATCACGTCGAAGAACAAGGAAGCGTCGTTGCTGTTCCTCGAATTCATCGGTCAGAACGAAGTGCAGCCCGACTGGGCCATCGCTGCGCCGCGCATCACCAATAAGGCGACGTTCGACGATCCGAAGGTGAAGGAGATGGATACCAAGCTCGGCGGCTTCTACACGATGCTGAAGGATGAGGGCAAACTCTTCGCCGGCGCTCCTCCCTACCCCTTCCATGCGCAGGTGCGGGAAGCGACCGCCCCGATCTTCTACGACATCTTGACCGGCAAGATCGCTCCCGATGAAGGGCTCGACCAGATGGCGGCCAAGGCCGAAGAGGAACTGACATCGCTCGGCTATCGCAAATAAACATCCTCCCCAATTGACGGGTCGTGTCCTACGACCCGTCATCTTTCGCTCCAGGATGGGCGGACGTCACATAACGTTCAATGGGGGATAGGCGATGCATTCGCAGAAGCTCGGGTGGCTGTTGCTGTCACCGACCATCGTGATCCTTGGACTGTTCGGGATCTTTCCGTTCATCTACGTCCTCTGGGTCTCGTTCCATGCATGGAACCCGTTCGCGGCCAATCCGGGCATGGTCTTCAATTGGGCCGACAACTATCGGCGGCTCGTCTTCGACGCCCAATTCCTGGCATCGCTCGGCATAACCCTCACATTCGTCTTCTTCGCGGTCGTCTCGGAACTGATCCTCGGCTATATCCTCGCCCAGGCGCTGCTGAAGGATTTTCCTGGAAAAGCGGTGTTTCGCACGATCCACACCTTGCCGCTGATCATGGCGCCAATCATCGTCGGCTCTGTCTGGAAGCTGATGACCACACCGTCGATCGGCATCATCCCGTATCTTCTCAGAAGCTGGTTCGGCTACGATCTGAATATCGGCCAGAGTGCTGTCGCGGCCTTCACCGTTACGGTGATCATGGACATCTGGCACTGGACGCCGCTTGTCACCCTGTCGCTGATCGCCGCACTGGTCTCGCTCCCGCCCGATCCGTTCGAGCAGGCGCAGATCGACGGCGCAGGCAAGAGCCAGATCTTCTGGCACATCACGCTCCCGCTGATCCGCCCGGCCCTGCTCGCCACGGTGTTCATCAGGCTGATGGATGCGCTGCGCACCGTCGACGAGGTCCTGATGCTGACCGGCGGCGGCCCGGGTTCGTCGACACGCTATATCGGCGTCCACATCTTCAAGGAGGTCTTCCCCAAGACCAATTACGGCTATGGTTCGGCCATCTCCGTCATCGTCCTTTACCTCACCATCGTCGTGTGCTGGCTGCTCTATGTCGGCCTGATTGCGCCCCGCGTGAAGAGAGGTTGATCCGATGAAAAACCAGACCCCCTGGCTTCCGGTCGTCCTTTGGATCTTAATCAGCCTCGCGACGCTTTTCCCGATCTACTGGCTGTTCGTCATATCGGTGAAACAGCCCTTCGACCTGTTCTCGACGCCCGATGTCGTGCTCCGCAGCTTCTTCTGGAAAAACTACCAGGATGTGCTGACCAATCCGACCCTGCGCGGATACATGCTCAACTCGATGATCATATCGTCGGGCAACGCACTGCTCGTCACGACGCTCGGCTTCTTTGCCTGCTACGCGCTGACCCGCTTCGACCTCGCGGGCAAGGAAAGCATCTTCTTCTGGACGATCACCAACCGCATGGCGCCTCCGGCGGTCTTCCTGCTGCCGCTTTTCCTGCTGCTGACGCAGGTCTACAAGATCGGCGACTTCTCGCTCGCCGATTCCCGGCTGGGCATGATCCTGGTCTACTGCTCCTTCAACCTTCCCTTCGCCATCTGGACGCTGCGCCCGACCGTCGAAGGCATTCCAAAGGAATTGGACGAGGCGGCCTATATGGATGGCGCCAGCCCATGGACCGTCCTCTATGACATCGTCTTTCCCCTGGCGCGGCCCGGACTTGCGGTGACCCTGATCCTGACCTGGGTGTTTGCGTGGAACGAATATCTGCTCGCAGCGACGCTCACCAACTTCAATGCGCGAACCCTGACCACCGGCCTGTCGGAATATGTGACGACCACCGGGACCGCCTGGGGCATCATGGCCGCGATCTCGATGCTGACATTGGTGCCGGCGCTCATCGTCTTTTCAGTGGTGCAACGTCACATCGTCGCCGGCCTGACCTTCGGTGCGGTGAAAGGGTGAAGCCATGAGCTCTCAATCAAGAAACAACCAACGCAAGCCGGGATTTCTGCCGATCGAAACGAACTGGTTCGACCGGCTGTTCATCTCGGTGGTGATCTGGGTCGCTCTCTCGTTGTTCTGGATGCGGTTCATCGAGCCGGTCGGGCTGTCGGTATGGTGCGCGGCGGCAATCTCGGCGGTGCTTGGCGCCTACATCGTCTGGAAGGGATGAGCCGATGACTTCCGTCAACACACCAGCCGCGCTGCTTTAAAGCGCGTCGCGATCTTTCAGATTCGCTCACGCTTTAGGTCTTTGTTTTTACGCATGTCTTTATCGCAAAACCGCTGCACACTTTTGCGAGACATGCTTTAGGGAGGAACGACATTGGCAAACGTACAGGTTAGCGACGTCACCAAGAGGTATGGCGCGCTTCAGGTCATGCACGGCGTCAGCGTCGACATCGAGGACGGCGAATTCGTCGTGCTGGTCGGCCCCTCCGGATGCGGCAAGTCCACCCTGCTGCGGATGATCGCCGGCCTCGAGACCGTCAGCGGCGGCGACATCCGGATCGGCGGCCGTGTCGTCACCAACGCTCCGCCAAAGGAGCGCGACATCGCGATGGTCTTCCAGAGCTACGCGCTCTATCCCCACAAGACGGTCGCCGAAAACATGGGCTTTCCGCTGAAGATGGCCAAGCGCCCCAAAGCGGAGATCGACGAGAAGGTCGGAAGGGCCGCCGAGATCCTCGACCTGACGCGTTATCTCGATCGCTATCCGAAGCAACTGTCGGGCGGGCAGCGTCAGCGCGTGGCGATGGGCCGCGCCATCGTCCGCGATCCGCAGGTCTTCCTGTTCGACGAACCGCTGTCCAATCTCGACGCCAAACTTCGCGTCACCATGCGCGTCGAAATCAAGGAGCTTCACCAGCGGCTGAAAACCACCACCGTCTACGTCACGCACGATCAGATCGAGGCCATGACGATGGCCAACAAGATCGTGGTGATGCGCGACGGCAGGGTCGAGCAGATCGGCAAGCCTCTCGATCTTTACGACTTCCCGGTCAATCTCTTCGTCGCCGGCTTCATCGGCAGCCCATCGATGAACTTCCTTCAGGGCCGCATCGCCACCCGCGACGGCAGGAAGGTCGTCGTCACAGACCAGGGCGTCGTCCTGCCCGTCGACAAGACGAATGCGGACGACGGACGAGCCGTGACCTACGGCATCCGACCGGAGCATATCACGATCGGCGACGATGGCGTTCCCGTCGAGGTATCAGTGTTCGAGCCGACGGGTTCGGAGACATTGATCTTCGGCCGTACGCAAGGTGTGCCGATCGACGCCTTGATCCGCGAACGTATCGAGGTAGATCCCGGACGGACGGTGTATTTCCACATCGATCCCCGGCGTGCACATATCTTCGATCGGGAAACGGGCCAGAGACTGTAAGGAGGCGACCATGGACTTCAATGGAAAGACGGTCATCGTTACCGGAGCGGGAAAGGGCATCGGACGCGAAATTGCCCGGATGCTCGTCGAACGGGGTGCTGATGTCGTTGCCCTCACCCGCAGTTCCGCCGACGTCGACGCCCTGCGAGAGGAAGCGGGTTGCCGCGCCATAGAGGTCGATCTCGCCGACGCCGATGCGACGAGGAAGGCGGCGATTGCGGCCCTGCCGGCGGATTTCCTGATCAATTGCGCCGGCACCACCGAACTCCAGCCGTTCCTGGAGACGACAGTCGAAGCATTCGACCGGCTTGTGGCGGTCAACACACGTGCACCGATGATCGTGGCGCAGGAATATGCCCGCTTCCTGATCAAGGAGGGCCGCAAAGGCGCCATCGTCAACGTCTCGTCGGTCGCCTCGTTTGTCGGGATCCCCGACCACGCAGCTTATTGTGCATCGAAGGGCGGGCTGGATGGCTTGACGCGTGTCATGGCGAAGGAGCTTGCCCCGCACGGCATCCGCGCGAACGGCGTGCACCCGACGGTGACGCTGACACCAATGGCGGTGAAGGCCTGGAGCGACCCCGAGAAGGCCGCCGGGATGATGCAGCGCATCCCCGTCGGTCGTTTCGCCGAGCCGAGCGACGTCGCCGAAGTCGTTCTCTTCCTGCTGTCGGATGAGGCGGCGATGGTGAACGGGATATCGATGCCGGTGGACGGCGGTTATATGATTGCCTGAGATCGATAGCTGCGCGTTTTTCCAAACGCGCAAAGATCTACTGCACCAATCGGCGCAACTGTTCCTGATCGACAAAGTGATCCGTCACCCCGGCCTCTTTATCCGGGTGACTGAAAACAAGACCGTCGGCATCCTCAAGCTCGAGGGCTTGCTCCGTATTCATGATCCCGAGCGGCTGGCGCTCATATTCGGACTCGAGCGCCGCCTCGACGATGGCCTTTTTCTTGCGCATGTCCATATCCTCCGTTCCTCAAAAGGTAACGGCCGGCTGGACTCGCGGTTCCCATGAGGGATTCACGATATAAAACCAGCTGACATGAACACGGCCGCGCGGGTGGTGCTGGGCCTAACTGGGCGAGGCGTCAGGCCCGCTGGCGGCTCTTTGGATCAAGCGGGCAACCACTTCAGTCCGGTTCTGCGCCTGCAGCTTTCGCATGATGTGTTGCAGATGCATCTTCACCGTATGCCCCGACAAATTGAGCTTTCCTGCAATGACCTTATTTGAACAGCCGGATTGCAACTCTGCGAGGACATCCGCTTCGCGGGGCGTGAACTCGGCAAGCGCCAAGTATTGCGTCCTCTCATCCAGGCTTTTTTCGGCCTCGTTTCTGGCGGGGCTATGCTCGTTTGAGCCGTTTGTAACTGCCCCCAGAAGCTGTGGGAAAAATGTTCCTCCTGCCAGGACGAGGCGAAGACCGGCAAGAGCAATGTCGATGGGAAGGGACGTCGAGAAAAAGCCGCGGATGCCGATCTTCAGCGCCTGACGGGCAATGATGGCGTCATCAGTACTTGAGAGCAACGTGATAGGAACCTCGGGAAAACGTGCGGTAATCGCGGCGAGATCATCCCGCAGGCTGGCGCTCTCAAAACCTCTGCCGGCCAGATCCAATGCGATCAAACGCACCTCGGCTCCAAGCGCCCGATCGAGACTTTCGGTCGAGCTCAAATCGATTAAGTTCCACCCCGCGAGTTCCCGCTCAAGTAGCTTCACCACGGTTGTGCGCGCCAGTGTAGAATGCTCAATAATGATCACAGTTGGTGCATTGCGCCGGCGCTTTGTTCCAGCACTGTCGGACACCTGCGTGCTCCCCAGATTATGTGCAACCCAACAGTCATTCATACTATTCCTGTTCTCGCGACATGTCATGAGAAAAAGCGAGTGTATTGCCACTATCAATAGTCTGATCTCTCAGGATAATTATTATAGCCTATAAGATTTCCATGAGAGATAACTATTCTCTGAGAGCATATTGATGCGCTTGTTCATCATTAGCCGATGGCTCGACTTATCGCCGAAGACTTTCCCGACTTCGCCGAATTCACGTACGGCAAGCAGGTCAACAAAGCTTTGAAAGGAGTTGAAAAGCCAACCGATCTGCTACGGTCCAATTCTGCAAAATGCTGTCTTACATAACAAGGTGCGGATCGGTTCGGCGTTATTTATCTGTCTCAATTCAAAACAGTTGCAAATCTCGACAGAAAAACGACAAATGCCGGAAGCAACAAAAGCCTGAGATCGGCGACTACCCTTTTTGATTACTGAAAACCGCGCTCCAATGACGCATAATACCAGCCGGCATCGCTTTTCACTCAGGCAGCATCGCGAAGGCGCCGACTATGCCGATAAGGTCATGGGGGAATGGTCGGTATCTCCGTTGAAACCGAGCGAAGAAAGCGATTAATCATAAGGCTTGAAAAACGGCACCGAGAACAATCTCGTGCAGTTGTGCCGGCGCAATACGAGCGGGGAGTCTATCCCGCTAGCTATGCATGAAAGTCAGAATGTCGTCGACGAGCGCCGAATGGGCGTCCGTGAGGTTACCCTCTCCGCCGTGGCCCGCTATGCCGGCCAGCTGAAGCGCATGCTGATCATAGAGAACATGATCGATCTGTTGGGCGTCCGCCGTCCCACCGGCGGGAACGGCAATGTTGATGGGATGGAAATAGCCGAAATTGACGTCGACCATGGCGCCGGTCGACGATCCGTCGCCGCCACCGCCACCGGCATGGTTGCCGGTAAAAATCGTGTCCGACGACAGGTTGAAGCCACCGCCATTGCCGCCCATGCCTGCGATCTGCACAGTGCCCTGATCGAAAATCACATTGTTTGTCTGATGAGCCTCCGCCGAGCCGCCTGCGGCGCCGATGGCGATGTTGATCGGCGAGAAGATGGCGATGCTCACGTCGACCATGCTGCCGACGAAATATCCATCGCCGCCGTGGCCGGCATAATAGTCGCCGGTCAATGTCAACGCAGTTCCCGGGCTCATCGACGAGCCATGGGTCGCGACATTATGGTCTCCGCCCGAGCCGCCTATGCCACCCATCTGGGTTGCGCCCTGCAGGAACATTGCGTTGTTCGACTGCTCGGCGTGAGCCTCCGCGCCTGGGCCGGCAGCCACAGCGGTATTGACGGGCGCAAAGACTGCGACTTCGGTGCTGACCAGCCCGCCATAGAAGAGCCCGTTGCCCCCGGTGCCGGCATGAGTGGCGCCATCGCCGCTGCCGATGGCAACATTGCCGCTTCCGCCATTCCCGCCGATCCCAGCCATTTCGGTGGGATGCTGATTGATTGATGCATCGTTGCCCTGGAAAGCGTCGGCACTCGAATGAGGTCCCGCAATAGCCGCATTGGACGGCATGAAGACGGCCAACGCATTGCTGCTGATCACGCCTTCGCTTATCCCGTCACCACCGCTGCCGGCTGACGTATGAGTTGGCGCGGAAGCGACATCCAATGGAAGCCAGGTCGGCACTAGTGCCAGATGCCCCGCAGCCACATTGGCGGCGAGGTGTTGATCGGTGCCCGTCTTGGGCAGGTCTTCCAATAAGGGACGAGGTTCCGCCATTACCGTCTCCATTCGCGGTCGACCGCACGGCCACCGAGCATGCGGCGCCATGCCGCCTTTAATTGTTCAGGCATTGTGCATCTGAACCTCGGAAAAGCAGAGCCTGCAATTCGTCTACATCCACTCGGCTAGTTCTCTAGCCATTTGGGTGTCATGGCCGCAGCACCCGCTGTGCGCGTTGCAAGCACTCAATCGGCTTTGGATGAGAGGCTCCGGGCGTCGCTTCGGCGAAGTCGAAGACTTGATCATGAGCATGCCGCCCTGCGCCAAATCACCAAACATCAATCCAAATAACGTTCCGCCACATCAAGTATACATCCGAAGGAATGTCTCCGAATATCTAGGTAGTTCAAAGTTTAAATCGCGAGCAATATTCCTCCGCGGTCGTATTGGCTGTGGCGATATGCCGGAACGCATGCCGCAGGGGGACGCCGTAAAAAACCAACACGCACGAAACCAAGTAGAGGAGTGACATCAATGCCTATTCCACAAATATCCGACACGATTCATCTCAGCCATCCGGATGCGGGTGACGCGAATGCCGGCAACGGTGGTGATGGCCACAACGATGGCAACATCAACTACAACCCGGTTGCATATGTCGATCCCGTGCAAAAGGTCTATGGGGCCACTACCGATGTGCACAACGGCGATCACGTTTGGCAGACGGCCGATTGGGATGCCGGCCATGGTGGATCCGGTGGCTTTACCGAGGCCCAGAACGGCTTCCTGGCGAAAATCTCGAACCACGGCGACGGCGGCGCGGGCGGAGATTCCAACTCGAACGGCAGTCAAGGAAACTCAAGCGGCGGCGACACGGCTGCAGTGGCTGCGGCAACGACCGCGACACAATATACGCAGCTTATGGCCGATCAGCATGCCACCATCCTCGCCGGTGTCGGCGGCAACGGCGGCAACGGAAACATGGCGCATGGCGGCGATATCTCGTCGGCATTGGTCCACACGGATCCCGAAACGACGACGGTGACCAATTCTCTCGATCACTTCATCAACGCCTTCGGCCATATCGACGTCGACCATCTCGGTTCCTGAACTCAGACGACATCAAGGGCCGCTGGTTTCGGCCGGCGGTCCTCAGGGCAAGCAGTCTCTTCTTGTCAGTATCAAGTGCAGCGAGATCTGATAATGACAACAATCTCCATAAAACCGCCGCGACCACCGACACAGCTCGTTGTTGCGCTCCGGGCTTGTGCCGGGGCCTTCGGGTTGGTCTTCCTTTACAGCTGCGGCTACAATCTCTTTCTTCTCACGCCTTCCATCTATCTCCTGCAGATCTACGACAGGGTCCTGTCGAGCCGAAGCGTCGACACGCTGCTGATGCTGACGATGATCATCGCCATCGCCGTGCTGGTCGGGTCGACGCTCGATATCGTGCGCAGGGCAGCTCTTTCGCGCATCGGCAGCTGGCTGGACCACAGGCTGCGGCCCATGGTGCTTACCGCATCGTTCGAATATGCCGCTCGCGCCGATACGGGAGCCGCCTCAGAGTGCTACAGGGATCTCGCCGCATTGCGCCAGTTCCTCGATTCACCGGCCAGCTCGCTTTTATTCGACGTTCCCTGGGCGCCGGTATTCCTGCTTCTGCTCTTTCTTGTTCACCCGCTGCTTGGAACCATCGGTCTTCTGTGCGCAGTTGCGCTCTTGCTGTTTGCGTTGGCGACGGAACTGGCGACGCGAGCGCCGCTTGCTCACGCCAATCTTGCCCTTTCGAGGAGCTATCTGCGATTTGCGACCGCACTGAAAAACATCGAAGTGATCCGGGCCATGGGCATGCAGGACGGTGCAGCGCTGATCGTCTATCGCGATGCGGAAATGGCAAGAAGGGCCCAGGACATCGCGATGCATCGCACGGAGATCATCCTTGGTTTCTCGAAATCGATCCGCACATTGGCGCAGATCCTGATGATGGGATCGGCGACCTGGCTGGTGCTCGTCAACAGCGGCAGTCCCGGAATCATCTTCGTTGCGAGCCTGCTGCTCGGGCGTGGGCTCGCACCGATCGAGGGCGCAATAGGGGCATGGCGCTCCTTCATGTTTGCGCGCAATGCCTTCAATCGCTTGAACAGAATGCTGATAGCAATTGCATCGGAATGCGATGCCCGCATGGTGCCGCTGCCGGAACCCAATGGCTTGGTTCTCGATAATGTCAGCTATATCAAGCCATTCGCCGATCGACCGATATTGACCGATATCACATTGCGCCTGGCACCTGGCGATTGCATTGCGCTCATCGGTCCGTCTGGATCGGGAAAATCGACACTGGGCCGCATCATGGCAGGCGTTGTGCCGGCAACGAGCGGATATGCTCTTCTGGGCGGGGTCGATATCTCGGCTCTGCGTCTTTGCGGGGGGACCTGCCACGTCGGATACCTGCCGCAGGATATCGAGCTTTTCGGCGGAGCAATCAAGGATGTGATCGGCCGGCTGGACGGAGGAGATCCCGGCAAGGCGATCGACGCCGCAAAGCTGGTTGGATTGCACGACGCGATCATGCGACTGCCGCAGGGCTACGAGACCGATATCGGTGAAGGCGGAAACCTGCTCCTTCGGGCTCAGCGCCAACAGCTGGGGCTGGCACGGGCCGCCTATGGAAATCCGTCCCTTATCGTTCTCGACGATCCGAATTCGAGCCTGGATTATGACGGCGAACGCATGCTGTTTACGGCAATCGAGCGGATGAGATCCAGGGGCATGACCGTCGTTATCATAACGCACCGGATGGGGATCCTGCCGGTCACCAATAAGATTGCCATCATGCGCAACGGAACGGTGGCTGCCTTCGGCGACAGCGAGCGGATTTATGAAACCTATCTTCAGCCACCGGCTCGAACGGGAACCTAGGGAGGGATGCTGCCATGACCCTTGTTCCACTGGACGCGCCGCCGGCGAAATTTTCGAATTCGTCAAGGATGGGCCAGCGCTTCGCTCATGGATGGACAGCGACAGCCAGGCAGACTGCCTATCCGCCGGTGATCGAACAGAAACAGCGCGGACCCGCCGCCCCTTCGCCCATGCCGGTGCTCAGAGGCGTCGTCTGGACGGGGAACCTGCTGATCCTCGTCTTTGTCGTCGGATTGGGAATTTGGTCGGCTCTGGCCCCGCTGCACAGCGCTGCGGTCGCATCCGGCGTTATCGAGCCGGAGACCAGCCGCAAGACCATCCAACATCTCGAAGGCGGAATTGTGCGGCGGATCCTCGTCAGGAACGGCGACACGGTGATGGCCGGGCAAATCGTCATAGAACTCGACGACACCAAGTCCCGCTCGGAGCGCGACAGCATCCAAGGGCAGCTTTGGGACGCCGAAGGAAGCCGCGCCCGGCTGCTTGCGGAGCAGACGGGCGGCGACCATGTCGCCTATCCCGACGATCTCAGGGCAGCCATGGACAAATATCCTTCGGTCGGCGCGATTCTGACCGGGCAACAGAAAATCTTCGAGGCCCGCCGCCGGGTCATGGAGGCGGAAATTCAGATCGGCAATGAAAAAATCGCGCAGGTGCGGCAAGAAATCGTCGGGCTTGGTGCTCAGAAAGGGGCACTGGCCGACAGAGCCGCAATCTCGCAGGAAGAACTGGATCAGGTGACGATCCTCACTGCCAAGGGACTGGAACGAAGGAGCAGGCTTCTCAACCTCGAGCGCGAAAAAGCAGATCTTGACGGCCAGCAGGGCCAAGTCGAGGCACAGATCGCTCGCGCCTACCAGGTGATCAGCGAGTCGCAGGTCGATCTCGCAAAGCTTGAGAGCGACCGCTTGAGCGAAGTCGCCCAAGGCATGCGCGATACGGAAAGCCGGATCATGCAATTGCGCGAGCGCTTGCGGGCGATCGACGACCAACTTTCAAGGACCGATATCCGGGCTCCCGAAGATGGAACGATCATGAACCTGCGCATCCACACAGCAGGCGGGGTGATCGGTGCGGGCGAACCGCTCGTCGATCTTCTGCCACGCTCCGATCGCCTGATCGTGTCTGCCCATGTCAGGCCGGAGGACATCAATCTTGTCCATGCGGGGCTGGAGGCGCAGGTGCACCTTCTTCCATACAATCAGCGGCGCGTTCCACTGCTGAAAGGTCGGGTCGAGTATGTGTCAGCCGACCGCCTCACCGATACGCAGAGCGGCCAACCCTATTATGCCGCGACAATCCGCGTAACGGACGAGCGGCTGGCGAAAATGCGTGATGTCGAACTGGTCGCGGGCATGCCCGCACAGACACTGATCGAAACCGGCAAAAGCAGCGTGGCGCTCTACGCTGTCAGACCGCTTCTCGACAGTTTCAACAGAGCATTTCGTGAGGACTGAAGCGGTGATGGGCAAGCGAAAATTTGACGACGACCAGATTACGGGCATTCTCAAGGAGCACCAGGCCGGCGTGACGGTGGCCGATGTTTGCCACCGATACGGCATCAGCGAGCCGACCTTCTATCGGTGGCAATCCCTGCAGTCCGGAAATGCCGGTCTCCATGCGAGACGGCTAAGAGCCCTGGAGGAAGAGAACCAGAAGCTCAAGAAGCTTCTGGCCGAATCCATGCTTTCGGCGGCAACTCTGAGCGAGATGCTGGCGAAGACGACAAAAGGGCGGCACTAGCTTCTCGACAGAGGGGTTTGTTGGCCAGCTTCTGGCCCGCTATCCAATACTGTGCATGGAGATTAGTTCTAGGGGATTGAGTGGTGCCCAGGACCGGAATCGAACCAGTGACACGCGGATTTTCAATCCGCTGCTCTACCAACTGAGCTACCTGGGCTAACCTGCTTCCGATGGTGCCTTTTTCGAAAAAGAACCGCGGGGCCTTGGTTCGCCCCGGAAGCGAGCGGGGTTATAGCATCTTGTTCGGCCATGGCAAGCGTCAAATGACTCTTTTTTGACGGTCTTGCCCGTTTTGCCGATTCGTGAGGAAAAATAAGAGCTTCGCTGGCCGAATTCTCTAAAGCGCGTCGCATCAAACTTGATTCATGCGACGCGCTTTAGTTCTTTGTTTTGATGCATGTCGTTACCCCGGAACCGCTGCACACTTCCGGGCGACATGCATTAGTTTTCCTCATCGGGATATTCGGCCTTGGTCTCGTCGTCGGCAACCGGAATGGCATAGGCGCCGGTCAGCCAGCGAGAGAGGTCGACCTCGCGGCAGCGGTTTGAGCAGAAGGGGTAATGTTCGCGGTGAGAGGGTTTGCCGCATTCGGGGCAAGGGTGCGCCTTGCGCAGCGGTTCGACCTTGGCGGCGGCTTTGTTGTCTTCGGGCATGATCGGTCCGTCCTAAAGCGCGTCACGATCTTTCAGATTCGCTCCTTGCGCTTTAATTCTTTGTTTTTACGCATGTCGTTACGGCAAAAGCGCTTCGCGCTTTGCCAGGGAAAACCGCTGCACACTTTTGCGCGACATGCTTTAGTTCAGGAGTCGGCCTTCGGGCTTTAGCCCTCGGGCCACCGGCTATGCACGTCGAAGCCTTCGCCGGTCAAAAGCACGATGGTTTCATAAAGCGGCAGGCCGACGACATTGGTGTAGGAGCCGACCATCTTCTGCACGAAGGTGCCGGCAAGTCCCTGAATGCCATAGGCGCCTGCCTTGCCGCGCCACTGGCCGGAGGCCAGGTAGTTTTCGATCTCGAAGCCGGAGAGACGCTTGAAGCGCACCTTGGTCTCGACGATCTTCTGGCGGATCTTGCGATCCGGCGTCACCAGGCAAACGCCGGTATAGACGAGATGGTTGCGTCCCGACAACAGATGCAGCGAACTTAACGCCTCGTCGGCGAACTCGGCCTTGCCGAGAATGCGCCGGCCGACGGCGACCACCGTATCGGCCGAGAGAATATAGCTGCCCTTCCAGGTGATATCGCTCTTGATGGCGGCAAGGGCCGCTTCCGCCTTCTCGGCCGAAAGCCGGCGCGCCAGCGAACGCGGATGCTCCGACTTCTTGGGCGTCTCGTCGATATCCATCGGCATCAGCCGCGACGGTTCGATGCCCGCCTGGTTGAGCAGGTCGACGCGGCGGGGCGAGCCCGAGGCCAGAATGAGCTTGTATTTCAGCGCCATGGAACCTCGACCATCGGCAGACGGGAGAAAACCCCTTGCAGGATCTTGGGCAAGCTTACTTGAAACGGTAGGTGATGCGGCCCTTGGTCAGATCGTAGGGCGTCATTTCCACAAGCACCTTGTCGCCGGCGAGAACGCGGATGCGGTTCTTGCGCATGCGGCCGGCGGTATGGGCGATGATCTCGTGTTCGTTTTCGAGCTTCACGCGGAACGTCGCATTCGGCAGAAGTTCGGTGACGATACCCGGGAATTCGAGGACTTCTTCTTTCGGCATATAAGTGTTTTCTTCCTGTGGGTTGAAAAGGCAGCGCAGCGCGCGCCCTTAAAATTTGGGCGGAAACTACACAATCAACGAAGGTTTGTGAACCTTGTTGATCAGGCTTTCCTTTATTTGTTTTCATGCCGATTGCGCGGCAATGCCATTTCGTTTGAGCAGCCGGCTTTCGATGAGGCCGGCCAGGTGATCGCGGACCTCGCGGTAGCTCTCCAGAATCTGCTCGCGCGTGCCACTGACGACCGTCGGATCCATCGTCGGCCAGTAGACGACGTCGATCGCATTCGAGCGGGTCAGCTCGAGGGCGGCGTGATGGGCCGGCGGCGACAGCGTGATGATCAGATCGAAATAATCGTCTTCGAGTTCTTCAAGCGTCTGCGGCAGGCGGCGCCCCAGTGACAGGCCGATCTCGTCGAGCACGACATCGACGAAAGGATCGCGCTCGCCGGCGCGCACGCCGGCCGACCTGATATAGGTATTGGCCGGCAGAATACTACGGGCGATCGCTTCGGCCATCGGCGAGCGGATGGCATTCATCCCGCACATGAAGAGGATGGCGCCCGGCCTTTTTCCTTCCTCGACGTCGGCGGCGCGATCCATTGCCGTCATCCGCGCCAGTAGAGCACGCAGACCAGGGTGAACAGCCGCCGGGCGGTGTCGAAATCGACCTCTATCTTGCCGGTCAGCCTGTCCTTCAGCGTCTGCGAACCTTCATTGTGGATGCCGCGCCGGCCCATGTCGATCGCCTCGATGCGGCTCGGCGTCGACGAACGGATCGCTTCATAATAGCTCTCGCAGATCATGAAGTAATCCTTGACGATCCGCCGGAAGGGGGTGAGCGACAGGATATGGGTGGCGACGTCGATGCCTTCCTCCGTCCTGATGGCAAAGACCAGCTTGGAATCGACCAGCGAGATATTCAACCGGTAAGGGCCGCCGGCATGGCCGATCGGCGCAAAACGGTTCTCCTCGATCAGATCGAAGATGGCGACGGCGCGTTCATGCTCGACATCGGGCGTCGAACGGCCGATCGTATCGTCGAGGACGACATCGCAAAGCCGGAAATCGCCCGCCGCCATCCCCTCACCTTTCGAGGTTGAGGCGGATCGCAACCGATCGCGCATGGGCATCGAGGCCTTCGGAGACGGCTAGCGCAATCGCCGCCGGGCCGAGGGTGCGCAATTGCTGTGGGCCAAGCCGCAGGATCGAGGTGCGCTTGACGAAATCGAGCACCGAAAGGCCGGAGGAGAAACGCGCCGAGCGCGCCGTCGGCAGCACGTGGTTGGACCCGCCGACATAATCGCCGATCACCTCGGGCGTATGGGCGCCGATGAAGATCGCGCCGGCATTGCGGATGCCGTCGAGCAGCCGGTCCGGATCGGCAACGGCAAGCTCCAGATGCTCGGCGGCGACGCGGTTGGCAAGCGGAATGGCCTGGTTCAGATCGGCAACGAGAATGACCGCGCCGAAATCGCGCCAGCTTGCCGCGGCGGTCTCGGCGCGGTTCAGCGTCTTCAGCTGGCGTTCGACCGCCTGCTCCACCGCCTTGCCGAATTCGGCATTATCGGTGATCAGGATTGCCTGGGCGCTGGCATCGTGCTCGGCCTGCGCCAGCAGATCGGCGGCGATCCAATCGGGATTGTTGTCCTTGTCGGCGATGACCAGCACTTCGGAAGGGCCAGCGATCATATCGATGCCGACAGTGCCGAAGACGTGGCGCTTGGCGGCTGCGACATAGGCATTACCGGGACCGGTGATCTTGGCAACCGGGGCGATCGTCTCGGTGCCATAGGCAAGAGCGGCGATCGCCTGGGCGCCGCCGACACGATAAACCTCGGTCACACCGGCAAGCTTGGCTGCGGCAAGCACGGCGGGGTTGACGGCACCGCCGGTGGCGGGAACGGCGATGACGATGCGATCGACGCCGGCAACCTTGGCCGGCACGGCATTCATCAGCACCGAGCTCGGATAACTCGCCGTGCCGCCCGGAACATAGAGCCCGACCGCCTCGATCGCCGTCCAGCGCGAGCCGAGTCCAACACCCATGTCGTCTTCGTAGATATCGTCCTTCGGCAGCTGCCGGCGATGATGGCTTTCGATGCGCAGTGCTGCGAGCTTCAGCGCCCCCAGCACTTCCGGAGGCACCGCCTCGATCGCCGCGTCGAATTCCTCAGGCGTGACCCGCATCGGCACGGCGGCGAAATCGATGCCGTCGAACTTCAGCGAATATTCGGCAAGCGCCACATCGCCGCGGGCCCTGACATCATCGATGATGGCGCGAACGACCGTGTTCACATCCTCGGAGACTTCACGCTTGGTCGTCAGAAAGGCGGCAAAACGCTGCTCGAAACCTTCCGATGCCTGATCCAGCCAGATTGCCAAGGCCGATATTCCTTCTCAACTCGAAACTGCGATGTTCAAACCTCAAGCGTCAAACACTCATTGTTTTATGCATGTCGTTATCCCGGAACCGCAGCACATTTCCGGGCGACATGCATTAGCGGTGACGAGGCTTGGACGAAGCCTCCCAGGCACCGCCGATATCGGCCATTTGCACCTCGATGCATTCGACATCGAGCGCAAGCGAGGCGGTGCCGGACAGCGACAGCTCGATCGTACCCTCCGGTCCCTCGCCCTTCTGCTCGAAGCGCAGGGCCAGCAGCGACAGCACCTCGTCGCGTTTGCCGCGGTCGATGCCGAGCGACCGCACGGCGAGCACCCGCTTGAACACCAGGGCAGCCCGGCGGCGCTCGAAGCCTCTGCGCTTGCGCTCGGCACCTTCCCAGACGAAACGATTGACGGCAAGGGCGAACTGCGCGTCGCGCGGCGACCAGTCGATATCCCCGACCTTGAAGACGCTGTCCTGCATATGCGCGGAGATGATCGCAAGATCCTCGTCATCGAGCGCCACAAGCTTCAGTTCGGTCATTCAGCTTCATCCCAGCAGGCACCGCCGAAATGGCGATGCGTCAGACAAGGGAAATAAGATGCTGCGGCCAAATACGCAACCGGGATGAACGGCTTACTCGCTGATGCGCTCGACGACGGCGCCACAGCGGGTCAGCTTCTCCTCGAGCCGCTCGAAACCGCGGTCGAGGTGATAGACGCGGGAGACCGTGGTTTCGCCCTCGGCGGCAAGGCCGGCGATGACGAGCGAGACGGAGGCGCGCAGATCGGTCGCCATGACGGGGGCGCCGCGCAGCCGCTGGACACCCTCGATCTTTGCCGTCTGGCCGGAGAGCGTGATCCGGGCGCCGAGGCGGGCCAGCTCCTGCACATGCATGAAGCGGTTTTCGAAGATGGTCTCGGTCACGTGCGAGATGCCGGAAGAGCGGGTCATCAGCGCCATGAACTGCGCCTGCAGGTCGGTGGGGAAGCCCGGGAAGGGATCGGTGACGATATCGACCGGCTTGATGCCGGCGCCATTGCGCCTGACGCGCATGCCGTTGTTGGTCGAAGAGATGTCGGCGCCGGCGCGGCGCAGCGTTTCCAAGGCGGTGTCGAGCAGCGCTACATCGGTATTTTCGAGCACGACGTCGCCGCCGGCCATGGCAACCGCCATGGCATAGGTGCCGGTCTCGATGCGATCCGGCAGCACGCGGTGGCGCGCGCCGGAGAGCGAGGTGACGCCTTCGATGGTGATGGTCGCCGTGCCGGCGCCCGAGATTTTGGCGCCCATGGCGTTCAGGCAGTTGGCGAGATCGACGACCTCGGGCTCGCGGGCGGCGTTGCCGATGACGGTCGTGCCGCGGGCGAGCGTTGCCGCCATCATCAGCACATGGGTGGCGCCGACGGAGACTTTCGGGAAGGTGTAGCGCGCGCCGATCAGGCCACCATTCGGCGCCTTGGCGTTGATGTAACCCGCGTCGATCTCCATAGTGGCGCCGAGCGCCGTCAGGCCCTCGATGAAGAGATCGACGGGACGCGTGCCGATGGCACAGCCGCCCGGCAGCGACACCCGGCAATGGCCTTCGCGCGCCAGGAGCGGGCCGATGACCCAGAAGGAAGCGCGCATCTTCGAGACCAGTTCGTAGGAAGCGGTGGTATCGACGATCGTGCGGCAGGTGAAATGGATCGTGCGGGCGTAGGAATCTTCCTGGCGCTCGCGGCGGCCGTTGACGGCGACATCGACGCCATGATTGCCGAGGATGCGCATCAAGAGTTCGACATCGGCCAGATGCGGCACGTTTTCCAGCGTCAGCGTGTCGCTGGTCAGAAGCGAGGCAATCATCAGCGGCAATGCGGCATTCTTGGCGCCGGAAATCGGAATGATGCCATTCAGCTCATTACCGCCGACGATTCTGATACGATCCATGTGCGCTTACGGGCCGCGCCCGCCTTTCCTGAAATACTGCCTTGGAATAGGGAGTGGGGTGTTTAAGGGATTTTTCGCGACGCTTCAATTGACCGCGGACGGAACATTACGATTCGTCCATTTTTGCGGCAGGCAGTCCATTTGTTTCGTCGGCCTGGCCCGAACGGCGGGCGCGCACCTGCTGTTTGCGTTTCGAAAGATTTTCCCTGAGTTTTGCGGCGGCGCGTTCGCGGCGCAGTTTCGCCTGGGCCTCGATCGCCTGTTTGCGGCTCTGCTGGCCGGTTTCGGTCTTGTCGTTCATGTGACAGGATTAGCCGAATTCGCGCCGATCCAAAAGGGCCTTGCGCCCCAATCCACGCGAAGTTGGAATTTGCTGCTTGCGCTTGCCGCCAAGCTGTGGCAATAGCCGCCCCGTTCCCGCGATTTGAGCCACCCGGCTCGCACGGGTCCTGGTCCTGCTGCCGTAGCTCAGTGGTAGAGCACACCCTTGGTAAGGGTGAGGTCGGTGGTTCAATCCCACTCGGCAGCACCAGTTTTCTCTTTCAGTATCCGACATCATTTTCCGCGCGCTCGGCTTGCCCTCATTCAGCTGCCGCCACCAACCGGGGTCGAGCCACGCGTCGCGACCCGTCCTTCGGACCCCCGCTTGCGGGGCGAAGGGGGAATGTCGCGAACTCTCCGTCCCTCGCTAACCTCTTGCATGGCACGTCCCCTCGCCCCGTTTACGGGGAGAGGGTTAGGGTGAGGGGCAGCCATCCGCACGAAGCGGACAGCACGGCAGTGCAATCCGGGATTTCGGTGACTTCGAGATAATAAGGTATGAAGGGCGAAAACTGCCAGAGGTCGAACAATTCTCCGGTCAGCACTACTTCCTCATCTGGAATTGGTTCGTGAGGCCCCAAAGGAACTCCATCGAACACGCTTTCGACATACCAGTGATCAAATTTCTCTGCCGAGAGATAGGCGCCAAGATCAATGACCGTGCCGTACACCGGGAGGGTAGCTTGCAAATATTTCCGCTGCATTTCGGGGATGGTTTCGACGGAGATATGTGTCAGGAAAGCGTCTTCAGTAGCAGATACCTCTGCCCCGCGAGCGAAGGCCGGCATTGCCAGCGCCGCGCAGAGAAAAGCAGCCTGGATCATTTTTCGATCTAAACTCATCTCGAGCCCTCAGATTTCCCGGCACGGTAGCGGTGGCACCGCGCCGACGCCATACAACTTATTTGCGACTGCGAAAAATTTCGTTTGGCGCCCGCTCGAGGTCCGTCCTCCACAAGCTGACATTTGGCCTCATCGGCAACAAACGATTCACCATTGTTGGCCGTGAAAATCCCGCTAGAATGCCACTATGGCGACGTCTCCACGGAGGAATACGGAGGCGCTGCATGCTTTGTTTCTGTCGACAATCGTGGAGGAGCATTGATGGCAACTGAAAAATGGGACAGCCCGGTCAAGGTCGGTTTCGAAGATGCCGACGCGCGAACGGTCAGCGGGCCGTTCGATGCGCTGAAATGCCTGGCGGATTTCTGGCCGAATTCGCGCGGGCTGCGTTATATCAAGGCCCGCAGCACCTGCCGGGCAGCGCTCGATGGGCGCAAGAGCGTGGAGGAAGCACGAGCCGAATTCCTGGCGGCGGCCGAAGAGGCGAAGCTGAAGTTGCATTAGCGCCCAAGCGTCCGACAGGACGCGGAAGCACGCTCCGCCACGATGAACTGGGTTCTTCTGCCGGCATTTCCGTAAACGGAGTGTGCCGGAACGGTGCGACGCTTTAATTTACTTAACCCTGCATCGAACCTATGGCGGGTTTTGGTGCAACGGGCGTTGTGCCCGGGATAAGTCTATTCATAAAAGACACGCAGCCATCATGATGATGGTTAGAGGCTCGTCACCTCTGCGGGAACGCAGGCGAGCCTCGTTTGGGCAGGACTATTTTCAGCAGTCCGCGCCACCCTCACTTTCCACCTCGATATAACCGACGCCGATGATCGTGCCATCGCCGGCGCGGATGAAGGAGGGGAGATACTGCGGTTCTGCCGGCGTGCAGGCGATGGCGCCGGTATATTCATTGAGGGCGACCTGGTCCTTCGGCAGCGCCGAATAATTTGTGCCGGTTTCCAGCGAGGCATAAGCGGAACCGGCAAAAACGCCGGCCGATATCATGGTGACTGCCGAGAGGCGAGGAAGCGACTGCATGAGGGGTCTCCAGCGTTTCGATCCGGCATTTCAACCCGCGGAAGGGCACTTGGTTCCCTCAGCGCCGCAACAGACGACTGTGCACATAACCTCGGCCGACGATGCTTTCGGCGATTGCGACCGCCCGCTCGACATCGCCGCGCCGTCGCACGAAACCGTCGAGAATGACATAGGAGCCCAGCATGCTCACAGCAATTTCCTCAGCGTCGAGACCATCGGCGGCATGAAGAGCGCTCTCCACCGAAGCACGTGTCGCCGCATCGCCATGGCCCTGTCGGCCGGGTTCGTCATGGTCGGGGAATAAAGGATACCCGATCACCAAAGCGCCTCCTGAGGTTTGGTATATCCGGTTAACGCCGCAACAACGCTTTTCGTTGCGGCCCGCCGGTCTCGACCGGATATTCGCGCGTGATTTCTGCGGGGCCTGGTGTGGCCCACCCTTGGCGAAAGGTGCCGCGGCTTCCATATCTCTCTGCAGCCGAAAGAGGATGACGGTGATGAAAGTGCTGCTGCCCGTTTTGTTTGCCGGAGTGTTGCTGGCCGGCTGCTCGTCGGCCGATAGTCCGGCGTTGGACCCCATTCCCGGCAGCATCACCTATGGCGGCCAGCCGCGAACGAAACTGACCAAATCGCCGGTCGGCAGCGCCGTCCACCACCAGTTCTACGACGGGACCGGCCAGCGCGTCGAGGAAACCTACATTCTTCAGCCGGATCGGAGCCTGAAGCTGGTGCGGCGCGTGGTAGGGCCGGATTTCCCCGATTGAGGCACCCCTCTGCGCCAGAATGCTTGACAGCGGCTGAAATCGCGAACATTCAAGGAACATCTAATCTTTCCGCAGTGATTCTGCGGAAGCCCGACCGGACGGCTGGATGTATCTCGAAAAGCTCAATCCCCAGCAGCGCATGGCCGTCGAGCATGGCACGCTCACCGACGGCAGCCATATTGCCGGGCCGCTGCTGGTCATTGCCGGCGCCGGCTCGGGCAAGACCAATACGCTGGCGCATCGGGTCGCCCATCTCATCGTCAAGGGCGCCGATCCCCGCCGCATCCTGCTGATGACCTTCTCGCGGCGGGCCGCCGCCGAGATGGCGCGGCGCGTCGAGCGCATCTGCCGGGATGTGCTGGGCACGAACGCCGGTGTCATGGCCGATGCGCTTCACTGGTCCGGCACTTTCCACGGTATTGGCGCGCGGCTGTTGCGCGATTATGCGCAGCAGATCGGCCTCGATGCCGATTTCACCATCCACGACCGCGAAGACAGCGCCGACCTGATGAACCTCATCCGGCACGATCTCGGCTTGTCCAAAACGGAAAGCCGGTTTCCGGCCAAAGGCACCTGCCTTGCCATCTATTCCCGGGCAGTGAACTCGGAAACGGCACTCGATCAGGTGCTGCGCGACGTTTTTCCCTGGTGCGCGGCCTGGGAGAAACAGCTGCGCGAGCTTTTCGCCTGTTATGTCGAGGCGAAGCAGAGCCAGAACGTGCTCGATTACGACGACCTCTTGCTCTACTGGGCGCAGATGGTCGGCGAGAGCGTGATTGCCGAGGATATCGGCAGCCGCTTCGACCATGTGCTGGTCGACGAATATCAGGACACCAACCGGCTGCAGGCCTCGATCCTGCTCGCGCTGAAACCCCAAGGCCAGGGGCTGACGGTCGTCGGTGACGATGCGCAGTCGATCTATTCCTTTCGCGCGGCGACGGTGCGCAACATCCTCGATTTTCCCGCCGCCTTCAGCCCGGCCGCCAATATCGTCACGCTCGACCGCAACTATCGCTCGACGCAGCCGATCCTTGCGGCGGCCAACGCCGTCATCGATCTCGCCTCGGAACGCTTCACCAAGAACCTCTGGACCGAGCGGCAATCTGCCGAGCGGCCGCGCCTCGTCACGGTGCGCGACGAGGCTGACCAGGCGCGTTATATCGCCGACATGGTGCTCGACAACCGCGAGGAAGGCCTGATGCTCAAGCAGCAGGCCGTACTCTTCCGCGCCTCGCATCACAGCGGGCCGCTGGAGGTCGAGCTGACACGGCGCAACATTCCCTTCGTCAAGTTCGGCGGGCTGAAGTTTCTCGACAGCGCCCATGTCAAGGACATGCTGGCCGCCCTTCGCTTCGCGCAGAACCCGCGCGACCGGGTGGCAGGCTTCCGGCTGATGCAGATCCTGCCGGGCGTCGGGCCGTCGACGGCGCAGAAGGCGCTCGACCTGATGGCCGAGGATGCGAGCCCGATCACGGCACTCGCCGCCATGCCGGCGCCGCCGCGTTCCGGCGAGGACTGGACGGGTTTCGTTTCGATGCTGCAGGAGATGAAATCCGGCAAGGCCGGCTGGCCGGCGGAAATCGAGCTGGCGCGGCAATGGTATGCGCCGCATCTGGAACGGCTGCACGAGGACGCGGCGACGCGGCAGGCCGACCTGCTGCAGCTCGAGCAGATCGCTAGCGGTTATGCCTCACGCGAGCGTTTCCTCACCGAGCTCACCCTCGATCCGCCGGATGCCACCAGCGACCAGGCCGGCGTGCCGCTGCTCGACGAGGATTACCTCATCCTTTCCACCATCCATTCCGCCAAGGGCCAGGAATGGACGAGGGTCTTCATGCTGAATGTCGTCGACGGCTGCATTCCGAGCGATCTCGCCGTCGGCGCCACCGCCGAAATCGAGGAGGAACGCCGGCTGCTCTATGTGGCGATGACCCGTGCTCGGGACGGTCTCGATCTCGTCGTGCCGCAGCGCTTCTTCACCTATGGGCAGAATGCGCAGGGCGACCGGCACGTCTATGCCTCGCGCAGCCGCTTCATTCCGGCAACATTGCTGCAGTTCTTCGAGGCCTGCAGCTGGCCGCAGGTGAAATCGGAGACCGCCGCGCAAGCGCATGTGCGGCAGATGCGCATCGATGTCGGCGCCCGCATGCGCGGCATGTGGCGATAAATCGACTATCGTCTCAGAGAGATAGCGGCGGTTCGGCCGGCTTCAGGAAATGCTCGATCCTTGCAGCTCCCACCGCCTCGACGGAGGCCGGCGACCATTTCGGGTTGCGGTCCTTGTCGATGACGGCGGCGCGGATGCCTTCGAAGAAATCGGGATTATCGAGCATCCGCAGGCAGGCGCCGAGTTCGCGGCCAAGGCATTCGGCAAGCGAGGCGCTGCGTCGGCCGGCCCTGAGCAGCGCCAAAGCGAGCTTCAGGCTGGTCGGCGAACGGGTCGACAGCACCCGGCGGGTCTCGGCGGCGAAGTCGCCCTCCTCCCCGGCAAGCGCTGCCAGGATTTCCTCGACACTGTCGAAACGAAAGGCGCGATCGATCATCGCAGCATTCTGCCTGAGCCGGCTTTCTCCGGCAGGCTCGGCAAACTGCTGCAAGAGGGCATCGACATCGCTGGACGAGCTGTCAAGCGGCAGGGCCGACAGCGCCTCGATCACGGCGCTAAGCCGCGACGAGGCGATGTGACGATCGGCCAGCCCGGCGTGGATCGCGTCGGCAGCACCAATATCGAGCCCGGTCAGACCGAGCCATGTTCCGGCTTCGCCGGGCGCCTTCGGCAACAGCCAAGTGGCGCCGACATCGGGGACATAGCCGATGCCGGTTTCGGGCATGGCAAGCCGGGTGCGCTCGGTGACGATGCGGTGGCGGCCATGCGACGATAGACCGACGCCGCCGCCCATGGTGATGCCGTCCATCAGCGCGACATAGGGTTTGGGGTAGACGGCGATCTGATGGTTGAGGCGGAATTCTTCGCGCCAGAAGGCGCCTGCGAGCCCATCGCCGGCGCGCGCACTTTCATGCAGGGCGCGGATGTCGCCGCCGGCGCAGAAACCGCGTTCACCCTCCCCCGTCGCCACGACACTCGCCACCCCGGCATCAGAGGCAAAGCCATCAAGAGCCTCGGTGATCGCCCGGATCATCGGCAGCGTCAGGCTGTTCAGCGCCCGCGGTCGGTTGAGCCGGATGATGCCGGCAGTGCCCTGCTGTTCAATGATGACTTCGCCGTCCTGCATGCTTCGCCTCCGCTGCTGGAGCCTTCCTGATCCATTGAGGCATTCTGCCCAGGAAAGGCTCGAGACCATGAATAGACGACGATGCAGCGTCGCTCCAGTCGATTTAACACAGGCGAAATCGATCGGTTCAGGCCGACAGCGAATTGCGGGCGATGGCTTCGGCTTCGCAGCGGGTGGCGTAGTCGATGGCAAGCTCCAGCGGCAGCGGCCGCGAGAAATGATAGCCCTGCGCCAGGCGAACGCCCATCGCCTTCAATCCCTCGGCGACCCCTTCGCTTTCGACGCCTTCGGCAACGGAGGCAATGCCGAGATTCTGGCAGAGATTGGCGACCGAGCGGGTGATGTTCATGCAACGGGCGTCGCGATCGAAATTCATCACGAAGGCCTTGTCGATCTTCAGCTTGTCGAAGCCAAGACGGTGGATATGGCTGAGGCTCGAATAGCCAGTGCCGAAATCGTCGAGCGCGATCGAAATGCCGGCCGCGCGCAGCATGGTGATGACCTGGTCGGCGGTGTCGAAATCGGAGAGCAGCGCCGTCTCGGTGATTTCAAATTCGATGCGCCGGGGATCGAGGCCGGAGCGGGTGATCATGCCAAGCAGCGCCATCGATGTTTCATGGTCGCAAATATCGCGGGCCGAAAGATTGAAGGACAGCTTGAGATGGCATGGAATGATTGCCAGCGCTTCGAGCGCCTTGGCAAAAAGGATGCGCGTCATCCGGCCGATAACGGCCGTGCGCTCGGCCGCGGGAATGAAAGCTTCGGGGCTGATGCGGCCGAAGCGGGCGCTGTCCCAGCGGGCAAGCGCCTCGTAACCGACGACGCGGCCGCTCTTCAACTCGACGATCGGCTGATATTCGAGTTTCAATTCGCTGGCAAAATCATTCGCCTGCAGCTCGAGTTCGATCAGGTGGCGCTGGGTCAGGATCTTCTCGTGCTCAGCCGAGAAGAATTCGACGCCACTGCTGCGCTTGCTCTTGACCTGGTAGAGGGCGAAATCGGCTTTCTCGTAGAGATCCTCTGCGGTGTATCTGCCGATCTCGGGATAGACGATGCCGCAGGAGCCGAAAACGCGGACCGAGCCGTCGGGGATTTCGTAAGGATCGCGGACGGCGGCGCAGAGTGCCTGGCCGAGATCGGCGATCGCCTGGCGTGTCATCGAACAGGGGAAAATGATACCGAACTCGTCGCCGCCGAGACGGGAGACGATGCCCTCTTCGCCGACCAGCGCGGCAAAACGGCGGGCCGTCTCCTTGAGTACCAGATCGCCGGCGGCATGGCCGAAGACATCGTTGACGGGCTTGAAGCCGTCGAGATCGAGAATGCCGAGAACGGGCGGCGCGGACGGATCCTTCTGCAACCGTTTTTCCAGCGAGAGAAAGAAGCTGCGGCGGTTGGCGAGGCCGGTCAGCTGGTCCTGCAGCGCATTGCGGCTATTGACGAGGTTCAACTCCTCGGCTTCCGCCCGCTTCTGCTTCAGTTCCTCGGTCAATTGCACCAGACCGACGAAATTCTGGAAATAGCTGTCGATCACCCTGAGGAAGGGCAGGATCAGGAAGAGGCCGCTGACGGCGGTCGCGACGAAAACAGGATTGCCCGAGAACATGAAGGTCGCGACCATGGCCGAGAAGGTGATGACCGTGGTGAGCGCCGCCGCCATCGGCAGATGCATCAGGCAAAAGATGCAGGAGATGCCGGTGACGACGAGGAAATAGGCGATCTGGCCCTGCTGGGACGCATCGCCATACTGGGAAAGCGCGATCGCCCAGCCGCCGAAAGCGACGGTGAGGATGGCGGCGCCCGATATGGTGATCTTCATCAGCCGGTAGGCGCGCTCGGCTGTGACGTTCTCCTTGCCCCTGATTTCCCACCAGCAGAGACGGAAGACACAGACGATGCTCAAGGCGACAGGGATATAGAGCGAAAGCCAGAGCGGCGCGGATTCAAGATGGGTGATCGCCACCGCAAGGGCGTTGATGACCAGGAGTACATAGAGAATGGGGATCTGCGACGACAGGGCCCGAAACTGCGCCGTCAGAAGCGTCGGATTGTCTTTTTGCAGCTGCAATGAGGCCAGAAACTTCTTCATCTTCCCTTTTCCGTCGGCCACAGCCGGCCAGAGAAAGCTTGATCATTCCTTATTCACGTGACGGCATGCGAGGCTTGTAAGCGCGGGATGGTCAGCGCTCAGGCCGCTCAGAAGGAAGCGGCTGCGAGTGCCCGGTGGATGCTGTGCAGGTCGTCGACGTTTCTGTTCGCTAGGAAGAGTTCCCAATCGAGAGAGCTCTGGACGATGGTTTCCAGCGAATCGTGCCTGGGCTTCCAGTCGAGCACCTGCCGGGCGAGCGAAGCGTCGGCGACGACGCTGGCTGAATCGCCGGCGCGGCGCGGCGCCATGTGGATCTTGAAGGAATGTCCGTGCAGGCGGGTGACCATGTTTAGCACGTCGAGCACGGAATAGCCGCTGCCATAACCGCAATTGGCAACGAGCGAACCCTTGCCGCGGCGCAGGTGCTGCAGCGCTTTCAGATGCGCATCGACAAGATCGGTGACATGGATGTAGTCGCGCACGCCGGTGCCGTCATGGGTGGGATAATCGATCCCGTAGACACTGACGCTGTCGCGCCTGCCGAGCGCTGCCTCGCAGGCAACCTTGATGAGGTGGGTGGCACCTGACGTCGACTGGCCGGCGCGGTGGTCGGGATCGGCCCCGGCAACGTTGAAGTAGCGAAGCGCGACATAGTTGAAGTCATAGGCCGCGGCGGCATCGCGCAGCATGAATTCGGTCATCAGCTTCGACTGGCCGTAGGGATTTTCCGGATTGAGGGAGGCAGTCTCTTTCACCGGCAGGTCGGTCTTTTGCTGACCGTAGACGGCCGCGGTCGACGAGAAGACGAAATTGCGGATCCCGGCTTCGACCGACGCGGAGAGCAGCGCCCGGGTCTTGCCTGAATTGTTGTCGTAATAGGAAAGCGGATCGGCGACCGAGACCGGGACGACGGCGGAGCCGGCGAAATGAATGATCGCCTCGATGTCGTTTTCGATGAAGATTTTCTTCAAGATGTCGGGATCGGCGACGTCGCCGAGATAGAAACGCGCCGCCGGCGCCACGGCCCAGCGAAAGCCCGTGGAGAGGCGGTCGAGCACGACCACATCCTCCCCCGCGTCGAGCAGCGCCCAAACCATGTGACTGCCGATATATCCGGCGCCGCCCGTCACCAAAACCGCCATGTCCCGCATCCCTGCCTTGTTTTATAGCAGGGTCATCAGGCCCGGTTTTTCTTTCCAATTTTCTTATCGAACGGCCGTTCCAGGCCCTTTGAACCGGTATGTTTGGACTTGTGGTTAGAGGCCGATTTCAGGCTTTGCTCAAGTTTTATCGATCGGCCGATTCCGGCACGAAATCGTTTGGATCGAGCCGCTTCTCAGCGCTTGAGGATATAGTCGCAGAGACGCTCGGCCGCGACCGCCACCTGGGCGGGATCGCGCAGGAAACAGGCGCGCAGGAAAAGTTCGCCGCCGGCGCCGAACGCGGTTCCGGGGGCAAGGCCGACGCCTGTCTTGTCGACGATGTCGATGGCAGCGCTGCGGCTATCGGTGACGCCGTCGATCTTCAGGAAGGCATAGAGAGCGCCATCCGGCTTCAGTGTCTCCACGCGATTGGTGGCGACAAGCGCGTCGCAGAGAAGATCGCGGGAGCGGGCCGCCTTGGCGATATTGGCGGCGATGAAATCGTCGCCCTGATTAAGGGCTGCGACGGCGCCCTTCTGCATGAACTGGGCGACACCCGATGTCGAATACTGGATGAGGTTTTCGAGCACCTGGCCCATCTGAGGCGGGGCGACGATCCAGCCGACGCGCCAGCCGGTCATCGACCAGTTCTTCGAGAAGGAATTGACGAAGATGATCTTGTCGTCCGTCTGCATCACATCGAGGAAAGACGGCGCCCTGCCGCCGGCAAAATAATAGAGCGCGTAGATTTCATCGGCCATGATCCAGAGATCGTGCCGGCGGGCCAGCGCCAGGATATCGGTCAGATCCTTCTTCGTCGCCGTCCAGCCCGTCGGATTCGACGGCGTGTTGACGAAGATGCCCCTGGTCTTCGGCGTGATGGCGGCTTCGACGCGGTCGAGATCGACCGCCCATTTGCCGCCTTCGAACTGCAGTTCGACGCCGACGGAGCGCGCACCCGCGATCTCCAGGGCTGCGGCGATATTCGGCCAGGCGGGGGTGAGATAGACGAATTCGTCACCCGGCGAGGTCATCGTCTGCACGGCGATCTGGATCGCCTGCATGCCGGAGCCGGTGACATAGAAATGCTCGACCGGAAGCCGGTGTCCGAAATGCCTGAAGTAATAATCCGAAAGCGCCTGGCGAAGCTCGGGAATGCCGCGCTGCCAGGTGTAGAAGGTCTCGCCTGAAGCAAGCGCGTCCATCGCCGCCCGGCTGATGAAATCCGGCGTTGGCAGGTCGCCTTCCCCCACCCAGAGAGGCAGCAGGCCTTCGCGGCCGCGGGCATAATTGACGACTTCGACGATCCCGCTTTCTGGCGCCGCCAAGGCGCGCGGGCTGAGGCTCTTCACAATCGACATGCATATCTCCGGTTTCCGCCTTCATAGAGGATTTGCGCCGGCAAATCCCATGATATCCAGTGATGGCACATCGATTTTCGTGATGAATGAGTCCGGCCGGAACGGATGGGCTCCAGCTCGGATCAAGCCGCCGGGCGTGTGGCCAGAAGATCGCGGATTTCCGTGAGCAGCTGAACGTCTGCCGGCGGCGGGGGCAGTTCCTCCGGTGCGGCCTTTTCCTTGCGCTCGACTTGGGCACGCAGGGTGTTCACGCCCTTGACCATCAGGAAGATGATCCAGGCAAGGATCAGGAAGTTGATGAGCACGGTGAGGAAGCTGCCATAGGCAAACACCGCCCCTTGCGCGCGGGCGGCTGCCAGTGTCGGCGCGTTGACGGCCGAAGAGAGCGGCAGGAAATAATTCGAAAAATCGAAGCCGCCGAAAATGGCGCCGACGATCGGCATGATGAGGTCGTCGACCAGAGATTTGACAATGCCACCGAAGGCGCCGCCGATGATGACGCCGACCGCCAAATCCATGACATTGCCGCGGGCGATAAAGGCTTTGAATTCGTTGAGCATCGGATCCGTCTCCCTTCGATCCATTTCAGAGAGTATGCGATGGATTTCATTAGCTACATCTTCATTGCGATTAATCAATCGGCAATCGCAATTATTTGGCAATACCCCCGGTGGTCTTTGACTTAAGGCCTAGACGGGCGGGAATTTTCAACGCCTCTGAAATGACTTAAGCTGAAAGGGTTGCGGGAGGTCCCGGCGGGTTTTCCGCCGGCGGAGGGTCAATGCTTCCAGGCTGGGTCATATTCGCGTCTGCCTTCGGCTATCTGCTCCTGCTTTTCGCCGTGGCAAGCTATGGGGACCGCAAGAAGCGCGGCCCGGGTGCGCTCGAAGGCGGATGGCCGGTGGTCTATGCGCTGAGCCTGGCGATCTACTGCACCTCCTGGACCTATTTCGGCAGCGTCGGGCTTGCCGCCCAGCGCGGCCTGGAATTTGCCGGCATCTATATCGGCCCCATTCTGGTCTTCACGCTCGGCATGCCGCTGCTTCGCCGCATCATCGAGCTCGCCAAGGCCGAGAAGCTCACCTCGGTTGCCGATTTCGTCGCCGCGCGCTACGGCAAGAACCCGACGGTCGCCACCATCGTCGCGCTGATCTCGCTGATCGGCACCATTCCCTATATCGCTCTGCAGCTGAAGGCGATCTCCAGCACCGTCAGCGCCATGGTCAACCCGTCCGACTACGGCATTGGCAGCGGCAATCTCTACTTTCTCGACCTGCCGCTCGTGGCAACGCTGGTGCTTGCCTGCTTCGCCATCATGTTCGGCACGCGGCATACCGACGCGACGGAACACCAGGACGGCCTCATCCTCGCCGTTTCGATGGAATCCGTGGTCAAGCTGGTCGCCTTCCTGACGGCCGGCGTCTGCGTCATCTGGTTTCTCTTCGACGGCCCGAGCGATCTCTGGCAAAAGACCGTCGACAACAGCCTCGTCATGTCGGCCCTCAGCTACCACACGCCAATCAGCCGCTGGATCACCCTGATCGCGCTGTCGGCCTTCGCGATCATCCTGCTGCCGCGGCAATTCCACGTGACGGTCGTCGAAAACCGGACGCCGAAACAGCTGAAACTCGCAGGCTTCCTGTTTCCCACCTACCTCATTGCGATCAATCTCTTCGTGCTGCCGGTGGCGATCGGCGGACTGCTGACCTTCGGCGGCGCCGGCAATGCCGATTTCTACATGCTGTCGCTGCCGCTGGCCGGTGAGATGCCGGTGGTGTCGCTAATCACCTTCATCGGCGGCTTTTCCGCCGCAACGGCGATGGTCATCGTTGATTCCGTGGCGCTGTCGATCATGGTGTCGAACGACATCATCATGCCGATCTTCCTGAGGCGTAAACTTGCCGGCCGCGCCAGCCAGCGCGACAATTTCGCCAAGACGCTGCTCAACATCCGCCGCAGCGCCATTTTTGCGGTGCTGCTGTTCGGCTACGCCTATTACCGCTCGACCGACAGCACCGCCGGCCTTGCCTCGATCGGCCTAATCTCCTTTGCCGCCATCGCCCAGATCGCCCCAGCGCTGTTCGGCGGGCTGATCTGGCGGCGGGCCAATGCACGCGGCGCGATCCTCGGGCTTTCCTCCGGCTTCGTCATCTGGATCTACCTGCTGTTCCTGCCCTCGCTCGGCGGCCCCGATTATTCCTATGTGGCGAGCGCCGTGCTCGGCTTCATCTTTCCGGGCACGACACTGTTTGCCGCGCCCGACGCCGATCCGCTGGTCAATGCGACGGTGATGAGCCTCCTCGTCAACACCGCCTTCTTCATCGTCGGCTCGCTGACCCGCAATGCCAGGCCACTCGAACGCATCCAGGCCGGCATCTTCGTCAAACGCCATTCGCGCTCGCAATTTGCCACGCGCGGCTGGAAGACCCGCATCAGCGTCGGCGACCTCAAGGCGGCGATCTCGCGTTATCTCGGCGAAGAACGCATGCAGCGCTCGTTGACGACCTACGAACAAAGCTCCGGCCGCAAGCTGGAGGACGATCAGCCGGCCGATATGGCGCTGATTCATTTCAGCGAGCAGCTGCTCGGCAGCGCCATCGGCTCGTCCTCGGCGCGGCTGGTGCTGTCGTTGATCCTGCAGAAGACCGAGGACGCCTCTTCCGACACTGCATGGCTGCTCGACCAGGCGAGCGAGGCGCTGCAATATAACCAGGATATGCTGCAAACCGCCCTTTCGCAGATGGACCAGGGCATTGCCGTCTTCGACAGCTCCAACCGGCTGACGATCTGGAACCGGCGCTTCCGGCAATTGCTGGACCTGCCGGAAAGCGCCGGCCAGGTCGGTTTCCCCTTGTCCGATATCGTCAAAACACTCAGCGAGCGCGGCGACATCGCGCCCGGCGATCTCAATCAGACGGTGCGGCATTTCCTGACGCTCGACAAACCCTTCGCACTGGTGCTCAGCGGCGGCGAGCGGATTATCGAGGTGCGCTCCAACGCCATGCCGGACAAGGGCATCGTCGCCACCTTCACCGATATCACCCAGCGCGTCAGCGCCGACCAGGCGCTGAAACAGGCAAATGAGACGCTGGAGCAGCGCGTTGCCGAACGCACGGCCGAGCTGACCCGCGTCAATCACGAACTCGCCGAGGCGCGGGCCGCCGCCGACGAGGCGAATATCGGCAAGACGCGCTTTTTCGCCGCCGCCGGCCACGATATCCTGCAGCCGCTGAACGCCGCCAGGCTCTATTCCTCGGCACTGGTCGAGCGCATGGCGCAATCCGACAACAGCCCGATCGTCCGCAATATCGATTCGGCGCTGGAATCGGTCGAAACCATTCTCGGCGCGGTGCTCGATATCTCCAGGCTCGATACCGGCGCGATGCGGCCGCGGCTCGCTGCCGTCGCACTTTGCGACCTCTTGGAGCGGATCGAAACCGATTTCGCGCCGATCGCCCGCGAAAAACAGCTGAAGCTAGTGGTCATGCGGACGTCGCTCAGGGTGCGCTCCGACCCCAATCTTCTGCGCCGGCTGGTGCAGAACCTCGTTTCCAACGCGATCAAATACACGATCACCGGCAAGGTGCTGGTGGGCGCGCGGCGGCGCGGTAACCAGGTGATCATCCAGGTGATCGATTCCGGCATCGGCATACCGCCGTCGAAATTCCGCACGGTGTTCAAGGAATTCGCCCGGCTGGACGAAGGGGCGAAAACCGCTTCCGGCCTCGGACTCGGCCTGTCGATCGTCGACCGCATCGCCCGGGTGCTCAACCATCCGGTGGAGCTGCACTCGACGCACGGCAGGGGCACGGAATTCCGCATCGCCATGCCGCTCGACATCTCGCGGCCGGCCGAGGCGGCGGCGGCCGTCACGCCCGCCGACCGGCCGGGGCAGCCGCTCAAGGGACTGAAGATCCTCTGCATCGACAACGAGCCGAAGATCCTCGAAGGCATGCGGCTGCTGCTGAGCGGCTGGGGCTGCGAGGTCAAGGCGCTTAATGGCCTCGCCGACGTGATATCAGGCGACGGCCGTGACGGGCCGCCGGATCTCGCCATCGCCGATTATCATCTCGACGACGGCACCGGCATCGCCGCGATCCTGCATCTGCGCCGGCAGTTCGGCGCCGATATTCCCGCTTTGTTGGTTACCGCCGACCGCACGCCTGAAGTGCGCAGCGAGGCCGAGCGATACGGCATCGCCGTCCAGCACAAGCCGGTGCGGCCGGCAGCCCTGCGCGCCTATATCACGCAGATTTCCGGCCTCAAGCGCGCGGCCGCGGAGTAAGAGACAGGCTCAATCCTTCGTGGTCATGACGCGCGAGACTAGATCGCTCACCCGCGCGGCATCCGGCACGTCGCCGAACAGGATGCGGTACATGATCGGCGCCACCACATCATCCATGACCCGGTCGACATCCGGAAAGATCTCGCTACGGGCCTTGGCCCTCTCGGCGATGACGAGGATCTGCTGGCGGGTATATTCCGAGCATTTGCAGGCATTGGCGCCCGCTTGTGCCGCCAGCACGTCGCGGATCATCTCGCGGCCCGGCCCGGAGGACATTTCCTCGGCATATTGCTCAGCCCAGGCCTGTAGATCGGCCTTGCCGCTGCCGGCATCGATCGGCTGCATATCCGGACGCAGCCGCTCGACGGCGACATCGGCAAGAAGCTCCTGCAGGTCGCCCCAGCGGCGATAGATGGTCGACGGCGTCACACCCGCGCTTGCGGCGATCAGCGGAATCGTCACCTCGGCACGGTTCATGTCGGCCAATAGCTCACGGACCGCCTTGTGCACCGATGCCTGAACCCGGGCGCTTCTGCCGCCCGGACGGAGATTCTCTTTCACTGCCATGCCTGCAACCCGACCTCTTATCCCGGAACCTTCCGGGCGACATGCCTTACACACGCATGGTTCAAAATCTTTGACAGAACCATAAACGCAAAGAATTTGCCTTTACGATGCACTCGCCTTACATGGAGCTAACGCAACGGCTTAGCTTTAAGAGGGCTTATATATGGTCGCCGCAGCTAAATCCACAGAGAATGCGCCGCAGCCCTCGATCGGTTTCCATGCGCTGACGCTCGCCACTTTTTTCGGCGCCTCCGCGGCGCCCACGCCGCTCTACCGGATCTACCAGGAAAACTTCTCGCTCTCGCCGGTGCTGATTACGGTGGTCTTCGCCGTTTACGCCTTCGCGCTGCTGGCAGCGCTCCTGACCGCCGGTTCGCTCTCGGATCATCTCGGCCGCAAGCCGGTGATCTTTTTCGCCCTGGTGCTCGAAATCATCGCCATGGGCCTCTTCGTCGTCGCCGGCGGCCCCGGCTGGTTGATTGCGGCGCGGATCGTCCAGGGAATTGCGACCGGGATCGCCGGCGCCTCGCTGGGCGCTGCTCTCGTCGATGTCGACCGGGCAAAGGGGCAGATCGTCAATTCGATCGCGCCGCTTTGCGGCATGGCGGTGGGCGCGGTCGGCACCAGCGCCCTGATCCAATACGGCCCTTTCCCGATGCATCTCATTTATGCCCTGCTGCTTCTCGCCTTCGCGCTGCTGGCGGCGGCGATCTGGCTGACGCAGGAGACCGGCGGCACACGGCCGGGCGCGCTCGGTTCGCTGATCCCCAGGGTCACGGTTCCCCAGCAGGTGAAGCGGCCGCTGTCGCTGGTGACGCCGATCAACATCGCCAACTGGACGCTCGCCGGCTTCTATCTTTCGCTGGTCCCGTCGCTGGTCGCCAGCACCACCGGCAGCCGCGCGCCACTGACCGGCGGGGCCGTCGTGACTGCGCTGATGGCGAGCGGAGCGATCACCGTCTATCTCAGGCGCGGCAAGTCGGCCTCGGCCAATCTCGGTTTCGGCGTGTCGGCCAAGACGCTCGGCATTCTGACGGTCGTTGCCGGCGTGCATCTCGCCAATGTGCCGCTGCTTCTCATCGGCACCGTCTTCACCGGCGCCGGTTTCGGCACCAATTTCCTCGGCTCGATCGGCACCATCATGCCGCTCGCCAAGGCGGATGAACGGGCCGGGCTGCTGTCGGCGTTCTACGTTCAGAGCTATCTCGCCTTCAGCCTGCCGGCGATTCTTGCCGGGTTCCTGGCGAAATCCGCCGGTTATGCGCTGACGACCGATATCTATGCGACGGCAATCCTGCTGCTGATGGGCGCCGGACTGCTCGGGCTTCGCGCCGGACGACGGAAGGCGGCGGCCTGAGGACGGCCGCCGCAATCATCCATGGTGGGGATCCGTCACCGTTCCGTTGAAGGGATCGGGTCAGAAATCCTCCCAGCCGTGGTCGGCCGGCGCGGCCGCCTTTGAACCGCCGCCAAGCGCGGCCGCCAGCGTCTTCTTCAGCGCACGCGCCGGCGAGGGAACCGGGATCGTTGCATGCGACGAGACGATTTTCGGCGCGGCGAGCGGACGCGGCGCGTTCGATCGCGATATAGCCGATGTCATGCCCGTGCCCGTATCGAGGCGGAACTGGCCCAACCGTCCGGACAGGGCGGAAACCTCGGTCGCAAGCGTGTGGGCCGCGGCATTCGACTCCTCGACCATAGCCGCGTTCTTCTGCGTCGCCTGATCCATCTGATTGACGGCGGTATTGATTTCCTGAAGGCCGGTCGACTGCTCGCGCGCGGATTGGACGATCGCGTGGACATTGCGGTCGATCTGCTGCACCTCCTGCACAATCCCGTCCAAGGCATCGCCGGTCTCACGCACCAGGGCAACGCCATGCCGCACCTGGCCGCCGGAAGCACTAATCAGCGCCTTGATCTCCTTGGCTGCGCCGGCCGAGCGCTGCGCCAGCTCCCGGACCTCCTGAGCGACGACCGCGAAGCCCTTGCCGGCTTCTCCGGCACGGGCGGCCTCGACGCCGGCATTCAGCGCAAGCAGGTTCGTCTGGAAGGCGATCTCGTCGATGACGCCGATGATATTGGAGATCGACTTGGAGGACTGTTCGATGTCGTTCATCGCTTCGACAGCCCGCTGCACGATCTGGCCGGACCGTTCGGCATTTTCCTTCGTGCGAACAACCATCGATCCGGCTTCTTCGGCACGCGCCGTGGAATCCTTGACGGATGTCGTGATCTGCTCAAGCGCCGCGGCAGTTTGCTCGACGGAGGCAGCCTGTTGTTCCGTCCGGCGCGCCAGATCGTCGGCCGCAGAACGAATCTCCTCGGTGCCGCTTTGGATGACCTCCGCATTCTGCGAGAACGACACCAGCGCCGAACGCAGTTTAACGACCGACTCGTTGAAATTGATGCGGGTCTCATCAAGCGTCGCGGCGAAAGGATGCTCGAGCGCGCTCGTCATGTCGCCTTCGGCAAGCTTGGCTAGGCCAAGCGCCAATTCACCGACGGCGAATTTGACGTCCGCTTCCTGGGCCTGGTCGATCCGGGCGCGCTCGGCACGCTCCCGTTCCTGCAGCGCGCGGTTTTCTTCTGCCTCGGTCTCCAGACGCGCCCTGTCGCGGTTGCTCTCCAATAGCGCCTTCAGCGAGCGCGAGAGATCGCCGATTTCGTCCTTCGCCTCACCGTCCTTCAGGGTGACATCGAGCTTGCCCGCGGCAATCTCGGCAGTCTCGGCGATGACGCCGGAAATCCGGCCGACGAAGCGGCGTGCGATCAGCCACCCGGCAATGCCCAGCAGCACCGCCGCAAGGCTCGTCGCGACGATGGCATCCCGAACCACCGCATAGAGCGGTGCGAACAGTGTTGCCTTCGGGACCGAAACGATCGCATACCAATTGGAGCCCTCGGCAAGCTTGACGGCGGTGGCAATTGCCAGGGAGACGCTGCCGTCCTCATTGGTCACTTCACGCTCAAGACCGGCGTTGGCGATGAGATGGTCCCAATCCGCAGTTTTCGCTCCGGTCTCGGAAAGGCTCTTGCCGATGAGGCTTGCATCCGGGTGACTGACGATCTTGCCGGCACTGGTGACCAGGCCAAGAAAGCCCGCTCCCATCGGTCGGCTGGCTGACAGCGCCTTGGCGGTGTCCTGAAGCGAAAGATCAAGGCCGGCAACGCCGACGGCTTTGCCGTCGATCACAATCGGCTCGGTGACAGAGGTCATCAAAACGTCTTTTCCATCGATCGCATAGGAATAGGGCTCGATGATCACGGTTTTGCGCTGCGTGAACGGCAGTTGATAATAGTCGCCCGCTCCGGCGACGGTGTAATCCGTCAAAGCCGCATGGGTGATCTGGCCGCCGCTGCGCACCCAATAGGGCACATAGCGGCCCGTCGTGTCGTGTCCTTCCTTGCCGACGTATTCCTTGTCCTTGCCGTCGAAAGCATTCGGCTCCCATCCGGTCCAAATCCCAAGGACCGGGGGGTTGGCTTGCAGCATGTTGCGCAGGACCTTGTCCGCCTTGGCACGATCGGTGTCGCCCATTTCCTTCATCGTCGTCAGCACGGCGTTCAGACCGTCCACGATATGCACGGTGCCGCCGATGTTCTTTTCGACCTTCAGCGCCTCGGCCGTCGCGATCTGGCGCATCTGCTCGATGCTGCCGCTGTGAATTTCGGTATAGGACCGATAGAAAATGGCCCCCGAAGCGACAATAACGGCAATGACGCCGCAGGCCGCCACAGAGAAGAGATTGCGACTTGTCGTAGACTTGAAAAGCATGTTCCCGCTCGCCTTCGCTGCTGTACTGGCGCATGCCTTAAGTCCAATTCGCCGGCGCGTTTAAACAACCGTCATCCAGCAGAAACTGAAGGCCCCCCAATATTCATGCTTGCAAAATTTGATTAAAAGAAAGTTCTTATGCTCTAAAGCAGCGCCGCTATCCTTCAGATCCGCGCGCGCTTTAAGTGTTTATTTTCTCGCATGTCTTTGCCGCAAAACCGCTGCGCGGTCTGCACGGCATGCTTTGAAGACGACGGGATTATTCCGCAGGGCCTGCACTTTCCGGCTTCAGATCGAGCAGCGCACGGCCGCTGCCATCCATGGCGAAGGGGACGGAAGCGTGCTGATGGACGACCAGCCAGCGGCCATCCCGCTTGACGAGGCCCAGCGTCTGGCGGAACCAGAGATCGACCTCCGTGCCATCGGTCTTGGTGCCTGTCATGCGCGTCAGCCCGCTCCAGAAGGCGACATCGCCGCCGACCGTCAACCTGGCATCGCGCACTTCGCCACCGATTGGGCCTTCCCAAGTATCGAACCAGGCCTGCACGCCGGCCTCGTCCTTGCCATTGATGACGAGCGGCGGCGCCAGCGAAAACTCGACGGAATCCTCGGCCTCATAGGAAAGCGCCTCTTCGGCGTTCTTTTCACCGAGCGCCTTGGCCCGCATCATCAGCATGGCGATGATCGCCTCTTCTTCATGCCTGGCATTGGCTTCGTCGTTCACGATCGTTCTCCTTTTCCACTACGGCCAGAGGACGAACGAGAGGAGGACGATCCGACAACCGCCACGCAATTTGCTGAATTGCTTCAGAGATAACTCGTCACTTCAGGCTCGTTCCACCAAGCATCGTGCCTGCCGTCGTAATAACGGACTGATAAGGCTGCCAGTTCCTCAGGGGTGATATCGTCGAGACAGGCGATGTTGATCGAGACATAGGCGCCGCCGACCGCCTCGACATAACCGTCGCCGAAGGCAGGCACGCCGCAGGTGCGGCAGAAGCGGTGATGGCCGCTCATCGTGTTGAACTGGTAATCTGATGTCTCAGCTGCGTCGGACATCAGCCGGAAATCCTCCGGCTTGACGTTGGCGCCCCAATAGCGCCGCTTGGCGCAGATCGAACAATTGCAGCGGCCGGTGCCTTCTTCGAGATCCATATCGACCTCGTAGTGCACTTTGCCGCAATGGCAGCTTCCCTTGTAGGTCTTCTTCATGGCGCTCGCCTCACTGTTGCCTTCAACACTTCGATATGACAATATGTTGTCATTATGGATGAGATACAAAATCGACAACATGTTGTCAAACAAAATCGGCCGGAGCGAACGATGGAGGGGAATGCCTTTTCCGCTTTCGCGATCACCGCCCTTCGCCTCGCCGGCCATCTGACGGCGGCGGGCGACCAGCTGGCGAAGCCCGCGGGACAGACAAGCGCGCGATGGCAGGTGCTGGCCGCAGCAAGGCGCGGCGACATGTCGGTGGCGCAGATCGCCCGTGCGCTCGGCCTCGCCCGCCAGGGCGTGCAGCGGCTTGCCGACGTGCTGGAGGGTGAAGGGCTGATCGCCTATGCCGACAACCCGCAGCACCAGCGGGCCAAGCTGGTGCGGCTGACCGCGGAAGGGGCAGCGCGGCTCGGCGTCATCGAGGTGGCGCAGGCCCGATGGGCCGATGGGCTTGGAGCCGCGTTTATGTCGACCGAACTCGATGCCGCGCGGGGGGTGATGGCGCGGGTGATGGAGATGCTGGAGGCCGAAGAGGCGTCGCGCGGCTGAACGATCGGCCTTGCGATGATACGGCCGGGGCTGACCGCAAATAAAAAAGGCCGGGCTAACCCGACCTTCCCTGCCATCTCAACGAACCGTGCCAGTACATCCGTGGTCACGATCCGGAGATGATATTCAAAGCTCCACGCGTCCAAGGGACGCGCTGCTTTTTATTCTACGCAATTCCCGACGGAAAACCGCTTCGCAGTTTTCCTGGAAATTGCTCTGGGCCTTAAGCCGCCTGGAGGCGGTCAGCCGACATCTTGCCGGACTTGTTGTCGCGGACGAGCTCGTAAGAGAGCTTCTGGCCATCCTTGAGATCGCGCATGCCGGCGCGTTCGACGGCCGAGATGTGGACGAAAACGTCGGCAGCGCCGTCATCCGGCTGAATGAAGCCGAAGCCCTTGGTTGCGTTGAACCACTTTACGGTACCAGTGCTCATGACGATATCCTTTTCGAATCGCTCATAGAAGATTGCCGCGCGTACCGAAGCACGAGCGGCGATGAAAACCGATTTTGGAGGAAGTTCGCCAGGAACGACGCAAGCGCCGTTTCAAAGTTCATCTAGCAAGATCGATGCGAGAACGTTTAATCGGGAATTGTGTCCGTGGCAAGGCGTCGGCACGGAAAAGTCGAATCAGCTTGCGGGACGTTCTTGGACGGCGTGCCGTGGCCACCCCTCTGCCCTGCCGGGCATCTCCCCCCAGGTGGGGAGATTGGCTTGGCTTACTGGCTTCCCCAAACAACTGGCGTCACAGCGTGGCGAAACCGTCGAGGGACGGGAAGGTTTGGCCACTTGTGATCTCCCCACCTGTGCGAAAGATGCCCGGCAGGGCAGAGGGGGGCGGCCGCGGCACAACGGAAAAGCTCGTCCCGTTAAAACCAAGACCGCGAAACGGCTTACGCCGCCACCTTCGCCCCCGCATAAGGATCGAACCGCCCATAAAACGTCTCACCCTTGGCAGCCATATCCTTCAGCAGCGGCGTCGGCTTGAAATGATCTCCGTAAGCCCCAGCTAACTTTTCTGCCAGGTCCACGAAGGCCTTAGCGCCCATGCCGTCGATATAGCTGAGCGCGCCGCCGGTATAGGGCGCGAAGCCGAATCCGAGGATCGAGCCGACGTCGGCTTCGCGCGGATCGGTGACGATACCTTCCTCGACGGTGCGGGCGGCTTCGAGCGCGATGGTGACGAGGAAGCGTTGCTTCAGCACGGCGACATCGACCTCATCCGCCTTCTTCTGCGGGTAGAGGCTCTTCAGTTCGGGCCAGAGCGACTTTTTCGCCGGTTTCGGCGGATAGTCGTAAAAGCCCTTGGAATTCTTGCGGCCGAAACGGCCCTCCTTTTCCACCATGCGGGAGATCAGCTCCATATGCCTGGGGTCGATCGCCTTCTCGCCAAGATCGGCGGCGGTGGCCTTGAGGATCTTCAGCGACAGGTCGATCGCCACCTCGTCGTTTAGCGCCAGGGGACCGACCGGCATGCCGGCCATCTTCGCCGCATTCTCGATCATCGCAGGCGGCACGCCCTCGATCAGCATGTCGTAACTCTCAGACATGTAGCGCAGCACGCAGCGATTGACGAAGAAGCCGCGGGTGTCGTTGACGACGATCGGCGTCTTCTTGATCGCCGCGACATAATCGAGAGCGACGGCGAGCGCCTTGTCGCCGGTCTCCTTGCCGAGGATGACCTCGGTCAGCATCATCTTCTCCACGGGCGAGAAGAAGTGGATGCCGATGAAATCGGCGGGGCGCTTCGAGTTCTTCGCCAGTCCCGTGATCGGCAGGGTCGAGGTATTGGAGGCGAAGATCGCGCCTTCCGGCAGTACGGCTTCGACCGCCTCGATGACCGACTTTTTCACTTCGCGATCCTCGAACACCGCCTCGATGACGAGATCGGCGGTGGCGAGACCGGCATAATCGGCGGAGGGCGTGATGCGGGCAAGAAGGGCCGCGGCCTCGTCCTGCGTAAACCGTCCCTTACCGACGGAATCCTTGACCAGGCCTTCGCAGACGGCCTTGCCCTTGGCGGCCGCTTCCATGTCGCGGTCGATCAGCGTCACCGGGAGACCGGCGGCGGCGGTGACATAGGCGATCGAGGCGCCCATGAAGCCGGCGCCGACGACACCGACATGTTTCAGTTCGGTCTTGGGATGGCCTGCCGGGCGGCGGGCACCCTTGCCGAGTTCCTGCATCGAGATGAACAGCGAGCGGATCATCGAGAAGGCTTCGCGGGTCTGCAGCACTTCGGTGAAATAACGCTGCTCGATCTTCAGTCCGGTGTCGAAGGGCACCTGCAGGCCTTCATAGACGCATTTCAGGATGGCGAGCGCGGCTGGATAATTGCCGGAGGTTTCGCGGCGCAGGATTGCCGGTGCGGCCGGCCAGAGCTGGGCGGAGGCCGGCGTCCAGATGCCGCCGCCAGGCGCCTTGAAGCCCTTCTCGTCCCAGGGGGCGACCGGCTTCAGGCCATCCTTGATCATCTGCTTGGCGGCGGGGATCAACTGATCCGGCTCGACCACCTGATGCACGAGGTTCATCGCCTTGGCGCGGGAGCCGGTCAGCGACTGGCCGGTCGTCATCATCTGCAGCGCGTCCTGGGCGTTGGCCAGCCGCGGCACACGCTGGGTGCCGCCGGCGCCGGGGAAGATGCCGACCTTTACCTCGGGCAGCGCGATCTTGACGCTCTTGGCGTTGGAGGCGACACGGCCGTGGCAGGCAAGCGACAGTTCAAAGGCGCCGCCCATGCAGGTGCCGTTGATGGCCGAAACCCAGGGCTTGCCCGATGTTTCGAGCTTGCGGAACAGGCCGGACATGCGCCCGACCAGCCCGAAGAGGTTCTGCACCGCTGTCTCCGGGCTGTTTGCCTTCTCGTCCTGATAGGCGCTGAACATCGACTTGATCATCGACAGATCGGCGCCGCCGGAGAAGGAGGATTTGCCCGAGGTGAAGACGACGCCCTTGACGGCAGCGTCAGCGGTCGTGGCGTCAATGATCGCGTCGAGTTCGGCCATCACCTCGGCGGTGAAGACGTTCATCGATTTGCCGGGCATGTCCCAGGTGACGAGAGCGATGCCATCGGCGTCGGTTTCGAGCGTGAAATTGGTGTAGGTCATTGGGTTTCCTCCCCGATCAGGCCGGCAAATGGCTGCGCTGCGCGTCTAAGGTCTTCGTCTTTTCGGTGACGACATCGCCGGTGTGCTTGGTCTGCGAAGGCTCGAAAAGCACGATCCAGCATTCCTCCGGCGCAACCGGATTATGCTCGACACCCCTCGGCACGACATGAAAATCACCGGCGCTCAGATGCACATGCGGGCGATCGCGATATTCGATGGTCAACGACCCCTTCCAGATGAGGAAAAGCTCGTCCTCGTCACGGTGGGAATGCCAGGCGAGCTGGCCCTTAACCTTGGCGAGCTTGACGCTCTGGCCGTTGAGATCTGCGATGACGCGGGGCGACCAGTGCTCGGTGACCTCAGCATATTCGGTTTCGATCGTGCCGGTGTTGAAGCCCATCGTCAGACCCTTTCGATAACCGTTGCGGTACCCATGCCGGCGCCGATGCAGAGCGTCACCAGCGCAGTGTTGAGGTCGCGGCGTTCAAGTTCGTCCAGCACCGTGCCGAGGATCATCGCGCCGGTGGCGCCGAGCGGATGGCCCATGGCGATGGCGCCGCCATTGACGTTGATCCTGTCGTGATCGATGTCGAAAGCCTGCATGTATCGCAGCACCACGGCGGCGAAGGCCTCGTTCAGCTCGAAGAGGTCGATATCGGCAAGGCGCATGCCGGTCCGCGTCAACAGCTTCTCGGTGACATCGACCGGGCCGGTCAGCATCAAAGCCGGATCGGAGCCGATATTGGCGAAGGCCTTGATGCGGGCGCGGGGCTTCAGCCCCATGCTTTCGCCGCCGGCCTTCGAGCCGAGCAGGACGACGCCGGCGCCGTCAACGATGCCGGAGGAATTGCCGGCATGGTGGACATAGTTGATGCGCTCGATCTCGGGATGCGCCTGGATGCCGACGGCTTCGAAGCCGCCCATCTCGCCCGGCATCTGGAAGGACGGATTGAGCGAAGCCAGCGCCTGCATATCGGTGCCCGGGCGCATATGTTCATCCTTATCCAGGATCGTCAGGCCGTTCTGATCCTTGACCGGGACGACCGACTTGTCGAACCAACCGTGCGCCCAGGCATGTCCGGCGCGCTTCTGGCTCTCGACGGCATAGGCGTCGACATCGGTTCTGCTGAAACCGTATTTGGTGGCGATGAGATCGGCCGAGACGCCCTGCGGCATGAAATAGGCCGGGAAATTCACCGAGGGATCCATGAACCAGGCGCCGCCGGACATGCCGAGGCCGACGCGGGACATGCTTTCGACGCCGCCCGCGATGACGATGTCGTCGGCGCCTTGAGCGATCTTGCCGGCGCCGAAATTGACGGCATCGAGGCCGGAGGCGCAGAAACGGGAGATCTGCATGCCGGGCGCCCTGGTGGAATAACCGGCCTCGAAAGCGGCGGCCTTGGGGATGACCGCGCCGGCATCCATCACCGGATCGACGCAGCCCATGATGATGTCGTCGACCGTCGTGGTGTCGAGCCCGTTGCGGTCGCGGATTGCCTCCAGCGTCTTGGCCGCAAGGCGGACGGAGGGCACCTCATGCAGGGCGCCGTCCTTCTTGCCGCGGCCGCGCGGCGTGCGGACGTGATCGTAAATGAAAACCTCGGTCATTGTCTCGTCTCCCTGGCGGCGCGGCGGGCGCCGGTAAATTTCGTGTTTTCGCTTCTCCCCAGCGGGGGTGCGAAGGACGGGTCGAGACCAGTGGCTCGACCCTGGGCAAAGCGAGGCGATGAGGGGGCTCCGGCAAGGCCGGAGCCAAACGAAAGCCGCGCCTGCGGCCCCCCCCTCATCCGACCCTTCGGGCCACCTTCTCCCCGCTAGGGAGAAGGGGGAACCTCAATTAGAAGGCTTCCGCGGCCAGGTCCATCATCGTGTCGGCGCCGGCTTCGATGCGGGTCTTGCGCAGCGCGGTTTCCGGCATGATGCGCTCCATGAAGAAGCGGGCGGTCACCAGCTTGTTCTTCAGGAAATCTTCGCGGCTCCCATCGCCGGATGCAAGGCCGTCATCGGCGGCTTTCGCCATCTTTGCCCACATATAGCCGAGAACGACGAGGCCGAAGAGATGCATATAGTCGGTCGAGCCGGCGCCGGCGTTGTCGGGCTTGGCCATGGCGTTCTGCATGAACCACATGGTCGCGGCCTGGACGTCGTTCAAGCCCTTCTTCAGATGCTTGGTGAAGAAGGAGAGCTTTTCGTCGCCGCGGTTCTCCTCGCAGAAATCACCGATCTCCTTGAAAAGGGCCATGGCGGCGCGGCCGCCGTTCAGGGCGAGCTTGCGGCCGACGAGGTCGAGCGCCTGAATGCCGTTGGCGCCTTCATAGATCATGGCGATGCGGGCATCGCGCACATACTGGCTCATGCCGTGTTCTTCGATATAGCCGTGACCGCCGAAGACCTGCTGGGCCATGACGGCGTTATCGAAGCCCTTGTCGGTCATCACGCCCTTGAGGATGGGGGTGACGAGGCCGAGAATATCGTCGGCCGTCTGGCGCTCCTTGTCGTCGGTGGCGCGGTGGGCGATATCGGATTTGAGCGCCGTCCAGAGCAGGAAGGCGCGGCCGGCCTCGTTGAAGGCGCGGATGGTCATCAGCGTCCGGCGGATATCGGGATGGACGATGATCGGATCGGCCTTCCTGTCCGGCGCCTTGGGACCGGACAGCGAGCGACCCTGGATGCGGTCGCGGGCGTAGTTGGCGGCATTCTGATAGGCGATCTCGGAAATGGCGATACCCTGCAGGCCGACCATCAGACGGGCCTCGTTCATCATCACGAACATGGCGTTGAGGCCGCGGTTTTCGGCGCCGATCAGGAAGCCGGTCGCCTCGTCGTAATTCATGACGCAGGTGGCGTTGGCGTGGATGCCCATCTTGTGCTCGATCGCACCGCAGGTGACCGCGTTGCGGGCGCCAAGCGCACCGTCCTTGCCGACGAGGAATTTCGGTACGATGAAGAGCGAGATGCCCTTGGTACCCTCCGGCGCGCCCTCGATGCGGGCAAGCACCAGGTGGACGATGTTGTCGGCAAGGTCATGCTCACCGGCGGAGATGAAGATCTTCTGGCCGGAGATCTTGTAGCTGCCGTCGGCCTGCGGCACTGCCTTGGTGCGCAGCATGCCGAGATCGGTGCCGCAATGCGGCTCGGTCAAGTTCATCGTGCCGGTCCAGGCGCCGTCCACCATCTTCGGCAGATAGGTGGTTTTCTGCTCGGCCGAACCGTGGACGAGGATCGCGGCGATCGCGCCCTGCGTCAGGCCCGGATACATCATCAACGACATGTTGGCGGCGGAGGTATATTCGCCGACGGCGGTATGCAGCGTATAGGGAAGCCCCTGCCCGCCGAATTCCTCCGGCACCGCAAGGCCGATCCAGCCGCCATCGCGATAGGCTTTGTAAGCCTCCTGGAAGCCTTTCGGCGTCGAGACGCTGGCATCGTCGTGGCGCGTGCAGCCTTCCTGATCGCCGGAATAATTCACGGGAAAGAGAACTTCTTCGGCCACCTTGGCCGCCTCGCCGAGGATCGCTTCGATCATATCGGGCGTGGCGTCGGCGAAACCCGGCAGATTGTTGTAGCGTTCGAGGCCCAGCACGTCGTTCAGGACGAAGAGCGTATCGTTCACCGGGGCCTTGTAGACTGGCATCTGTCAAATTCCTCCCATTCGACTGCCGGTCGCGCCGGCCTCGCGGACTGTCTTACAAAATATTGACGTTTGCGTAAACGTCAAAATCGCCACGTTGGCTGCCTTTCGCGAAAAAAATTACGGGCGCGAATCCGCAACTGCTGACGAGACGTCGTCTCCCCTTCCTTGTCCATTGCGGAACGACGTATAAGCGGCAAGGCTCTTTAAACCGCAGATCGGGAATGCTTCAGATGATCAGTTTCGATGCGATAAGGCAGCGTGCGGAGCAACGGAAAGGCGGCGCGGCAGCGCTGCAGGCAATGCTGGAGAAACATCGGCCGGATCACGACCGGCTGCGCACCATGCCCGACGACCGCATCCTCGCCGACATGACCCGACGTATCTTCTACAGCGGCTTCGTCCAGAAGGTGATCGATGCGAAGTGGCCGGGCTTCGAAGCGGCGTTTTACGGTTTCGATCCGGCAATGCTCAATATTGCGCCGGACGATTACTGGCATGAGCTGACCTCGGACGAACGGATCATCCGCAACGGCGCGAAGATCATGGCGGTGCGCGCCAATGCCGCTTTCGTGAGGGAGCTGGCGAAGGAATATGGCAGCGCCGGCGCCTTTTTCGCCGACTGGCCGCGAGAGGACCAGATCGGCCTTCTCGACCTGCTGAGCAAACGCGGCAGCCGGCTCGGCGGCATGACCGGGCAATATTTCCTGCGCGGCATCGGCCGCGACAGCTTCGTCGCCACGATGGACGTACTCGCCTGCCTGCGATCGGCGGGCGTGCCGCTGTCTGCCTCCGGCACAGCGAAGAAGGACCAGCCGCTGATCCAGCAGGCCTTCAATGCATGGGCGGAGGAGACCGGCCTTTCCTTCAATCACCTCTCGCGCATCAGCGCCTATTCGATCGATGCGGTAGGGCCGCACTGAAATTCCCGCCAGGGCGCTGGCACGAGCCATCGGCACTTCCTACCTCTTTCGGACGATCCACGCAGGAAGATACTCATGTCCGACTTTCCCTATGCCAGCGCCCTCATCGTCGGGGCGGGTTCCGGCATCAGCGCATCGCTCGCCCGGCAATTGTCGGCGCTCGGAGTCAAGGTCGGGCTTGCCGCCCGCAACATCGAAAAGCTCCAGGCGCTCTTGGAGGAAACAGGCGCCAGCGCATTCAGCGCCGATGTGTCGAAGCCTGCCAGCGTCGCGGCGCTGTTCGAAGAGGCTGCCGCCACCATCGGCGGGCCAGAGGTCGTGATCTTCAATGCCGGCGCCCGGGTGCGCGGCCCGCTTGCCGAACTCGACCCCGCCGAAGTGGAAAAGGCGATCGCGACCACCGCCTTCGGCGGCTTTCTGGTGGCGCAACAGGCGGCGCAGCACATGATACCGCGCGGCCGCGGCGCGATCTTCTTCACCGGCGCTTCGGCAAGCGTGAAAGGCTTTGCGCAATCGGCTCCCTTCGCTATGGGCAAGTTCGCGCTGCGCGGCCTTGCCCAGAGTGCCGCCCGCGAGCTCGGGCCGATGGGCATCCATGTCGCCCATTTCGTCATCGACGGCGGCGTGCGTTCCGAAATCCGGCCGGACCGGGTGGAGAAACCAGACGGCACGCTGCTGCCGGACGCGATCGCCCAGACCTATGTTGACGTGCTTCGCCAGCACCGCAGTGCTTGGTCGCTGGAAGTGGAAGTCCGGCCATGGACGGAGAATTTCTGAGCTGCCGGCGGCGCAGAAGAGGCCGCTTTCGCGACGGTTACGAACAGACTATGTTTCGTCGAAAGAGCTGGCAGGGAGGAACCGATGCCGCGCCTGGACCATGTCACGATCGATACCCGCGATGCGCCTCGCATGATCGGCTTCTTCAAGACCGTGCTCGGCGTCGAGGAAGGCTACCGGCCGCCTTTCCCCTCGCCCGGCCACTGGCTCTATCTCGACGACCGCCCGGTCATCCATCTCAGCCTGACATCGCGCAGCGGTGATTTTCCACCCGGCATCTTCAACCATGTCGCCTTCAGCCTTTACGAATTCGCCCCGGCGCTGGAGCGCATCAAGTCGAGCGGCTATCGCTACGAATATTACGATATCCCCGACACCGATCTCGGCCAGGTCTTCGTTTACGGCCCCGAGGGCGTGAAGATCGAGCTGCAATATAAGCGGCCGGCCTGAACGCGCACCGCCGTTCGATCCGACCAATTGGCCGGCAATTGCCGCCAAAAACGGCGTTTTGAGCCCAAACGTTAAAAAATTCTCAGCGACATTAACGGCTTGTTTACCACGTTTCGTGAAAGGTGCGGATTGAGCAACAGCAATCCGCATTCCTTTTCCCAGTCTCGCGTTTCCCAGGGATGCCGCTACATCGTTCAGCTTGAGGAAAGTCTAATTGACTAACTTCTGATGAAAGATGCTCCGGTCCGCGTGAAGACGCTGGCCACAGACGGAAAAGCCACGGATCGAGCTCTGACGAGGGGTCGAGCAGTCGAAGCGAGCAAGAAGATGAACGGATCGCGATCAAATCCTTCCCGACAGTCCGACAGGACCTCGCTCGATGCGCTGAACCGCACGATCGAGGGGCTGGAGGCGCGCATTGAAGGGCTGATGGGCAGCGGGCGCGAACAGCGGCCGCGCACGGCAACGGCCGAGCGCGATCCCTATGGCGGCTCCAACCCTCCGCGCCCGGCAAGGGCGCCGATCGAGCCGCGGCCGGATCCGCTCGCCGAAATCCGCCAGCGCCAACGCGCGCTCGAAGCCGGCCGTGAGCGGCCCTACGGACGCGAGCCGGCCCCGCAATTGCGCGACCCTGCGCCGCGCGCCGCACCGCAGGCGGCACCCGCCTTCCGCCCCGGCGACGACACGATGACGGAGATCGCCCAGGCGCTCGTCAACCTGCGCCAAGACCTGAAGCGCGACATTTCCGAAGGCGTCACCCGCGAGATGAACGCGCTGCGCGCCGAACTTCGCGAGATCAAGACGAATGCCGGAGACGGCCGCTTCGCCGACGACATGCGCGCCGATATGGGCCGCCTTGCCCAGAGCATCACCCAGCTGACCGGCCGTTCGAGCGCCCCGGAGGCCGCCGGCCTTCGCGAGGATTTCGAGGAACTGCGCTCGCTGATGGACGGGCTGGCGCGCGAGGATTCGCTGCGCCATATGGAAAATCGCTGGGACGGCTTCGAAAGCCGGCTTGCCGCCCTCGATACCGAGGGGCTGCAGGAAGAACTGGTTTCGCTCGCCTATCGGCTCGACGACATCAAGCGCCATATCGGCGGCATGGGCGAAAGCCCGGCGGTCAGGGCGCTTGAGGACAAGCTCATCGCCATCGCCACGGCGATGGAACAGTTCGGCAGCATGATCCAGCCGCACGACCGGGTGATGTCCGAACAGTTCGCCGCCATGGACATGCGGCTCGACGAGATCAGCCGGGCGATCGCGGCCAGCGGACGCGCGGCCGCCGCCAACGATCCGGGGCTGATGCAGCGGCTGGAGGGCCGGCTTTCGGCGCTGGCCGACCAGATAGACCTGATGAGTCATGATGCGGCCAATCGCGCAACGCCTGATGACGAGCTGGCGCTGCGGCTCGAGGCCCTAACATCCCGCGTCGAGGAGCTGACCAAGGCGGAAGCGACGTCGCGACTCGACGAACGGCTGGAACATCTGTCCTATCTGCTGGAGCACACCCAGAAGGCCGCGCCGCAGCCCGATCTCACCGGACCGCTTTCCGACATTTCCCGCAAGATCGACGCGCTCGAAAACGGCGCCGTCAACGACGTGCTGGCGCAGCGGCTCGATCATCTCGCCCGACGCATCGACGAGATGGCCTATCAGCAGCCGGCGCCCGTGGCGGCGGTCGACGACGGCGCCTTCCAGCGTTTGGAAGGACGGCTGAGCGACATCGCCGCCCGGCTGGAAGAGAGCACGGCGGCAGCTCCGACCGATCCGCACGCGCTGAAGAACCTCGAAGACCAGATCGCCAATCTTTCGGCGCTGATGAGCGAGCCGCGCGAAAGCGCTGCGATCCCCGCCGATCTCGACCGGCGGATGGGCGCGATCGAAGATTATATGGCGACCAGCGACGAATATATCATCGAGGCAGCGCGCCAGGCGGCTGAGGCCGTCGTCGAGGCCTATTCGCGCAATGGCGCCGCCCAGGGCGGCGTGCCCGCCGCCGACATGTCGGCGCTGACGGCGCTCGCCGAAGACCTGCGCCATCTCGAGGATATCAGCCGCGACAGCGAGGAACGCACGCACAAGACCTTCAAGGCGCTGCACGAGACGCTGGTGCATATCGCCGATCGCCTCGATGGCATGGAAGAGCGCGGGCGGCCGGCCGCCCAGATGCCGTTGGCCGAGGTCGACTTCGATGTCGATCCCTATGCGCTGATGGTGGCCGAGGCCGAGATGAACAAGGCGCCGGCCGCTGTCGCGACGGCGAAGGCCTCTCCCGTCATCCGCACCGCCGAGGTCGCCCCCGAACCTGCCCCCCCGGCACAGGCAACCGCCATGAGCGGAACGAGCGCGATCGCCATCGAAGCCGCCACCAGGACGCCGGAGGCTGCCACCGCCGCGCTGGCACAGGCACCGGCAAAGGCCAGCCTGCTCGCCAGCCTCGGCAAGCGGCTGCGGCCCGGCAAGAAGGCCGAAAACCGGGCAGCCGAACGCCCGATGATCGACCCCGCGCCGTCGATCGATCCCGCCGACGTGATGCCGTCGGATGCATCAAACGAACTGCTCGAGCCGGGCTCGGGCGCACCGGACGTCAAGAAGATCCTCGAGCGGGTTCGCGCCAGCCAGAGTGCGGCACGTGGCAAACCTGCCGCCGAAACTGATCGCGCCGATTATATCGCCGCTGCCCGTCGCGCCGCTCAGGCGGCCGCGATGGAGGTGGACGCCAATCCGAAACAGGCAGCCGTCAAGGGCGAGAAGAAGGCTGCCGACAAGGGCGGCAAGATTTCCGAGAAGACGGATAAGGCAGGCAAGACCAGCGCCTTTTCGCGTTACCGCCGGCCGATCCTGCTGGCAGTCGGCGCCGTGCTGCTCGCGATCATGGCCTTTCCGCTTGCGAGAACGCTGACGAGCGGCGAGAGCGCACCGCAGCCGCCGGCCGAGGTCTCGGCCCTGACCGGCGCGACCGAGAACCCGCAGCCGGCCTTGCCTGAAGCGACGCCGGCCCAGTCGGACAGCAATGGCGCAGAGACGGCCGCTCCCACAGCGGAGGCGACCCCACCCGCCGCCGAGCAGGCACAACCCGAGGCAACCCCACCGGTTGCCGGAGATCATCTGACCGACGCGACGCCGCTCGACGGCGAAGGGGCCGCGACCTTTGCCCCCGGCGCGCCATCGGGTGCTGCGCAGGAGACATCGGGCTTCGTCGCGAATACGCCGGCGGCCAGCGCGCCCCAGGCCGCCATCGCCATTCCCGACACCATCCAGCCGAAATCGCTTGCCGATGCGGCGCAGGGCGGCGATGCGCTGGCGCTGTTTGAGATCGGCGCGCGTTATTCGGACGGCCGCAACGGCATCACCGTCGATCAGAAGCAAGCCGCAGGCTGGTACCAGCTTTCGGCCGACAAGGGTTTTGCACCGGCGCAATACCGGCTCGGCAGCATGTACGAGAAGGGCAACGGCGTCGAACGCGACATCGCCAAGGCCAAGGGCTTCTACGAACAGGCGGCAAACCAGGGCAATGCCAGCGCCATGCACAATCTCGCCGTGCTCTACGCCTCTGGCGCTCTTGGCCAGCAGGATTATGCGACGGCCGCCTCCTGGTTCACCAAGGCTGCCAACCTCGGCATCACCGACAGCCAGTTCAACTTGGCGATCCTCTGCGCGAGGGGTAACGGCGTCCCGGCGGATCTCGAAGAATCCTACAAATGGTTTGCGATTGCCGCCAAGGCCGGCGACAAGGATGCGGCGCAGAAGCGCGACGAAGTGGCCAACGCCATGAAGCCCGACCAGCTCGAACGTGCCCGCGCCAAGGCCGATCTCTGGAAGCCGGAGCCGCTCGACCACCGCAGCAATACCATCGACATTCCGGACGAATGGGCGGGAACCGGCCTGAAGACGGCGAGCGTCGACATGAAGAAGGCGGTCCGCAACATCCAGGCGATCCTCAACAATAACGGCTTCGACGCCGGGACGCCGGATGGCGAAATGGGCGCCAAGACGGTGACCGCGATCAAGAACTTCCAGAAGTCGATCGGCCAAGAGCCGGACGGCAAGGTGACCGACGCAACCGTCAAGGCGCTGCTCGAACGCAACAAGCAGGGAGCCAAAGCGATCTAGAGCATTTCCATTCCCTCGGGCGCGGAAATGACTTCTATCGTGATTGCGCCAAACCGGGCGCAAACCGCACGGCCCTTCTGCTGAAATTGCTTTAGAAAAAGCCTGGCGGCACTATGCCGCAAGGCTTTTTCCAATTTTGCCGCCGACTGTCACAAAACCTGAAAAAAGCCGGATTATGCGGGACATATCCATCCGCGCATCCGGCGAATCTTCTGCCACCGATCTCCATCGCTCGATCCAAGGGCCGATCGAAAGCCTCTGGCAACGATTTCACAGTATGGTGCGCATTCGAACGGGGACGTGACAGAAACCGCCCGGCAGGAGCGGTCATCATTCGGGGTCGGCTGTGACAATCTATCTGCCCATCGCAGAATTGTCGGTGAACATCTTCATCATTCTCGGCATGGGGGCGGCCGTCGGATTCCTGTCTGGAATGTTCGGCGTCGGCGGCGGCTTTCTGATCACGCCGCTGCTGATCTTCTACAATATTCCCCCCGTGGTTGCCGTCGCCACCGGCGCCAACCAGGTCGTGGCCTCGTCGATCTCCGGCGCGATCACCCATTTCCGGCGCGGCACGCTCGACGTCAAGCTCGGCACGGTGCTTTTGATCGGCGGCCTCACCGGGGCCACGGTCGGCATCTGGATCTTCTCGTTGCTGCGCGCCATCGGTCAGCTCGATCTGATCATCTCGCTGATGTATGTCATCTTCCTCGGCACGGTCGGCGGGCTGATGCTGCTCGAAAGCATCAATGCCATGCGGCGGGCGGCGCGCAACGAGCCGCCGGCGCCGCGCAAACCCGGCCATCAGCACTGGGTGCACAGACTGCCGCTGAAGGTGCGCTTCAAGAAATCGAAGATCTTTCTCAGCGTCATTCCGATCGTCGCGCTCGGTTTTGCGATCGGCATCCTCACCTCGATCATGGGCGTCGGCGGCGGCTTCATCATGGTGCCGGCGATGATCTATCTGCTGCGCATCCCGACCAATGTCGTCGTCGGCACGTCGCTGTTCCAGATCATCTTCGTGACCGCCTATACGACGATCGTCCAGGCGGCGACGAACTTTTCCGTCGATATCGTGCTCGCCTTCATCCTGATGGTGGCGGGCGTCATCGGGGCGCAATACGGCGTGCGCGTCGGCCAGAAGCTGCGCGGCGAGCAGCTGCGCGCCCTGCTCGGCTTGCTGGTGCTTGCCGTCGGCCTGCGTCTGGCGATCGCCTTGGTGGTGACGCCGGCCGACATCTATTCGGTGGTGATCGGAGCCCACAACTGATGCGCCTGCTTGCCGCCGTCCTCACATTGCTTTGTCTGCTGCCGGCGGCGGCCGGAGCGCAATGGCTGCCGGGGCAGTCAACCGAAGCAGTGCGTGAAGGACTTGAGATCGGCACGTCGACCAGCGAAATCGCCATCACCTCGGATTTCCACGGCGCCGATCTGACCATCTTCGGGGCGCTGTCGAATACCGACCAGCTGCTGCTCGCCATCGGCCAATATGACGTGGTCGTGGTCCTGGAGGGCCCGCGTCAGGATGCGACGGTGCGCAAGAAGGAGCGCGTCTTCGGCATCTGGGTGAATACGCGCTCGATGACCTTCGAATCCGTACCGCACTCCTATTCGATGTCGAGTTCGCGGATGATCGACGACCTGACGACGCCACTCGAACTGACCGACCAGGGGATCGGCATCGACTATATTCCGCTGACACCGGTCGGCTTCGTCGGCGACGGCAGCAATCTCGGCGAATTCCGCGATGCCTTCCGGCGGCTGCAGCAGGGCGGCGGATTCTACGACCGCAACCCGAGCGGCGTGCGTTTCGTTTCCTCCAACCTCTTCAAGGCGAGCCTGCGGCTGCCGGCAAACATTCCGAACGGCGTCCACACCGTGCGCGCCTATCTCTTCAAGAGCGGGACTCTGATTACCGAGGAATCGCTTCCGCTGCGCGTCATCAAGACCGGTATCGAGCAGACGATCACCGACGCCGCGCATGGTCAGCCGATCCTCTACGGCTGCGCTGCCGTGCTGCTCGCCGTCATCACCGGCTGGGGCGCCAGCCTGATCTTCCGCAAGGACTGATCTCCGCCGCCGGCGCGGCATTCATGAAAATCTCCTCCCGGAATGGCACGCGACACGGATGCGGCTCATCTTGCCTTCCCGTGAAAACCGCTTGCATTTTGCTATCAGTCGCTCTAGCTTGAACCAGTTGCTATTCGCAATCGGTTTGTTGCGGTGAATGCAATCCACAAGGAGGATGGACATGAGAAAGATTATCGTCTGGAACCTGATGACCCTCGACGGCTATTTCGAAGGCACCAAGCCTTGGGATATCGACTTCCACAATCTCGCCTGGGGGCCGGAGCTGCAGCACTATGCCGAGCAATTCGGCGAGGAAGGCGATCTCCTGGTCTTCGGCCGCAAGACCTATGAGGGCATGGCCTCCTACTGGCCGACCGCCGAAAGCGAAGACACAATCAAAGCCTATATGAACGGCATCGCCAAAATCGCCGTGTCGCGGACGATGACCGAGCCCGGCTGGAACAATGCCCGCGTCGTCAGCGATCCGATCCCGGAACTGACGCGGCTGAAGCAGGAAGACGGCAAAACGATCTTCATCTTCGGCAGTGCCGAGCTCGCCGATAGCCTGCTGAAAGCGGGTCTTATCGATGAAATCAGGGTCTGCGTGGTGCCCGTCATCCTCGGCGGCGGCAACCCGCTCTTCAAGCCTGCCGAGGGCCAGGTGCCGCTGAAGCTCATCGAATCCTCGACGACGCAAGGCGGTGCGGTGATCCTGCGCTACGAGCCGGTGAAAGCGTAGCGTCTTAGACTATCTGATGACGCCGGCGGCCCAATCTGGGGCCGCATTCGGCTTTTCCTGCGGAAATGGCGCCTCTATCATCATCCCCGAAGATTGGGGAGACGGAGCATGGCAGAAGGCGCTGACCTGTCGCTTGCGCAAGAACAAGATGAACGGCCGGCGGTGGATACACCGGTGGAGATCCGATGCAGCGATGGCGTGATGCTCCGCGGCCACCTTTGGACCTCGGGCGGGGCGAAAGCTCACGCCAGCGTCATCATCAATCCCGCGACCGGCGTGCTTGCACGTTATTATCACCGTTACGCCCAGTTTCTCGCCGCTCATGGTTTCGACGTTCTGACCTATGACTACCGCGGCATTGGGCTTTCGAGGCCGGCGCGGCTCCGCGGCTGCGGTTATCGGTGGCGGGAGTGGGGCGAAAAGGATTTCGACGCGGCGCTGCGGTTTATGGACGGACGGGCGGACCAGCCGCTTTGCATCGTCGGCCACAGCATCGGCGGTTTTCTGCCCGGCCTCTCGAAATATGCCGGCCGGATCGACCGCATTCTGACGATGGGCGCCCAATACGCCTATTGGCGCGATTATGCGCCGGCGCGCCGAATGCGGCTGCTGATGAAATGGCACGTCGCCATGCCGGCGCTGACGGCGCTCTTCGGCTATTTTCCCGGCAAACGCCTCGGCTGGCTCGAGGATCTGCCGGCCGGCGTCGCCCATGAATGGAGCTTTCGCCGGGCGCGCATGGAAATGAGCCACCCGGCTGCGGAGCGGGACGAGGTGCTCGCGCGTTTTGCTGCGGTGACCGCACCTATCCTGGCCGTCGCCATGTCGGACGACGAGCTCGGAACCGTGCCGGCGATCCGTCGCACGCTTGCCTATTACTGCAATGCCGAGATCGACGAAGTGCTGTTGCGTCCCGCCGATCTCGGCTTCGAGGCGATCGGCCATTTCGGCCTGTTCCATTCACGTCATTGCGAGGGTTTCTGGCGCGATAGCGTCCTCTGGCTGCGCGACGGCATCCATCCCTGGACGGCACAGGCAGCCCTTCAGAAAACTTCGTATTCGACTAAAAACCGGTTTTTAACATTTACGAGTTAGTAATCTCTCGGAAACGAGAGATTTTGTCATGCGTACTCGTATCGTTCTGACCGCTGTGGGTCTCGCGCTGCTCGCCGGCTGCGCGACGGCGCCGAAGCAGACGCGGAACATCTGCGCCGTCTTCGACGAGCGCGACGGACTTTTCTCCAGCTGGCAGAGTGCGGCCGAGCGGACGGAGAAGAAATACGGCGTGCCGGTGCCGATCCTGATGGCGACGATGTATACCGAATCCGGCTTCCAGCCCTACGCGCGGCCGCCCCGCACCAAACTGTTCGGCTTCATTCCCTGGACGCGGCCTTCGACCGCTTACGGCTATTCGCAGGCGCTCGACGGAACGTGGGACCATTATCAGTCGCAGACCGGGAACTGGACGGCGCGGCGGGCGAACTTCGCCGACGCGATCGATTTCATCGGCTGGTACCACGCCCAGAACAGCGCCGAGACCGGCATTCCGCTGAACGATGCTTATAATCTCTATCTCGCCTATTACTCCGGCCCGACCGGATACAAACGCGGCGACTGGCGCTCGAACGGGCAATTGCAGCAGACCGCGCAGAAGTTCGCGCGGATGGCTGGGACCTATCAGCAGCAGTTGCAGGGGTGTGATTAGCGATATTGGGGCGTGCCGTGTGGCGCCTCCCTCTGCCCTGCCGGGCATCCCCCCGCAGGTGGGGAGATCGCTACCCCCGCAAATTCCCGTACCTGACCGAATAAATCCGATCTCGCCCCAGCAGATGTGCGATCAGTGACCCCTTGTCGAACAGGCCTTTCATCGCCTGATGGCCGAGATCGAGGCCGCCGCTCATGACGCCGAAGGCGGGCATCAGGAGGCGGGCGCCGTCGGTGGCGAAGCAGGGACGGCGGATGGATCTGTCGCGGCGGCGCACCGTTGCCGACGGGTGCAGGTGGCCGGCGATTTCGCCGCTCTGCAAGCCGTTCCTCGGCTCATGGCGAAAAGTCAGGCCGGCATAGTGCATTTCGTCGACGGAGGTGCCGGGCAGATCGACGACGCCGTCGGGATCGTGGTTGCCGTTGACCCAGATCCATTCGCGGCCGCGGGCCATGGCGACGATCAGCGCCCGAAAATTCTCCGGCAGATGTTTGGAGCCGATGCGATCGTGAAAATTGTCGCCGAGCGAAACGACGAGCTTCGGATCATAACGGGAAATGAGGGCGGCAAGCACGGTCAGCGTCGCCAGCGTATCATAGGGCGGCAGCATCATGCCGCGGCGGGCGAAGGCGGCACCTTTTTCCAGATGCAGGTCGGAGACGACGAGCAGGCCGGCGTCCGGCAGATAGAGGGCGCCGAGCGGATCGCAGACAGCGGCAATGCCATGGACCGATGTCTCGATGCCGGGGATCGCAGCCAATCCGGATATGTCGCGCGCCAGCGCCAGGCGGTTCATCACTATCGTCGTTTCCAATTCTCGTCAGGCCCAATCTCTTCGGGCCCAGTCTCCTCAGGCGAGCGCCTCGGCGATCAGATCGTCGGCCGCCTCGGCCAAGAGCGCGTCATGGGCCTCGCCCGGCACCGCCTCGCGTCCGATCTCCAGCATCACCGGCACGGCAAGTGGAGAAATATGGTCGAGCGGGCGATGGGTGATGTGGCCCCTGATTCGCTTCAGCATATCGCCAAGGCGGCCAATATCCAAAAGTCCCGTCGCCGCATCCTGCCGCGTCGCCTGCAAAAGGATGTGATCCGGCTCGTGGCTGCGCAGCACATCATAGATCAGATCGGCCGAGACGGTGATCTGCCGGCCGCTCTTTTCCTTGCCCGGATGACGGCGCTCGATCAAGCCTGCAATCACGGCGCAATTGCGGAAGGTGCGCTTCAGCAGGAAGGATTCGTCGAGCCAGGCTTCGAGATCGTCACCGAGCATGTCCTCGTCGAAGAGGTCGGAAAGGCTGAGCCGGCCATTGCCGATCATCAGCCCCATATCTTCGAGACCCCAGACGGCCAGCGAATAATCGGTGGCGACGAAGCCGAGTGGCTTGGCGCCGGCCCGCTCCAGCCGGCGGGTCAGCAGCATGCCCAGCGTCTGATGGGCGAGACGGCCCTCGAAGGGATAGGCAACCATATAGCCGCGGCTGCCGCGCGGAAAGGTTTCGATCAGGAACTCGTCGCGCTTCGGCAGCATCGACTTGTCGTCCTGCAAGGACAGCCAATCGCGCACCTGATCCGGCAGATGGCGCCAGCGGTCAGGATCGGCAATCATCGCCCGCACCTGCTCGGCGAGATAGGTCGACAGCGGAAACTTGCCGCCATTGTAGGAGGGGATTTTCGGATCGAGCGAAAAGGCCTGCGAGGCCAGGCATTCGTTTTCGCGAATGCCCTCGAAGCGCAGCACCTTGCCGGAGAAGACGAAAGTATCGCCCGGCGACAATTGCTCGAGGAAATATTCCTCGACCTTTCCCAGCGTGGCGCCGCCGCGGCCGATCCGGCCGCCCTCGCCGCGCTTGACCATGCGGATGTTCAGCATCGGGCTTTCGACGATGGTGCCGAGATTGAGGCGATATTGCTGGGCGACGGCCGGATTGGAGACACGCCAGCGGCCCTCCTTGGTCTTGCGGATGCGGGCATAACGCTCATAGGTGCGGAGCGCATAACCGCCGGTCGCGACGAAATCGACGATGCGCTCGAAGGTCTCCCAGCTGAGATCGGCATAGGGCGAGGCGCTGACGATTTCGTCGTAGAGTTCCAGCATGTCGAAGGGTTCGGCGCAGGCCATGCCGAGCACGTGCTGGGCGAGCACGTCGAGCGCGCCGCGGCCGACGGGCGGCGTGTCCTGGGCGCCGATATAATTGGCGTCGAGCGCTGCCTGACACTCCATCACCTCGAAACGGTTGGCCGGTACGAGGATCGCCTTCGACGGCTCGTCCATGCGGTGATTGGCGCGGCCGATGCGCTGGGCAAGGCGCGAGGCGCCCTTCGGCGCGCCGACATGGATGACCAGATCGACATCGCCCCAGTCGATGCCGAGATCGAGCGTCGAGGTGGCCACGACGGCGCGCAGCCGGTTTTCGGCCATCGCCGCCTCGACCTTGCGGCGCTGGGCGACATCGAGCGAACCGTGATGGAGGGCGATCGGCAGGTTGTCGTCATTGATCGTCCAGAGTTCCTGGAACAGCATTTCCGCCTGGCTGCGGGTATTGACGAAGAGCAGCGTCGTCTGGTGGTCGAGGAGCTGCCGGTAGACATCGGGAATGGCATATTTGGCGGAATGGCCGGCCCAGGGAATGCGCTCTTCGGTCGACAGGATCGAGATATCCGGCTTGGCGCCGCCTTCGACGACGACGAGACCGGCATGGTGTTCCCTGCTCTCCTGCCCGCTGCCCTCTTGTTGGGCGACCAGCCATTTCTGCAGATCCATCGGTTCGGCGACAGTCGCCGACAGGCCGATCGTCTGGAGGCCGGGGGCAAGACGTCGCAGACGCGCAAGGCCGAGCGACAGCATATGACCGCGCTTGGAGGTGACGAGCGAATGCAGCTCGTCGAGCACGACATATTTCAGATCCTTGAAGAAGCGCTCGGCCTCGCGGTTGGCGAGAAGCAGGGCGACTTGTTCGGGCGTCGTCAGCAGAATATCCGGCGGATTGAGCTTCTGGCGCTGGCGCTTGGCGTTCGGCGTATCGCCGGTGCGGTTTTCGACGGTGACCGGCAGGCCCATTTCCGCCACCGGCTTCATCAGGTTGCGCTCGATGTCGATTGCCAGCGCCTTCAGCGGCGAGACATAGAGCGTGTGAATGCCGGTGAAGGCGGAGCCGGGCGGAATTTTGCCGCGGCGGGTAAGATCGGTCAGCGACGGCAGAAAACCGGCAAGCGTCTTGCCGGCGCCGGTGGGCGCAATCAGCAGCGTGCTTTCACCGGCCTCGGCGCGGGACAGCAGCTCCAGCTGATGCGCGCGCGGCCGCCAGCCCTTTTCCGCAAACCAGCGGGTAAAGGCGGCAGGCAGCAAAGCGCGGGCTTCGGAATCGATCTGGTCCACGCCCTGAAGGTAGTGAAATAGGAAGGAAAAAGAAGAGCGTCCATCGCCTCATACGGCGATATAGCGGTCCTTGCGATGGTTGATGGCAAGCGTGAGGTTGAACACGACCGCGCCGAGCACGGAGCAGGCGATGATCGAGGGGCTGGCGACCAGGAAGGAGAGCGCCAGGATGACACAGTCGAAGCCGAGCTGGACGAGGCCGGCGCGCCAGCCGAGCCGATCCTGGATATAGAGGGCGAGAATGCCGATGCCGCCGAGGCTGGCGCGGTGGCGGAAGAGCGCCAGCATGCCGGCGCCGATGACGAGGCCGCCGAAGAGCGCACCGGCGATCGGATTGACATGCCCGATACCGATAAAGCCAGGGACGAATTCCGACAGGACCGAAGTCAGCGCGATGGCGGCGAAGGTCTTGATGGTGAAGGCAGGCCCCATGCGGCGGAAGGCGAGATAATAAAAGGGCAGGTTCACGGCAAAGAAGCAGAGGCCGAAGCTGAAGCCGGTCGCGTAATGGGCGAGGAAGGCGAGACCGGCCGTGCCGCCGGCAAGCAGCCCGGCGCCGGAGAGCAGCGAGACGCCGAGCACGGCGAGCATGCTGCCGGCGACGATGCCCTGGGCGTCGTCGAACAGCGAGTGGCGGTCGGCGCTGGAGTTCAGAAGGCCTGTGAAGGCGTTGGCTGCCATGATCTTCCCCTGTCGTTTTTCCCGTTTCTATCCGCCGTCGGGAGAAAGGCAAGCCGCCAGCCGTAAGGTCTGCTCTTGACAGCCTATATAATCATGGATATCTTTTATCCACGATTAGGAGATTGCCTCGATGAAGATGAGCGATGGCGTCGAGCAGGCCATTCACAGCGTTGCGATGCTTTCTGGCCTTTCCGAGGGCGGCGTGCTGTCGGCCGCAGCCCTGGCGGAATTCCACGGTGTGTCGACGAGCTATCTGTTGAAACATCTGCAGACGCTGTCTGGCGCCGGCATCCTCGATACCGTGCCGGGGCCGAAAGGCGGATACCGGCTGGCAAAGGCGGCGGAAGAGATTTCGCTGCTCGATATCCTGCTCGCGGTCGAAGGACCGGCGCCGGCGTTCCGCTGCGCCGAAATCCGCCAGCGCGGGCCGAACCCTGTCTCCGATCGCTTCTTTGCCAAGCCATGCAATATCAGCGCGGCGATGCTCCGGGCAGAACGGGTCTACCGGGCCGAACTGGCCAAGACCAGCATTGCCGATCTCGGCATCGAATTGAATGCCCTCGATGATGGATCGATCGCAGCCAGAGGCTGCGCCTTCCTTGAACTCCATGAACGCAAGACGGCTCGCTGAGCCATATCAAAGGAGAAGACCATGCAACCCCGTTTCAACTTCGCCAAAGCCGCCCCCGATGCCTACAAGGCGGTCGTCGCACTCGAGCAGTACGTCCAGTCTTCCGGGCTGGAGCGCCGCTTCATCCACCTGATCAAGCTGCGCGCCTCGCAGATCAACGGCTGCGCCTATTGCGTCGACATGCATGTGAAGGAAGCCCGCCATGATGGGCTCTCCGAGCAGTGGATCAACCTGATGTGCGTCTGGCGGGAATCGCCTGTTTATGACGCCAGAGAACGGGCACTGCTCAGCTGGGTCGATGCGGTGACGAACCTTGCCAAAACCGGCGCACCGGATGCCGATTACGAGGCGCTGAAGGCGCATTTCTCCGAGGAGGAGATGACCAAGATCACCGTGGCGATCGGCGCGATCAATATCTGGAACCGGCTTGCCGTCGGCTTCCGCTCGCAACATCCGATCGATGCTGCCGTCAAGGCCGCTTGAGGCCAATGCCACGGGGTTGAGGCTGGGGGCTGAACCCAGGCAAACGTCGGGGCCACACGGCACCGCGTTGAACCAGGAAGTGCGACGTGTCATCCGCTGCGTCAACGGCGAGTTTGGCAAAACAGGCCCCTACCCTCCGTCATCCCAGGCCTTGAGCCTGGGACCAATGGCCCCGCCGCGGTGGGGCGGCGTGGATCCTCGGATCAAGCCCGAGGAGGACGGAGTGTGGGGTGATTTTTGGAGCAAGAACAGCGAGGAATCGGGGCCCGGCTGCGACTTTTACGTGGGCTTCTCAACTCCATCATCTGCCCTCCCGGCGCCTTCATGATGGCATCCCGGCGACCGACCCGAAAAATTCGGGTCGGTTGAATATAAGGTCACTCGTAATTCGGAGTGGCTCGTACGGCAACGGCGTCAGGCGATGAGCCCGAAAGGTCAATGCTGTTGAAGAGGTCGCGGACGACTTTCGCGATTTCCTCTGCGGAAGCGCCTTTGGCGTATTCTTCCTGCATGCGGCGTCTCACAAGCTTTTCCAAATCTGACATAACTCACCTCATCAAATCCGGCGCGGGAAGAAGTGTCGCGCCGGGAGGGACTTCAGGCAAGTTACGTTTTGTTTAGAATGGCTTACCGATTTGTAATGTCAGAGCGCGATGTACCTGTCGGCGCGATGGTTGATGGCAACGAAGAGGTTGAGGACGACGGCGCCGAGGACGGAATAGAAGACCACCGGCGGCGTGGTGACGAAGAAGGCAGCGGCGAGCACGCAGAGGTCGATGGCGAGCTGGACGAGGCCGGCGCGGATGCCGAACCGCTCCTGCAGATAGACGCCGAGAATGCCGACGCCACCGAGGCTGGCGCGGTGGCGATAGAGCGCCAGCACGCCGAAGCCGAGCAACAGGCCACCGAGAAGGGCGGCCCAGGCCGGGTGGATGCTGGAAATGGAGAAGAAGCGCGACTGCACGTCGGCCAGTACCGAGGTCAGGCCGATGGCGACGAAGGTCTTGATCGTGAAAGCCATGCCGAGACGCTTCCAGGAGAGCCAGAAGAACGGCAGGTTGAGCAGGAAGAAGGCAAGGCCGAAATTGACGCCGAAGGCATAATGCAGGAGGAAGGCAACACCGGCGGTGCTGCCGGTCAAAAGCCCGGCACTGGCGAGCACGTAGAGGCCGAGTGCGGCGACCAGGCTGCCGGAGAATATGCCCTGCACGTCCTCGATCGGGGCATGGCGCGTAGCGCTGGTATTCCAGAAGCCAAGGGCATTGATGAGCTGTGTCATGTCGCCAGTCTCCAACAGCAGACGCGTTCGGGAACACGTCCGGGGAAAAGCCGGACGCGGTGGTTTGATTGTGAAATGGACAGGATCGCCCGGCGTTTTTGGCCGCGCTTTCTGCGGATAGCTGTGCAATATCAGTGTTCTGGCGTGCCGATCAAGTGAAATAGGTAAGCAATGCTGTCCTATTAAAAAATCGCAAGAAATATTCGCTCACGCGGGTTTGCGCGTAAGAAACAGAATGCCGGCAACCGGTTTGCCGCCATCTTTGCGAATGACCGTCTTGACGATCTTCAGGATTTCGAGGCCGTGGCGGGCAGCGAGCTGCCTCACATAGGCCTCCGAATGGGCGTAACGCAGCGACGGCGCGAGGTGGAAGCCCCCGCTGTCCCCTGCATCCTCGACGGAAAAGGCGATGTCGGCGCCCGATGCGGCGAGGTCCTCGATGATGGCAAAGACGCTTTCGAGATTGCCGAGATACATCAGCACGTCGGCGGCCGTTACCAGCTCGGCGCGATGGCGCGCGGCGTCGGCGAACAAGCCGGAGAAATCGGGCGCCAGCGAGAGATCGGCCTGAGCGAGGTGATCATAGACTCCCTTCTCGGCGGCTTTGGCCAGCATGTTCTGCGAGAGGTCGAAGCCTTCGAGGCGGCTGACGCCGGCGCGGATCTCGGGGCCGAGCAGGCCGGTGCCGCAGCCGAGATCGACGGCACGTGCGTAATGCCTGCCGGTGGATGCGACGAGGGCTGCGAGCTTCTGCGGGACGGTGTAATCGAGTTTTTCGACGAGCGCCGATTCGAAACGGTCGGCATAGTCGTCGAACAGGCGCTCGACATAGCGGCTCGGCGGCCGGTCGGGTGTGGCGCCGTCGCCGAGAAGGGCGAGCTTGAGGGCGGCGCCGAAAATGTCGTCGGGATCAAGGGTAAGCGTGTTGCGATAGGCCTCGATCGCGGCCTCGCCGCTGCCCGCCTTTTCGCGATAGGTGGCAAGGCGATACCAGCCGGCGGCCCAGCCGGGCACGAGTTCGAGGGCCTGTTCCATCAGCTCGGCGGCCGCTTCCGGCTCGCCGCCCTCGTCGAGCATTCGGGCATAATCAGCGCGGCGGTCGGCGATGACGTCGCCTGAGGAAAGCTGGTGGGGCTGCATCATCGGCTCTTTATTTGACGCATGTCGTTGCGCTGCACAGTTTTACGTGGCCCGCATCTGGCGGCGGCCACAAAAAAACTCAAGTCCTATTTCAGAGGCGAAGCGGCCAATCCCCGAAAGGGCTTGCAGGCAACACGCCGCAACCTTATTCCAAGGGCAAACAGGAGATGGCGCATGTCCGATCAGGTGAACAGGTTCCTCGGCGATTCCTTCGCCCGCACATTGATAAAGCTTGTCGTCGTGTCGCTGATCGTCGGTTTCGTCATGACCGTGTTCGGCCTGACGCCGTGGAACATCATCTATGGCTTCCGCGACTTCATCCTGGAGATCTGGCATCGCGGTTTTTCAGCGCTCGGGCGCGTCGGCGACTACCTCCTCCTCGGGGCGACGATCGTTATCCCGCTTTTCGTCATCCTTCGCCTTTTCAGCTATCGCCGGTAACATGACATCGATCGATCTTTCCAGGCGCAGCCTGCTCATCCTTTCCGGGCTTTCGCTTGCCGCCGGCATCGCCGGCTGCACCACCACCTCGCACCTTGCCGGCACGCCTTCGAACGGCGAGGACGAAACGGCGAGCGTATTGCCGCTGGTCAACCAACTGAGAGCGAAGAACGGCTTGCCGCCGCTAGCTGTCGATCCGGCGGCGAGCACCGCCGCGCTGTTCCAGGCCAAACGCATGGCAAGTGCGGGTAAGATGGCGCATCTGATGGGGCTGACCGACAGTTTCGGCGCCCGTGTCAAGGCGAGCGGCGTCCGGCTGCCGGCGGCGGAGAATATCGCCTCCGGCCAGCAGAGCGTCGATGCGGTGGTGACCGCCTGGATCAACTCGCCGCATCATCTGGAAAACATGCTCGGGCGCTATGACGGCCTCGGCGTCGCCGTTGCCCACAATTCAGCTTCCCGGAACCTGCCCTATTGGGCCATGGTGCTGTCGAGCTGAGGCGATTCGGCCTCGATATCAGGCCATGGATGGATACGCACAATAACAGGTTCGCCTTCGAGGTGACGCACCGGCTGGTGCTGTCGATCGCCATTCCGATGACGCTCGGCTTCATGACGACGCCGATGCTCGGGCTGACCAACACCGCCGTCGTCGGCCGTATGGGTGATCCGGAAGCGCTGGCGGGGCTGGCGATCGGTGCGATGCTGTTCGATCTGATCATGGGCAGCTTCAATTTCCTGCGCGCCTCGACGACCGGCCTGACGGCGCAGGCCTATGGGCGGCGCGACCAGCACGAGCAGCAGGCGGTCTTCTCCCGGGCGCTGATTTCGGCGCTCGGCTGCGGGCTGGCTCTGCTCTTTCTTTCGCCGCTGCTGAATACGGCGGGGTTGCGGCTGATGGGCGCGGAAGGCGCGATCGCAGAGGCGACCAGCACCTATTTCTCGATCCGGATTCTCGCTGCACCGGCTGCACTTGCGAATTACGCCATTCTCGGCTTCGTGCTCGGGCGCGGACAGGGCAAGATCGGGCTGCTGCTGCAGGCGATCATCAACGGCATGAATATCCTGCTGTCGATCTATCTCGGCCTGACGCTCGGCTGGGGCGTGGCGGGAGTCGCCTGGGGAACGATGGCCGGCGAGATGGCCGGCGCGCTTGCCGGGCTTTTCATCGTGCTTAGCGGCTTTGCCAAGGCCGAGCGGCCGGCATGGGCGGAGATCTTTTCGCGGCATCGGCTGGCCGAGCTTTTCGCCCTCAACCGCGACATCCTGATCCGCACCTTCGTGCTGATCGGCGCCTTCACCATCATGACGCGGATCGGCACCAGCTTCGGCGCGGTCACACTTGCCGCCAATGCCGTGCTGATGAATTTCGTCCTGCTCTCCAGCTATTATCTCGACGGGCTTGCCAATGCCGCCGAGCAGATCACCGGCCGGGCGATCGGCGCACGTTACCGGCCGGCCTTCGACCGCGGGCTGAAGCTGACGATCCTGTGGTCCTTCGGGCTGGCAGCGATCGTTTCCGCTTTCTTCTTCCTCGCCGGTCCCTGGCTGATCTCGGTGCTGACGACTTCGCCCGAGGTGCGGCAGGCGGCAGCAACCTATCTGCCCTGGGCGGCGGTGACCGGCCTGACCGGCGCACTCGCCTTCCTGATGGACGGAGTCTTCATTGGCGCGACATGGTCGGCCGAGATGCGCAACCGGATGCTGATGTCCTTTGCCGGCTACCTCGCCATGCTTGCCGTTTTCGTGCCGCTCGTCGGCAATCACGGCCTGTGGCTTGCTATGAACGCCTTCCTGCTCTTCCGGGGCTTTTTCCTGGCCGTGCTGGTCAAGCCGCGGGCCGATCAGACTTTTCGCGCCGCCCAGTAATCCAGCCTGCTGTCGCGCAACTCGCCGATCCCGGATGCCTTTTCGCGGTCCATGAGTTTGGAGAAGCCGCGGACAATATCGCCGGGCAGGCCAGGGCCTTCATAGACCATGCAGGAATAAAGCTGGACGAGATCGGCGCCCGCCCTGATCTTCTCCAGCGCGGTTTCGGCCGAGGAAACGCCGCCGACACCGATGATCGGCAGCGCGGGGCCGACGCGCTTGCGCATTCTGGCAAGCACGGCAGTCGATTTTTCGAACAGCGGCACGCCGGAGAGACCGCCCGTCTCCCTCGCCTGGCGCTGATCTTTCAGTCCGTCACGCGACAGCGTGGTGTTGGAGACGATCAAGCCATCCAGCGCATGCGAGAGCGCTTCCGCCGCGATATCGTCCATGCCTTCCTCGGTCAGATCCGGGGCGATCTTCAGAAAGACCGGCACCTTGCGGCCGGAGGTCGCCGCCATCTCGTCGCGCGCTGCCAGCACCGCCGACAGCAGCGTTGCCAGGCTTTCCCGCGCCTGCAGGTCGCGCAGGCCGGGCGTGTTCGGCGAGGAGATGTTGGCGGTGAAATAGCGCGCCACCGAATGGAAGCGGCGGATGCCGGCGACGTAATCGGCGATGCGATCCTCGCTGTCCTTGTTGGCGCCGATATTGACGCCGACGATGCCCTTGCCGCTCAGCGCCGCGAGGCGCGCGAAAGCGGCCTCATGGCCTTCATTGTTGAAGCCGAGGCGGTTGATGACAGCCTCATCCTCGACCAGGCGAAAGATGCGCGGCCGGGGATTACCGGCTTGCGGTTTCGGCGTCACCGTGCCGATCTCGGTAAAGCCGAAGCCGAGCTTCAAGAGCGCCTCTGGCACCTCGGCATTCTTGTCATAGCCTGCGGCCATGCCGAGCGGGTTTTCGAAGGTGAGGCCGGCGACGGTCTGGCGCAGGCGCGGATCGGGCGTGATCTGGCACGCGGGCACGAGGCCGGATTTCAGGGCGGCGATCGACATGCCGTGCGCCGTTTCCGGATCGAGCAGGAAGAGACCGCTGCGGGCGAGAAGTTTGAAGGGATCGATCATGGCTGCAGCTCCGGGAAGATATGGGCGCCGGTCTCGTCGAGCGGCAACGCCGCTTCCCAGAGCACGGCTTCAAGCGGCAGATCGGCATAGAGATGCGGGAAGAGATCGCCGCCGCGCGAGGGTTCGAATACCAGCTTGTCACCGAAGCCCCCGCCATCGACGGCAATCAGCAGCAGGCCGGCCTGGCCGTTAAAATGCAGCGCGGCGGTCTGCTTGGCCTGTTCTGCCGTCGAGAAATGGATGAAGCCGTCCTTGAGATCAATGCCGGCGCCATGAAAAATGCCGGTTTGTCTGGCTTGCTGCCAGAGCGTTTCCGTCACGATCTTGTAAAGGGTCGGTGTCAGGGTCATCATGGCCTCGCGGTTGCTGGTCCTCGATCACCAGCGCTTTGCCGGAAAGAGGCGGCGATGTCCACGCCCCGGCGCTTAAAAACAGGACCCGCACAAGCAAAATCCGGAGGATGAGACGATGAAGATTTTGGTTCTCACACTTGGCGTTCTTCTCCTGCCGTTTGGCGCGGCCGCAGCCGAGGCCGATGCAAGTCGGTTCCAGCTGGAGAAGAGCGGCGACCATTTCGTCCGGCTCGACCGGCAGACCGGGGCCATGTCGATCTGCCAGGACAAGGACGGCGCCCTCGTCTGCCGGATGGCGGCCGACGAACGGGCGGCCTACGAGGACGAACTCGACCGGCTGTCCGAGCGGGTGACGAAGCTGGAACAGGGCGGCCCCATCCAGCGCGCATTGCCGAGCGATGCCGAGATCGACCGCTCGATCAGCATCATGGAGAAGATGATGAAGAGTTTCATGGGGATGGTGAAGGAGTTTCAGGCTGAGGAAAACACCAATCCCCTTCCGCAGAAGACCTGATCTGATATAGTCATATCACTAGGCATGCATGCAAACCTCGGAGGGGACGGCGGCGCATGCAGGCACGATCGGGCTCTTGGGAGGGAGTTTTCGATGCAGGAACAGACCATCATCATTGCGGACGATCATCCGCTGTTTCGCGATGCGCTGCGCCAGGCCGTCATCGGCATGGAAGGCCGGCAGGCGATCGTCGAAGCCGGCGATTTCGCGGCGGCGCGCAAGGCGGCAGGCGCCCATGCGGAGGCCGACCTCATGTTGCTCGACCTCGCCATGCCCGGGGTCAGCGGCTTTTCCGGCCTGATGGCGCTGCGCTCCGAATTCGCCAGCCTGCCGATCATCATCGTCTCGGCAACCGACGATGCGACGACGATCCGTCGGGCGCTGGAACTCGGCGCCTCCGGCTTCATTTCCAAATCCGCCGGCATCGACGACATTCGCCGCAGCATCCAGACGGTGCTTGCCGGCGACATTGCCACGCCGGAAAACTACCGCGGCGGCCAGGAGCAGGATCCCGATGTCGCCGACCTGATCCACCGCCTGCATACCCTGACGCCGCAGCAGAGCCGGGTGCTGACCATGCTCGGCGAAGGGCTGTTGAACAAGCAGATCGCCTACGAACTCGGCGTCTCCGAGGCGACGATCAAGGCGCATGTCTCGGCGATCCTCTTGAAACTCGACGTCGACAGCCGTACGCAGGCAGTCATCCAGCTCGGCAAGATCAACATGGCGATGGTCGCCTGAAACCCTTGCAATAACAGGATTTTATTCCTCCTTTGCCTTTACTCCGGCGGCACGGTCGGTTAATATTCCGACCGGCTGACGCGCGGATGAGCCGCGCACGGAATCGGGCGCCTATGCTGTCACACGATCAGATCTGGGGAGCGATCGACAGGCTTGCCGAGCGGCACGAACTGACGCCATCCGGTCTTGCGCGGCGTGCCGGGCTCGACCCTACCTCCTTCAACAAGTCGAAACGGCTTTCCGCCGATGGGCGGCTGCGCTGGCCCTCGACGGAATCGATCGCCAAGGTGCTCGACGCCACCGGGGCGAGCGTCGAGCAGTTCCTTGCCTTTCTGCAGCCCGATGCCGGTTTTTCCAAGCGGCCGGCCGGCCAATCTGACGGCGCCTTTCCGCCGCAGGGCAGTTCAATCCCGCTGCTCGGCTTTGCCCAAGCCGGCGCCGGCGGCTTCTTCGACGATGGCGGTTTTCCGGCCGGCCAGGGCTGGGACGTGGTGGAATTTCCGGCGGCGCCGGCGCAGAAATCAGCCGTCTATGCGCTGGAGGTGCAGGGCGAGAGCATGATGCCGCTCTATCGCGACGGCGACGTGCTGATCGTCGAGCCCGGCGCGCAGGTGCGCCGCAACGACCGCGTCGTCGTGCGCACATGCGAGGGCGAGGTGATGGCCAAGGTGCTGCTGCGCCAGAGCCCGCGCTCGATCGAGCTGATGTCGCTCAATCCCGAGCATCCCAACCGCACCCTCGAGCTTTCCGATGTCGATTGGATCGCCCGCATCATCTGGGCCAGCCAATAGGAAGATATTCCATGCGCCCTGCCGCCATCTTCACAGGTCTCATAGGCATGGTGGTGGTGGCCGGCCTGCTGATGGCGGGTGAAGCAAGGCTGCGGGGCGGCACGGCCGAAGGCGAGCCCGTGCCTGCCGAGGAAACGGTGGCCGCTGTGGATCCGCCCGCGCCAGCCGGCGAACCGGCTGCGATTTCGGAGGACCGGGCCGAAGTGATCGTCCGCTCGACGGAACCGGCGGCGCCCTCCCTCGGGGCTGCCGACGGCACGGCACCCAAAGTCGCCGAGAGCGAGAAACGGGCCGAGACGGCCGCCGGGCAGACGGCAAGCCCAGCCGCGAAAAAACCGGTGGAGCTGGCGCGGCCGGCAGTCGAAAATGCCGGCCTTCTCTCCTTCGGCGAGCGCAAGCTGCAGCTTGCCGGCATCGTGCCGACGCCGGCCGACAAGATATGCGGGCCGACCGGCCGGCAATGGCCCTGCGGCATGATGGCAAAGACCGCGCTGCGCCAGCTGTTGCGCAACCGCAGCATCGCGTGCGATCTCGACGCTGTTGAATGGACGGAAACGGCGACGGTCGCCTGCCGGCTCGGCACGCAGGATCTCGGCGCCTGGCTTGCCGAAAACGGCTGGGCCGAGGCAGCGGCGGGTTCGCCGCTGGCATCGGCCGCCGAGAAGGCCAGGCAAGCCGGAAAAGGCCTTTACGGCGACGATCCGCGCCGGAGATAACCGGCGGTCTTGACAGGGCGCCGATCCCTTGCAATGCCGGCTGCCAATTCCCACTCTGGGCTGATCGAAAAAGGAATCAGAGATGAACAAGCCGCTTTCCGCCCATGATGCGCTGATCTACGTGATGGTGATGGCCTCAGCCGTCGACAGCACGATGAACGACCGGGAGATGGAAAGGATCGGACAACTGATCGGGTTCCTGCCGGTTTTCCGGGACTTCGACGACGACAAGCTGATTTCGGTGGCGCGCGACTGCGCCTCGCTGCTGGCCGGGCCCGAAGGCCTCGACGTCGTTCTCGAAACCGTGCGCGACACCCTGCCGGCAAAACTCTACGACACCGCCTATGCGCTGGCCGTCGAAGTCGCTTCCGCCGATCTCTCCGTCAAAGCCGAGGAACTGCGGCTGCTCAGCCTGCTGCGCGACCGGCTCGGCCTCGACAAGCTCACCTGCGCGGCGATCGAGCGCAGCGCCATTGCCCGCTTCCGCAAGGGATAAGGCATGTCGCGCAAAAGTGTGCCGCGGTTTTGCGGCAACGACATGCGCAAAAACAAAGAGCTAAAGCGCGAGGAGCGAATCTGAAAGATCGCGCCGCGCTTTAGGCTTGAAGGCTCAATAAAGCCCGTAGGGAAAATAGCGCAGATAGATTTCCTGAAGCCGGCCATTGCGCGACAGCGTGGCGAGCGCATGGTCGATCGCCGCCGTCAGCACGCTATCCTTTTGCCGCAGCATGATCGTCATGCCCTCGCCAAGGAAATGCTCGGAGAGATAAGGGCCGTCGAACAGGGCGCAGCATTTGGCCGAGGCCGGCGAGGAGACCCAGAAGGAGAGCTGCAGCGCATCGGCGAAGGCGGCATCGACCTTGCGATCCTTGAGTGCCGTAAGCAGGGCGTCCTTGGTGTCGAAGGTTTGGGCTTTGATCGCCGGAAAGAACGCGGCCAGCATCGCCTCGTGCACCGTGCCCCTGACCACACCGACCGGGTGCGCCGAAAGGGCGGCAGCCGTTTTGCCGTCGAGCGGCACGGCGAGATTGCGCACGAAGCGGGCCGGCAGCATCAGATACGGCCGGGAGAAGACGAATTGCCGGCGCAGCTCCGGCGTCACGGCAAGGCCGGCGATCACGGCGTCGCCCTGCGAGGCGGCGAGCGCATCCTTCAAATCGGCAAAGGGGATCGCCTGGATCTGGCACTTGTCCGAAATCTCCAGCTCGCTGCAGATTTCGCGGGCGAGATCGACGTTGAAACCGGAAAGCTTGCCGTTCTGATCGGTAAAATTGAACGGCGGAAAATCGACCGAGGTCAGGAAGCGCAGGCGGACCAGCGAGGAGAGATCGGGCCGCGCCAGACGTTCACGCGCATCGAAAAGCAGCGGCAGCGAGGGTGTTGCCTGCTGGGCGGATGCGGAAAAGCCAAAAGATAGAGCGCCCAGAAACAGGCCGAACGCGAGAAACCCCTTCACAGCCAGGGATGCCAACTTGGATTGCATCATCGTGATCTTGGTCTCGGATTAAGCGCGAAGCGTGTGGTGTCGGCGAGATGTAGCAGAGTCATGCGGGACAAGGAATATGCATGGGACGGATCGTGCCACATCCGCCCCTCATCCGGCTGCCGCCACCAACCGGGGTCGAGCCACGCGTCTCGACCCGTCCTTCGGACCCCCGCCTGCGGGGCGAAGGGGATATGTCGCGACCTCTCCGTCCCTCGCTAACCTCTTTCATGGCACGTCCCCTCTCCCCGTCAGAACGGGGAGAGGGTTAGGGCGAGGGGCAGCCTTCGGCGCGGTGGCAGCCGGAGCGGCTTGCCGGTTGACGCTCCCAAAAATCACCGCGGCGCCGCCCCGCCGTTAGCGCGGAATTAAAGAATATCGCCTCTATTTGTGACGACGACACGGACCCGCCGGCCGATTGCATGATGCATGCGTCAACCCCGCAATAATCCCTGAGCCGCGACACCGACGCAGTGCTCTGTTTGCAACAATTAATTTCAAAGAACCGGGCGTGCGACGCCCGGTCAACCGGGTGACATTTCCATGAAGCATCTGAAAATCCGCACGAAAATCATATCGGTCGTGGCGCTGCTGGGGCTGATCACGATGGCCGGGCTGGTCTATGTCGTCGCCGAATTCCGCCGTGCGGACGCCGCCTACAGCGCCTTCATCGATCATGAAGCGCTGGCCTCGATGCAGAGCGCGCGCGCCAGCGCCTCGGTGGTGGCCTCGGTGCTGCAGGTGAGCCTGCTTGCCGACATGAAGCCGGATACGCCGGCATTCCAGACGACGCTCGCCACGCCGAGCAAGCTGCCGCAGGCCCGCGAGCGGATGAAAGATGCGTTGGCGCTGGTGCCGAGCCGCAAGCCGGCGATCGACGACATTCAGACCGGCATCGATGAGATCGAAACGCTGGCGAACAAGATCATCGAGCAGAGCAAAGCCAAGGACGGCGCCGGGGCGCAGGCGAACGTTGCTCTGATCAATGCCAAGCTCAATGCGCTGACGCCGAAGATGATCGCCAACAATGATGCGATGATGGCGATGCTCAACGACGGCGGCGACGCGCTTTCGGCTTCGGTCAACGGGCGGATCGTCTTCTGCCTCGTTCTGATCGGCATCGCTGTGCTGCTCGCGGTCGGCTTCAGCGTGGTCGTCGCCCAGATGGGTATTGCCGGCCCGATGACGAGGCTCAACCTGCGCATGACACGGCTTGCCGAGGGCGATACCGCAAGCGAGGTCGGCGGGCTCGACCGCGGCGACGAAGTCGGCCAGATGGCCAAGGCCGTGTCGATCTTCCGCGACAACGCGATCGAGCGTGCGCGGATCGAGGCGCGTGCCGAAGCCGACCGCAACCTTAGCGACGGCGAGCGCCGCGAACGCGAGGCGCAGCGGACCCGTGAAGCTGCGGAGCTCGAAGGCGCCGTGACCGCGCTCGGCGACGGCCTGCGCCGCCTTGCCGCCGGCGATCTCGCCTCGCATATCGACCAGCCTTTCGTCGCCCATCTCGACGCGCTGCGCGAGGATTTCAACAATTCGGTCGAGAAGCTCAACGAGGCGCTGCATACGGTCGGCGCCAATGCCCGGGCGATCGGCGCCGGTGCCAACGAGATCCGCTCTTCCGCAGACGAGCTTTCCCGGCGGACGGAACAGCAGTCGGCCTCCGTCGAAGAGACGGCGGCAGCACTGGAGGAGATCACCACGACGGTGCGCGACGCCGCCAAGCGCGCCGAGGAGGCGAGCCAGCTCGTCGCCCGCACCCGCCTCGGCGCCGAAAAATCCGGCGAGATCGTCCGCAAGGCCGTCTCCGCCATGCAGCAGATCGAAAAGTCTTCGGGCGAGATCTCCAACATCATCGGTGTCATTGACGATATCGCCTTCCAGACCAACCTCTTGGCCTTGAATGCCGGCGTCGAAGCGGCGCGTGCCGGCGAAGCCGGCAAGGGCTTTGCCGTCGTTGCCCAGGAAGTGCGGGAGCTCGCCCAGCGCTCCGCCAAGGCGGCAAAGGAAATCAAGGACCTGATCACCAATTCCGGCACACATGTGCAGACCGGCGTCTCGCTGGTCGGCGAAACCGGCAAGGCGCTCGATTCGATCGTCCAGGAAGTGCAGGAAATCAACCAGCACGTCCACGCCATCGCCGAAGCCTCGCGCGAACAGTCGATCGGGCTGCAGGAGATTAACACCGCCGTCAACACCATGGACCAGGGTACGCAGCAGAACGCGGCCATGGTCGAGCAGTCGACAGCCGCCAGCCACAGCCTGGCGACGGAAGCGACGGCGCTGAACAACCTGCTCGGCCAGTTCAAGCTGACCGGCACCGGCGGCTTCGCCGCTGCCGCGCCGATTTCCTCTGCCCGACCGCCGGCAGCCGCACCGCGCGCCGCCGCGCGCCCAGTGGCCAAGGCACCCGCGATCCGGGTCGCGCGGGAAGGTGCGGCCCGCCCGATCGCCTCGCCGGCCCGCGCCCTCGGCCAGACCCTCGCCAACGCCTTCGCCGCAACCGACAGCGCGCCGAAGGGCCAGGATGGTGACTGGACGGAGTTCTAAGCAGCAAATCACGGCACGAAGCACGAGAAGGCGTGTCCTGCGAGACGTGAGCGAGGAACAGAGAGGTTGCCGCAAATTCTCTTCTCCCCTCGGGGAGAAGGTGCCGGCAGGCGGATGAGGGGGCTACGCGGAAAGCCCTCCCGTCACAATCTATCCCACTGTCGAAGCCTGCATGGACGTCGATGAAAAGACCGGCTTCGCCGGCCCCCTCATCCGCCCTACGGGCACCAGCCTGGGCGAGCCACGGGTCTCGCCCGTCCTTCGGACCCCCGCTCCGGAGAAGAGGCAATCGCAAGGCCGCGGCATCTCCTCCTTTCGCCGCGTTTACCTGGCCGGCCGCCACCCAACCTCCACGAGGATATTCCCCGGCGCCGTGCAATAAAACAGCCAGCCGCCGCGCATAGCGGCCGGCGGGCCGGAGAGCTCCACGCCGGCGGCAACCAGCCCGGCGTGAACCCTATCGACATCCGCCCTATCAGGCAGAATGAAGCCGATATGATAGGTCTGGCGCTGCAGTTCGACCTGGTCGGCAATGCCGAACTTGGCGATGGCGTGGCTGAGGACGATTTCGAGGCCGGTATCGTCCTCCAGGATCGCTAGGCCGTTGTTACCGCGCATATCCTTCAGCGTCAGGCCGAAATGGCGGATGAAGAAGTCCGCCGTTTCAGCGATATCGGGTACGTGAAAATCGAGATGGTTCAGGCGCATGACAGTCTCCGTTCAAAAAAATCCCGGGACTGCAATTTGCCGTCTCCGCACGCCGCCGGGATCCCGCATCTGATGCAGATCACGTCGCGGGTTCTCGTGCCATAGGCTACGGAGCAGAGCTTCTTTGAGAGCGCTCGTGACGCTCTGACGGAAGGGATCGGGCTTACCTCAACCGATCCTGCCTTTTTCGACGCTGCCGATCTAGCAGACGGCGCCTGTTTCGGCAATGAAATAGCCCGCGCCCGATCACGGCGTCCCAAGCAGCGTTTCTCGAAGGATTGAAGGCGGATACGCCGTTTCATCTGGCGAGCGTGATCCGATCGGGAGTAAGATCGCATCCTCGGCGCATCGGAAGGGATGGACATGAAACCCGCACTCATCGGCCTGATCGGCAGCCTCATTCTCACCGGGTGCAGCACCGCCACCTATAGCGGCCCCGGCCTGGAGCCGATCCCGGGAAGCATCACCTATAACGGCCAGCCACGCAGCAAGCTCACCAAATCACCTGCTGGCTCCGCCTTCCCGCATGATTTCATCGACCAGTATGGCCAGCAGGTGGAGGAAACCTACATCATCCAGCCCGACCGGAGCCTGATCATCGCGCACCGCCGGTACAAGCCGATCCGGTTTTTTGGGGATTAGAGAAGTTCGCTGGAAAGGCAGTTGGAGCGGGTGAAGGGAATCGAACCCTCGTATTCAGCTTGGGAAGCTGCTGCTCTACCATTGAGCTACACCCGCGATCCGCTGAGATTTCCAACAGATGGGGGCCGCTGTCAAGCCGCGCGGGACCGATCTCTCAGATGCGGAAGTGTTTCGAGAGTTTGAGGCCCTGGGCCTGGTAGTTGGAGCCGAGTCCGGAGCCGTAGAGGCTGGTCGGTTTTTCCTGCATGTGCTCGTAGACCAGGCGGCCGACGATCTGGCCGTCTTCGAGGATGAAGGGCACTTCGTGGCTGCGCACTTCGAGCACGGCGCGGCTGCCGCGACCGCCGGCCGGTGCGTGGCCGAAGCCCGGATCGAAGAAGCCGGCGTAATGGACGCGGAATTCGCCGACCAGCGGATCGAAGGGGGTCATTTCGGCGGCATAATCCGGCGGCACGTGCACGGCCTCCCGCGAGACGAGGATATAGAACTCGTCGGGATCGAGGATCAGTTCGTTGCGGCCGCGGCTATAGAGCGGCTCCCAGAAATCGAAGATGTCGTGCTGATCTTTCTTGTCGACGTCGACAACGGCGGTGTGGTGCTTGCCGCGATAGCCGATCAGGCCGTCTTCATCTCCGGCAAGGTCGATTGACAGCGCGATGCCGCCGCCGGAGACGTTCGGCTGTTTGCTGGCGACCAGCGTTTCGCTTTCATGCAGCTTCAACAGTTCCGGCTCGCCGAGCAGGGCCTGGCCGACGCGGAAGCGGATCTGCGACAAGCGCGAGCCGCGGCGCACGACGATCGGGAAGGTGCGTGGGCTGATTTCGAGATAGAGCGGGCCGGCATAGCCGGATGGGATCTTGTCGAATTCCTGGGCGTAATCGGTGATGACGCGGGTGAAGATATCGAGCCTGCCGGTCGAGCTCTTCGGATTGGCCGAGGCCGACATGTCGGCCGGCAGCGCCAAGCTCTCCATCAGCGGCACGATATAGACGCAGCCGGTTTCGAGCACCGCACCTTCGGAAAGGTCGATGACATGCAGGCTAAGGCGGTCGAGCTTGTCCGAGACCAGGTGCGAGGGGCCGGGCATGAAGCTGGCGCGCACGCGAAAAGCCTTGGCGCCCAAGCGCAGGTCGAGGCTTGCCGGCTGGATCTGGTCACGGTCCAGCTCCCGTTCGGAGATCAGACGCCCCGTTTCGAACAGCGCCGAGATCGCGCGGTCCGCCAGAATTCCCGTTTCACGAGCCATCATGCCTCATCCATCATTTGCCGCCGACAAAACCAAATACGGGGAATTGACGCAAGCAGCTAACAGCAGTATTGCAGAATTATCCCGTGGTGATTTGGCCGGTCGGCTTGCAGCCACGTTAAACAAGTGGCTAAAAAGACCGGGTTGAAACCGGTCTGCTTTTGCGGCCGGTTTTTTTGTTATGTGAAGGTGATGGCATGAGCAAGACCTGGCGCCCGGCAACCCAACTCGTCCACGGCGGAACCTTGCGTTCGCAATATGGCGAAACATCCGAGGCAATCTATCTCACGCAGGGCTTCGTCTATGAGACGTCGGAGGCGGCCGAAGCCCGCTTCAAGGGCGAGACGGACGGCTACATCTACGCCCGCTACGGCAGCCCGACCAACGACATGTTCGAAAAGCGCATGTGCATGCTCGAAGGCGCCGAAGACGCCCGCGCCACCGCTTCCGGCATGGCGGCCGTCAGCGCGGCGATCCTCTGCCAGCTGAAATCAGGCGATCATATCGTCGCTGCGCGTGCCCTGTTCGGCTCCTGCCGCTGGGTCGTCGAGACGCTGGCGCCGAAATACGGCATCGACTGCACGCTGATCGACGGCCGGGATCTGGCGAACTGGGAAAAGGCGATCACGCCGAAGACCAAAGTGTTCTTCCTGGAAAGCCCGACCAACCCGACGCTCGAAGTGATCGATATCGCAGGCGTCGCCAAGCTCGCCAACCAGATCGGCGCCAAGGTCGTTGTCGACAACGTCTTTGCGACACCGCTCTTCCAGAAGCCCCTGGAGCTTGGCGCCCATATCGTCGTTTATTCCGCCACCAAGCATATTGACGGCCAGGGCCGCTGCCTCGGCGGCGTCGTGCTTTCCGACAAGGAATGGATCGACGAGAACCTGCACGACTATTTCCGCCATACCGGCCCGGCCATGTCGCCGTTCAATGCCTGGACGCTGTTGAAGGGCATCGAAACGCTGCCGCTGCGCGTGCGTCAGCAGACCGAGAATGCGGCGAAGATCGCCGATTTCCTGGCCGAGCAAGGCAAGGTCGCTAAGGTGATCTATCCCGGCCGCAAGGACCATCCGCAGGCCGACATCATCGCCAAGCAGATGACCGGCGGCTCGACCCTCGTCGCCTTCGAGTTGAAGGGTGGCAAGGAGGCGGCCTTCGCGCTGCAGAACGCGCTCGAGATCATCAAGATTTCCAACAATCTCGGCGACAGCAAGAGCCTGATCACCCATCCAGCGACGACGACGCACAAGAACCTCACGGAGGAGGCGCGCGCCGAACTCGGCATTTCCCCGGGCACGGTCCGCCTTTCGGCCGGCATCGAGGATACCGACGATCTGATCGAGGATTTCGCCAAGGCGCTTGCCAAGGTCTCGGCCTGATCCCACCCATGGCGGCCGGACCCCTCGGGGGTTCGGCACGCCACGATGTGATAGGCCGGACCTCACTGCGGTCCGGCCGGGGAACAAGTTCGGCGGTGCCGGCGTTCGGAAGTGAAATTAACACTGTCAATTAGGCTTAACAATCGAAACAGCTTGGATCAGGACCGTTTTAGTCACGATCAACGTTCCGTTTCTTGACGGACAGCGCCTCTTATAAGATACGGGTAACATATCTTGACTAAGGTGCAAGGCATGTATCGCGCCCTCACAAAAGATATCGAAGTCGTCGTCGAGCCATTCTATCTGGAGGAGCAATCCGATCCGGAAGACGATCGCTATGTCTGGGGTTACCGGATTGTCATCAGCAACAATTCCGCCATCGCGGTTCGCCTGGTCAACCGCTACTGGAATATCACCGACCAGAACGGACAGGTGGACGAGGTGACCGGCCCCGGCGTCGTCGGCGAACAGCCGCGGCTCAGCCCTGGAGATACCTACGAATATTCCTCCGGCTGCCCGCTCGACACGCCCTCCGGGCTGATGTTCGGCCATTACCAGATGGAAACGGATGAAGGCGAGATGTTCGATGTCGACATCCCCGCTTTCTCGCTGGATTCACCGGGGCTGTTGCGCGTGCTCAACTGACGGGTTGCTTGTCAGTTCGAACGCGAACGCCGTGCTTGCCGCATGGGTCCTCGGGCTTGACCCGAGGACCCATGCGGCAATCACTGCGCTCGGACGCGGCCGGCTGCAGCCTTCCAGTCAGTACCAACATGGGCGCCGTACCCCCCCGCCGTGGATCCTCGGGCTTGCCCAGTCAGCAATCAACTAAAGGTCAAAAAGATCCGAGGCTTGGGTGCCTGGCTTTGCTTCGAACGGATCTTTTGATTGTGGCGGCCCCGGCTGTTTCATGACCGCATCGTTTACCGCCTTTTGGCAGGCGAGCAACTCATCCGCTGCCCTCTCGGAATCTTTCAAACCGAGGGCAACAATCTCTTTTCCGTTAAAGCGGGCGCGGAAACTCAGTTTACCAGCGAACTCCTCAATCAAGTCGGTATCGTCGGTATCGATCCACAATGATTTGAGGCCATCGAGATCAAGACCTCTCGCATCAGCCGTCCATCGAGACTGGTCTAACGAGAGTTCGATGGGATAATGCTTACCTTTCTCCAAGGATTTCCAGTTCGGATTTCCAAGCAGAATGTACAGAGGTTTGTCCTTTTTTCGGAAATTGAAGCCAAGACGAAAAATGGTGTCATCATCAAAGGAAGTCAGAACAAAACAGCCATTGTCTAAAGTCGGGTCGACAGCCACGGTCCAGCCCCCGACCTCTTTCCATTGGATTGCCTTATCATCAGCCAAGCCAATTCGTGGCATCGCAGCCATGAGTGCGACTACGACATAAAAAATACGCATGAAGTCCCCATCCCCGAACCAATTGGGTAATTGGTGCACAGTGACTACCGAAAGTCGAGTCACCGTGCTGCATCATCGCTAATCTTTTGTATTCGTTCTGTGCGTGCTCAACCGAGCCTATTCGGCCGGCTGAAGTTCGGCCGGCTCGAAGCGGTAGGTGGTCGAGCAGAATTCACAGGTGACTGCGATTTCTCCGTCTTCCTGGCTGGCCTCGATCTCCTCGGCGGTAAAGCCTTTCAGCACGCCCTTGATCTTGTCGCGCGAACAGCTGCAGCGGTCGAAGACCGCCCGCGGTTCGTAGACGCGGACGCCGCGTTCGTGGAACAGGCGAAACAGCAGCCGCTCGGTGCCAACCAGCGGGTCGGTCAATTCATCGGCGTCGATGGTCTCGACCAACGATCGGGCTTCGGTCCAGGCGTCGTCCTCACCATGCGGGCGGCCGCCGGTGTCGCCGTCGCCGCCGTGGAGATCCGGCTGGCGCATGCGCTCCGGCGCCTCAGGCAGGAACTGGGCGACAAGGCCGCCTGCCCGCCAGCGATGGCGTGGTTTGCCGGCATCGTCGCGGTCGAAGAGCTCGGCCGCGGCCAGGCGTACGCGCGTCGGGATCTGCTCCGACTGGCGGAAATAGACGCCGGCGATGTCCTCGAGCGAGGTGCCGTCGAGTTCGACGATGCCCTGGTAGGGCTGGCCGAACTTGCCCTGATCGATGGTGAAGGCGAGCACGCCCCGGCCGAGCAGCTGCTCCGGCTCGGTTTCCCCAGCTTCAATGGCCTTGTTGAGCAACGCCTGATCGAAACGGGCATAGGCGCGGACATTTTCCGGCGTCGAGAAATCGGCGACGAGAAGATCGACCGGGCCATCGCCCTTGGTCTGCACGGTGAACTTGCCGTCGAACTTCAGCGAGGTGCCGAGCAGCACCGTCAGCACCACGACTTCGGCAAGCAACCGGGCGACGGGTGCGGGATAATGATGGCGCTCGAGGATCGCGTCGAGCATCGGGCCGAGCTGGACGGCGCGGCCGCGCACATCCAGACCCTCCACCTGGAAGGGGACGACATGGTCATCGCCGGCGAAATCGAACTGGCCGAGGGCGGCTGCAGCTTCTGCCATGGATTCACTCCTAGTTTTCAAGCGAAAGGACAGGGTGCCCTTCGCTCGCGCGGCCGCGCGTTTTCACACGCGGCGTCCGATTGTGGTTCAGATCGCGCCCAGGCACCAAGCAAGAATCGACTTCTGCGCATGAAGACGGTTTTCCGCCTCATCGAAGACCACGGATTGCGGGCCGTCGATCACCTCGTCCGTCACTTCCTCGCCGCGATGCGCGGGCAGGCAATGCATGAACAATGCATCGCTGCCGGCCTTGGCCATCAAGGCCGCGTTGACCTGATAAGGCTGGAAGACGTTGTGACCCCGGGCCCGATGTTCCTGATTCATGGAGACCCAGGTATCGGTCACCACGCAATCGACGCCGTCGACCGCACGGTCGGCATCATGGCAGAGCATGATTTCGGCGCCCTCATTGCGGGCCCAGTTCAGATAGTGATCCTTGGGCTCCGAACCAAGGGGCACGGCCATGTTCATGCGGTAGCCGAAACGCGCCGCCCCTTCGACCAGCGAATGCAGCACATTGTTGCCGTCGCCGGTCCAGGCGATGGTCTTGCCCTTGATCGGGCCGCGGTGCTCTTCGAACGTCATGATATCGGCCATGATCTGGCAGGGATGGGTGTCATCCGTCAGCGCATTGATCACCGGCACGGTCGCATGCTCGGCAAGCTCCTTCAGCCTGGAATGTTCGGTGGTGCGGATCATGATCGCATCGACATAACGCGACAGCACCTTGGCGGTGTCGCCGATCGTCTCGGCGCGGCCGAGCTGCATCTCGGTGCCTGATAGAAACAGCGTTTCACCGCCGAGCTGGCGCATGCCGACATCGAAGGAGACGCGGGTGCGGGTCGACGGCTTTTCGAAAATCATCGCCAGCATCTTGCCGGCGAGCGGCTTGTCGCCCTTGCCGGCCTTGAAGGCCTGCTTGCGGGCGAGCGCATCGTTCATGATGGTTCTGAGGTCGGCTGAGGTGACCGCCGAAAGGTCGAGGAAATGTTTAGGAGCCATGTTCTTACCTGTCGTGCGCCCGCAGGCGCAATCCTTTCAAGCCGTCTTCTTGACCTTGGAGGCGCGGATGCTCTCGGCGGCGCGCTCGATGCGGGCAAGGCCCTCGCGGGCTTCCTCGGCGGTGACGACGAGGGGCGGAAGAAGGCGGATGACGTTGTCGCCGGCGGGCACGCCGAGCAGATGCGCGGCGCGGATCGCCTGCAGCAGTTCGGCTGAAGGAACCGCCGCCTTGACGCCGAGCAGCAGCCCCTCGCCTCTGATATCCTCGATCACATCGGGATAGCGGTCCTTCAGCGAGGCCAGTCCCTGACGGAAGACGAGTGCTACGTCGCGCACCTGCTGGAGGAAGCCATCGGCGAGGATGATGTCGAGCACGGCACCGCCGACGGCCATTGCGAGCGGATTGCCGCCATAGGTCGAGCCGTGCGTGCCGGCCTTCATCCCGGAGGCGGCCTCAGCGGTCGCAAGGCAGGCCCCGAGCGGGAAACCGCCGCCAATGCCCTTGGCGACCGCCATGATATCGGGCGTGATGCCCGACCATTCATGAGCAAAGAGCTTGCCGGTGCGGCCGACGCCGGTCTGGACCTCGTCGAGGATCAGCAGCAGGCCGTTTTCGTCGCAGAGCTGGCGAAGCGCCTTCATGAACTCAGGCGTGGCCGGGCGGACGCCGCCTTCGCCCTGCACGGGCTCGATGAGAATTCCAGCCGTCGCATCGGTGATGGCGGCGCGGACGGCTTCGATGTCGCCGAAGGCCACCTGATCGAAGCCCGGCGCCTTGGGGCCGAAGCCTTCGAGGTATTTCTCCTGGCCGCCGGCAGCGATGGTCGCGAGCGTGCGCCCATGGAAAGCGCCTTCGAAGGTGATGATATGGAAGCGCTCGGGATGGCCCTTGGAAAACTGGTAGCGGCGCGCCGTCTTGATCGCGCATTCCAGCGCCTCGGCGCCTGAATTGGTGAAGAACACCTTGTCGGCGAAGGTGGCGTCCGTCAGCCGCTTCGCGAGGCGCTCCTGGCCGGGGATCTCATAGATGTTGGAGAGGTGCCAGACCTTGTCGGCCTGTTCCTTCAGCGCCCCAACCACATGCGGGTTGCTATGGCCGACCGAGGTGACGGCGACGCCGGCGCCGAAATCGAGATAACGCTCGCCGCCTTCGGTGATCAGCCATACGCCCTCGCCTCGCTCGAACCGCAGTGGGGCACGAGAATAGGTGTCATAAAGCGGCGCGGCTTCAGCCATGGCGCGGGTCTCCCGATCAGCGTTGTCAAACATGGGACTCCGGCTAAGAAAACCAGGCCCGAAAAATCAAAAATGCCGCCTTGCGGCGGCCAGCGGTACTATTTCCTTTTCGCGCTGCAATGTCAACAAAACTGCGCCCTTAGCGCATGCAGCAAGCTTGTACAGCGGTGTTTTCGGCCTTCAACAGGCAATATTGCAGAAATGCCACGCAGCGGAAGCAAGTTGGGGAAAACTCCGAATTCGATTCATCCGGATTCATGCGACTCTTGTCACGGAGTCAGGCTCACACTAGGTTAAAGTTCAATTACTAGACTGCATGCGGCGGAACTAGTCACCAAAATTGATCAAGCGTTTCTTGTTTCGGAGGCTTCCGGGACAACGGTGAGGGATTCTGCCATCACCAACGCAAAAGGTGGAGACAGGGCATGAACTGGACAGACGAGCGGGTCGAGAAACTCAAGAAGCTCTGGGCCGAAGGACTGAGCGCCAGCCAGATCGCGGCGCAACTTGGCGGTGTCAGCAGAAACGCTGTGATCGGCAAGGTTCACCGGCTGAGCCTTCCCGGCCGCGCCAAGGCCGGCGGCACGGCCGCCGCGGCGCGCACGCCGAAACGCAATACATCGGCACCGCGCGCACCGAACTACGCCTCGCGGATCGCTACCCGCACCGTTACCCGCCAGCAGGGCGCGACGATGCTGAAGGAAGAGATCGAGATCGAAACGGTCGAGGAAATGGAATACGTGCCGAAGGGCAACGTGGTCGTGCCGATCTCGCGCCGCCTCGGCCTGACGGAACTGACCGAACGCACCTGCAAATGGCCGGTCGGCGATCCGCTGAAGGACGACTTCCACTTCTGCGGCTGCGAATCCCCCGACAACTCGCCCTATTGCAGCTATCACCAGAAGCTAGCCTACCAGCCGGTGAACGAACGCCGCCGCGCGGCCGCGCGGGCGAGCTGAGCGGGCGACATTGCAGAGAATTCGAAAACGGGCCGAGTGGCCCGTTTTTTTATGCGAGTGGGCTGGGTGTGGCTGCCCCTCATCCGCCTGCCGGCACCTTCTCCCCGCTTGCGCGGCGAAGGGGATATGCCGCGACCTCTCGGTCCCTCTCCAACGTCACGTAGGACACGTCTCCTCGCCCCGTTTAAGGGGGTCCGAAGGACGGGTCGAGACGAGTGGCTCGACCCCGGTCGGGTTAGAGTGAGGGGCCGACACCGGCACAAAAGATGGAAACCCCTCAGGCTTCCATCGAATAGCCGGCGCCGCGGACGGTGCGGATGACGTCTTGCATGTTGGAGAAGTTCAACGCCTTGCGCAGGCGGCCGACATGGACGTCGACGGTGCGTTCGTCGACATAGATGTCGTGGCCCCAGACGCCGTCGAGGAGCTGCGAGCGGGAGAAGACCCGGCCGGGCGACGACATCAGGAATTCCAAGAGGCGGAATTCGGTGGGGCCGAGGCGGACTTCGCGGCTCTTGCGGTGGACGCGGTGGGTTTCGCGGTCGAGTTCGATATCGCCGCATTTCAGCACGGTCGACAACACCTCGGGGCGGGCGCGGCGCAGCATCGCCTTGACGCGGGCGACGAGTTCCGGGGTCGAGAAAGGCTTGACGACATAATCGTCGGCGCCCGTCGACAATCCGCGGACGCGCTCGCTCTCCTCACCGCGCGCCGTCAGCATGATGATCGGCAGGCGCTCGGTTTCCGGTCGCATGCGCAGTCGCCGGCAAAGTTCGATGCCGGAGACGCCGGGCAGCATCCAGTCGAGGATAAGAAGGTCGGGCGTGCGCTCCTGAAGCCTGATTTCGGCCTCGTCGCCACGAAGGATGGTATCGACCTCGAAGCCCTCAGCTTCGAGATTGTAGCGAAGAAGCACGCTCAGGGCTTCCTCGTCTTCAACAACTGCAACTCTCGGGATCATGCGTGTCGGTCTCCTCGCGCATGATCCTTAAACCGGGGGTGATTTAAGCAATGCATCCTGCGCAAATTCATAAAAATTGGCTGCGACCTTTTCGCGCGCCCCACATGGGCGCGCGCGCAATCGTCTGGTTTAGGCGGTTATTCCGTGACCGCGCCGACGGTGTTGGCGCTGTCGTCCTTCGGACGGTCGCCTTCCGGCTGTGCTCCGGTCGCCATGTAATAAATGGTCTCGGCGATGTTGGTGGCGTGATCGCCGATGCGCTCGATGTTCTTGGCGCAGAAGAGAAGATGCGTGCAGCTGGTGATGTTGCGCGGATCTTCCATCATGTAGGTCAACAGCTCGCGGAACAGCGAGGTGTACATCGCGTCGATCTCGTTGTCGCGCTCGCGGATCGCACTCGCCTTGTCGGCGGCGCGTGTCGTGTAGACGTCGAGCACTTCCTTGAGCTGGACGAGCGCCAGCTCGGACAGATGCTCGAGACCGCGGGCGAGCTTGCGCGGGACGCCGGTACTCTGCACGGCGATGACGCGCTTGGCGGTGTTCTTGCCGAGGTCGCCGACGCGTTCGAGATCGGCGGCGATGCGGATCGAACCCATGATTTCGCGCAGGTCCGAAGCCATCGGCTGACGGCGGGCGATGGTGACGATCGCCTTGTCGCCGATTTCGCGCTCGGCGTGATCGAGGATCACGTCGTCGGAAATCACCTTCTGGGCCAGCGCGGTATCGCCGTTGACCAGCGCCCGGACGGATTCGGCGACCATCTGCTCGGCCAGGCCGCCCATTTCGGAAATCCGCCTGGACAGGAACTTCAGATCATCATCATAGGCAGAATAAATATGTGTCGATGCCATGGGGCTTTATCCTCGAATAACGGGAAGGCTTGGTGACGCCAAAATCAGCCGAAGCGACCCATGATGTAGTCCTGGGTGCGCGGATCGTCGGGATTGGTGAACATCTTGTCGGTGTCGTTCTCCTCGACCAGATTGCCGAGGTGGAACATGGCGGTGCGCTGCGAGACGCGCGCGGCCTGCTGCATGGAGTGGGTGACGATGACGATCGTATAATTCTCACGCAGTTCGTGGATCAGCTCCTCTACCTTGGCGGTGGCAATCGGGTCGAGCGCCGAGCAGGGCTCGTCCATCAGGATGACTTCAGGGCTGACGGCGACGGCACGCGCAATGCAGAGACGCTGCTGTTGGCCGCCGGAGAGGCCGGTGCCGGATTCATGCACCCGGTCCTTGACCTCGTTCCAGAGGCCGGCTCGCTGCAGGCTGGTCTCGACAATCTGGTCGAGATCGGCCTTCGACTTGGCCAGGCCATGGATGCGCGGGCCGTAGGAGACGTTTTCGTAAATCGTTTTCGGGAACGGGTTCGGCTTCTGGAAAACCATGCCGACGCGGGCGCGAAGTTCGACGACGTCGATATCGGGATCATAGATATCGTCGCCGTCCAGGGTGATCTTGCCGGCGACGCGGCAGCCGTCAATCGTGTCGTTCATGCGGTTGAGGCTCCGCAGAAAGGTCGACTTGCCGCAGCCGGACGGGCCGATCAGCGCGGTTACGGTGTTTTCGCGGATGTTCAGGTTCACATCGAAAAGCGCGCGCTTCTCGCCGTAGTAAACCGAGACATCCTGACCGATCATCTTATACGGGACGTTGCTCATCTTCTGATCCAGCGCCTTTTCAACTGCAGCTTCCGTCAACATATTCATGATGTTTAACTCCGTTTACCAGCGGCGCTCGAAGCGACGACGCAAGAGGATGGCGCCCATGTTCATGACGATCAGGAACAGGAGCAGGACGATGATGGCACCCGAAGTACGCTCGACGAAGGCACGTTCGGCCTCGTTCGCCCACATATAGACCTGCACCGGCAGAGCCGTCGAGGGATCGAGCGGTGTCGTCGGCGCGTTGGCGACGAAGGCGACCATGCCGATCAAGAGCAGCGGCGCGGTTTCGCCGAGCGCATGCGCCAGGCCGATGATCGTGCCGGTGAGGATGCCGGGCATGGCGAGCGGCAGAACATGGTGGAATACCATCTGCATCTTCGAGGCCCCGAGGCCAAGCGCTGCGGCGCGGATCGACGGCGGCACGGCGCGCAGCGCGGCGCGCGTCGCGATGATGATCGTCGGCAGGGTCATCAGCGTCAGCACCAGGCCGCCGACCAGCGAGGCCGAACGCGGCAGGCCGACGAAGTTGATGAAGACGGAAAGGCCGAGCAGACCATAGACGATCGAAGGGACGGCGGCGAGGTTGTTGATGTTGACCTCGATCAGATCCGTCAGTCGGTTCTTCGGCGCAAACTCCTCGAGATAGATCGAGGCGGCAACGCCGATCGGCAGCGCCAGCACCAGCACGATCAGCATCAGGTAGAGCGAGCCGATGAGGGCGACGCCAAGACCCGCGGCCTCCGGACGGCTGGAATTGCCGTTGACGAAGAGGCCGGTGTTGAACTGCTTGTGCAGAGCGCCGCTCGCCTTCAGCTCGTTCATCCAGCCAACCTGCTTGTCGTTGACCTTGCGGTTCTTTTCATCGACCGAGAGGTCGATCTGGCCCTTGTTGGCGCTGTCGACATTGGCGTCGGCGAGCACGGTGACATTGACGCTCTTGCCGATGATCGACGGGTCGGCGACGACCATGTCGCGCAGCTGGATCGGCGCACTCTTGGAAAGCATGGCGGATGCATCGCGCACGTCAGGCTTGCTCGAGGCGTTGATGTTCAGTTGCTTGACGATCGCATCGCGCAGCAGAACCGGATAATTGGCGGCAACCAGCACCGAAGGGTCGGTCGCACGCTTGTTGCTCGGGTCGATCGTCTTCTCGGAGAATTCGATCGGCAGGGTGATCGCCGTCTGCTGGAAGGCGGTGTAGCCTTTGCCGATCACCGTCCACAGGAGGATGAACAGGAAGACGAGACCGAAGCTGATGGCGGCGATGCCATAGGCCTGGAACCGGCGCTCGGCGGCGTAGCGGCGCTTGATGCCGATATCGCGGCGCGCCGGCGCCTTGGAGATGGTGACGCCTGTTGTGGGAGAAACAATATCCGTCATTCGTATTGCTCCCGGTATTTGCGCACGATGTAGAGCGCATAGATGTTGAGGCAAAGTGTGATGCAGAACAGGGTGATGCCGAGGGCAAAGGCAACCAGCGTCTGCGGCGAGGTGAACTCAAGGTCACCCGTCAGCTGGTTGACGATCTTGACGGTCACCGTCGTCATCGGCTCGAAGGGGTTGATCTGGATGCGGGCGGCGACACCGGCGGCCAGCACGACGATCATGGTTTCGCCGATGGCGCGCGAGGCCGTCATCAGCAATGCGCCGACGATGCCTGGCAGAGCGGCCGGCAAGACCACTTTCTTGATGGTTTCGGAGCGTGTGGCGCCGAGACCGAGCGAACCGTCACGCAGCGCCCGCGGCACGGCGGTGATGATGTCGTCCGACAGCGAGGAGACATAGGGGATCAGCATGATGCCCATGACGATGCCGGCGGTCAGGACGCTCTGCGCCTGGATGAAGTTGGTGTAGCTGCCGGAGAGCAGGCCGCTGATCTGAGCGGAGAAATCGCGCAGGAACGGGCCGACGGTGACAAGGGCGAAGAAGCCGTAGACGATCGTCGGAATGCCGGCGAGCACTTCGAGCAGCGGCTTTGCGACCCCGCGCAGCTTCGGCGAGGCGTATTCGGCCATGTAGATGGCGGCGAAGAGGCCAACGGGAACGGCGACCAGCATGGCGACCAGGCCGATATAAAGCGTGCCGAGCAGCAGCGGGATGAGGCCGAACTGGCCGAAGGACGAGCTGCCGGCACCGGCAAAACGCGGATCCCAGACGGTGCCGAAGAAGAAGTCGGCGGCAGGAACGACGGCAAAGAAGCGTGCTGCTTCCGACAGCATGGAAAGCACGATGCCGATCGTCGTCAGGATGGCGATCGAAGAGGCGAGCAGCAGGCCCCAGAGCATGACGCGCTCGACCCGGTTGCGGGCGCGGAAGCGGGGCGCAATCGCGCGCAGCGCATAGAAGGCGCCGGCAACAGCGAGAACAAAGACCACCGCCGTCATGGCGAGGCGGCTCGTCATGCTCATGGTGTTGAGCTTTTTGGCGGCGTCGAGCATGTAAGGCTGCGGCTGGCCGGCAAGCGGCACGCCCTTCTCGCTGAGCTTGGCCTGCAGGGCGGCCGGATCGCCGGCGACCGTTGCGGTTTCATCCGCGCTCAGCATCGTCAGGCCGCGGGCAACGGTTGCCACCATCGAATAGCCGAGATCCTGCTCGACGGCGGCTTGCGCCTTGACGTCGGCAGGGAAGCCACTGCGAACCGAGGTCTGGATGATGCCGGGGCTGACAGAAAGCCAGACGCAAAGCACGATGAGGGCGGGAAGAACCGCCCAGATCGCCGCATAGGCGCCGTAATAGGCCGGCCGTGAATGCAATGCGGAGGATCTGCCTCCGGCAAGTGCTGAGGCCCGGCTGCGCGCGACCAGATAGGCGGCGGCGCCGATCACCACAAGGCACAAAAGTATGATGGATGTGCTCATTCGTTACGTCCCCAGGCCCGTAGCCCCCAAAGCCCGGCAGCCTCATCAGCCTGCCTTCAGCTTCCAATCATGCGGAATGAATTCAACCCTGCAGCACCGGAAACGCCGGCGCGCAAAGGGAAAAGGCAATGCCGGCGCGGGCTTTGCAGCGCCGCGCCGGCAAAGTCATCACATAGATTTGCCGGCTTCGACGTCCTTGCGGATCGCGTCACGCTCGGCATCCGGAGCGGCAACCAGGCCGTATTCGACGAGCGGGCTGTCGGGGCCGATCATCTGGTCGGATACGAAGAAGTTGACGTATTCCTTCAGGCCCGGAACGGCGCCGAGATGTGCCTTCTTGACGTAGAAGAACAGCGGGCGGGAAACCGGGTAGGTGCCGTTGGCGATCGTTTCCGTGGAGGGAACGATACCGCTCATGCTGGCAACCTTGAGCTTGTCAGCATTGTTTTCATAGAAGGAAAGGCCGAATACGCCGACGCCGGTCTTGTTGGCGGCGATGCGGGCGAGCGTTTCCGGATAGTCGCCGTCAATGTCGACAGCAGCGCCGTCCTTGCGGACTGCGACGCAGGCCTTCGTCTGAGCGGCCTTGTCGGCGATTTCCTTGGCGATCACGTCGAGTGCGCCAGAGGCCTTGCAGCCGGCAGCGAGGACGTTCTGTTCGAAGACTTCGCGGGTGCCGTGCTTTTCACCCGGGATATAGGCAGCGATATCAACAGCCGGAAGCTTCGGGTTGACGTCCGACCACTTCTTGTAGGGGTTGGCGACGAGCTTGCCGTCGACGACGACCTGGGCTGCGAGGGCCTTGTAGATGTCTGCGGGAACGTAGGCGACATCCGGGTTGGACGAGTCGGTTGCGAAGACGATGCCGTCATAACCGATCTTGACTTCCTGAATGTCCGTCACGCCGGCAGCCTTGCAGGCTTCGGCTTCGTTCTTGTTGATCGGACGCGAAGCGTTTGCAATGTCGATGGTGTCTTCGCCAACGCCCTTGCAGAATTCCTTCAAACCAGCGCCCGTGCCGCCGGATTCAACGACCGGCGTCTTGAAGTTGGTGAAGGTTTCGCCGAAGGACTCGGCAACGATCTTTGCGTAAGGCAGGACGGTGGACGAACCAGCAACCTGAATCTGGTCGCGGGCGACGGCAGCGCCAGCGAAAGCGGCGGTTGCAGCGAGCGCGGCAACGGTGAGCTTGAAGGTGTTCATTAGAAATCTCCCGGCATTGGGCTTGTGTGAGTGCGGCCTTCAGAGAGGCCCTCGCAGTGCCTTTTTTCATCGGCGAGACTCTCTTAGCGCTGTAAGCACCGTCCTTTTATGTCAAAGGCGTGAAACATTTGTGACAGGTTAAGTATTTGATATAAAATATAAATTTTAAAATGGTCCGAACACATGCGTCAACAACGCCATGAACTTTGAGCGCCACTCCACTTTGTGTTGCAAAATCTACCTCAACATCATTATGGCGAGCCGGGTAGAAGGCACCGCGGACAGGCAATGCGCATTAAAAGCGGACCGTAAAATCGGTGCCCTTGCCGACCTCGGACTTGACGATCAGCCGCGCCCTGTGGCGGGTGAGGATGTGCTTGACGATGGCAAGGCCGAGGCCGGTGCCTTTTTTCGATCGGCTGTCCTCGATGCTGACGCGATAGAAGCGCTCGGTCAGGCGCGGCACATGCTCGGCCGGGATGCCCGGGCCCTGGTCGACGATGCTGACCTCGACCGGCTGGCCGGCGCCGTTCTTCAGCCAGACATCGACGGTCTTGCCCTCCTGGCCGTATTTGCAGGCATTTTCCATCAGGTTCTCGAAGACCTGGACGAGCTCGTCGCGGTCTCCCAGCACCTCGACCTTGCCGTCGGGCAGATGCAGGTTGATGTCGACGCCGACATCGCTTGCCAGCGGCACCAGCGCATCTCTGACATGGCCGAGCAGCGGCACCAGGTCGATCTTTTCATCCGGCGCGATATGCGATTTCAGCTCGAGGCGCGACAGCGACAGCAGGTCGTCGACCAGCCTGCTCATGCGCGTCGTCTGATCGAACATGATGGCGAGAAAACGCGCCTGCGCCTTCAGATCGTTCTTCGCCGGCCCCTGGATGGTCTCGATGAAGCCGCGCAGCGAAGCAAGCGGCGTGCGCAGCTCATGGCTGGCATTGGCGACGAAATCTGACCGCATGCGGTCAATGCGGCGGACCTCCGAAATATCGCGGAAGGAAAGGATGAAATACCGCTCATGCGGCCCGCCGTCGGCCGCGAATTCGACGGGGGCGCTGCGCACGATATAGACTCGCTCGGAGGGCAGCCGCTCGGCATGCTCGATCTGGTTCGGCGCGTTGGTGGCGATGGTTTCGCGCACCATGTCGAGCACGCCGGGCGAACGCATGCGGCCCGATATATGGGCGCCGAGCGCCACCTCGCCGAAGGCCTTTTCGGCAGCGCGATTCTGGAAGAGCACCGAGGCGTCGTCCGACAGCACCATGACCGGGATATCGAGGCCGGAGAGCGTGGCGGAAACCTCAGGCAGGCGGCTCGGCGGCACCTCCGGCTTGATTTCAATGGGCTCGGCGGGTTCGTCCTTGATGACGGGCGCCTCATTGAAAAGCGCGGTGACGATCATGACAAGCAGGAGGCCAAGCACAACCCACTTGTTCATGCCGGCGGCAAGCGCGGCGAGCGCGCTGAGGATCGCCGCCAGCAGCACCGGCCGCTCGCGCCGGATGCGCGCCAACAGGCTCTTTCTCCACGGAGTTTCGTCTTCCAAGTGCCCTCGCGGCGTCGATTCGTTTTTCTTAGTATTGAACTCTGCCTGATAGCGGCAATTCATGACAGAAGTTTTCGGCTGCTGCGTCTCAAGCGAAAGGCCGCAGTCGAAACCCGCGAAAAATTATCGGCCGAATGCGAAAGATTTGATTTCCAACGGTAAATATGTTCGCCTGAGAGAAAGAACCGATCGGGCTTAGGAGGAGCATATGGCCGAGACCGTCGAAAGCAGGGCCGTGGAGCTGGAGATCCGCGGAAAGAAACGCACCTTCGATGTCGACGATCCCGTCCTGCCGGACTGGGTGGATGAACACGCACTAGAATCCGGCGACTTTCCCCACAAGAAGAAGCTGAAGGAAGAGGACTATGTCGAGCAGCTGGAAAAGCTGCAGGTGGAACTCGTCAAGGTACAGTTCTGGTTGCAGGCATCAGGTAAGCGGGTGATGGCGCTGTTCGAGGGGCGGGATGCGGCCGGCAAAGGCGGCGCGATCTCGGCCTCCTCGGAGAATATGAACCCCCGCCTTGCCCGCGTCGTGGCGCTGACCAAGCCGACCGAGCGCGAACAGGGGCAATGGTATTTCCAGCGTTATGTCGCGCAGTTCCCGACCGCAGGCGAATTCGTGCTATTCGACCGCTCCTGGTACAACCGCGCCGGCGTCGAGCCGGTCATGGGCTTCTGCACGCCGCAGCAATACGAGGATTTTCTCAAGCAGGCACCACAGCTCGAAAAGATTATCGCCCATGAGGGCATCTTCTTCTTCAAATTCTATCTCGATATAGGCCGCGAAATGCAGCTGAAGCGCTTCCACGACCGCAGGCACGATCCGCTGAAAGTCTGGAAACTGTCGTCGATGGATATCGCCGCACTGACGAAATGGGACGACTACAGCGAAAAGCGCGACCGGATGCTGAAGGAAACCCATACGGATTTCGCGCCTTGGACTGTGATCCGCGCCAACGACAAGCGGCGGACGCGCCTCGAACTCATCCGCCACATGCTGAACAGAATGGATTATGACGGCAAGGACAGACAGGCGCTCGGCACGGTCGACGAGCAGATCATCGGCTCAGGGCCTGGTTTCCTGAAGTAGGCGACGAGCCGGAGCCACCGGCTTTGCCGGGGCTGGGGCCATCGGCTTTGCCGAGGCTGGGATCATTGCCCCGGCAGGATGCGGATGGCGAAGAGGTTGATGCCGCGCGCCTTGCCGTCGAGATCGCTGTTGATCGTCAGCGTGCCCGGCGCATTCGGCGCCAGCGAACGGTCGAACTTCACCTGCAGCAGCGCATCCGACTTTTCGCGGGTGACGTTGAAGCGATGGCGGGCGCAATTGCCGAGCGACTGGAAATTGCATTCGACGGTGACCTGCGTCGGCTCGTCGGTTGTGGATTGCAGCGTCAGCGCGATGGTCGAGGATTTGCCGGCAAGCTGCTGCAGCACCGAGGCGGGAACGCTGATCGAGATATTACCGTCGGCCGCACCACTTTCTGAAATCAGGCGGACGGCGGGGCCGTCATTCTCGGCGATCTTTTCGGTGCGCGCCCGCGGGCCGCTCTGGACCTTGTCGGCGTCATCGGGCTTGAAGACGGGGATCCAATCGGCCGAAAAGCTGTTCTGCGGATCGATGGTCACCGGCTCGTCGGTATGAGGGGCCGCATTGCCGGCGCTGTCGTCATTGCCGGTGAAATCCTCCGGCTGGGTGCTCGCCGGCGGATTGGCGACGCTGGTGTCGCGCTCGGCGGCCGTCAAAAGCAGGCCCGACGTATGCGCCCACCAGGCGCCAATGCCGATGAAGGCGAGCAGGACGCACCAGACGAGAAGCCTGGAAAAGAACTTGCGCGGCTTGCGGCGGCCTGCCGCCCGCTCCGGGCGGAAATCCATGTCGGTGGCGCGCTGGCCGCGGGCAAGCCGCTCCTCGCCGATGGGAGCGGCGGCGAGATGATCGGCACTGCCGGCACGCACGTTGTCGAGGCTGAAATCGTCGCTGCGGCTGTGGGCCACCTCGGGAGCACGAGTCTCGCCGGTGGCCACGGGGCTGTCGATATGGTTGTCGATATCACCCGCATCAGCTTGATGGACCGGCGGCGCCGGCATTTCGACGACGGGCGGCACCGGCACCTCAGGCGGCCTCTGGCGCGGGTGAAGGCGGTCGCGCTCTTCGCTTTCGATGGCGTGGATGGTGCTTTCCAGGCGATGGCGATGATGGGCGACCACCTCGGTATCGGTAATATCCTGCTTGCGCAGGCCGGCTTCAAGCGCCTGGCGGGCCGACTGATAGATCCTCGCTCGAACCTCCGGATTGTCGCGATCGGAATTATCGAGCGCTGTTCTGATGGCCGTTTCTAATCCGCTCACGTCAAGTCCTTCACCTTGAACCCGGCATCGGACTGCAATCCCCGCCGTTCTCCATCAAAATTCGGTAGCGGCAAGCGCGTCAAACCGCAAGCCTTGCAGGCCCGGCTGCAGCGGATCGGCGGGGATAATCGCGAGGTTTCACCGCTTGCGGACCTTATTCTAATGGCTCTGTCGGCTGCATATATTCCGGCAGAAATCGACGAAGGCGTGGCAGCCGCTCTTTTATCGCCTTTTCTTCTCTGTTAAGAGATTGACGTTTTCGTAAACGTCAATGGATGCATGAACCATGGCCCTGCCCCCGATCCTGAGGGATAAATTGAGACTGCCGGTCATCGGCTCGCCGTTGTTCATCATCTCGCATCCCAAGCTGACGCTGGCGCAATGCAAGGCGGGTGTCATCGGCGCGTTTCCGGCGCTGAACGCCCGGCCGGAGAGCCAGCTCGACGAATGGCTGGCCGAGATCACCGAAGAGCTCGCCCGCCACGACGCCGCCCATCCCGACAGGCCGGCCGCCCCCTTTGCCGTCAATCAGATCGTCCATATGTCGAACAAGCGGCTGGAGCACGATCTGTCGCTCTGCGTCAAATACAAGGTACCAATCGTCATCTCCTCGCTCGGCGCCGTGCCCGAGGTCAACGCCGCCGTGCATTCCTATGGCGGCATCGTGCTGCACGACATTATCAACAACCGCCACGCCCATTCGGCAATCCGCAAGGGCGCCGACGGGCTGATTGCGGTGGCGGCCGGCGCCGGCGGCCATGCCGGCACATTGTCGCCCTTTGCGCTGATCCAGGAAATCCGCGAATGGTTCGACGGGCCGCTGCTGCTTGCCGGCGCGATTTCCACCGGCGGCGCCATCCTCGCCGCAGAGGCGATGGGCGCCGACATGGCCTATATCGGCTCGCCCTTCATCGCCACTGAAGAGGCGCGCGCCACCGAGGCCTACAAGCAGGCGATCGTCGAAGGCGCTGCCGGCGATATCGTCTATTCCAACTATTTCACCGGCGTGCACGGCAACTATCTGAAACCCTCGATCGTGGCTGCCGGCATGGACCCGGACAACCTGCCCGCCGCCGATGTCTCGAAGATGGATTTCGAGCAGGCGGTCGGCGGCGCCAAGGCCTGGAAGGACATCTGGGGCAGCGGCCAGGGCATCAGCGCTGTCAAAGCCGTCGAACCGGTTGCCAAACTCGTCGACCGGCTGGAGGCCGAATATAAGGCCGCCCGCGCCCGGCTGGCACTCTGAGGGCAGTCTTCCACACCCTGCCCTCTTTTTTGCCAAAGCCATGACAGAGCGCTTGAAATCTTCGGACAATGGCTGTATCAGCGCCATGCAAATCGCGGGCCGCATGCTTCGGCCGTGAAATGCCGCTTTAGCTCAGGTGGTAGAGCACATCATTCGTAATGATGGGGTCGCAGGTTCGAGTCCTGCAAGCGGCACCATTTTTTCCTCAATCGCGTGCTAACAACCTCCATTATAAGCCCCTTTTAATATCCTGCGTCCACCTTTAGCTACGTTTGGGCGCTCGGCAGGCAAGCTTCGACAGGTGGTGGGCATCTTCTCTCAACGCGGTCGGGCTGCCCTTCAGTTCGCATGAGCGGCTGGATGTCGATCGAGCGCGTGCAGGCCAGCAATTAGGAGGATTTATGCGGATATCGCTTTTGAGTATGGTAGTTTTCACCTTTGCTATGTCCTCGGCACAGGCCGAGGATTTCCCTCTTGCCTCATGTGCTGGGTGGGACGGAACGCTGGTCAGCAGGACCGGCACCGATTCACGCGCTGCGGTTATGGAAGGGAACGTCAATCAGGCCAACTTTCAGGAATATTGCGAGCGAGATCCGGGATACGAGACGGTCGCACATGGCGGGAAACTGACTGTTGAGCAGTGCGTGGCGATGTATCTGAAGGAAAATGGCAAAGACACTTACCGTTCCACCGCCGATTGCCGCAAGGGCACCCTGTCCTTCGTTCCTCCTGGCGGAGAACCGCTGCGGGCCACTTTCCCATTACCGGAGGATGCAGATGTGTCGTGCTCCTCAGGCATGCCGCCGCTGATCAAGCAGTTCACGATGCTTTGCCCTAAGGCGGCGCGAAAGTTTAAAATGCTGCAGGGCGAATGACTGTCCTGCGTAGGCTATAGATTCATTGAGCTGCCGGGTAGGCATAGACGGTCGGGATGGTCACGATCAGCGCCCCTAGCCGGCGCCTCGGATTGCTGAGGGCGGCATCGTTGATCAACCAGGGATGACGGGCTGCATGATGAGCAGGTGAAGCGGCCGCGCGACCAATTCCGCTCGGAACAATGCCGCCGCCGAGCCGGTTCTCCCCTTGAGACAAACGAGCATGGAGAACATCATGTCCTGCAAACTCATCGCAATATCCCTCCTTTCCATCAGCCTTGCCGGCTCGACCATGGCGCAGACGGCTGGTGGTGCAAATTCCAGCGGGCGGCTTTCGGTGGCGCCTGTTATCGGCGGCTCGGGAAGTTCCGGCTCAGGCTCGGCGGGCACCGGATCCGGCGGCACTGGTTCGGCGGGCAGCGGTTCCGTCGGCACCGATACCGGCACCACCGGCAGCACGAGCGGCAATGCCACGGGCACTGGCGGCGTCGAACTCAACATCGACCGCAGCACGATCAATCCCGGCGGGGTCAATCCTGATCTCAAGCCGACGCCGGGTTGCACCGCCGGCTCCGGGGATACCGGCTCGGGCGGCGAGGCCTGCCCGCAGTGAGGATAGGGCGGATGTCCGCCTGATTGGATAAGGGCCTGGGGCTGGGCGCCGGGCCTTCGTTTCGCTGCCGTCAAACCGCATAAGACAACGGTTGCCGTGAGAACTGCTTTACCGGCCGGTTTCCAGGACGTAATAGTACCACATCCCTCCGCAAGCGGCGATCGCCCTGCCCAGCCTGCCGTTTTCCGGCATCTGCGGAGCACCCGAAGAGGATCGTCATGTCGAATGCAGCGCATCGCTCGAACCGCGTGCTTGTCGTCGCCACCATCATGCTCGCCACTTTCATGGTGGCGATCGAGGCGACGATCGTGGCGACCGCGATGCCGCGCATCGTCGGGGAGCTCGGCGGCTTTTCCTATTACAGCTGGGTGTTTTCAGCCTTCCTGCTGGCACAGTCGACGACGACGGTTATCTACGGCAAGCTTTCCGACATCTTTGGGCGCAAGCCGGTGCTGATCGGCGGCATACTGATCTTCCTGGTCGGCTCTTTGCTCTGCGGGCTTGCCTGGTCGATGATGTCGCTGGTGCTGTTCCGGCTGCTGCAGGGGCTGGGCGCCGGGGCCATCCAGCCGGTGACGACGACGATCATCGGCGATCTCTTCAAGCTCGAGGAGCGCGGCCGCGTCCAGGGCTTCATGGCGACCGTCTGGGCGACCTCGGCTGTCGTCGGGCCGCTGGCCGGCGGCATCATCGTCGACAATATCTCCTGGGCCTGGATCTTCTGGATCAACCTGCCGATCGGCGTCATCTCAATCATCGCCTTCATGCTCTTCCTGAAGGAGGACGTGGCGCACAAGCAGGCAAAGATCGATTACCTCGGCTCGGTGCTGTTTTCGATCTCGATCGTGGCACTTCTCGTCATGCTGACGGAAACCGATGCCAGCGCCTGGATCCTGCTGTCGCTTTTCGCCGTCTTCGTGGTCTCGGGCATCCTTTTCCTGGCCCAGGAGAGGCGGGCGCCGGAGCCGATCATCTCGATCCCGCTGTGGAGCCGAAGGCTGATCGCGACCAGCAATGCGGCGACGCTGCTGGCCGGCATGGCGCTGATCGGGCTTTCGACAATCCTGCCGCTCTATGTGCAAGGCGTGCTCGGCCGCTCGCCTCTTGTCGCCGGCTTCACGCTCACCATGCTCGTCGTCGGCTGGCCTTTGGCGGTGATGCTCTCCGGCCGTTTCTACAGGGCCTTCGGCATCCAGCGCACCTTGCGCGTCGGCAGCCTGATGTTTCCCTTCGGCGCCTGTTTCCTGTTGTTCCTGACCCCCGACAGTTCGCCGATCGTTGCCGGCGCCGGCTCCTTCTTCATGGGCTTCGGCATGGGTCTCATCAGCCTCACCAGCATCGTGCTGGTGCAGGACAGCGTCGAATGGTCGATGCGCGGCAGCGCCACTTCGTCGATCATCTTTTCCCGCAGCCTCGGCAATACGCTCGGCGCCACCGTGCTGGGCGCCATCCTCAATGCCGGCATCAATCATTATGCGGGCGGCGAGGCGGCGGCCGGCCTGCATGCCGCGCTGAACCAGCCGACCGGGCTGTCGGCGCTCGCCGCCGACCCGGCGATCCGCGCCGTCTTCAATGCGGCGCTGCATTGGAGCTTCTGGGGCGTTGTGGTCGTCGCGGTGCTGACCTTCGTCACCACCTGGCTGATCCCGGTCGCGCATGGCCGGAAAAGCGGGGGCGCGGCTGTCGCAAGCGAGGCGACCTCGCATTAAACGATTCGGCTCTCGACGCTCAAGCCGGGCCTGACACGCCATCCCGGATATCGAAGCGAATAATCTTATCTGCTTCGATGCGGAAGACATGCGTGACGATCTTGTCCCGCAGGCCGTGGGTTTGCCCCTGCAGCGGCCGGCTGTCCAAGTCGAAGACCGACTGGATCACCTCGACGGCAAGGGCGCCGTCTTCGGTTTTTTCGAATGCGACCGGCTCGACATGCGGACTGATGACAGCCCACTGACGAGTCCAATAATCGCGCACGGCCTCACGGCCATGGATATGGCCGCCCTCCATGCCGTTGGCCCAGGTGACATCATCAGAAAGGACGGCAAGGACCGCGTCGATGTCTCTCGCATTGAAGCTGGCATAGATGCGCTTGATCATTTCGATGTCATTCTGCGGCATATCGCTTCCCCGATGGTGATTGAAACATTCGGTGTCGAAACGGCATTGTCGAAGACCGCTCATGGAGATATATACGTACATATATATCTTGTGGTCAAGCGCATGAGAACGGGGAAGCAGATGGGCGAAGACGTGCTGTCAACACCGGGGCATCTCATCAGTCTTGCGGCGCGGGGCTTTGCTCGGCTGAGCGAGATGCGCCTCAAACCGCTCGGCTTCGGTGTCGGCCAGTTGCCGGTGCTAGTGGCGCTTGGAGATGGCACGGCAAGCACGCAGCGAGACCTCGCCCGCTTTGCCAGGGTCGAGCAACCGCCGATGGCACAAATGCTCGCCCGCATGGAGCGGGACGGCTTGATCGAACGGACGCGCGACCCGGCTGACGGGCGCAGCAGCCACATCGTGCTGACGAAGGCGGCGCGGGAAGGCATGCCGGAAGCTGTTGCGGCCTTGTTCCAGGGAAACAGCGAGGCATTGGCAGGGTTTACGGAGGCGGAAGCGGCACAGCTCGTCGATCTGCTCAAGCGGCTGATCGACAATCTGGATCGGATTGCCGGCGCGGAGGCTTCGGCGGGCGAGCGGTAACCGCCATATCCTGGGCACAGAATTATAGGCAATATGGGACTTATGAGAGGAACGCTTATGCACAAAGGATCCTGTTTGTGTGGCGCCGTAACTTTTGAGATCGAGGGCGGTTTGCAAGCGCCAGACGCCTGCCACTGCTCCAAATGCCGAAAACAATCCGGGCACTTTTTCGCTTCAACCGACGTACCTCGACGTCAGATCACGATCCAAGGAGACAAACATATCACCTGGTATCAATCCTCGGAAAAGGTGAGGCGTGGATTTTGCACGATATGCGGATCATCTTTGTTTTGGGATCCACCGCATCGAGACTGGATTGCTGTCGCGATGGGTGCATTTGATAGCCCGACCGAAACCAAACTAAAAATGCATATCTTTGTCGCTGATAAGGGCGACTACTACGATATCACCGACAACCTCCCCCAGAATGAGCAATAGAAAACGAAGGCCCACCGGGCACCGCGACCAAGCGAAAGCCAGGTTCTCTTCAGGGGCTGCGCCTCTTGTTCGAGGCCGTGCCGGCCTTTCGCGGGGAGCGACGGTTCTCCAGAACGCGTGACAGCAAGTTCCGTTTTCTCTTGCGCTTGATGAGGTCGATATCGCTGACGAGCTTTGCGCCGCCCTCGCGCCGTTCCAGGGTGATCTTGCGGCTATGGAAGACTTCGAGCTCGGCGCGATGCGCGACGCTGATGATGGTCACCTCCGGCAATTCATGGATCACCATCTGCATCATCTTATCCTGGCTCTTTTCGTCGAGTGCCGAGGTCGCTTCATCGAGCACGATGATATCGGGCGTATGCAGCAGCAGGCGCGCAAAGGCGAGCCGCTGCTTTTCGCCGCCCGACAGGGTCTGGTCCCATGGCGCGTCTTCCTCGATCTTGTCGTTCAGGTAAGCCAGTCCCACCTTGTCGAGGGCCGCCTTGATCTCATCGGACGTCCAGCTATCGGCAGCGCCGGGATAGGCGACTGCGCGGCGCAGCGTCCCGGAAGGAATGTAGGGTCGTTGCGGCAGCATGAACAAGCGGCGGTCGGCGTGGAAATTGACGCTGCCGTCACCCCAGGGCCAAAGACCGGCGATGGCCCGCACCAGTGTGCTCTTGCCAGAACCGGATTCTCCGGAGACGAGCACCCGCTCGCCGGGTTCGATCGCCACCCGGGTTTCCGTGACCACGGCGGTGCCGTCGTCGAGCGAGACGGAGAGATCGTTCAGGCTGAGCATCGCCTCGCCTTCCGTTTCGCCGCGCTTGATGCGGCCGAGCGCGTCGCTCTGTTCGGCCCGCTCCAGCCCGTCGAGCGACATCATCAGCGACGCGATGCGGCGGGCGCAGGCGTTCCAATCGGCAAGGCGGGGATAGTTGTCGACCAGCCATCCGAACGCGCCCTGGACGATGGCGAAGGCTGAGGCTGCCTGCATGACCTGTCCGAGCGTCATGCTGCCTTCGAGAAATTTTGGAGCGCACAGCAACACCGGCACGACCGGGGCAATCAGCATGGATCCATGCGACACCAGCGTCGTGCGCATGTGCTGGCGGGCAAGCAGCGCCCATTGCCCGAGCACATTGGCGAAGGTCTTGTGGAGGTCGTTGCGCTCCTCCTCTTCGCCGCCGAGCAAGGCTATGCTCTCGCCGTTTTCGCGCACATGCGTCAGCGTATATCGAAATTCGGCTTCGGTTTGATTTTTGGCCTCGGAGACCTGGACGAAACGGCGGCCGATGAATGCCATCGAACTGGAGGTGATTGCGGCATAGAGGACTGCGGTGACGACGAGAAAGCCGGGAATGGTGACGGTGAAGCCTGCGATCGGCAGCGTCAACGCCCCGCCGATCGTCCAAAGCACGACAATGAAGGTGGAGGCCGCCAGGAATGCGGAAATGACCCCGGCGATGAAATCGACAGGGGCTTCGGTGGCAATCCGCAAATCCTCCGAAATACGCGCTTCGGGGTTCTTGTGGTCGCCGCCGATCAGGTTCAGCTGATAATAGCGGCCGTTTGCCAGCCAGCGTCCGATGACGGCGGTCGTCAGCCAGGACCGCCAGCGGCGCTGGATCATCATGCGAAGCGCGACCTGGGTGGTGACGACCGCGACGGTGCCGAGCACCAGCGGCACGAAGACGGCGCTCAGAAAATAGACGGTGCCGGCATCATGTCGCTCGATGGCATCGAAAATCCCCCGATTCCACAGATTGATTCCATATTGGAAGCCGACATTGATGCCGATTAGCGCCAGCAGCCCGAGTGTGCACGGCCAGGCGAACTTGTCGCCGCCGCGGCCCCAGTAATGGCGCGCGCTGATCCAGAAACGCTTGAGCAGATACTTCTTGCGCGCCTGCTCCGCCTCCTCGGGCGTGAGTTCCGGACCGGGTTCGACGACATCTGGAGGTGGAAGATCTGGCGGCGGCACGGCCTCGGCAGTCGATGGCTTATCCTCGGCCGTCGTCTCGGAACCCTGCGGTTCGGTGTCGTCGACCGATTTCGGTTTAAGTTTTGCGCCGCTCATAAGCACGATAACGGCTTATGGATCAGAAGGTTTCATCGTGCCGAAGTTTGGCGTTGTGCCGTATGGCCCCTCATCCGCCCCTGCGGGCCACCTTCTCCCCGTTGGGGAGAAGAGGGAGCAAGATGCGCCGACACTGCCCAAACGAACGCGCCTGTCCAAAGACACCCCATTCAATGGAATCGTTGGCGAAGCGGCATTCTCCCCTCTTCTCCCCAGCGGGGAGAAGGTGACCCGAGGGTCGGATGAGGGGGCTGCACGGCACGCCCTTTGTCGATTTTCGCTTACGCTCAGCCACTGTCGGTCGCCATCTGCGGCAGGGATTGCAACAGGGTCTGGCGGGCGGAGCGCAGGTGGATGCGGCAGGCTTTCTCGATTGCGGCCTGGTCGCCGGATTCGAGCGCTGCGATGTAATCCAGATGTTCGTGGATGGCGCGCTCGTTGCGTTCGCGGGCGGCGGTCTTGTTCCACTGGTAGTGATAGTGGAAGACGATGGCGATGGCGTCGTAGAAATCGGCGATGAAGCGGTTCTTCGAGGCGCGGTGGATCAGCAGGTGGAAGCGTTCGTCGAGGACGGAGAAATCCTTGAAGCGCTGGTTGATGTCGGCAAGCATGGCGTGATGTTCGTCACGGATGGCGGCGAGATCGGTCCAGGCCTGGCTGTCCCTGGCAAGCCGGCCGAATTCGGCAGCGGAATGCAGCTCGAACATCTCGCGCACATCGGCCAATTCGAGGGCGAATTCGCGGGTGAAGCCTTTCAGCGTCCAGTGGCTGTTCGGCCGTTTCTCGATGAGGCCGAAGCGGGAAAAGCGGATCAGGAACTCGCGCACGCTTGTCGTGCCGGTGCCGATCTCGCGGGCAAGTTCCAGCTCGTTGATCTGCATGCCGGGGGCGGCATCATCGGCAAGGATGCGCTGCATGAAGCTGCGCTCGATGATGTCATGCAGGGAGTCGGTTTCTTCGGAGGGAAAGAGGTCGCGGTCTGTGGGCTGGCGCAGTACGATCTTCTGGCGCTTGTTCCAGCGGATGATGCCTTCCTCGCTGAGGCGGGTCAGGATGGCGCGCGCGGTGGAGCGGCTGACGCCGAGCTGGGCGGCGATCTCCGGCTCAGAGGGCAGTGCGGTATCCGTGCGCAGAGCCACGGCATACCTGTTGTAGGCTTCCTTGAAGACCGTATTCTGCCTTGCCACCAGACCCCCGCTTTCCGCCCTCGTGCGCAATCGCCTCTGCATAGCAGGGCAAACAGACCGGGGCTTGTTCAAACGACCTTTAGCTTATTTCCAGTCGCCTGCGGCTCATTGCCTCCCTCGTCCACAGGATCAATATTCCCGTTGACTTGAAAATGTTTATTGTAGATAAAAAACAAAATCAATGCGCATTCGCCGGTGCAGCGAGTGTTTCCTGAATTCAAGAGTTGGAGCATGATGTCGTCCGAAACCGCTTAGATTTTTCGGTGTCATGCTCTGGGGAGAAGAGACTTGGACAAACTGCCTTGGATCATCCTGTCGGCCGGTGACAATGTCGCGGTCGCAACGGCGGCCATCGCGCCGGGTTCGACGGTTGCCGGCATTGAAACCCGTGAAAAAATCGACCCCGGCCACAAGGTGGCGATCGCCGATATTCCGCTCGGCACCGCCGTGGTGAAATACGGACAGGCGATCGGCCGCACGACGGCGGAGGTCAAGGCCGGCGACCATGTGCACAGCCACAATCTGCATTTCGAAAACGACCGGCTGGCTGCGACCGCCAATTCGGCGCCGGAGACAGCGTCGAGCGAAGACAAGGCGCGCACCTTCATGGGCTATCGCCGCGCCGACGGGCGGGCTGCAACGCGCAACTATATCGGCATCATCGCCAGCGTGAACTGTTCCACCACGGTCTGCCGGGCGATCGCCGACGAGGCGAACCGGACAATCCTGCCGCATTATGACGGCATCGACGGCTTCGTGCCGATCGTGCATGACCAGGGCTGCGGCATGAGCTCGACCGGCGACGGCATGAACGTGCTGCACCGGACGCTGGCCGGCTATACAAGACATGTGAATTTCGGCGGCGTGCTGATGATCGGCCTCGGTTGCGAGGTCAACCAGTTGACGCTATACGGCCAGAGCGGTGCGGGTGCCTCCAAGCGGCATTTCAACATTCAGGATGCCGGCGGATCGCGCCGCGCGGTCGAGCGGGCCATGGGCATGCTGCGCGAAATTGCGGCCGATGTCGGCAGGGAAAAGCGTGTGCCGATGTCGGTCAGCGAGATCATCATCGGCTTGCAATGCGGCGGCTCGGACGGCTTTTCCGGCATCACCGCCAATCCGGCGCTGGGTGTCGCGGCCGATCTGCTGGCAGCCACCGGCGGCACGGCAATCCTGTCGGAAACCTCGGAAATCTATGGCGCCGAACATCTGCTGCGCAGCCGCGCCGTCAGCGACGAGGTGGCCAAGAAACTCGACGAGAAAATCGCCTGGTGGGAGGATTATGTCGCCCTGCACGGCGCCTCGCTGGACAACAACCCCTCACCCGGCAACAAACGCGGCGGCCTCACCACCATTCTGGAAAAGTCGCTCGGCGCCGTCGCCAAGGGCGGCCGCTCGCCGCTGACGGCGGTCTATGGTTATGCCGAGCGGGTCACCGCCCCCGGCCTCGTCTTCATGGACACTCCAGGCTACGACCCGGTCTCGGCAACCGGCCAGGTGGCCGGCGGGGCGAACATGATCGCCTTTACCACAGGCCGCGGCAGCTGCTTCGGCTGCCGGCCGGCGCCGTCGCTGAAGCTTTCCAGCAATTCGGCCCTCTATGCCTCGATGGAAGAGGATATGGACATCGATTGCGGCACGATCGCCACCGGTGACGCGACGATCAGCGGCAAGGGCCGCGAGATCTTCGAGCTGATCGTCGACACGGCCTCCGGCAAGAAGACCAAGAGCGAACTCTTCGGCTATGGCGACAATGAATTCGTGCCCTGGCATCTGGGGGCTACGCTCTAGTCCTTTGTTTTACGCAATTCCCGGAAAGCCCGCTTCGCGGTTTCCGGGAATGGCCAGAGAATTTCACGTTCTTCGCCAGGAGGCATGATGAAAACGAGACGGATCGGCAAGACCAAGCTTGAGGTGACCGAAATCAGCTTCGGCGCCGCAGCGCTCGGCGGCCTCTACCGCGCCTGCCCGCGCCAGCAGGCGATGGACACGCTGCAGGCGGCCTGGGACAGCGGCATCCGCTATTTCGACGTGGCGCCCTGGTACGGGCTCGGCCTGGCCGAACGCCGCGTCGGCGATTTCCTGCGCGACCAGCCTGATGGCTCATACGTGCTGTCGACCAAGGTCGGCCGGCTGCTCAGGCCGGTGCCGACCGGAACCGTGCCCGATTACAGCTATGTCGATCCGCTGTCCTTCGATGCCGATTACGACTATTCCTATGACGGCATCATGCGCTCGGTCGAGTTCAGCTATGCACGCCTCGGCCTCAACCGCATCGACATTCTCTACGTCCACGATATCGGCGTCTATACGCATGGCGCGGCGAAGAATGCCGTCTACCAGAAGCAGCTGCTCGATTCCGGCATCAAGGCGCTGGAAGAACTGAAATCCTCGGGCGCGATCTCCGCCTTCGGCCTCGGCGTCAACGAAGTGCCCGTCTGCCTCGACGTCATGCGCAACGCCGATCTCGACTGCATTCTGATGGCCGGCCGCTACACCCTGCTCGACCGCTCGGCGGTCGCCGAACTTTTGCCGCTCTGCCGGCAGAAGGGCACGTCGCTGGTCGTCGGCGGCGTCTTCAACTCAGGCATTCTCGCCACCGGCCCGGTGCCCGGTTCACATTTCGACTATATGCCGGCCGATGACGAGGTGCTTGCCAAGGTCGGCGCCATGGAGGCGATCGCCAAGCGCCACGGCGTGCCGCTGGCAGCACCCGCCCTGCAGTTTCCGCTGCTCGAACCGATCGTCGCATCGGTGCTGATCGGCACGGCCAAACCGTCGAGCCTGACGCGCAACATGGAAATCGTCGAACCACGGCTTGCCGACGAGATCTATGCCGAATTCGAACCCTATACGCTGGTCGCGCCGCCGCTCGGCGCCGAAGCGGTCCGAGTCTGAGGAGACATTATGCTGAAGGGTATTCATCCGCTGCTCGGCCCCGACCTGCTCCATGCGCTGAAGACGATGGGGCATGGCGACGATATCGTCATTTCGGACGCTAATTTTCCCTCAGGCTCGATGGGCCCGCCGGTCATCCGCGCCGACGGCGTCAGCGCCACCGCGATGGCTGAAGCGATCCTCGCCCATATGCCGCTCGACACTTTCGTGCCGGAAGCGGCCTGGCGGATGGAGGTGGTCGGCGACCCGCACGCCATGCCGGAGGTGTGCGCCGAGTTCCAACAGATCGTTGCCAGGCGCGCCGGCGATTTTGCGATCGTGCCGGTCGAACGCTTCGCCTTTTACGCGATGGCCCGCAAGGCTGCCTATATCGTCGCGACGACGGAATTCCGGCTCTACGGCAACCTGATTTTGAAAAAGGGCGTCGTGCATCCGCATGAGGTCGATCTCGGCTGATACCTACTTTAGGTTATCGTTGTATTGAAATGAAATCAGTTGCTTGGCAGGAGTTTACCAAAGCAAAAAAGCCGGATCGGCGCTCTTGCAATTTGATTGCGCCTCAGCTAGCTTCTGCCTGCAAATGTTTTTTATCGATAAAAATCGCCCGCCTGCGTTCAGCGGCCGATTTATTCGGAGGAGAACGCATCTTGAGAGGAGAACCCTTATGACCATCATGAAATCCCTTCTGTCGCGCCGCGCCTTTACCGCGCTTGCCGGCGCTGCCGTTATCGCCACGGCGATGCCGGTCACGTCCTTTGCCGCCGATGTGACGATCCCGATCATCGTCAAGGACACGACGTCCTTCTACTGGCAGATCGTTCTGGCCGGCGCCCGCAAGGCCGGCAAGGATCTCGGCGTCAACGTGCCGGAGCTCGGCGCCCAGGCCGAATCCGACATCAACGGCCAGATCAGCATTCTGGAGAACGCCGTTGCCGGCAAGCCGGCCGCCATCGTCATCTCGCCGACCGAATTCAAGGCGCTCGGCAAGCCGATCGATGAAGCCGCCAAGTCGGTACCGATCATCGGCATCGACTCAGGTGCCGATTCCAAGGCATTCAAGTCGTTCCTGACGACGGACAACGTCCAGGGCGGCCGCATCGCAGCCGACGGTCTTGCCGCCGCGATCAAGGAGATGACGGGCAAGGAAGAAGGCGAAATCGTCATCCTCACCAATCTTCCCGGCGTCGGCTCGCTGGAACAGCGCCGCGAAGGCTTCCTGGATCAGATCAAGACCAAGCATCCCGGTCTCAAGGTCATCGCCGACAAATACGGTGACGGCCAGGCAACCACCGGCCTCAACATGATGACCGACCTGATCACGGCCAATCCGAAGCTCGTCGGCGTCTTCGCCTCGAACCTCATACTGGCACAGGGCGTTGGCCAGGCGATCGCCGAAAACAAGCTCGGCGACAAGATCAAGGTCATCGGCTTCGACAGCGACGACAAGACGGTTGGCTTCCTCAAGGACGGCGCCATTGCCGGCCTCGTCGTCCAGGACCCCTATCGCATGGGCTATGACGGCGTGAAGACCGCGCTTGCCGTCTCCAAGGGCGAAAAGGTTCCGGAAAATGTCGATACCGGCGCCAACCTCGTCACCAAGGCGAACATGGCCGATCCGAAGATCGACGCGCTCCTGAACCCGAAGATCAAGTAATCCGACAAGAACGGGCCGCGCCGGCTTTCTAAAAACCGGCGCGGCCTTTTCCATCCATGCTATGGTTTGCCAGGGTGGAAATGAGACGACCAAGAAGAGGAGAGGTCCATGATCGGACTGGAAGAGGTCAGTCATCGCCATGATGACAGCGCCACGCTGAAAGAAGCCAATCGCATCCCGACCGGATCGCCTATCCTCGAACTTAAGGGCCTGCAAAAGAATTACGGTCATGTCCAGGCGCTGAAGCCGGCGACGCTGACCTTTCTGGCCGGAGAGATCCACGCCATCGTCGGCGAAAACGGCGCCGGCAAATCCACCCTGATCAAATTGCTCACCGGCGTCATTACCCGCACGGCCGGCGAGGTCCTGTGGTGCGGCCATCCGGTAGGACTGTCGACCCCGAACGAGGCGATCGCCCGCGGCATCAACGCCGTCCACCAGGAAGTCGTGCTCTGCCGGCACCTGACGGTCGCCGCCAACCTCTTCCTCGGCGACGAGGTCAACCGCTACGGCCTGATGCGCAAGAAGCAGATGGTGAAAATGGCGCAGGCCGTGCTCGACGATCTCGGCTTCGGCCTGCCGGCGGCCGCGCTTCTGAGCTCACTGACCATCGGCCAGCAGCAGTTGGTGGCAACCGCGCGGGCGGCGATGCGCGGCACCCAGTTCCTGATCTTCGACGAACCGACAGCCTATCTGACGCGCCAGGAATCCGCACAGCTGTTCAAGCTGATCCGCCGGCTGCAAGGCGAAGGCGTCACCATCGTCTATATCAGCCACCGCATGGAGGAAGTCTTCGAACTGGCCGACCGTGTCTCGGTGCTGCGCGACGGCACGCATGTCGGCACACGGCTGATCGGCGAGACCAACGATGCTGAGCTGATCGCTTTGATGATCAACCGCTCGATCGAGCAGATCTACCACAAGGAAGAGATTGCGATCGGCGGGACGATCGTCGAGGTCAAGGGGCTTTCGGGTCCGGGCTTCGAGGACGTGTCGCTCAGCGTCAAAGCCGGGCAGATTGTCGGGCTCTACGGGCTGATCGGCGCCGGACGCAGCGAATTCGCGCTCGGCCTCTACGGACGCCAGCCGATCAGCGCCGGTGACATCGAATGGATGGGCAAGCGCGTCGATATCCGAAACGAACGCACGGCGATGGAACTCGGCATTGCGCTGGCGCCGGAAAGCCGGCGCGACCAGGGGCTTTGCCTCAACCTGCCGATCGGCCTCAACATCAACCTGCCGGTCTTCGGGCGCCTTAGCCAAGGACCAGTGATCAGTCATACGCGCGAAGCGGCCAATGCCGACAAGCAGATCCGCGATCTCAGCATCAAGACGCCGAGCCGGCGCGTGCCGGCCTCCAGCATGTCGGGCGGCAACCAGCAGAAGATCGTCATCGGCAAGTGGCTGAGCCACGGCGCAAGACTGTTCATCTTCGACGAGCCGACCGTCGGCGTCGACGTCGGCACCAAGGCGGAAATCTACAGGCTGTTCGCCAAGCTTCTGAAGGAGGGGGCGGGCATCATCCTGATTTCCTCCTACCTGCCTGAAGTCTACGAACTGGCCGACCGGCTGCACGTCTTCCGCGGCGGCAAGCTCGTCGCCAGCCATGATTTCCACGCGGCGACGCATGAACAAGTGCTCAGCGAAGCGATCGGCGTCTGAGCACAAGCAATTCCAGCAAAAGTGCGCTGCGGTTTTGCGTTCGGAAATTGCGTGAGAACAAAGAGATAGAGAATTTCCGTCATTCGGAAAAACGAAAATTCTCTAAGAGGGAGAAAATTCATGACTGCCACCCCCACCGAAATCGTCGCGCCGCCGCCGCGCCGGAAGATGAACATCCTGTTCGGCCTGACCCTGATCGGGTTGCTGATCTTCCTCTGGATCGTACTCGGCTTCGTCACCGCTAGCTTCTGGACGCCGCTCAACATTTCCAACCTGCTGCGCCAAGGCGCGATGACGGCAATCCTCGCACTCGGCCAGACCTTCGTCATCATCACCGCCGGCATTGATCTGTCGGTCGGCGCGATCGTCGGCTTTTGCACCGTCATCATCGCCTGGCTGTTGCAGGCGGGGGTGCCGCTCTGGGGAGCGATCGTGCTGACGCTCGCCATCGGTGTGGCGATCGGCGCCTTCCACGGTTTCGGCATTGTCCATATGGGCCTGCCGCCCTTCATCATCACGCTGGCAACGCTGACATCGCTGCGCGGCATTGGCCTGCTGATCACCAACGGTTCGACGATCAGCATCACCGATGAGGGTTTCAGCAATTTCGCCCGCGCCGATTTCCTCGGCATTCCGAGCCTGTTCTGGATGGTCATCCTGGTGGCGGTGCCATCCTTCGTGTTCCTGCATCTCAGCCGCTGGGGCCGTTATCTCTTCGCCGTCGGTTCGAATGCGGAAGCTGCCCGCCTTTCCGGCGTCAACGTCAAGGGCATGATCTACCTCGCCTATATCCTGTCGGCCGGCTTTGCCGCCTTCGTCGGCGTGCTGCTCGCCTCGCGCATCGCCATCGGCAATGCGACGCAGGCCGACGGCTGGGAATTGCAGGCGATCGCCTCCTCTGTCATCGGCGGCACCAGCCTGTTCGGCGCGGTCGGCTCGGTGCACGGGCCGCTGATCGGCGCCTTCATCCTCGCCACCATCAACAACGGCGCCAACCTTCTGAACGTCAACTCCTTCTGGCAGCGCATCATCACCGGTCTCTTGATCATCGTGATCGTCTTCTTCGACCAGCTGCGCCGCCGCAAGAGCAATTGAGAAACTCAGAGAAGCCGGTCGCACAGGCCGGCTTCTTCAATTTCCAGGAATGCGAGACCTGTCATGAAAGCAGTTGTTTGCCGCGAACCCGGCGTGCTCGAGATCGTCGAGCGGCCATCTCCCGCCGCACCGGCGCCCGGCTGGGTGCGCCTGGCGGTCAGCCATGTCGGCATCTGCGGCACGGATTATCATATCTTCGAGGGCAAACACCCTTTCCTCGAATATCCCCGGGTGATGGGGCACGAGATCTCGGCGACGGTCATCGCAGCCGGCGACGGCGTAACGCTTGCGGCCGGCACACCTGTTATCGTCAACCCCTATCTCTCCTGCGGCCAATGTGTCGCCTGCCGCCAGGGCAAGCCGAATTGCTGCACCAACATCAAGGTGCTCGGCGTCCATACCGACGGTGCCTTCTGCGAGGAGATTTCTGTTCCGGCAGGCAATCTCTATCCCGCCAAGGGCCTCAGCCTGGAGGCGGCGGCGACAACGGAATTTTTGGCGATCGGCGCCCACGCGGTGCGCCGCTCGCTGGCCGGCGCCGGCGCGCGCGCCCTCGTCATCGGCGCCGGCCCGATCGGCCTCGGCGCGGCGATCTTCTCGCGCATTGCCGGTCACGAGGTGACGCTGCTCGATACCAGTGCCGAACGACTGCAGATGGCATCGGAGCGCTTCGGCTTTACCTCCGGCATCGTCGCCGGTGAGAAAACCTTAGAGGCTGTGCGGGAAAAAACCGATGGCGACGGTTTCGACGTCGTCTTCGACGCCACCGGTTACGGCCCGTCGATGGAAAAAGCCTTCTCCTTCGTCGCCCATGGCGGCGCATTGGTGCTGGTCAGCGTCGTCAAGGACGATATCCGCTTCTCCGACCCGGAATTCCACAAACGCGAGATGATGGTCATCGGCAGCCGCAACGCCACCCGCGTCGATTTCGAGCATGTGGTCGATTCGATCGCCAAGGGGCTGGTGCCGGTGGATAAACTGATTACCCACCGGACGGCGCTGGCCGATACGCCGCAAGATCTGGCGCGCTGGGCGCATGAGAAGAGCGGGTTGATCAAGGCGGTGATCAGGGTTGGAGATTAGGGTAAGACGGTAGCATGCACGTGGAGTGCGTCGTGGATACTCGGGTCAAGCCCGAGTATGACGGAGGGTGGGGAAACCACGCGGCAAGGGCCGGGACGCTTGGAGCAATTCCATCAAAGGTGGGCGCCCGTTTTATGTCCGGGATCGCGTAAAAATAGGGAAAACCCGCGGTCCCAATTTGCTTGTCGTTTGGTGTCTACGGCACCTACTTGCCGCAGCGCCCACACCACACTCCGTCGTCCTCGGGCTTGACCCGAGGACCCATGCCGCAAGCACTGCATTCGCGTTTCAAAATCGCAAAACGCTTTCCGTCCGGAATTGCGAGACCGCTAACGCTCCATTGACGCAATCGCCCTGCACATCTCCCTGACCACCGCACTATCCGTCCGGTTCGCGCTTTTCGCCTCGAAACCAAAGGCGACCGCGCAGGGGTCGGCGCTTTCCACAGGTGAGCTGCAGGATCCATGGACCTCGCGGGCGCCGGTTGCCTGCAAGATGGCGGTGACATTGGCGGGGCGGATGCCGCTGCCGGGCATGATGGATATGCGGCCGGCGGCCCTTGCCGAGAGGCGTTTCAGGGTTTCGGTTCCGTCGGCCGCCTTCGGCGCGCAGCCGGATGTCAGGATGCGCTCAACGCCGAGTTCGACCGCCTGTTCCAGCGCCTGATCGGCATCCGGCACCAGATCGAACGCCCGATGCAGCGTCGAGCCGAGGCCTGTCGCATGCGCCTTCAGGCGGTGGATCAGCGGCATGTCGAGCGTACCATCAGGCCGGTTGGCGCCGATGACGACCCCGGCCAGGCCTGCGGCGCGCACGGCGTCGATATCGAGCATCATCGCTTCCTCGTCCGCCCTGTCGAAGATGAAGGGACCGGCATGCGGGCGGATCATTGCGTAGACGCGAATACGCGCCCTGGCGGCGATCCGCATCAAGCTCGGCAGCGGCGTCAGACCGCCGAGCTCCAGCGCCGAACAAAGCTCGATGCGGTCGGCGCCGCCCTCGATGGCGGCGGCGAGGCCATTGGCGCTATCCACGCACACTTCCAGCAGGATCGTCATGCCGCGCTCTCCCTAACTCTTTCGGTCTGCGCGACAGGCTCAGACGTGATTCTCGCCGCCGCCTCGATGATGACGGCGCAGGCATCGGCGGCGGCTTTGCGATGATTGAAGGCGACGTGATAGGACATCGGCAGATGTTCGTCGAGATCGACAATGCGCACCTTATCAGCGATCGGCATGGCGCTGACGCGGCCCAAGAAGGAAACGTAGCCGTGATTGGCGACGAGGTCGACGATCACGGGCAGCGAATCCGCCGCAGTGATATCCTGGCTGCGGAACCGCCGGTTTGGGCCACGCTCATAGCTGAAGGCCATGGCCGCGTGGCCGAGGCCGGTGCGCGGGCTCGGCATGCAGATGGCATGGCCGGCGACGAGATCGGCGACATTCGTTTCGGTGCTATCCGGCGGCGCGATCACCACCATGTCGGTCTGCAGCAGCTCGCGATGGCGGAAGCTTTCCAGCCCGAAGACCGAATCCAGGATGGCGACATCGATGCGGCCACTCTTTAGCGCCTCGCGCAGATCGTCGGCGGTCATCGAGACCAGCGATATCGCATTGTTGCTGCGCCGCGCATTCCATTCCGAAACCAGCGAACCCAGGCAGCGCGCCACCCAGCTTTCCGATCCCGTGGGGATGATCGAGCCGATGCGCAGCGACCGGACGGTGCGCCGATATCGCTCGTCGGCCGAAGACTTCAGATCGTTCCATGCCTGGCTGATCGCCGTGAAGACCTGGTAGGCGCGCCTGCCCTCCTCCGTCAGCACCGAGCCCTGCGCCTGCCGCTCGAACAGGCGGCCACCCAGAAATTTCTCCAGGTTGGCAAGCTGAAGCGAAAGCTGCGGCTGACCCAGGCCAAGACGGCGGGCGGCGCGATTGATGCTGCCCTGATCGGCGACTTCGAGAAAGCGCTCCATCGTGACGATCTTGAGGGGAATGCGCGATGCCCAGGCCGCGTGGGCATCGGCGGCCGCAGCGTCATGACCGGCGAATTGACCGAGTTCGCCGATTGCCGCCGTGATCGGCACCAGTCCCTCCAGCACCCTGCCGCTGGCGAGCAGCGTCACCAGCTCGCCGGAGGCGCGTTCCGTCAGCTTCATCGCCAGCTCTGTTTCGAGATGGCGGATGGCCGTCGAGACAGTAGAGGGCGACAGCTGGAAGCGCCGCGCGGTCTCGCGCACCGAACCGGAGGTCAGCACATGGTGGCTTATGAACAGGGCGCCGAGATGCAAAAGGGCTGGCTCCGGAAAGCGCTGGAAAAACCGGACGATATGATGTGTTCACGAAAAAAGATATCCCTGCATCGTAAGAGGCGGGCTATCGTTTCCGTCATAGAAAAATCCGGGCGGCGGCAATCCGCAACAGAGCACCGGACCACCGCGGAAACACGCAAGGGGACAAAAACAAATCGCGCCGGCCCTGGAAAAGGGAATGCGTTTCCACGCGTGGAGATGCATTCGCCGCCATAATCGTGCCGCGACTGCAAATACTGGAGGGGGCTTGCATCGATTTTTCGGGCGTGCACGCTATTTCCATGACGCACGCAATTCCGGCATGGTGGCGACGTCGTCGCGCTGGCTGGCGAACTTCTGTGCGCAGAGCTCCCGCTCGGAGCTTGCGCACCTGCATAATGCAGCAATTCAAAGTGCTAACAGTGTCAACCAAGGGGATATTCCATGCTGAAGAAACTCGCACTCGCCGTCTCGCTCTCCGCCTTCGCGGCGGGTGCGTCTCACGCCGCGGATGTCGTCGTCTCGTCGAAGATCGACACGGAAGGCACGCTGCTCGGCAATGTCATTGCGCTTGCGCTCGAAGCCAACGGCATCAAGACGCAGGACCGCATCGCGCTCGGCGCCACGCCGGTCGTGCGCAAGGCGATCACCGCAGGCGAAATCGACATCTATCCGGAATATACCGGCAATGCCGGCTTCTTCTTCAACAAGGCCGACGATGCCGCCTGGAAGAATATCGACCAGGGTTACGAGCTGGCGAAGAAGCTCGATTACGACGCCAACAAGATCGTCTGGCTGACGCCGTCGCCTGCCAATAACACCTGGGCGCTCGCCGTGCGCAGCGACGTCGCGGAACCGAACAAGCTGAAGAGCCTCACGGACTTCGGCAAATGGGTCGCCGGCGGCGGTGCCGCCAAGCTGGCGGCGTCTGCCGAATTCGTCAATTCAGCCGGCGCGCTTCCCGCCTTCCAGACGACCTACGGCTTCCAGCTGAAGCCCGACCAGATGGTCGTTCTCTCCGGCGGCGACACGGCGGCGACGATCAAGGCGGCCGCCGACCAAACCAACGGCGTCAACACCGCCATGGTCTATGGCACGGATGGCGCGATCGAAGCGGCCGAGCTCACCGTTCTCGAAGACGACAAGAACGTGCAGCAGGTCTATGCGCCGACGCCGATCATCCGCGAAGAGGTGCTGAAAGCCAATCCGAAGATCGAGGAAGTGCTCTCGCCGATCTTCAAGAGCCTGACCGCCGACGAGTTGCGCAAGCTCAATGCCAAGATCCAGGTCGACGGCGAGCCGGCGAAATCCGTCGCTGAAGCCTATCTCAAGGAAAAAGGCTTCCTGAAATAATCATCACTCGCTCCGCCCGATTGCGGGCGGAGCCCCCTCTGCTGATAGGGTTGGCCGGACGGGATTGCTCAGACAGGGTTGATTTGATGGAAGAAACCTCAGCGGTCCGCAGGCTGGACCGGCTCGGCGTGGTTCTGGTGGCGGGCGGCATTGCGGCGACGGCACTGATGCCGTTCATCTATGTCAAGGCGAACCGCATCGCCGCCGGCAAGCCGATGCTGCTGACGCAGCTTCTTCCCCAGCCTTCCGTCATCTTCCTGACCGTGCTGCTTATTCTCACGGCCTTGGCGACGCTGTTTCTCCGCAATGCTCTCGCCCGGCTCGTGATCGCCACACTCTGCCTTGCGGCGCTGGTCGTTGCGATCGGCCTCGTCTCGACGGCGGCGACACCGCCCGGCAGCACGGTGGCGCGGATGACGCCCGGCGGCGGCTTCTGGGTGCTGTTTGCGGTGATCGGGCTCGTCATCTCGGATGCGCTGGTGAAAATAAGGCTGGCGCCCTGGATGCGGGTCGCGGCCCTTGCGGGCTACACCGCGCTGCTCTTCATCTCGCTCGCCTCCGGCCTGCTCGACAGCCTGTCGATCATGAAGGAGTTCTCGACGCGGGCGCCGCAGTTCGAGACGGAAGCGATCTCGCATCTGCTGCTGGCCTTCGGTTCGCTCGCCATCGCCATCATCCTCGGCCTGCCGCTGGGCATCCTCTGCTTCTGGGTGCCGAAGCTGCGCGCCATCGTGCTGCAGGGCCTCAGCCTCATCCAGACGATCCCCAGTCTTGCGCTCTTCGGCCTGTTGATGCTGCCGCTCGGTTATCTCGCCACCCATGTGGCGCTGGCATCGGCCATCGGCATTCGCGGCATCGGCACGGCGCCCGCCTTGATCGCGTTGGTGCTCTATTCGCTGCTGCCAATCGTTGCCAACACCGTCGTCGGCCTGCAGGGCGTCGACCCCTCGGTGCGCGATGCCGCGGCCGGCATGGGGCTGACGCGCCGGCAGATCCTCACCGGCATCGACATGCCGCTTGCCTTTCCGGTCATCCTCACCGGCATCCGCATCGTGCTGGTGCAGGCGATCGGCATGGTGACGATCGCCGCGCTGATCGGCGGCGGCGGCTTCGGCATCTTCATCTTCCAGGGACTCGGCCAGACGGCCATGGACCTCGTCCTGCTCGGCGCCGTGCCGACCGTCTTCTTCGCCTTCTCATCGGCCGTCATCCTCGATGCGGTCATCGACAGTATCCGGGGATCCGCCGCATGAGCATGATCGAGATCAGGAACGTCACCAAGCGCTATGGCACGGCCACCGTCGTCGACAATGTCTCGATGCAGGTCGAGAAGGGCGAGATTACCGTCATCGTCGGTACCTCCGGCTCCGGCAAATCGACACTGATGCGGATGATCAACCGGCTGGTGCCGATCACCGAGGGCGAGATTTTCGTCGGCGGGCAGAATGTGATCGACGTCGAGGTGACGGAGCTTCGCCGCAAGATCGGCTATGCGATCCAGGGGCACGGGCTCTTCCCGCACCGCACCGTGGCGCAGAATATCGCCACCGTGCCGCAGCTTCTCGACTGGGATTCGGCCCGTATCGCCAGACGGGTCGAGGAACTGCTTGGATTGTTCAACCTCGATCCGGCAACTTTCGCCGACAAATATCCGCACCAGCTTTCCGGCGGCCAGCAGCAGCGCGTCGGGGTCGCCCGGGCACTGGCGGCCGAGCCGGAACTGCTGTTGATGGACGAACCCTTCGGCGCGCTCGACCCGGTCATTCGCGGCAAGGCGCAGGACGATCTCTTGGCGATCCAGAAGCAGTTCGGCACCACCATCATCCTCGTCACCCATGACATGGACGAGGCCTTCCATCTCGGCAACCAGATCGCGGTGATGAGCCAGGGCCGGCTGCTGCAATGCTCGACGCCGGAAAAGATCCTCACCGAACCCGCCGACCCCTTCGTCCAGCAATTGACCGGCACCTCCGACCGGGCGCTGAAGTTGATGTCGCTGCTGCCGCTGAAAGAAAGCATGGAGCCGGCCAAAAGCGGTCTCGCCTATGCCCTGTCGCAATCGCTCAGCCTGCGCGATGCGCTCGCCGAAATGATCTGGCAGGGCGTCGACGAGGCGGCGGTGCAGGATGGCGAGAAGGCGCCGGTGGGATCGATCTCGATGAGTCGGCTGCTCGAACTGGGCCGCAAGGCATGAAACTCGTCGTCGCCAATCTCTTCCGCCTGGCGGCGCTCGCCCTTCTGCTCATCCTGCTGTTCAGGACCGAGTGGCTGTCCTTCCTGCTCGTGCCGCTGACCAGCAACAATGCGCCCGCCGTCTATACGCAGAACAGCCTTGCCTCGCTCGCCGTCGGCCATCTGCAGCTGGTGATCGGATCGATTGTCTGCAGCGCCGTGCTCGCCGTTGCCGGCGGTATCTTCGTCACCCGCGAGAGCGGCGCCGACTTTCTGCCGCTGTCGCGGGCGATCGCCAATGCCGGGCAGACCTTTCCGCCGGTCGCGGTGCTGGCGCTTGCCGTTCCGGCCACCGGCTTCGGCGCCATGCCGACGCTGATCGCGCTGTTTCTCTACGGCCTGCTGCCGATCTTCGAAAACACCGTCGCCGGGCTGAAGCAGGTGTCGCCGCAGGTTCTCGACGCCGCCGACGGCATGGGCATGGGTGCCACGCAGCGGCTGTTGCGGGTCGAGCTACCACTTGCCCTGCCGCTGATCCTCGAAGGGCTGAAGGTTGCCACCGTCATCAATATTGGCACGGCGACGATCGGCTCGACGGTGGCGGCCAAGGGCCTCGGCGAGGTGATCATTGCCGGACTGATTTCCGACAATACCGCCTTCATCCTGCAGGGCGGGCTGATCGTCGGCCTGATGGCGGTGCTGATCTATGACGCCATGGGCCTTGTCGAAGCGGCGATCACCCGAAGAATCGGCTTGCGCCCGGCGTGAAAGGACCGCTACCAAGGCTGCGGTGATCGATTCCACGGGAGGACGCCATGGCGAAGATGATCCACTCGATGATCCGTGTTCTCGACGAGGCGCGCTCGGTCGAATTCTACAGCAAGGCCTTCGGCCTTTCGGTCGCCGACCGCGTCGATTTCGAAACCTTCACGCTGATCTATCTCAGCAATGCCGAGACCGGCTTCGAACTGGAGCTGACCGTCAACAAGGGCCGGACCGAACCCTACGATCTCGGTAACGCCTATGGCCATCTCGCCGTCTCGGTCGAAGAGGTGGCGATCGAGCGCGAGCGGCTGTCAAAGCTGGGGCTGAAACCCGGTCAGCTGGTGGAGCTCAACCGCGACGGCAAGCTCTTCGGCCTGTTCTTCTTCATCAGCGATCCCGACGGCTACAAGATCGAAGTGCTGCAGCGCCACGGCCGGTTTCTCTGACCCACAATGCGCCGTGACCGATTGCGGCGCCCTTCCAACGACACCTCACCCCCCAGTTTCGAGCGGCATAAATCAGGAGCCCGCATGATCGAGAAGACCACGCTGAATTCCGGCTGGACACTCCACTGCAACGATACAGGAAGGCCCGGCCTGCCGGAATCGATCCCTGCAACCGTGCCGGGATGCGTGCATCTCGACCTTCTCGCCAGCCGGCTGATCCCCGACCCCTATATCGACGTCAACGAGATCACAAACGACTGGATCGGCAAAACCGACTGGACCTATCGCTGCACGTTCGAGGCCGCGCCTGAGGACGGCAAGATCCAGGAGCTGATCTTCGACGGGCTCGATACCATCGCTGTGATCGCGCTGAACGGCGAAGAAATCGGCCGCAGCTTCAACATGCACCGCACCAATCGTTTTGATGTTTCCGGGCTGCTGAAAACAGGCGCCAACGAACTCACCGTCACCTTCCGCTCCGCCTATGCCTATGGCGCGGAGATGGAGAACCATTACGGCTACCGGCCCAACAACTATCCGGGACCGGGCAATCTGATGCGCAAGATGGCCTGCAATTTCGGCTGGGACTGGGGCCCGACGCTGGTGACGGCGGGCCTGTGGAAACCGGTCAGGCTGGAAAGCTGGGATCGGGCGCGGCTCGGCGAGATAAGGGTTTCGGCAAGCCTTGCCGGTGGTGACGGGCTGGTGAAGGTCCATGCCCGGCTGGCGCGGCATGGCGAGGGGGCGGCCTGCCGGCTCACCGCTACAATCGGCGACGTGACCAAAACGGTGGCGATCGGCGCCGGCGAAGACGAGGTTTCTTTCGAGCTTACCCTCCCCTCGCCGCAGCTCTGGTGGCCGCACCATCTCGGCGCGCAGCCGCTTTATTCCCTGACGCTTGAGCTCGTCGACGATGCCAGCGGCGATCTGCTCGACGCTGACGAGCGCGAGCTGGGTTTCCGCTCGCTGAGGCTCGACACCTCGGCCGACGCGCACGGCTCGGCCTTCACCTTCGTCATCAACGACGTGCCGCTGTTCATCGCCGGCGCGAACTGGATTCCCGATGATTGTTTCCCCTCGCGGGTGACGGCTGAGCGTTATGGCGCGCGGATCGAGGAGGCCAAGGCCGCCAATATCCATATGCTGCGCGTCTGGGGCGGCGGCATTTTCGAGCGCGACGAATTCTACGAAGCCTGCGACCGCATGGGCATGCTGGTCTGGCAGGATTTCCTGTTTGCCTGCGCGGCCTATCCGGAGGAGGAGCCACTGAGGAGCGAGGTCGAGGCAGAGGTGCGCGACAATGTCGTGCGGCTGATGCCACATGCCTCACTGATCCTCTGGAACGGCAACAATGAGAACATCTGGGGCTTCGACGAATGGGGCTGGCGGCCGATCATCAAGCCGGGTGAAAGCTGGGGGCTCGGCTATTATCTCGACCTGCTGCCAAGACTTTGCGCCGAACTCGATCGCGACCGGCCCTATTATCCCGGCAGCCCCTATTCCGGCTCGATGGAGATCGAACCCAATGCCGACGCACATGGCTGCAAACATATCTGGGACGTGTGGAACGATGTCGGCTACGAGGTCTACCGCAACTATATCCCGCGCTTCTGCTCCGAATTCGGCTGGCAGGCGCCGGCCGCCTGGGCGACGATCGCCGAAAGCGTTCATGACACGCCGCTGACGCCGCAATCGAACGGCGTCTTCCATCACCAGAAGGCGACGCAGGGTAATGACAAGCTGATCCGCGGCCTTGCCGGCCATTTGCCGGAGCCACGGACGATGGACGACTGGCACTTCGCCACCCAGCTCAACCAGGCCCGCGCCATCCGCTTCGGCATCGAGCACATGCGCTCGCATCGGGAGATCTGTAGGGGTGCGGTGGTCTGGCAGTTCAACGATTGCTGGCCGGTGACCTCCTGGGCGGCACTCGATTCTGCCGGTCGCCGCAAGCCGCTCTGGTATGCGCTGAAGGCCGCCTATGATCCGCGTCTCTTGACCATCCAGCCACGCGGCGACGGGCTTTCGGCGGTGGCGGTCAACGAGAGAACGCTGTTCTGGCGGGCAAAGATCAGCGGAAGGCGTTTGACGCTCGACGGCACTGTGTTGGGCGAATTCGAATTCTGGCGTCTGCTCTGCGACCGCTTCGCGGCGAAGGAGTTTCCGCTGCCCGAAGATATCGTCAGGCCCGGCTTACCGAACGAGGAAGTCATCGTCGTCGAGATGCTCGACAGGCGGGCTTTTCACTATTTCGTCGAGGATATCGCGCTTGCCCTGCCGGCGCCGCGGCTGAGCGTCGATGTCGCAGCGATCAATGGCGGGTATGCCGTGAAGGTGAGGGCTGATAATTTCCTCAAGGATCTCTGCCTGATGGCGGATCGGCTGGATCCGGACGCGGTGGTCGACACGATGCTGGTGACGCTGCTGCCGGGCGAGAGCCATGTGTTTTCGGTGACGACGGGGAAGACGATCGTCGCGGAGGACATCACGATCGGCACCGTGTTGCGGTCGGCCAATGATCTTGTGGCGGGGCGCTGAAAAGGGCCGCCACAACATCTCGATTCCCTCTTCTCCCCTTGGGGAGAAGGTACCCGTAGGGCGGATGAGGGGGCCGGAAACGCCGGTCTTTCCTGCAATCCTCGTGCGGATGCGATGCGCTGCAATCGGGTTGATTGGCGCCTTGGGCACGGCGTATGGGCATAGTTTGGGGTGAGGTGTGCCGTGTAGCCCCCTCATCCGCGTGCCGGCACTTCTGCCCGACGGGAGAAGAGGACATGCCGTGATCTCTCCGTTCCTCGCACCCTTTGTAAGGCAGGTCTTCTGCCGCCAAACAGCAAAAAGGCCCCGCATCGCACGGGGCCCTTCCAGCTCAGCCTAGCGGACGACGTTACATCCAGTAGGGCGGCACGCCATAGTAATCGTAAACTCGGCGGCCATTGTCGTTGTACCAGCTGTCGTCATCGTCCGCATAGCTCGGGGCGCCTTCGATCTGTTCCTTGGTCAGGTCGATGCGATAGCCATCCAGCTGCGTGTCGTAGTTCAGCTTTTCCCAGGGCAGCGGATAGTGATCGTGGCCAATGCCGAGGAAGCCGCCAAAGCTCAGCACGGCATAGGCGACGCGGCCGTCAAGCTTGCCGATGATCAGACGTTCGATGGAGCCGATATGCCTGCCATCGGCACCATAGACACGGGTGCCTTCGACGCGGTCGCTGGCGATCAGCGAATGCGTGCTTTTGGCGTCCGGGTCACGGCGGTTGGCGTCAGTTTCCTGATTGAGCATGATGCATCTCCTTTGGGTTTCCTCGGATTGGGTATGCAAGATCAACGTCATCGCGGGTTCAAAGTTCCCCCTCTCCGGCACGATTGCGCAATCGGCGAATGTTGACGTTTACGTCAAGGTTAGTATAGCTTCATTCGGCTTGAACCATTCGAGCAATGGCATAAGCTGCCGGACTGGAAGATGGAGGATCTTTCGGTCAGTCTGCCGACCGATCGTCGGCGCGGCGGCCGCAAGGGAGAGAGACACGATGAACAGCATTTCCGTCCATCCGAACGGAGCCAAGCCTGAAAAACCCTGGCTTGCCGCCTATCCGGATGTGGTTCCGGCCGAGCTTCCGCCGCCGGAACATGCCTCGCTGGCGGAACTGCTCGAAAAATCCTGCGCCCGTTACGCCGACCGCACCGCCTTTGCCAGCATGGGCAAGGCGATGAGCTACCGCGAGCTGGAGAGTCAGACGCGCAAAGTCGCCGCCTGGCTGCAGAGCACGGGCCTTCAAAAGGGCGACCGCGTCGCGGTGATGATGCCGAACGTGTTGCAGAACCCGGTCGCCACCTATGCCATCCTCAGGGCCGGTCTCGTCGTCGTCAACGTCAACCCACTCTATACGCCGCGCGAACTCGAACATCAGCTGCGCGATTCCGGCGCCAAGGCGATCTTCGTGCTGGAGAATTTCGCCCGCACGGTGGAGCAGGTCCTGAACAAGACCGACCTTCGCCATGTCGTCGTCACCTCGCTCGGCGAAATGCTGGGGCTGAAGGGGCTGATCGTCAATTTCGCAGTGCGCAAGGTGAAAAAGCTCGTTCCCTCCTGGTCGATCCCGCAGCACAAGAGCTTCGGCCAAGTGCTGCGCGAAGGGGCGAATAAAACCCTGCAGCCGGTCACGCTTGCCGGCGGTGATATTGCTTTCCTGCAATATACCGGCGGCACGACGGGCGTTGCCAAGGGCGCGGTGCTGACGCATGCCAATCTGCTTGCCAACAAGTTGCAGCTGTCGCTCTGGCTCAGATCGGCCTTCGAGCGCAAGAAACAGCCCGAGGTGCTGAATTTCCTCTGCGCCCTACCGCTCTACCACATCTTCGCGCTGACGGTGAATTCGCTGATGGGCATGTCTCTCGGCGCCCGCAATATCCTGATCGCCAATCCGCGCGACATTCCCGGTCTAGTCAAGGAATTCGGCAAGTCAGATGTCCATATCTTTCCCGGCCTCAACACGCTGTTCAATGCGCTGATGAACAATGCCGAATTCGCCAAGCTCGATTTCTCCCCGCTGATCATGTCGCTCGGCGGCGGCATGGCCGTGCAGCGTCCGGTCGCCGAACGCTGGCTGAAAATAACGGGCACGGCGGTGACCGAGGGCTACGGCCTTTCCGAGACATCGCCGGTCGCCACAGCCAACCGCTTCGATTCGCCGGAATTCACCGGCTCGATCGGCCTGCCGATGCCCTCAACCGATCTCGATATCCGCGACGAAGACGGAAAATCGCTGCCGCTCGGCGAGGTCGGTGAGATCTGCATTCGCGGGCCGCAGGTGATGGCCGGCTATTGGCAGAAGCCGGAGGAGACGGCGCGGGTGATGACCGAAGACGGTTATTTCCGCTCGGGCGATATGGGTTTCATGGATGCGCGCGGCTATACCAAAATCGTCGACCGCAAGAAGGACATGATCCTGGTTTCGGGCTTCAACGTCTATCCGAACGAGATCGAGGAGGTCGCCGCCATGCATGTAGGCATCCTCGAGGCAGCCGCCATCGGCGTGCCGGACGGGCATTCGGGCGAGGCGGTCAAACTCTTCGTGGTCAGGAAGGATCCGAACCTGACGGAGGCCGAGGTGAAGGCCCATTGCATCGCCAACCTCACCAATTACAAACGCCCGCGCTTCATCGAATTCCGCACCGAGTTGCCGAAGTCGCCGGTCGGTAAGATCCTGCGCAAGGACCTGCGCGGCTGAGTTTGACGATCTGATGAAATTAGAGCCTTTCCTGGTCAGATTGAAGCATTCTGTTGGCTCAAACGGAGTCGGATGGTCGACCGGCCGGCGCGCGTCGTAGCCCAGTTCTACGGCCAAGCCGGCCGGTCGATCAGCCGGCCCGTTTCAGCCAACCCTCCCGGAGATTTGCCAGGCAAATCTGCAAGACTTTAAAGCGCCGGACGCACGTATCGCTTCGCCACGGCGAAGCGGTGCGGCCGGTGGGCCGGGCATGTTTCCGCCAGGATCAGAGGCGATCGGCTCGGACGTACCTTGCGGTATGCCCATCGCCAATCGCCTCTGCCCTGACGAAAACCTGCTCCGGCAGAATGCTTCAAGCTGACCAGGAAAGGCTCTAAAAGCCAGCCGCTTGCCGCGGGTGGCTTTTTTCATATTGGAGCGGCGGCTGAACTTGATTTAGGCCCGATAAAGCGAATAGTTTCCGCAACCTTTCCGCCTCCAAAGGAGCCTCCCATGAACGCCATCGTCGAACAGCTGAAAAGCACCGCCGCCGCCACCAAGGCGACCGATCTTCGTGCGGCCTTCGCCGCCGATTCCAAGCGTTTTTCGCGCTTCTCCGTCTCGCTTGATGACCTGCTGATGGATTTTTCCAAGACGGCAGTGAACGACGACATCCTCAAGCTGCTGGTGAAACTCGCCGAAGAAGGCGGCGTCGAGAAGAAGCGCGAGGAGATGTTCTCCGGCAAGGCGATCAATTTCACCGAGGACCGCGCCGTTCTGCACACTGCACTGCGCAACCGCTCCAACACGCCGGTTCTGGTCGACGGCAAGGACGTCATGCCGGATGTCAACGCGGTGCTGGCCGCCATGGGCAAATTCGCCGGCGGCGTCCGCTCCGGTGCGCTGAAGGGTGCAACCGGGAAGGCGATCACCGACGTCGTCAATATCGGCATCGGCGGCTCGGATCTCGGCCCCGTGATGGCGACGCTGGCGCTTGCTCCCTTCCATGACGGCCCGCGCGCCCATTTCGTCTCCAATATCGACGGCGCCCATATCGCCGATATCCTCAAGCTGGTTCAGCCGGAAACGACGCTGTTCATCGTCGCCTCGAAGACCTTCACCACCGTTGAGACAATGACCAATGCGCAGACGGCGCGCAATTTCATCGCCAAGGCGCTCGGCGAAGCGGCCGTGCAGCACCATTTCGCCGCCGTTTCGACGGCGCTCGACAAGGTCGCCGCCTTCGGCATCGACAGCGCCCGCGTCTTCGGCTTCTGGGACTGGGTCGGCGGCCGCTACTCGATCTGGTCGGCGATCGGCCTGCCGCTGATGATCGCCGTCGGCCCGGAGAATTTCGGCAAGTTCCTCGACGGCGCCCATGCCGTCGACAATCATTTCCGTCAGGCGCCGGTTGCCGAAAACCTGCCGATGCTGCTCGGCCTGATCGGCTTCTACCATCGCAATGTGCTCGGTTATCCCACCCGCGCCATCCTGCCCTATGACCAGCGCCTGTCGCGCTTTCCTGCCTATCTGCAGCAGCTCGACATGGAATCGAACGGCAAGGGTGTGACCATCGACGGTACGCCGGTCGAGGGCAATTCCGGGCCGGTCGTCTGGGGCGAGCCCGGCACCAACGGCCAGCACGCCTTCTATCAGCTCATCCATCAGGGCACGAGCATCATCCCCGCCGAATTCATGATCGCCGCCAACGCCTTCGAGCCGGAGCTGCGCCACCAGCACCAGCTGCTGATCTCCAACGTTCTCGCCCAGTCGGAAGCGCTGATGAAGGGCCGCACCTTCGATGAAGCCAAGAAGCAGCTGACCGACAAAGGAATGGACGACAAGAAGGCCGATTTCATCGCCCCGCACCGCGTCTTCCAGGGCAACCGGCCGTCGATCACCTTCGTCTACGACAAGCTCACCCCTTACGCCCTCGGCCGCCTGATCGCGCTCTACGAACACCGCGTCTTCGTCGAAGGCGTGCTCTTCCGCATCAACTCCTTCGACCAGTGGGGCGTCGAGCTCGGCAAGGAACTGGCGACCGGCCTGCTGCCTGTCGTCGAGGGCAAGGAGAGCGCGGCTGGCCATGATTCCTCGACGCAGGGGCTGGTCGCAGCGCTGTCGAAGCTCGCGAAGTAAGCACTCGAGGCAGCCGCCTCATCTTAACGCAAGAGGCCGGGCAGACGTTTATGCCCGTCCTCCGACGGCCCCATTCCTGGGAGCGGCGTCCCGCGGCGGGCTGTGACCCGCGCAGGCCATCCACGGGCCGACATCGCGACGAGCGCCGACATCATCATCACAGCCGCAAATGTTGAACGGATATCAGTAGGATCTGGTGCGCCGCCGCACAGACGCTCGTCGTGCGGAAGCGGATGAAATGTTCTTCTAATGGAAAATTATAGAAGGAATTCTTTCATTTCTCGGCAATCACCCTAGATTTAAGCAAATTCTGTGCAGGGGCTGCTTCCCAAGACATGGCCTATCAAGCCTGGGACGACGCTCCGTTCCATCAATCCCATCGGCCGATGAGCAGGCGCTTCCATAAAAAGCTGAACCGCTCTCAGGCAAAGGAACTCCATGAGCCGTCTTGTCGTCGTGTCCAATCGTGTTCCCGTGCCGAGCAAAGATGGGGGTGCTGCTGCCGGCGGCCTTGCCGTCGCGCTACAGGCAGCCTTGCAGGAGCGCGGCGGCATCTGGATGGGGTGGTCGGGAGAGTCGAGTGGCGACAGGGAACCGGGCGCGCTGTCACAACTGCAGAAGGGCAACATCACCTATGCCCTGACCGACCTCACCGACACCGACGTCGAAGAATACTATCGCGGCTTTGCAAACCGCGTTCTCTGGCCGATCTGCCACTACCGCCTGGATCTCGCCGAATATGGCCGGAAGGAAATGGCCGGTTATTTCCGCGTCAACCGCTTCTTTGCACACCGGCTGGCGCCGCTGATCGAGCCTGATGATATTATCTGGGTTCACGATTACCACCTCATTCCACTGGCGGCCGAACTGCGCCAGATGGGGCTGAAGAACCGGATCGGCTTCTTTCTGCATATCCCCTGGCCGCCGGCGGACATTCTCGTCACCATGCCGGTCCACGAGGAAATCATGCGCGGGCTCTCGCATTACGATCTCGTCGGCTTTCAGACCGACTACGACCTGCAGAACTTCGCGGGCTATCTCAGAAGGGAGGGCATCGGCGACGACCTCGGCAACGGGTTGTTCGATTCGCACGGGCGGGTCTTCAAGGCCGGCGCCTATCCGATCGGCATCGAAACCGCTGGATTCGCCGATTTCGCCGAAAAAGCCGCAAACAACGTCATGGTTCAGAAGACCCGGCGCAGCATTGAAGGCCGCGACATGATCATCGGCGTCGATCGGCTCGATTATTCGAAGGGCATCATTGAGCGGCTGGAAGCGTTCGAGCGCTTCATCGCCAGCAATCCGGCCTACCAGAACAAGGTGACCTTTCTGCAGGTCACGCCGAAATCGCGATCCGAAGTTCCCGAATACGAGCAGATGCAGAAGATGGTCGCCGAACAGGCCGGCCGCGTCAACGGCGCCATCGGCACGGTCGACTGGGTGCCGATCCGCTATGTCAATCGATCGATCAGCCGCAATGTGCTCGCCGGGCTCTTCCGCTTGGCGACGATCGGGCTGGTCACGCCGCTGCGCGACGGCATGAACCTCGTCGCCAAGGAATATGTCGCCGCCCAGGATCCGGATCGCCCGGGCGTGTTGGTGCTGTCTCGCTTTGCCGGCGCGGCCAGGGAGTTGAAGGGCGCGCTGCTGGTCAATCCCTACGATGTCGAAGGCACCGCCAATGCGATTGCGCGAGGGCTCGCCATGTCGCTTGAGGAGCGCCGTGACCGCTGGAGCATGATGATGGAACATCTGCTTTCGCACGACGTCTCGCTCTGGTGCGAAAATTTCCTGCGGGACCTGGTGACCGTTCCGAGTTCCGACCGGAGCGGGGCTGGCGTGCCCTGACCGACCAGCCGGGCGCGCCCCCGCGCTTGGCGCGAGAGACAGGATGTCGAGACGTTGCGGCATATCCTCTTCCCCCCTCGGGGAAGAAGGTGCCGGCAGGCGGATGAGGGGGCCGCCCGGAACAATATAAAACTTATCGCGAAACGCCGTGCTCTAGGCTTGAACAAGGTCGAAACGATTCCAACGCCGCCGATCCCGCAGCAGCGTTGTGAAGACCGGCTTCGCCGGCCCCTTTCATCCGCCCTACAGGCACCTTCTCCCCGCTGGGGGAAGAGGGAATCGAGAGGTGGGCCCTGCCTTAAAGCCCGATCTCACGCGCCCAAGGCGGGTTGGCGCCGGCACGCGACACGGTGACGGCCGCCGCCTTCGCACCCAGTGTCAGGGCGTTGCGCACCGCCTGTTCGTCGAGCGAGGCGACCTGCGGCTTGGTCAGCAGGCCGTCCATCTTCAGCGAGGCCAGGACGCCGGCATCGAAGGTGTCGCCGGCGCCGACGGTGTCAACGACCGTGACGCGTTCGCTCGGCACCGTCACCTTGCGATCCCTGGTATAACCGCAGGCGCCTTCGGCGCCCTTGGTGATGACGACGAGCTTGGCGCCGTGGGCGAGCCAGTGGGCGGCGAGCGTGTCGTGGTCGCCCGAAAGACCGAACCAGTCGAGATCCTCATCGGAGAATTTCACGATGTCGGATTTTGCCGCCATGCGCTTGATGCGGGCCATATACGCCGGCTTGTCCTTGATGAAACCGGGGCGGATGTTCGGGTCGAGCGAAATGACACGTTTGGCTGCCTCGCGGTCGAGCAGCGCTTCGTAGGTTTCGCCGCAGGGGCTCGGGATCAGGCTGATGGCGCCGAAATGCAGCGCTTCGCAATCGTCGCCAAGGGTCGGCAGGTCGGCCGTGGTGATCATGCGGCCGGCCGTGCCTTCGTCGTAGAAGGCATAGGTCGCCTGGCCGTTGACGAGCTTGACGAAGGCGATCGTCGAGGGGCGCTGGGTGATGGCGCAGGGGCTGTAATCGACATTGCTCGCCTTCAGCGTCGCAAGCAGGATTTCGCCCATCATGTCGTCGGCGATGCCGGTGAAGAAGGCAGTGGGAATGCCGAGGCGGCCGAGCGCGATGGCGGTGTTGAAAATCGCGCCGCCAGCATAGGGCGCAAAGCCCTTTTCGCCAAGGGTCGTATCCCTCGGCAGCATGTCGATCAAGGCTTCGCCGCAGCACAAAATCATCGAATTTCTCCCAACAGCACTGATATGTTCATCAACCGATTAAGCGGGCTTTTGTCAACCGCTTAGAGCGAAAGCTCGCTGACGCCACCGTTGCGTCCCGACCAGGCGAGCGGCGCATCGAGGAAAGCCTCGACCTCTTCAAGCGTCTTGTCGTCGAACAGCTGCCGCTCCTTGGCAACAGCCAGAACATTGCGCCAGGTGGCGATATGATGGAGCCGGACCTTGCCGTCGTCAAAGCGCTGTTGGCCGAAGATGCCGTAGAAGAACAGCGCAATGCCGTGATCGACAATGCCGCCCGCGGCCCGCACCGCATCGATGAATTTGAACATGCTGCCGCCGGCCGTCGTCAGATCCTCGATGACCAGCACGCGCGACCCTTCCGGCATATTGCCTTCGATCTGGGCATTGCAGCCATGGCCCTTCGGCTGTTTGCGGACATAGATCATCGGCAGGCCGAGGCGGTCGGCAAGCAGGGCGGCGAAGGGAATGCCGGCGGTCTCGCCGCCGGCGATGCAATCGAACTGCTCGAAACCGGCATCGCGCAGCAGGGTGCTGGCGGCGAAATCCATCACCGTCGAGCGGATGCGCGGAAAGGAGAGCAGCTTGCGGCAATCGATATAGACCGGGCTCGCCATACCGGAGGCAAGTTTGTAAGGCTGGGCGGCATTGAAATGCACCGCCTTGATCTCCCAGAGCATCTTGGCCACCAGTTCGGCCATAACGGCACGGTCGGGAAATGTCGTCTGGATCATGCGGGCTCTCCTTCAGCTTTGTGTCACCGGCAATAGCAGCAAGAGCCCATCGTTTCCAGACGCAGGCGCGGCTATTCCAGCAACAGACGGCCGATATCGGGGCCCTGCATCTTCTTGAAGAGGGCAATCGCCGCATCGCCCTCCTCCGGATCCAGCGAAACGGCATAACGCACGGCAGCGGCGATGAGCTGCATGGTCAGCCGGGCGATCGCCAGAAGCTTGCTGCGGTCACGCTCCGGCCACAGGCGGACGAGCACGGCGAGCAATGCCTGGGCATGGAATTCCATGTCCTCGGCATCGATCTGCTGCAGTTGCTTGTCGGTATGGGTCGCATGCCAGATGTCCCGCATCACCGGCTCGCGGCGGAAAAAAGCGTAATATTCGTCGGCGATGTTGGCAAGCGCGCCGGTGAGCGCCGCAGCGTCGGTCACCTCAGCCAGTTCCGCCTCCACGCAGCGCCTGCCCTCCTCGTTGAAGCGCTCGGTCAATGTGCGGATGATCGCGCTCTTGTCGGGAAAATATTGGTAGAGCGCGCCGAAGGAGAGGCCGGCCCTTTCGACGATCTCGCTCATCTTCAAGCCATCGCTGCCATGGCTTTCGATCAGCTCGGAGGCGACGGCGAGGATCTTTTCGAAGCGGTCACGACCGCGCTGCTGGCTCGGGATCCGGCGCGGCTGGCCGGAATGCTGCTGATTGCGCCTGCGCGTTGCGACCGGCTGTTCCGACATCCCCTGCTCCTTCGGCGGTTGACAAATAAAATAAGAGAGTTTATCTCATTTTGCAAATAAGAGAGTTTCTCTTGTTTTGTTCCTTGGAAGGAGCTTCGACATGCAGTTCGTCCTCATCCTCTCGCTCGTCGCCGCAGCCATCGGGAGCGGCCTCGTCGCCGGCATCTTCTTCGCCTTCTCGACCTTCATCATGACCGCCTTCTCGCGCATCCCGGCCGAGCAGGGCATTGCGGCGATGAACTCGATCAACGTGACGATCGTCCGCTCGCCCTTCATGGCGCTGTTCGTCCCGACGGCAATCCTCTGCATCGTCATCGCAGTGCTGGCGCTGATGAACTGGCGCGGCAGCGCATCCGCGCTGATGCTGACAGGCGCCGCCCTCTATGTCTTCGCCTCCTTCCTCTCGACCATCATCTTCAACGTGCCTATGAACGATGCGCTGGAAAAGGTCAGCGGCAGCGGGCCGGAGGCAGTCGGGCTCTGGGCGACCTATCTCAGGGACTGGACGTGGTGGAACCATGTGCGGACAGTGGCCTCGCTGCTGGCTTCGATGGCCTTCGTCAGGGCGTTGATGGTCGTTTGAGAAGGCGGCATTGCGACACGTCTCTTCTCGCCAGCGGGGAGAAGGTGCCGGCAGGCGGTTGAGGGGGTGAGCGGCAAAGCCCGAATGCACGGAGCGCACGCGAAGGGCAATAAATGCTGTGCCCGTGTAGCCCCCTCATCCGACCCTTCGGGCCATCCTCTCGCCGCTGGGGAGAGGAGGGAGTCCAGCGCCCGCGCCTATCTCTGCTCGCAAAAGGCGATGCGGTTGCTGAAGGGGTCGGTGACGGTCATCTCCAGGCCCCAGGGGGCTTCCTCCACGCCGGGCTTCATGTAGCGGTAGTCCTTGCCGGCGAGCTCGGCGTGGTAGGCCCGGACATTGGCGACGCGGACGAATGCTTTGGCGCCGGGGCTGGCGTCGCCGGAATGTTCGCTCAAGTGCAGCGCCATGCCATCGCGGGAGACCTGGCAATAGAGCGGGAAATTCTCGCCGAAGCGATGCTCCCAGTCGAGATGGAAACCGAGAAAGCCGCAGTAGAACTCCATGGCTTTCTCCACCGAGAAGATGCGGAAGATCGGCATCGGCGGCTCGATGCCGATTGCGGAGCGGGACGCACCCGCGGCATCGATCCTTGCCGAGAGGATATTCCATTGCTCGAGCCCGAATTGCCGGGCGACGATTTCGAGCGTCTCGCTGTGGGTGAGGGAAATGTCGCGGTCGGCAAGGGCCTGCCGCAACGTCTTTGCCATGAGTTTGGCATCGCGAAAATCGCGCATATGTCATCCTTCCATCGGCGGCAAACAGGACGATCAGTGCCCGCGTCTGCTGACCCGTTCGCCATCGATCGCCAAACGGCAAGGGATGTGAAGGATGGTTTGGATGCATTCACCATAACGCCAAACTGTCAAACGTCGGGCGTCGCGGGGCGGCTGGCCGCATCCGGCCAGGGGCGATATTATGAGGGGAGAGGTCAGGAATCAAGACGCCGTGCGCGACGCCTCGACCGGAACCGCCTGCAGGTGGCCGGCAAGCTCGACCCGGTTGCGACCGCCCCGCTTGGCGGCGTAGAGCGCCTTGTCGGCGGCACTCAGCATGGCGTCGAAATCCAGGCTCTTGGCGCGCCCGGGCGCAACGCCGACGCTGACGGTGCATTTCAGCACCTCGTCATCGATATCGATCTCGCGCGCCTCGAAAGCCTCGCGGATGCGCTCGGCCGCCAGTTCGGCCCGGCCGGGCATGGTTTCCTTCAGCACCAGCGCGAACTCCTCACCGCCCAACCGTGCGGCGATGTCACCGGCGCGGCAATGGGTGGCGAGTTCGCCGGCGAAGGCCTTGATCACTCGGTCGCCGCTCGCATGGCCGAAGCGGTCGTTGACCGATTTGAAGTGGTCGATATCGAAGACGATGACGGCGGTGGTCGAGCCCATCGGGCGCGTGCCGTATTGATCGAACAGGGCGCGGCGGTTGAGCAGCCCGGTCAGCGGATCGGTGATCGCCTCGAGACGATGGCGGGCGGCAAGCCGCCACTGATGCAGCGCCAGCGACAGGGCGCCGATCCCGGTCATGCCGGCGATGCAGACGGCAAGGCTCAGATCTTCGGCCCAGTTGCTCGGCGCCTTGCCGAGCACCAGCTTGCCGTCGGAGATCAGCACGGCGGCGCAAAGCACGAAGGAGATCCCCGTCAGCGTATAGAGCGCCGTGATCCCGAGGATCGGCGCCGGCGCCTCGGCGCGGGCGAGCCAGTATTGCCGGGCGGTGGCAAAGAGCAGCAGGGCAATGGCAACATTGTCAGCGATGAAGGCCAAGCCGTCATAACCCAATATCAGCGGCACGATGGAGAAGGTCATCGCCGCCACGGCGCGGATCGCAATGCCCGGCAAGGGCAGACGGCCGGTGAGAAACTGTCGGCCGGCACCCCAGATGGTGGCGAAACCGGCATGGAACAGTACGAAATTGGCAATGCCAAACCCTATCTCCGGCCTGTCCACGTAGGCGCTGTAGACAAAAATGCCGCTGACGACGAAGACCAGGCCGACGGTGGCGGTGAGCAGCACGGTTTCGACTCGGCGGACGAGCCAGCCGCCCATCAAGGTCACGGCAAGGCATGCCGTCGAGACGCCGAGCGCCAGCAAGAGGGAGTTATAGTCAAGCATCATGCTTTTCAGCCTCCGCAGGTGGTTTCCCGCCGGATGATCGGCAGCCTATGTCCGCGTGAGAAATGTCTTATGCATCCGTTAACAAATGATGCATTGCACAATGAAAATGTTATGCGCCTAACGTCGGCGCACAACTTTAATGAATATTCTATTTAAAATTGATTACGCGGGCTGCAACACCTACGCCACGACGTGCCAATGCAGCGGATACATCGGATCGAACACCGTCACCGGACCGGCGCCCGTTTCTATCTTGGCGGGAAAAACGACCGGCTCGGCCTGCTTGAACAGGGTGATGCGCTCCTCGTTCGGCTGAAGCCCGTACCAGGCCGGTCCGTTGAGCGAGGTGAAGGCTTCGAGCCTGTCCAGCGCGCCCTCCTCCTCGAAGACATGCGCCAGGCAGCTCATCGTGTTGATCGAGGTGTAGATGCCGGCGCAGCCGCAGGCACATTCCTTCAGCGGATCGACATGCGGGGCGGAATCGGTGCCGAGGAAGAAGCGGGCGTCACCGCTCACGGCGGCGGCACGCAGTGCCAGGCGATGGCTCTCGCGCTTGGCGACCGGCAGGCAATAATAATGCGGGCGGATGCCGCCGACGAGGATGGCGTTGCGGTTGATGATCAGATGATGGGTGGTAAGGGAGCCGGCAAGATTGCCTTTGGCGCCTTTGATGTAATCGATGCCGTCCGATGTCGTCACATGCTCCATCGTCACCTTCAGCTCGGGCAGGCGCCGGCGCAGCGGATCGAGCACGGTGTCGATGAAGACGGCTTCGCGATCGAAGATATCAACCTCAGGCGTCGTCACTTCGCCATGGACGCAGAGGGGCAGGCCAATCGCAGCCATGCGCTCCAGCACCGGCATCGCCTTTTCCATGTCGCGCACGCCGCCATGCGAATTGGTGGTGGCTCCGGCGGGATAGAGCTTGACGGCGGTGATCAGGCCGCTTTTTGCGCCGACCTCGATATCGTCCGGGCTCGTGTGTTCGGTGAGATAGAGCGTCATCAGCGGCTGGAAGCGATGACCGGCCGGCAGGGCTTTCAGGATACGCTCGCGATAGGCCGTCGCATCCGCCGTGGTGACGACGGGCGGCACCAGATTGGGCATGATGATGGCGCGGGCGAAGGTGCGGCTCGTATCGGCGATCACGCCTTCGAGCATGGCGCCATCGCGCAGATGCAGGTGCCAGTCGTCAGGGCGGCGGATGGTGATCGTTTGCATGGCAGGCCTCCGAAGCGATGCGTCTGCGGGCCTCGATAGCACTATACCTCAGGTGAAAACAATCGTCGCGGCCTTACGCCAGCGCGATCTCCAGCGTCACATCGGCCGGACGGCGGTTTTCGAGGATCAGCCGGCCGTTCGGCAGGTCGTTGCCGTAGACCTTGGCGCTGGCGGCCTCCTCGCTCAGATTATAACCCCGCCAGCGCGCCCAGAGCCGCTCCTCGAGCACCTCCATCGGCGGCGCCAGCATGATCGTGTAATCGAAGATCCCGTCGAGTTCAGCCCATTTTCCCTCTGTGAAGAGCAGATAGTTGCCCTCGACGATGATGAAACGGTCGTTCGGATCGATCGGCCGGGCCGATGCGATGGCCAGTTCGCGGGAGCGGTCGAAGACCGGCACGAGAACCTCCTGATCGGCCGGCCTGACGGCGCGGACGATATCGAGGAAACCGCGGACATCGAAGGTCTCGGGAATGCCCTTGCGGGCCAAGAGGCCGCGTTCGATCAGGATGGCGTTGTCCATGTGGAAGCCGTCCATCGGCAGGACCGCGGCGCTTTCGCCTCTGGCCTTCAACGCCGCCGCCAGATTGTCGGCCATGGTCGACTTGCCGGAACCCGGCGGGCCGGCAATGCCGATGAGGAAGCGTCTGGCATCACCGGCGCGGTTGATGACCTCGCCGGCGATTTCCTCGGTGCTGACCGTCATGCCGCAACGGGCTCCGTCGGCACTGCCTTGGCGCCGGTCATGAAGGCGACGGCGTCGGACATGGTATATTCCTTCGGATCGATCACTGTCAGGCGGCGGCCGAGGCGGTGGATATGGATCCGGTCGGCAACCTCGAAGACATGCGGCATGTTGTGCGAGATCAGCACGATCGGCAGGCCGCGGGCGCGCACGTCGAGGATCAGCTCCAGCACGCGGCGGCTTTCCTTGACGCCGAGGGCTGCCGTCGGTTCGTCCATGATGATGACCTTGGAGCCGAAGGCGGCGGCACGGGCAACCGCGACACCCTGGCGCTGGCCGCCCGAGAGCGTCTCCACCGCCTGGTTGATGTTCTGGATGGTCATCAGGCCGAGTTCGGAGAGCTTGTTGCGCGCCAGCTTTTCCATGGCCGGCCGGTCGAGCATGCGGAACATCGAGCCGAGCACGCCCGGTTTGCGGATCTCGCGGCCGAGGAACATGTTGTCGGCGATCGACAGCGCCGGCGACAGAGCCAGGTTCTGATAGACGGTTTCGATACCGGCCTCGCGGGCTTCCATCGGCGAGCGGAACTGCACCTGCTTGCCTTCGAGGGTGATCACCCCCTCGTCGGGGGTGACGGCGCCTGAAATCGCCTTGATCAGCGAAGACTTGCCGGCGCCGTTATCGCCGATGACGGCGAGGATTTCGCCCGGGTAAAGATCGAAATCGGCATTGTCGAGCGCGGTCACGCGGCCGTAGCGCTTGACGAGACCGCGGGCGGTGAGAAGGGGTTCGCGAGCCATGATTACACCGAAACCTTTCTGATCCACTGGTCGATGGCGACGGCGGCGATGATCAGCACGCCTGTCAAAAGGACTTTCCATTGCGGGTCGGCGCCGAGCATATTGAGGCCCATCGACACGACGCCGACGATCATCGCGCCGAACAGCGTTCCGAGAATGGAGCCGCGGCCGCCGAAGAGCGAGATGCCGCCGATCACCGTCGCGGTGATCGCCTGCAGGTTATAGTCGGTGACCGCCGAGGACGGCGAGATCGAGCCATTGCGGCCGATCGAAACCCAGGCGGCGAAGGCGGCGATGACGCCCGAGATGGTGTAGACGGTGAGCAGCACCTTCTTGGTCTGGATGCCGGAGAGCTTGGCGGCCTCAGGATCGTCGCCGACCGCATAGACGTGCCGGCCCCAGGCGGTGTGATTGAGCACATACCAGAGCAAGAGGACGAGCAGCACCATGGCGATGACGCCGAGGGTGAGCACGGCGCTGCCGAGCCTGAAGCTCGCAGCGAAAAGATGCAGCAGCGGCGCCTGTTCGTCGACATCGGTGTCGCGGATCGTCTCATTGGCGGAATAGATGAAATTCGTCGCCATGACGATATTCCAGGTGCCGAGCGTGACGATGAAGGGCGGCAGCTTCATGAAGGCGACGAGGAAGCCGTTCAGCAAGCCGCAGAGCCCGCCGACAAGGAGACCACCGATAACGGCGATCGGCGTCGGTATGCCGTAGGTGATGGCGACATTGCCCATGATGACAGCCGAGATCACCATGATGACGCCGATCGAAAGATCGATGCCGGCGGTCAGGATGACCAGCGTCTGGGCGGCGCCGAGAATGCCGACGATGGCGATCTGTTGCAGGATCAGCGTCAGCGTATAGGACGAGAAGAACCGTCCGCCGATCGTTGCCCCGAAGATGATGATCGCCAGCACCAGCACGATCAGCGGCACGGCGGCCGGCGTCGAGTGCAGAAAATGCTGGGCGCGCTTGATCAGCGAGACGTCCTGGTGCTCGAAGGAGGCGACGCTCTTGTCGCTGCCGTCGAGGACACGTTCGAATTCCTGAGTTCCGGTCATGGTTCCTCCTCCGCATCCGTGCGCCGAACTCGCACGGGGGCCGTCACCGATATCCTTCCGGTCTATTCTGAGCCGGTTCGTGGGGGCGACGGTACATCGTCCGTCGAAAACGGCCGGGGATCAAGCCCCGGCCGCTCTAGTTTCAAGAGATTGGGCTCAGCCCCAGCACTTGTCCGTGCCTTCCTTGGTGTCGATCGACTTGACGCCGGAAACCGGCTTGTCGGTGACGAGCGAGACGCCGGTGTCGAAGAAGGACTTGCCTTCGGTCGGCTTCGGCTTTTCGCCGCTATCGGCGAACTTCTTGATCGCCTCGATGCCGAGCGACGCCATCAGCAGCGGATACTGCTGCGAGGTGGCGCCGATGACGCCTTCCTTGACCGACTTCACACCCGGGCAACCGCCATCGACCGAGACGATCAGCACGTTCTTTTCCATGCCGACGGCCTTCAGCGCCTGATAGGCGCCGACAGCGGCCGGCTCGTTGATCGTGTGGATGACGTTGATGCCCGGATCCTTCTGCAGAAGGTTTTCCATCGCCTTGCGGCCGCCTTCCTCGTTGCCGTTGGTCACGTCGTGGCCGACGATGCGCTTGTCGTCTTCGTCGCCGATCTTGTCCGGATTCTTCGGGTCGATGCCGAAGCCCATCATGAAGCCCTGGTCACGGAGAACGTCGACCGTCGGCTGCGACGGCGTCAGGTCGAGGAAGCCGACCTTGGCGTCCTTGGCCTTGTCGCCCAGCGTTTCCTTGGCCCACTGGCCGATCAGCTTGCCGGCGAGCAAGTTGTCGGTGGCGAAGGTGGCGTCGGCGGCATCGGCCGGCTCGAGAGGCGTGTCGAGAGCGATGACCAGCAGGCCGGCGTCGCGGGCCTTCTTGACCGCAGGCACGATGCCCTTGGTGTCCGAAGCCGTGAGCAGAATGCCCTTGGCGCCGTCGGCGATGCAGCTTTCGATCGCTGCCACCTGGCTTTCGCTGTCACCGTCGATCTTGCCGGCATAGGACTTCAGCGAAACGCCGAGTTCCTTGGCCTTGGCCGTCGCACCTTCCTTCATCTTGACGAAGAAGGGGTTGGTGTCGGTCTTGGTGATCAGGCAGGCGGCAACGTCCGCCGCCATGACGGGGGCGGAAAAGGTGACACCAAGCGCGAGCGCGCCGAAAGCGAGAACAGATTTCTTCATGGAACTCCTCCCAGAGTTTGCCGGCGCCGCCCGTGCGGGCCGGAATTTTAAGATATGACACTTCGCCGTGGATTGTTAAGCTTCCAAAGCCGTCCCGTGCCCTTGACGAGGGCAATTAAGAGCGAAAGAAATCGGCTTGTCAATAAATAAATCCAATTGAATTATTAATTCGATGTGGCATGCTCGATCGAATTGGGCATAGGCCAACAATCGGGAGGAGCGGCCATGTCGTCTTTGGATGGACCGGAACACACGCCGGTCCCGCCGCCAATTCTAAATCCGGCCGGAGGTGCGAACCAGGTCAGGGTCCGGGCCTATAACGAACGGCTCGTGCTGTCGCTGGTGCGTCTCTACGGTGCGCTGTCGAAGGCCGATATCGCGCGCCGCAGCGGACTGTCGGCCCAGACCGTCTCGGTGATCATGCGGGTGCTTGAGAAGGAAGGTCTGCTGTCGCGCGGGGCGCCGGTGCGCGGCCGTGTGGGACAGCCGTCGATCCCTATGCATCTCAATGCCGACGCCGTCTATTCCTTCGGCCTGAAGATGGGCCGGCGCAGCGCCGATCTTGTGCTGATGGATTTCGTCGGCCGTATCCGCATGCAGCTGCACCGCACCTATGCCTATCCGCTGCCGGAAGAAATCCTCGCCTTCGTCACTTCGGGCATCCAGGAACTCGAAGACCGGCTCGACGACAAGCAGCGCGGCCGCATTGCCGGCCTCGGCATCGCCGCCCCCTTCGAACTCTGGAACTGGGCCGAAGAGGTGGGCGCGCCGCCTGGAGCCATGGAGGTCTGGCGCGATGTCGACCTGCAGGCCGACATCGCCGCGCGCGTCTCCCATCCGGTCTTCATGCAGAACGATGCGACCAGCGCCTGCGGGGCCGAACTGGTCTTCGGTGTCGGGCCGTCCTACCCGGATTTCGTCTATTTCTTCATCGGCTCCTTCATCGGCGGCGGCATCGTACTCAACTCGGCGATCTTTTCCGGCCGCACCGGCACAGCCGGCGCAATCGGCCCCCTGCCGGTGCGGGGAAAGAACGGCGAGACGATGCAGTTGCTCGAAATCGCCTCGATCTTTGTGCTCGAAAACATGCTGCGCGAGCGCGGCATCGATCCCGAGCCGCTGTGGTATTCGGCCGACGACTGGGTGGATTTCGGCGAGCCGATGGAGACCTGGATCCAGGACAGCGCCAAGGCGCTGGCGCAGGCGATCGTCGCGGCCGCCTCGATCGTCGATTTCAGCGCCGCCGTGATCGACGGCGGTTTTCCCCATTGGGTGCGCAGCCGCGTGGTGCAGGCCACCATCGACGAAGCCGCCAAGCTCGACCTGCAGGGCGTCGTCATGCCCGAAATCATCGAGGGCGCGGTCGGCGCCCAGGCGCGCGCCATCGGCGGCGCCAGCCTGCCGATCTTTGCGCGTTACCTCACCGACCAGAACGTACTCTTCAAGGAGGTAGACAATGCTGAAAGGACTTGATCCGCTGTTGAGCCCGGAGCTGCTTTTTACGCTTCGGGCCATGGGCCACGGCGACGAGATCGCCATCGTCGACGGCAATTATCCGGGCGTCGAACATGCGCGCCGGCTGATCCGGCTCGACGGCCACCACCTGATCCCGGTCCTCAATGCCGTGCTCAGCGTGCTGCCGATCGACGATTTCGTGCCGGAAGCGATCTTCCGCTCGACCGTCAAGGCTGAGCGCGACAAGCTCGACCCGGTGCATGAGGAGATGATCGACTGCTGCGCCCGTCACGAGCCGCACCGGCCGGTGGTGCCGCTCGTCGGCCCGGATTTCTACGGCCGGGTGAAGGCCGCCCATGCGGTGATCCAGACCAGCGAACCCAGGCTCTATGCCAACATCATCCTGCGCAAGGGCGTGATCTATCCGAAAGAACCGGGCACACCGTCGGCGGCCGGGGTGGATCCGTTCGTTTACTAGCTATCGTCTAGTCATCATCTCGTCTGTGTGGCGATCAGGTCCACCATTTTTCGGGCCGAGCCCAATGCCAAGGTCCAGCCGAGCATTCCGTGGCCGGTGTTGATGTAAACACCTTTCAGATGCTCGCAGGGCCTGATGATCGGGCGGGATGACGGGGTCATCGGCCGCTCGCCCGACCAGCGCATCAGAACGACGCTGTTCTTGAAGAGGGCCGGCAGGACGCCGACGGCTGCGCCGCGCAGCGCTTCGAAACGCGCCGGGTCGAAGCCCGCGCCCGGGCGGTCGATATCGGCAAGACCGGCAACGCGGAAACGATCCCCGATCGATGCGAAAGCCAGCTTGCGTTTTACGTCGGTGAGGCTGATGGCGGGTGCGGCAGCGGTCCGCGGCACGGTCAGCGAATAGCCTCTCACCGGACGCACCGGGCGGACCTCCGGCAGCTCCGCGGCAAGCAGACGGACCTGAGCGCCCGCAGCGACGACGGCGGTATCGACCGCGAGTTCCTCCCGGTCGTCGAACCTCACGGCCGCAAGCCTGTCCGCCTCTCGTGAGAAGCCCGCCACTTTCCGGCCGAAGAGCAGCGACACCCGGTGGTGCTGTGCAATATGGTGTGTCAGCTGACGGCAAAAGCCGGCTGCATCGCCGAGCGCATCACCCGGCGTGTAGACCGCACCGGCGATTTCGCCTTGGTAGCCGGCAAGGGCAGGCTCGATCTCCTGGGCTTCCGCGTTCGAGAGCATCTGCTGCTCGAATCCGAGTGCATTTTTCCGTGAGACGGCTGATTGGGCCGCGGCAAAGCTACGCTGATCCGGATAGAGATGCAGCTTTCCCGCAAGCCGGTAGTCGAAGGACAGACCGGTTTCCGCCACCAGCAATGCGAGTTCGCGGCGGGACTCTCCGGCGAGTTCCAGAATGGCCCGGGTATTGCTCCACCATCGCGAAAATGACGCGTTGGCGAGGAAGCGCAGCCCCCAGAGAAAAAAATCCGGGTCGAGCTGCCAGCGAATCCGGAAGGCGGGGTCGCGGCCGAGAGCGATGGCCGGCAGATGCCTGAGCAGCCCGGGAGATGCCATCGCATCGCCATAGGCCCAGGAGAGCTGCGCGGCATTGCCGGCGCTGGCGCCGCTGCCGGGTTCGGCTGCTGCATCGATAAGCGTCACATCGTGCCCTGCCTTGGCCAAAAGATAGGCCGAGGAAACGCCGATCACGCCTGCGCCGATGACTGCGATGCGCGCCATGTCAGACCTCGCTTCCCACAAGCGCGGTCAGCTCGATTTCGACCGGAACGCCCCGCGGAAGAGATGACACGCCGATCGCAATGCGGGCGTGCTCCCACCGATCCGGAAACAGATCGCGCAGCAGCTCGGACGCGCCGTCGACGACCGCCCCATGGCGGGTAAAATCATCCGTTGCGGCAACATAGCCCGCAAGCCGCACGAAGCCGCGCACCTTGTCGAACCCACCACCGGCGCGCTCAAGCTGAGCAAGCAGGTTGAGAAGGCAGATCCGCGCGCATTCGCGGCCCTCCTCGATCGAGACATCCGCCCCGAGCCGACCGGTTCGCCGAACAGCTCCACCGGTCACCGGCACCTGACCGGACATGGTGACGATATTGCCGGTTCGCACAGCGCCGGCGAAAGCCCCGGGCGGCATTGCGGCTTCCGGTAAACTGAGGCCGAGGACGGCAAGACGCCTGTGCACGGCATCGCTTGCGCTCATGCCGGGATCAGCCCTTCTGCTTTTGCCGGCTTCGGCGCTGCGCGCGACGAAAGCCTTGAGAATTTCCAGATCGAGGGCCGTCAGACGGTATTCCGGATGCCACTGGATCCCCAGGCAAAATGCCTCGGTCTCGCCCTCGAATGCCTCGATGATCCCATCGGGTGCCCGCGCGATGATGCGAAAGCGCCCGTGACCGGACAGCGCATGGCGATGCAGGCTGTTGACCCGGGTCGGCCCCGTCCCGACCCAGCCGGCAAGCAGGCTGCCCGGCTCGACGATGATCTCGTGCGCCAGTTCATCGGGCAGGTCCTGCGGGATGTGCGAAATGCCGGCGGCCGGAAGCTCGCTGAGGAACTCGCCGCCGAGGCACTCGCCGATCAGCTGCATTCCATGGCAGATACCGAGCAGCGGTTTGCCTGCCGTCAGCGCCTTGGCCACCAGCTGACGCTCGAAGTCGCGGCGCCGATCGGCCACTTCGGCCCCCGGCCGGGAGCCGGTCAGGACGATCCCATCGGCAAGCGCCAGCGCCGCCTCGATGTTTTCGGCGTCATAGGGCAGGATCAGCGGCACCCCGCCGGCGCTGGTGATGGCCTCGGCATAGTTCGAGCGCACCACATATTCGCATTCCGTCGGCTGTTGCGGCGTCTCGTCGAGATCGGGCGTTATGAGAATGAGGGGGCGGGCCTTACGTGCCGGCGCGGCGGGAAACGCGGTGACCGCGGCAACGGTCATATCGGTGGTCATGGTCTGAACCTTATGATTTAGCGGGCGGGCACGGCAAGCCGGCGGGAGAAGACAGAAAACGGCCAGGCGATCGCGAAGTAGCAGAGGCCGACCGCCACATAGATCTGCAGCGGCAGGAAATACTCGGTCGCCATCGCCCGGCCGGTCAGAACCAGTTCGTTGACGGTGATCAGCGACGCAAGCGAGGAATCCTTGAGAAGCGCGACGAAGGTGACGATCATCGGCGCCAGGATGACGCGGACGACCTGCGGGAAGATGATCAGCCGGAAGCTCTGAACCGGCGTGAGACCGACAGCCAGGGCCGCCTCGCGCTGCCCCGCCGGGATCGCCTTCAGCCCGGCCCGGAAGAGTTCGGCGATCTGAGCCGCAAAACACAGCGCCAAACCTGCGATCGCCGCGCCGAAAGCATCGAAGACGATCCCAATGCCGGGCAGGCCGAAGTAAAGCAGAAACAGCACCGCGAGCAGCGGCACGCCGCGCACGACCGTCACATAAAGGGCCGCGAAATGCCGTAACGCCTGGAAATCTGATCTCTGGCACAGCGAAAGCAGCAAACCGAGCACGAGCGCCAGAGCAAAGGCACATACGGAAAGCACTGCCGTATTCACCATTGCCCGCAACAACAAGGGCAGCCATTCGCCACCATAGTCGCGGTAGGGTGCGAAAAACCCGATCATCCTTTCAGCCTCCCGTAACGTCTTTCGAGGAATCGCGTCGCCTGCATCAATGGCAGGCTCAGCAGCAGATAGAGTGCCGCCGCCGTCGCGTAGATCATCGTTGTCTGGAAGGACGAGGTGACCATGGAGCGGGCGAAGAACATGATTTCAGGCGCCGCGATGGCCGAGACGACTGAGGTGTCCTTGAGGAGCTGCACCGCGTAATTCCCGAGCGCCGGCAGCGCGATCCGCATGGCCTGCGGCGTCAAAATTTCGAAAATCGTCTGGAGCGGCGTCAGACCTGCAGCAAGCGACGCCTCCGCCTGGCCTTTTGGTAAAGAGGCGAAACCAGCACGGAAGATCGATGAGGTAATGGCTGCGCCGATCAGTCCGAGACCCAGAATGGCGGCAGCAATCGAGGTCAGCCTCACGCCGATGCTGGCAAGCCCGAAATAGAGGATGAACAGATGCGTCAGGGCCGGCACGTTGCAGAGGATTTCGCAATAGGCGTCGATCGCCAGATTGACGACCCTGATGGCGGTGAATTGCCTGACGAGGGCGAGGAGGAAGCCGACGCCGGTTGCAAAAGCCAGCGAGGCCAGCGTCACCAGGACGGTTACCTCAAGCCCGGCGGCGAGCCCATTAACGACGGAGAGGAATAGCGAGAATCCGCTCATGGCGCCTAGTGCCGGATCTTGTTGAGAAAGGCTTGCGTGCGTGCCTCGCGCGGCGCGGTAATGACCTGGCGCGCCGGCCCGGCCTCGACGATCTTTCCGCCGTCGAGGAACAGCACCCGGTCAGCGATGTCGCGGGCAAAGGCAATCTCGTGCGTAACGATCAGCATCGTGCGTCCTTCGGCGGCGAGCTCTTCCATCACTTTCAGAACTTCATGGACCAGTTCGGGATCCAGAGCTGAAGTCGGTTCGTCGAAAAGCATGAGTTTCGGCTTCTGGGCGAGCGCCCGCGCGATGGCCACACGTTGCTGCTGGCCGCCGGACAGCTCCAGCGGCGAGGCATCGGCGCGGTGCGTCATGTGCACTTTCGCCAACATCTCCAGGGCCAATTCGCGCGCCTCGCCGGCAGACAGGCCGCGGACCTTGCGTGCCGCGATCGCAACGTTTTCCGTCACAGAGAGATGCGGCCAGAGATTGAAGAGCTGGAAGACCATGCCCATCTCGGCGCGCTGTGGCGCAAGCTGCCGATCTCTCATCACCTGGCCGTTGCGAACGCCGATCCGCTCGCCATCGAGGCAGATCTCACCGGCACTCGGTTTCTCCAAAAAATTCATGCAGCGCAGACAGGTCGATTTCCCGGAGCCCGAGGGGCCGATCAGGGCAATCTTCTCACCGGGCGCGACGGTAAAATCGATCCCCTTCAGGACTTCGACAGGGCCATAACTCTTGCGCAGGCCCGCCACGCTCAAAAGCGCATTCATCGCAGTTTCCTTATGCTGTTGTGTCGTGGCGAAGAGGTCGGATGAAGGCCGCTTGCCGCAGCCTTCATCCGTCAGCCCGGTCAGCCGCCGGCTGCGCAGGAGGGAAGCTTGTAATCGCCGGGGCGGTCGACGCCGGCACGGAAGTTTGCACCCACCGGCTTGAACCAGACATCGGCGGACAATCCGTAGCGTGCGCCGATCTCTTTCATCTCACAGCTCTTCCACATATCGGCGATGATCGCGTCCATCTTCTGACGCAGATCGTCGTTCTTCTGGTTGAGACCATAGACGACCTGACCGAGCCCGGTGAGCAGCGGGAAATCCGCGCTGTTATCCGTGAAGGCAAGGAAGTGCATGTTCCAATCCGGGTTCTGCTTGATGGCGTAGGAAACCACCGGGGGGTCGCCGATGACGGCATCGATACGCCCGGCAATAAGATCGCGCACGGCAGCGTCGGATGTGTCGTAGAGCGAGAGCTCAATGCCCTTGATCATCTTCAGTTCCGGGACAAAGGAGAAGCCGGTGATCGTGCCGACCTTCTTGCCTTCCAGGTCGGAAAGCTTATCCCAGTTGGTCTTGTTCGACTGCATGATGCCGTTCTTGAAATAATGGATCGGCTCGGACAACGTCATGATCTTCGTACGCTTCTCGGTCCAGCCCATCGTGCCGAGCATCACGTCGACGCGACCAGATTGCACGGAGGCGATCGTACCCGACCATTCCATCAGCGCCGGCTGTATCTTGAGGCCGAGCTTGTCGGCGATGCGCTGCATGATCTCGCCATCGTAGCCGATCAGCTTGCCGTCCTGCCAGCCGGAGCCCGGCATGTCTCCCGTAAAGGCGACCGTCAGCTTGCCCTGCTCGGCAAGTTCGAATGCGTTTGCGAGCGGTGCCGATGCCATGAAGCTGCCTGCCAGCAGCGCGCACATCACCACCCTTCTCGAAAGAGAAAGTGCCATTGTTCTGATCCTTGATTTGTTTTTGGTTCCCCGGTCCGGTGGGTCTTGTCGCCGGATGTCGAGTTCGACGAGAGAGAGCTTGCCACCGAAAGGCGGCGTTGAATTTTAGAAATCGGACATTTTCTTTGAAATAGCGACATGGCTGACTTAAGATCGGCCGCCATGAGCACAGACGCCACCCCTTCAGATGCACCGGCCATCGAGCCGGACTATGTCCGCTGGCTCGATGGATTGTGGGCCGAACGGCTTTTGGCCGCCCGAGACCGCAAGGCCGATCTCTCCATTGGCATTCTGCTCTGGCCGAGCTTCGATGATGTCGCTGACCGGGATCGTCGAGCCCTTGCGGCATGCGGCCGATTTTGCCGACAACTCCCGACCCCTGCATTGCCGCTGGTCGATCATGGGAGCGCCGGGCCACGCCGCAGTGGCGAGCTGCGGCATCCGCGTGCAGGCCGATGCGCCCTATATCAACCCGACGGACTTCGACTATATCGCCGTCATCGGCGGTCTCCTGCCGCATCTACGCGCAGCACCCAGCAAGCATCGCGACTACCTTCGGGTCGCCGCATCCGCCGGAGTCCCGGTGATCGGCGTCTGCACCGGCGTCTTCGTACTCGCCCAAGAGGGCCTGCTGACCGGGCGCAAAGCCTCCGTTCATCCCTTCCATGCGGAGGATTTCAAGATCGCCTTTCCGCGCCAGGCATTCTCGACGCGCGACGACTTCCTGATCGAGAACGGCCGCATCACCGTTCCCGGCGGCGTCTCGATCCTGTCGTTGATGACGGAACTCATTGGCACCCATTGCGGCCCCGACCGGGCGGCCAAGGCAGTTCACCAGCTGTCTTTGACCGAGCACAAGGGCTTGAGCGCTTTCGACCAAGGCCGGGTTTCCAGCTTTCGACATGTCGAGGATTCCCGCATTCAGCGCGCGGTCGTTTTGATCGAGAGCCGCAAGGGCCGCGACGTATCACCCGAGCAGGCAGCCAGCATGATCGGGCTGTCGCCGCGTCAGTTCGGGCGCCTGTTCCAGCAAGGCATCGGCATGACCCCGAAGCGGTTCATCATCGAGACCCGCCTGCGTTATGCCCGCTTTCTGGTGGAGAACAGCACGCTCTCGATGACGCAGATCGCCTTCGAGACCGGCTTTTCGGATGCCGCACATTTCGCAACGGCTTTCCGCCAGAAATTCAACCAGTCGCCGCGGCAATTGAGATAAGGGATTTCGATTTCGGCTACGCGGCCTATCCGCGACGGAATCCTTAATCTCGTCACGTTGCCCATCTCGTCAGCGACATCGGAGGCATGATTGGTGAAAGTTTACGAAAGGTCTTGCACTCGCATTCTTGATCGGTCATTCTAGAATGATCAATAAAGAATCGAGGCGAGTGTGGGCAGAACGCGGGAATTCGATGAGGAGGCGGTGTTGAAGGGGGCGATGCACGTCTTTCGCAAGCACGGCTATCAAGGTGCGTCGATCCGAGACCTGGAAGAGGCTACGGGCCTCAAAGGCGGGAGCATCTATCACGCCTTCGGCGACAAGGCCGGGCTCTTCGACGCGGCGTTCAGACATTACAATCGGGCGGTCCTGGAGGGGCGGCTCGAGCGATTTGCGCCGCCGGGGAGCGGCCTTAAAGGCTTGCGCGAACTGTTCCTTTCACTGCTGCATGAGCCCGACAATGGCTCCCTCGGCTGCCTGATCACCAACATGGCTGTGGAATTTGGCGGTGACGTCAAAACGCATCCCCGTGTAGAGGCAGCGCTCGGTCTTCTTCGCAGCACGTTCCGCTCGAGGCTCGGCGAGTCGTCGAATGTGGCTCGAGACGCGGACGAAGCCAAGGCGGACCGGACAGCCGTCCGTCTTCTTGCCCTCTATCAAGGCCTACTCGTGCTTATTCGCGGCGGCGAAGACAAAGCCAGCCTGCTGCAGGCGATCGAAGACGAATTCAATCAACTGGAGACACTGTTATGACGCCTGAGGCGCTATGGAATCGATATGCGGCCATCTGGTCGCTGGACGCTGACGCACGCGAGCCGGAAATGTTGGCATGCCTCGCCGACGATGTGACCTATTGCGATCCGAATGGAGCGATCGCCGGGCGAGCCGGCCTCTCGGCTTACATGGCCGGCTTCAAGGAGAGTATGCCGGCAGGCAGGTTCATAATATTGAGTGTCCTCCATCACAATGAACGTTCGCTGGCACGCTGGGAACTGCGCCACGACGACGAGACCGTCCTGCAGACGGGGACAAGCTTCGCGGCGATGTCCGATGGCCGGCTCAGCGCGATCACCGGCTTCTTTGATCCTTCGGCGGGGCAGCCCCATGACTAGCGAGGCGACACGCCAGTTGGCGCTCGAATTTGCGAGCCAGATCGCCCCACCGGGCGCCATCGATGTAAGGCGGTTCTTCGGCGGATCCGCCCTCGTCCGAAACGGCGCGCAGTTCGGATTCGTCATGAAGGGCACGTTGTATCTGCGCGTCGACGCCGCGATGCGCGCGGAGTTCGAGGCAGATGGCTCGGAACCGTTCAGCTACCGCGCTGCCGGCAGGGATGTGACGGTTCGCCGCTACTACGCGGTGCCGGCGCATGTGATCGACGATCCCTCGCTGCTGCGCAGGTGCTCTGATCGCGCATTTGACGCGACCCCCCGGCCCGCCCGCAAACGCTCAAACACGACCCTCCCCGTCGCCCCGAGAAAGAGACTTGGAAAGGCTGATGATCGATAGTGCGGGCGCATCAGCATGCGGCAGCGTGCGTAAGTCAAAGAGCGCGGATTCCCGAAGACTCGGTCTCGCGGCAAGTCATCCAGCGATCGTCGATTCACAGTAGGTGAAATAGCTCCCATACAGATCAGCCATGCCGCCTCCTATCGACCACTCCGAGACGCTGACGTGGGTCCGCCCTGCTCCCGATCCAACAACCTCTATGACGGCCTGCAATTTACCTGGCGGAAACTGAAGGAACCTCACTTGCTTGGCATCGTCGTGGTCTTCTCGAAGCCAATGATCGCTGGACAGATACTTGGTTGCACAGTTGGCTATCGCTTTATAGTCGCCCCTCAATTCAAAATCGGCAAAATGCTGGGTCACAGTATCGCAGCCGCATAGCGGGATGACGACCAAAGATGCCGCCAAGCGCTTGCACCAGTTTCCCTGCACGATCGATCCAGCCATATATTGTTCCACTCTAGGCCCAGCGGCACATCTTGGAGGAAGGCTCAGATTTCTCCCGCCGACGGCCCCCAGACATCCGTCAGCGCGAAGCCTGCGGGATGCGGGTCGAAGGGGTCGAGGGCCACTTGGGTCAGACCGAAGGTGAAGCCGCGGCCGGTGATTGTTGGGATGACGGCCGGGCGGCCGGCCACCTCGGTCACCGCCTGCAGCCCGACCTCGAACTCGGAGCCGATGATCGATTTCGAGGTGAAGACATCGCCGACTTTCGCCTTGCCGCGGGCATGGAGCGCGGCAAGATTGGCGGAATTGCCGGTGCCGCAGGGCGAGCGGTCGGCCCGGCCCGGCCACATGGTGGTGCAGGTGCGCACCGTGCCGTCGGCCTCGCTATCGCGGAACATCACATAGGCAACGCCTGATATCGCCGGGATCTCGGGGTGGACAACCTTGATATCGCGGTTGATCAGCTCTTTCAGAATCATGCCGGCCTGGACGAGGCCGGCGGCATTGGCCTTCTCGATCGTCAAACCGATCTGGCCGACATCGACCAGGGCGTAAAAGATGCCGCCATAGCAGAGATCGGCCTTGATCCTTCCCCAATGCGGCGTGTCGATCTCGACGTCGAGTTCGTGCACGAAGGAAGGCACCATGGTGAGCTTGACCTTCTCGCAGCGCCCGTCGCGGCAGGTTGCTACCGCGTTGACGAGGCCGGCCGCGGTTTCGAGCGTCACGATCGTCTCCGGCTCCTGCATCTCGACGATGCCGGATTCGAGCAAAGCCGTCGTGACGCAGATCGAGTTCGAGCCGGAGCTCGCATGCGCCTGATCCGGTTGCAGGATGATGAAGGCGGCATCCGCCTGCGGATGCCTTGCCGGCAGCAGCAGGTTGACCGAGCCAATCGGGGCGCCGCGCGGCTCCAGGCAAAGGAAGCGGCGCAGCTCGTCACCCTTCGGATCGGTGTTCAGCCAATGCAGTTGAGCGGCGATGGTCTCGCCGGGGATCTTCGGCACGCCGCCGATCGCGACGCGGCCGATCTCGCCTTCAGCATGAACGTCCAGCAGCTGGATCGTGCGCTTCCATCTCATGTCGTAAACTCCAGTTCGGATGTGACGGCCGAGGCCGCCATCGACAGTAAATCCTAATATCGGTCTATGCGGAACGGGGTGATGTCGAGAGGTGGCTTGAGCCCGGTCACCATATCGCCGATCAGCCGCGCTGTCGTTGCCGCATAGGTCAGGCCGAGATGGCCGTGGCCTGTCGCATAGAAAACCCCCGGAATTTTCGAGGACGGCGAAATGATCGGGATCGTATCGGGCAGCGCCGGGCGATGGCCCATCCAGTCCGTCGCCTCCTCGAGTTTGAGACCCGGCAGCGCGCGCTGGGCATGGCGCACCAGCACCCGCGGTCGGCGGAAATCCGGAGCTGCATCGAGGCCGGCGAGTTCGACATTGCCGCCGACGCGGATGCCACCCGCCGTCGGCGTCACCATGAAGGCGCGCGCCGGCCAGATCATCGAATAGCGCATGGAGATGCCGGGTTTCATGATCTGCGTGTGATAACCGCGCTCGGTTTCAAGCGGGATCGGCTCGCCGAGCTTTTCGGCGAGGAAGCGGGTGTGGACGCCGGCGGCCAGCACGACGGAATCCGCCTCGATGCGGCTGCTGTCTTCAAGCAGCACGACGGCGGTGCCATCGCCATTGCGCTCGATATTCCGCACCATACCGGAGACGAAGGCCGCGCCCGCGGCCTTGGCCGCCTCGGCAAGTTTGACCACCAGCTGATAGGGATCGCGGATCGACTTGTTGTCGGGCAGCAGCACGGCCTTGGCGATCGAAGGCGAAAGCGCCGGCTCATAAGATTGGATGGCGCCGTTGGTCAACACTTCGAATTCGAGGCCGTAGCGCTGCATCATGGCGAGATGGCCGCGGTCGGCGGCAAATTCCGCCTCGGTCTCGTAGATCGCCAGACACCCCTCCTCGGTCATCAGCTCGGGCGCGCCGATCGCCTCGAGCATCTGCCTGAAATCGCCGAGGGCGCGCTGTGAGAGGCTCATGCCGGCATCCTCGATCGCGCGGAGGCGCGACGGGCGGCCGGCCGCGAGGAAACGCAGGAACCAGGGCAGCATCTTTGCCGCATATGAGGGCCGCAGCCAGACCGGGCCTTCGGGATCGAGCAGCCAGCCAGGCATTTTCTTCCAGGTCGAGGGGCCGGAACCGGCGACGAAATCGAGCGCGATGCTCGCCATATTGCCAAAGGAGGTGCCGCGTCCCGGCTCGCCCTTGTCGACCAAGGTCACCGCAAGGCCGCGCCGCTGCAGCTCGAAGGCGATCGAGGCGCCGATCACGCCTGCGCCGACGACAACAACCCTCTTCTTCGTCTCTTCAGCCATGCCATCAACCCACCCATACTGCAGACAGAATTGCCGTTCGCCACTCTGATATATCAGATCGGTAGTGATGCCTATGGATTTTTTACTGGCTTTCCGGCAGGCCGGCGCCGACGCTGTCGCCGACTGAGCCGACGGTATTGTCGACCGACCGGCCAAGGCGCTTCAACTGGGCGTCGTAGTTGCGGCGGGTGCGCGGATCGAAGATGGCGATCGGCGTGCTGACGGCGACGCTGACGGCACTTCCGGCCGTCTGGGCAGCGCCCATCGCCACTGCGCCGACGGCTTCGCCGAGGCCGACATTGGAATCGGTGATCGTCTGGCCGGCAATCAGCCGGTCACCAATCAGCTTCACCACTTCGGGGCTCTCAGCGAATTTGCCGTGGTTCAGCCGGTCGCCGCCCTTGAGCTTGGTGAGATCGAGCACGGTGATGCCGGCCGCCTCCAGCTTGCTGCGGTAGGGCTCGACCGAAGGATCGATCTGGCCGAGGCGATCGACATTGCCGGAAATGCGCCGCGACAACGCCAGAGCCCGGTCATCCCTGGAGACGAAGATGGTGAAATGCGGCCGGTCCTTGCCGAGGCTTGCGAACTGGCGGCCGAAGACGTCGACATCGAGATCCGGCGAGGCGAGGATGACGTTGTTGATCTTGGACGCGACATGACCATTGCGGATCGCCATCTGCCTGAGCGCTTCGACGGTCAGCCATGTGCCCATGGAATGGGCCATGATGGTGACGTCGCTGACGGCGGGATTGGCGGCGGTGCGGGTCAGCAATTCCTCCAGCGCGTCGCGGGAATAGTTGGTGCTTTCCTTGTCGTAATTGTAATCGAAGATGCTTGCGCGTGAGGGCCAGGTGAAGACGACGGGAGCGACGTCGGCATGCGAATCATGGACGATCTGGGCGAAGCGGTAGACGGCATCCTCATACCGATTGTTGAAGCCGTGCACGAAGACCAGCACCCGGCGGCTCTTAGGCATATGGCCCTTCAGCCAGGTCTCGCCCGCCCGCTCGCCTTCGAGCGGATCGACCGACACTGTGACGAAATCGCGTAAGGGATCGGCCGGCAGCCGCGTTGGCCATTGCACCTGGCCGACCTTGCGATTGGCCTCCGGCGGGATCGAGACATCGACGGCATTGACGGTAAGCCCGGTGCCGCGTTCGCCTGAGAAAAGCACGGCCGGATTGTCGTCGGCAGCGCGCGTTGTCGCGACGAGAAGGTCCACCTTCGACGTACCCGGGGGAACGCTGCCCGCCGCCTGCATGACGCCGACCGGCCTGCCGCCGCAGCCGGCAAGCGCGAACGCCGCGAGCAGAAGACCTGTCAGAGCCGCCCGCGGGCCGCGCCATCTGCCGATCATGACCAAACTCCAACCGGTTCGCGCACCGACAGGCGGCGCCCGTTCAAATAGGCCGACGACAGCCGCAGAGTCAAATTGCCTAGAAGGAAGAGCTTGATTGGGAAAACGAAAAGAGCCTGGCGCGGGAGGAGGTGCGCCAGGCTCTTGATCCTGACTGACAACTGGGAGGAGGAGTGTTGTCAGTCCGATGTAAGAGCGCTGGGAGGAGGAGTGCGCTGCTTACGAAGATAGTGATACCCCATTCATTTGATCGGGAACAGCGAAAATACCGCAATGCAGCATTGCACTCAGTGCAAGGCTTGCCTAGGAAACAGCAGGGAGGCGCCTCATTTTGCGGCATGTTTGACCAGGTGGTCAAAATTGTGCCGAAAAATCTTGCTGCAACTCAGAGGTCGCCGCCTGCCGCTCATCCTCCCGCCCTTTCCCCTCCCCAACCCCTCCCACAAGGGGGAGGGGCTAAAGACGGTGAAGGTCTTTGTCTGTTGTTACCGTTCGACGGATTGGTGCGATCGACGGTAACTTGAAGCGGTGCAGCAAGTTGGCCCCTTCCCCTTGTGGGGAGGGGTTTTGGATTGGCTCCGCCGGTCAGCTCCTCAAGCCGCCTTAAAGACCTTCCGGCCCTCGGCATCGAGTGCGGAGAATTCCTCGTCCGACAGCGTGATATCCACAGCCGCGACGTTTTCTTCGAGATGCTTGACCTTGGAGGTGCCGGGGATCGGCAGCATCACCGGGCTGCGCTTCAGAACCCAGGCGAGCGCAATTTGGCTTGGCGCGGCATTGTGTTTCTTGGCGATCGTGTCGAGCAGCGAGCCGGGCTTGGCGAGATCGCCGGCGGCCAACGGGAACCAGGGGATGAAGCCGATATTGTGCTTGGCGCAGTAATCGAGCACGTCTTCGCTGGTGCGGTCGACGAGATTGTAGCGGTTCTGGACGGTGGCGACCTTGAAGTGCTTCGAGGCCGCCTCGATGTCGGCGACGGAGACTTCGCTCAAGCCGGCATGGCGGATAAGACCGGCATCGAGCAGCGATTTGATCGCATCGAATTGCTCCTTGGCCGGCACCTTCGGATCGATGCGGTGCAGCTGCCAGAGGTCGATCTGCTCGAGCCCCAGATTGCGCAGGCTCTTATGCGCCTGCTGGATCAGATATTCCGGGCGACCGACCGGCAGCCAGATGTCGGGGCCATGACGGGTGAGGCCGCCCTTGGTGGCGACGATGGATTTGCCGCCATAGGGATGCAGCGCCTCCTTGATCAGCCATTCGGAAATATCGGGACCGTAGGAATCGGCGGTATCGATGAAGTTGACGCCGAGTTCCGGCAGGCGCCTCAGCGTGCGGATGGATTCGGCATGATCGTCGGGCTCGCCCCAGATGCCCTTGCCGGTGACCCGCATGGCGCCGAAACCGAGACGGTTGACGGCGATCTCGCCGCCGATCTTGAAGGTGCCTGACTTGGCTGCATTATGACTGGACATGATCTTTCCTCTCCTGGTCAATGAAATCGTTAAAGTGGGTGGCGCAGCGCGGTGCCGCCGGGTTCACCGGTCATCGGCGCGCGGTGATGATCCGCCGATCACGGTGATATCGAGACTATGGCCTTTATGACGCTTGCACATATAGGAGGGAGCCGCGGGCACGGACAGGGACGGAACCGAAAATGCCGCAGGGTGCGCGGATTGAGCGACCGACATCAAAGCCTGGTCTTCGCCTCGTCGCCGAATTCAGCCAGGATCCTCCAGAGCTCGGCGAAGATTTCCTCGGCAAAATCCTGCGGCGCGGCACCCGGCGGGCGCTGCTGCCAAAGTTCGGCCCCGACGCGCAGCGCGCCGATGACGACCGCCGCGAGAATGCGCATGCGCGACCGCTCTTGCGGATCATTTCCCTTGCGCAGAAGCAGCGCCTCGGCGAGCTTCTGCTCCAGCCTGGCATATTTCAGCTGGTCGCGGGCGTTCAGCGCCGGCGTGCGATGAATGAGTTCAGCGAGCGCCAGGCCGCGCTCGTCGACAGCGGCGATGACGGTGGCGATGATCGCCGCCTCGACCACGGCCACCAAGGGCTCTTCTGCCGGCCTTGCGGCGATCGCAGCCATCAGCCGATCGGCGAAACTGTCCTGCCAGGCAAACACCACCTCTTCCTTGGAGGGGAAATAGTCGAAGAAGCTGCGCTTGGAGACGTCGGCCGCTTCGGTGATGTCCTCGACGGTCGTGGCCTCGAAGCCGCGCTGGAGAAAGAGTGTCATCGCCGCCTGCTCGATGCGCTCGCGCGTCTGCCGCCGCTTGCGTTCCCGCCTGCCTTCCCCGGTCGCCGTCCGTTTGCTGTCAGCCATGTCAGCCCGGCATCATCACTCAGCCGCCGGTTTCGTTGGAAAAAGCGGCAATATCGTCGAGTTCGGCTTCGCTCTCACGATAGCTGAAGCGCTCGCGCGACAGCTCAAGCGGTTTGCGGCGGGAAATCCTGTAGACGGAGGCCGGCGGCAGGTTGCGCACCGTGCCGCCGATGCGCACCGCCTTCAGGCCGAGACGGTCGAGGATCGGCCGCGGCACCGGGCAGCGCGGCCCATAGGTAAATTGATAGACGGCCCCGCCCGGCCGCATATAGGCGAAGGCTCCGGCCAGGATCGAGGCGATCTTGCGCGGCGACATCGATAAGAGCGGCAGGCCGCTGACAACGGCGCCGACCGGTTCGCCCTCGAAAATATCGGCATGGGCGAGCTGGGCCGCATCCATCTGCAACACACGCGCCATAGGGAAACGCGCCTGCAGCGCGGCGATGAATTCCGGGCCGTACTCGATCAGGGTCAGATCCGCCTCGCTGACGCCGCGCGTCAACAGCGCCCGGGTGAAGACGCCGGTTCCGGGGCCAAGCTCGATGATCGGCCCGTCGAGCGCGGCAATTTCACTGGTCATGATCCTGGCAAGCGAATCGCCCGACGGCGCGATGGCGGCGACACGAAGCGGGTTGCTGATCCAGGAGCGAAAAAAATGCAGGAAATCGGAGCATGCAGCCTTTGCGGTCATGACTATCCCACCTGTCTGAAATTCGATTGATTATGAAATGCGACCATCGCGGCGAGCATGGCAATTCCAAGGCAGACGCATCAAACACCTGTGCGAACAGGCGATTTGCGCGGTTTTTTCTGTCGAAATCTCTGTTGATTTTTCACTTATTGCATTTTTGCAGTTGATGCAAGATTTGTGGAAGACGGTTGTACCGGTCCCTACAGCAAAAGGCGGCCCAAAAAGGCCGCCTCCATATTGCCGACAAAGTCTGCCAACTTGGCCGCGAACGGCGGGGCGCTCGTCAATAGTTGCAGCTGGAGCTGCTCGTGGGGTTGAAGCCGAGTTTGCAATCCATGTTGAGGGGCTTCTTCGGGTTCATCATATAGTGTGTCGAACCCATGCTTTCCGCGCGCTCGCCGATCGAACCGGTCGTGCGCCTGTCATGTTCAACCTTGGTTTCCTGAGCAACCGGGCGCGCTGTCGCACCTTGCTCCGTCGCGCTCGACTGGAGGGGAGCTGCCGTGGCCGAAAAGGCAGAGAGGCCGAGGATTGCACTGAAAGCGGCGGCGGTCAGGCCGCTCTTGAAGGTCGTGGTCATAATCGTCTCCTTGGGAGGATTCAGGGAATTTGCGCCCCGGAGTTAGGAAGGCGATCTGTCACATACTACGGCGCCAAAATGGAGGTCACGGATATGTGAGCGGCCCCATGATCGAGAAAGAGGCGGCTCAGGGCCGCCTCTTTCATTTGCCGGCTCAATAGCCGTTATCACAAGGCATGCTGCCGGGACCGATCGATCCGGAAAACGTAGGGTTGCACATTTCCGGGGCTGCCGGTCTGTTCACCGGCTGGCGAACGATGGAGCCCGTGGTGCCGGCTTCGACGCCGAAGGCGGCAAGCGGATACCAGTAACCGTCGGAATGGCGGCGGGTGCCGGCGCGCTCGGTGTGAAAGCCCTGATATCCATGCCAGGACCCGGCATGTGGTTTATATTGCACCATTTTTTCGGCTTGGAGATCGGGCGGCCGAACTGCCTGGACAGGTGCCGCCTGCGCCGGCGCGATCGACGCGATCGACGCGAGGGCGAGAAAGGCACTGAGCACCGTGGTGAAAGGGGTCAGTCTGAGCGTCTTCATGATAAACCCTCCTTCGTGGATTTACCTGATGAAAATGCCTTTTCCAGCTGCCTGGTTCCTCGCTCACATGCAGCTTCCAAAACTCGTGATTGCAGGCGATCCGGCGTGACCAAAGCGCCGAAAAACGTGAAAAGTCGCGATCGGCAGACGGGCTCAAACGGCGCCAGGGTGGAAATCTGAATTCTCTGTTCTCAATTCGCGTATAATGTCCGGTAGCCCTGGCCGGAGAGGCAGGCGACATATTGCCGGTGGGCCGCAGCGCGCGCTATCGTTTCCGCCTCCAGCTCGTCGGCCTGAGCATAGCCGGTCAGCTGGGCCCGCAGCTGATACTGCTTCCTCGCCTCGTCATACATGGCGTTGCCATCGGTCATGCAGATGCCGTGCGCAACAGCAGGCGGATTGACCGGCACGCCCACCGCCAGGAGCACCGGATCATTGGCATGGTCGATGCAGCCGGCAAGCGCCGTCATCATCGCAAGGACCGCCAGAGCCCGAAAAATACCCACCATCATGCAATCCTCCGGCCGAAGCGCCTCTGAGACTCATCAGACCTGCGGGTACATCAGCAAGGTTGCGCGAAACTAAAGCATGTCGCGCAAAAGTGTGCCGCGGTTTTGCGGCAGCGACATGCGTGAAAACAAAGAGCTAAAGCGCGTCGCATGAATCAAGTTTGACGCGACGCGCTTTAGGCACACCGGCATCGAAAGTTTAAATATTGCTTAAACGTTATATTAATGCTTACTTATAGTCGCAGACGCTAATCTCTCCTGGGGAGGAAGATTATGGCTTCGCCGTGGGTAAACGATGCGCTGTCACACGCGCGGTCAGCCTTTTCAAGCAAGATCAACACGGATATTCTCGAGGTTGGCGGCGGCTCCCGCACCCATATTCCCTTGGAGGGCGCCAGATATACGGTGCTGGATATCTCGAAGGAGCAGCTCGAGAGGAACCGGGATGCTTGCGAGCGGATCCTCGGCGATGCGCAGACTATCGACTACGGAGACCGCCGCTTCGACGCGTGTGTCTTTTGGGACGTACTCGAGCATCTGGAAAGCCCGCGCGCCGCCTTGCTCAGAGCCCACGACACCCTGTCCCCCGGTGGCCTGGTCTTCGTCAAGGGTCCGATCCTGAATTCGACCAAAGGGATCTTCACCGACCTCACGCCCTGGTGGACCCACGTCCTGTTCTACCGCTACGTGCTGCGGCAGAAAAACGCGGGAAAACCGGGTTATGCCCCGTTTCGCGTCGAGCACGCCGCAGAGGCATCGCATTCGGAGATCGCCGGGACACTGAAGGAACTCGGCATGGATATCGTCTTCGTCGGAGAATATGTGTCGACCCAGGTGCATGCGCTCAAGGACCGAATTCCTCCGCTTTATTGGCTCTATGAAGCCTTCGGCCTTCTGCTGCGCACGGTTTCGGCCGGAAGGATCGGCGGGCGGGAGACGGAGTTCCTGATCGTGGCAAAGTGCCTTCGTCCCCACCAAACTCTATATAGCACTTCGGAATCCCGAAATTGGCTGCGGCATTGAAATCCCTCAATATTTTCCGAGGGTCATAGCTCACGAAGCGCGGCGAATTTCGGGATCCCGAAGCGGTGGGATTTCGGGATTCCGAAGTGGCGTTTTTTTCTTCCGGCCGACGCGCCCGCGTTTGTCGGCGGCAAGTTTGCGGTCGGTCTCGGACCATTTCCGGCATCTATCGGCCGTGCATTGTTTCCACTCGTCGGTGGCCGGCGCGCCTTCATGGTCGCCGACAAATGTCAGGGTGAAGCGGTTGGGATGCGCGACCCCGCTGCCTGCGCGGCCGCGGCGAACTTTGACCAGCCCCTTATATGCCAATTCATCAAGCGCATCGGCGACATATTCGCCGGTGACGCCGTAGGACACGAACTGGGGATGGGTCACGACAAGCTTGCCGTTTTCCAAGGCGGCATGGGCGGTGTGTTCGATGATGATGCGGAAGAAGGCGCGGCAGGCATTGGCGCTCAATGTCGTGAATGCCGGCGATTCCAGCAACTGGATCGTCAGCCATTGCCAGCGAAGGCTGCCGTCATCGCTCCTGCCGGGCGGAGCGGTATGTTTTCGCACCATCGCCCGCGTCTTTCCGGCACTGGTTCGGCTCTTGTCGCGCGGGTTGAATTCCACCATCAGCCCCTAACCCTCGTTGCCAGCCGATCCTTCGGCAAGACTCCCACCTTGCGAGGCCGGGAATTCTGCGGGCGACAGCGGAAGTTCGTCCGGACGATCATTTCGCCAACGGGAAAAAATTTGCTCGACATTCAGCATTCCATGGTTGCAATTGCGTGCAACATATCGCAAGCACGATCCACAGGATAGGAAAATATTCTTAGTTTTGATCTTATATCACCGAGGCCTTCCTGCTAGGATCTCGGCAGGAATGTCAGAGGCCAGCCAGCATGAAATCACCGCACTGGAGAAGACTTGTCTGGTTTTGCGTCTGTGTCACGCTCTCCGGTCCGGCGTGGTCCGATGACGGCGTCACAATCCCCAGCTATGCGCCGGCGACCGGCGCCGAGCGCGGCTACAGCGTTCAGAAAGCCACCGAAAGCGATATGTCGTTCTGGTTCGACAAGCCAGGTGCCGCGGTGACGGCGCGCGGCGTATTTCGCCAGCGCATGACGGTTCTGTCGCGGGATGAAAGCGGCATGCGGGCCCGCTGGTCCCTCAATGCCGAATTGCCGGAAGGCACTGCTGGCCCTACCGACAGCTATCAGATGAACTTGCTCTATCGGAACTCCCTTGCAGTCTATGGCACCAGCACGCTCGAGCTGGAAACGGACCTGAACGGCTTTCCCACCAACCTCTTCGGCGTCGATGGGATCCTGGCGCATATGCGGGAAATGGCCGCCAATGGACCAGGTGGGACCGCGCCCGCGGAAAATGGGGTCAATGGTATCATCGGCAAGATAGAGCAAAACCCGCTGCTGATCGTCACCGCCTTGGTGCCGGAGGCGCAGCTGCTTGCGACCGGACAATTCTATCAGGATCAGGTCATGCAGATCGGGCAGCCCGCGGCGGCGTCGCGGATCGAGGATTATAGCGGCGTCAATGTCCCCGTGGTGTCGACCTGGACCCTTGAGTCCACCGACGCTGCCTCCCACACGGCAACTCTTTCCCTCTCGGAAGAATTCGATCCCGCAGCGTTGAGTCAGTCGCAGCAGCCGGCGACGGCAAAGATGATGGCGGCCTTTCCCGAGCGGGTAAAGAACCTTACCGCCGATCAGCTGGTTTCCATCAAACGCGCCGGCAAGACCCGAAGCGCCAAATTCGTCGTCTCGCTGGACGATGGTTCGGCGGTCGAAGCCACCGAGATCGTCAGCGTGACCACAGGCGGATTTACGCTGCGCACCTACACCCACATATTGCGGGACGACATGCCGGCGCGCTTGCCGCTCCCCGCCGTGGTGACGGCCAAGGTATTGCAGACGCCCGATCTGCATGTCGAGCCGCTGCCATCTGCCAAGGCCGGGCCGGGCATCCTGGACGAGCTTTCCACGCCGCCTTCGCCGCCGGAATCGCAGGAGACGGCGGTGGTGACGGAAAAAGACGGGGCTGAAGCGATCGCGCCCGTCTCGCTCGAGGTGAAGGGCGCCGAGGTCGCCCGGTCTCCCATCTCTTATGATCGGGGGCTGACTATCGTACTCACGCCGGAAAGCACCGCCAAATTCCGCGATTTCACGCAAGCCGCATTGGGACGGCAAACGCAGTTGCTGATCAACGACAAGGTCGTCATGGAACCTTGGATGAGGGAGCCGATCATGGATGGCCACATTGTTCTGGCGGGCACCGATGGAAAAGATCTGGAAGCGATGGCGGAACAGTTGAGGGTTCCGGGAGCTTCGATCGTCGTCCGGCTGCGCCCATGAGGGTGCGCCCATTCCATATCATGGCCTCCCAGATTATGGATTGACCCATCGACAGGCGGCAAGAGCGCCCGTCTCGTCATAGGTCGACAGCGCCCTTCGATTGCCCTGCCGGCGCAACTGGAACCAGTCCAGCATGCGGGCGCGAAAGATCAGCAGGCCGAAGTGCGGCTTTCCCTCCGCCTCATCCGCAGGCTTTGGTAGAACCGCCTCATCGATCATGTCAAAACCACACTCGTCGCCGGGCGGACCGCCGGTGTAGGTCGTCCGCGTCCAGGGGGAGAGCGTGTCCCAGGCGGCGTTCGCCTGATCGCTGCCGGAGGCATGCAGTTCGACCGTTCCCTGAAGGCGAAACTGCAGCCGCGTCTGCGGGCAGAAGCCGAGGACTACGACATGGGGATTTGCCGAAAGCTCCCGCCATTTCGGGCTGCGGCTATCGGTGTGAAATTCCAGAACCCGCAATGACCCGTCGGCGCGCCGCAAGACCACCATGCGCGCCTGCGGCCTCGCCTCTGAATCCACCGAGCAGAGGTTCACGAACCGGAAACCCGACTGCGGATTTGACGCAGCCGTTTCAAGCTCCCGCCATGCGGAAGCGTCTATATCCGCGAGGTTCGGCGGCACGGCCTCATGATCTGTTTCCATGGCCTGACTCAGACGGAACGGGTAATGCCGCCGTCGACGCGGATGTTCTGGCCAGTGATGTAGCCGGCGCCCTCGGAGAGCAGGAAGGCGACGGTCGCGGCGATTTCCTCGGCTGTGCCATAGCGGCCCATCGGCACGCTGTCGCGCCGCGCGTCGGTGGCCGGCAGGCTGTCGATCCAGCCGGGCAGGACATTGTTCATGCGGATGTTCTTCGCCGCATAGGTGTCGGCAAAAATCTTGGTGAAGCTTGCCAGCCCCGCCCGGGCGAAGGCCGAAGTGGGAAACATCGCCGATGGCTCGAAGGCCCATGCCGTCGAGATGTTGACGATGCCGCCGCCGCCCTGGGCCTCCATGATCGGCGCGACCAGCCGGATCGGCCGCACGGCGCTGAGGAAATAGACCTCCATGCCCTTGTGCCAATCCTCGTCGGTAATTTCGAGGATCGGCGCACGCGGCCCATGGCCGGCGGAATTGACCAGCGCATCGATCCGCCCCCATCTCTCCATCGCCAGATCGACGAGCCGCTTCACATCGTCATTGACCAGGTTCGAGCCGGTGACGCCGACACCGCCCAATTCCTTGGCGAGCGCCTCGCCCTTGCCCGACGAAGAGAGCACCGCAATGCGATAGCCGTCCGCAGCCAGCTTCCGTGCGGCGACAGCACCCATGCCGGAACCGCCTGCGGTGATGAGAGCGACTTTTTCTTTAGACATCGAAGCCTCCAATCGTTGAATTGCGAAGCAGTATGCCAGAGACAGCGCCGACTTTCGCCTCAGAAAGAAACGTGTCAGACTGTAGAAAATCTACTGGAGAGCCTCCGGAAATCTCAATGGCCCAACCCCGCCGCAAGCTGCCGCCGCTGAATGCGCTCCGCGCCTTCGAGGTCTCGGGCCGCAGGTTGAATTTCCGCACCGCCGCCGAGGAGCTGGGAGTGTCTCAGGGTGCGGTGGCGCAGCAGGTCCGCGCGCTGGAGGATCAACTCGGCCTGATGCTGTTTCAACGTCTGCCGCGCGGTCTGGCTCTGACCCCGCAAGGCGCAGCCTATCTGGCGGATGTGACCCGCGCCTTCGACACGCTCGGCGAGGCGACCGGACGGCTTCTCGCCCGGCCGGACGCCGTGACGATCAGCGTCACCCCGACGGTCGCCGCCAAGCTGCTGATCCCGCGTCTCGCCGAGTTCAAAGCCGCCCTCCCCGACGTGGAACTGCGAACGGTCGCCACCGAGGCGCTGTCGGACTTCGACCGCGATCAGGTGGACATTGCGGTGCGGCTGACCCGCGGGCCCTTCCCAGCCTCGCTGGAAACAAGGCTGCTGTTCCGCCAGGAACTGGTCGCCGTCGCCAGCCCATACCTCGTCAAGGGCCTACCCCTTCCGCTGACGGCCGATGCGCTTCGCAAGCTGCCGCTTCTGCATGACGCGGTCAGCCCCTGGCCGCTCATCCTGCGATCGCGCGAGAAGCTGCCGGGCGCGGTGTTCAACCACACCACGCTGGCCCTCGATGCCGCGCTCGCCGGCCAGGGCGTCGCTTTGGCCTGCCGGGCGTTCGTGGCGGCGGATCTCGAGGCCGGGCGGCTGGTGCAGGTGACGGATGCGACGACGCTGATCGAACCGGACTATTTCCTTATCCGCAAACGCGCGTCATCGCCGCGAAAGGCGGTCGATGCGGTATGGCACTGGTGCGCGGCGCGGCTGTCGCTGGGCTAAACCCATAAACCGACGCGAAGTCGGATTTCAATCCTTGGGTTCAGGGATCAGGCGTATCAGCGTTCCGTTAGACGCCGCGCCGCTGATTGTCGTTGAGATCTGCCGAAGCGGTCCGCGAGCGATGAGCATCTCTGGCGCAAGGTGTTTTCCAGGCCCCGGATCGGCAAAGGCTGAAAACGCGTGATCCGACTCGAGCATCGCCATGAATGATGTCGCGACGATTGCTTCGCCGCAGGCGGCGCATCGAAGAATGTACGAATCGAAGTGCACAATCGATTCTGTTTCGTCCAATCCGCACGATGGGCAAGCCAACATATTGTTCATTTGTTCACTCCAGCCCTATGAGGCGGCGGCCAGGACGATGGCGATGACGAGCAGTATGGGCCCCATCCACTTGAAGTGACGAACCAAAGGCGGATTGGCGGAGTAGCCGGGCAGCGGCAGATAACCAAAGCCGACCGAGGTCATCCACAGGCCTGCGCAAAACATGACGATTTCGTCGATATAGGCTGCGATTATGGCTCTCCCGCCGTCGTAGGGACTGTGATGCTCTGTCTCGACAAGCGGAGCCGCTCTATCCGAGCCGGACAGCGATCTCCAATTAAACATCTGGCGGCACTTTCGAAAAGACCGAAAGCTAAACCTAAGGTGGCAATGCCGTTCCGAATCCCCTAAGCATCCGGACTTATCATCGAACGCGGCCCGCTACTGCCAACTCGTGGAAATATCACATGCATAACGCCAAATTCATGCGCACCGCTGCCATCTCGCTATTCGTTGCTTTTCAGACATTTCAGGCCGAACACGCCCTGGCCGCTTCGGCCAATGAAAAGTTCTTCGATGCCGCCCTTTGCAAGCCGCCCTATTCGATAACATCGGCAACCGAAATCTATGATGCCGCGGAAGCTCTGGCCAAGCCGGACACGTCGTCGCTGGGTGCAGCGATCTACAAGATCCCGAGCCAGATCGGCCACGACGGCTTCAAGTCGACGGAGGTTTTCTTTGCCAGCAATGCGGTCGGAATTCTGGTCGAGGGCCAACGCGCTGACGATCTGGCGAAAAAATACGGGTTGAAGCCGGAGACCTCGGACCTGCTTGGAACCTCCACCAAGGGCTATGCGCGCGAGCTTCCAGCCGATCAGCAGCCCGAGCCCGGACTTGCCGGGCCTGGAAAAGTTTCCATCGCCGCCCGCCAGGGGGATGCCTTCAAAGGCAAGACATTGCTGGCGTGCGAATTCGCCCAGGATTTTTAAGAGGCGCCGCATAAGCCTGCAGTCGGCTTTGCTGAAAAAAACATCTCGCTCTAGCCGTCGCCTCGCCACGCGGGATAAACCGCCTTATGTGAGGAGACGGCAGAGAGCACGCAGCGGAGGTCCTGAGACATGCAAACCATTTGGAAGAAGCCGGTGACGTTAGCCCTTGAAGGCCCGGATCAGTGGGTGGTCATCCAGACGACCCAGGCGGCAACATGGGCGTTGATCGAAGACTGGCCGACCGAAGAGGGGCCGGCCCTGGATCGGGCCTGCGCGGTTTGCGCGGATGTCATGTCGGGCAAACGAAACCGGGAAGAGGCGCGGCAGGCCTTCATCGAGGCTGCGATCGAAGCCGGAATCCCGATCAAGGAGTAGGGCCAGGCATTTGGACGCTGTTGGGCTTGATGCCTCCACCGAGAGGCGCGAGCCGGCGGCTTCCGGCACTGGGGCGGCTTTTGTCCTGCGGGCTGAACTCCCCTGCCAGCGCCTCAGCTTGGCTGCCAGCGCCTCCTTCCGAGAAACGACAGAAGAACTCGTTTTTCACAGAAGCGGAGGGAAAGACCTATCCAAGCGCCGACATCGCCAATCGCCACAATATTCTTCGGAATTCAACATTCCATGGTTGCAACGGCAAGCAATCTAGCGTAAGAACATTCCGTGAACTAGGAAAAAAATCTTAGGGCATTTTTGAGATCACCTGATCCCGTCAGACGGTGGCAGGTAATTGAACGTGGTGGAGGCCAGGATGCGAAGGGTCGGCATGAGGAAGAAGGGCGCGATGGTCTATGGCCAGCGGCTACTGGCATTGGTTTCGATCCTGCTGGGAAGCGCCGTCCAGGCCTTTCCCTGCGATCAGCCGGTCGTGATTTCCAACTGGTCGCTCTGTGCGACCGGCAATGTGAGCGCTGAGGGTGGCGCCGCGGATTGGAAAGTCGTTCCGGCATGGACACGCCAGAAAGCCATAAGCGCGTATTTCGGAAATGAGCCGCGGCTCTTGGCAAACCACGGCCTTTGCAACGAAAAATTCCAGCGCGTGGTTACCTGCCTGCCGGGATGGGAAATGGGCGATCCGGATGAGTGCTCATATCTGATTTGCAGTGGCTATTACTCATCCGCGTACGGCAAGAAAGAAAAGGAAGACTTTGAAAGAGATTTCCCGGCCGAGCAATAGTTTTTCGCTTGGCTGCCTTGGGGCACAGACTGTAACGGCTATCGCGGCGAACTTTTCATCCGCCTGTATTCTTGAACACGAGGCATTGGGTGAAGCGGTTGCCGCTTTCCACCGCTTCAGACCAATTCACCACAATTTCCCCTTCAAGCATCATGACCTTTGACAAAGCTCTTCCCAGATCCCAGGCAAGGGGGGAGAATTTTTCGTTGGTCAGATTATCGGCCTGAACGACAAGATAGGCATTCGTCTTCATGCGTTGGCAGATCTGGCCGTATATTTCCTGCATGCGTTTCAGATAAACGTCATAGCCGTCATAATCGGGATCGCCGTTGTAAAGCGGGTTCCATTTATGCCAATGGGGCATGTATGGTGGCGATGTGATGCAGAAATCCATCTCGGGAAGGCCGAAGGCTGCCAGCCCCGCGCTATCACCGCAGAAGAGATGATCCTTTGTCGTGATGCGTTCCCTGACCCATTCATATCTCTGCCGGTCGGCTTCTATCCCATAAGGGATTCTGCCATTCTGCTCGCAGACAAAGAAGGTCGTCCCTAACCCGCATCTCTCACAGCGCCTGTGGCTTTGGTTGACGTTGGGCTGTTGGCGGCGGTCGGGGCCGGGC
>NZ_JAPPSO010000014.1:0-177034 GCF_036571585.1 Rhizobium sp. 268 | reverse complement strand
TGATGTCGACGCCGATGATCATGTCGGCGCCGGCGAGCCTGAGCCCCTGCAGCACGTTGAGGCCGATTCCGCCGAGACCGAAGACGATGGCCGTCGAACCGATCTCGACCTTGGCGGTATTGATCACCGCGCCAATGCCGGTGGTGACACCGCAGCCGATATAGCAGATCTTGTCGAAGGGCGCGTCGGGATTGACCTTGGCAAGGGCGATCTCCGGCAGCACAGTGTAATTGGCGAAGGTCGAGCAGCCCATATAGTGGTGGATCTTGTCCTTGCCGATGGAGAAGCGCGAGGTTCCGTCCGGCATCACACCCTGGCCCTGGGTCGAGCGGATCGCCGTGCAGAGATTGGTCTTGCGGGAAAGGCAGGAATAACACTCGCGGCATTCCGGCGTGTAGAGCGGAATGACATGGTCGCCCTTCTTCACCGAGGTGACGCCAGGGCCGACGTCGACGACGATGCCGGCACCCTCATGGCCGAGAATGGCCGGGAACAGGCCTTCCGGATCGGCACCCGACAGGGTGAAATCGTCGGTGTGGCAGATGCCCGTCGCCTTGACCTCGACCAGCACTTCGCCGGCCCGCGGACCTTCCAGCTGCACGGTCATCACTTCGAGCGGTTTTCCGGCCTGAACGGCAACAGCGGCGCGAACGTCCATCTTCACAATCTCCCTGACAATTTTATTGGGGTTGACCTTGGCATGGCCGGTAAGCCGGGCTCAAGCGAAAACGGCCCGGCGGCCTTTTGCCCTCAGGCGAATTCCATGATCACGGCATCGACGGCCAAGCTTTCGCCGGCTGCGGCATTGATCTTCGAGACGACGAGGTCGCGGTCGGCGCGCAGCACGTTTTCCATCTTCATCGCCTCGACGATCGCAAGCGTTTCCCCCGCCTTGACCTCCTGGCCCTCGGCGACCGCGATGGAAACGACGAGGCCGGGCATCGGGCAGAGCAGCAGCTTTGAGGTATCGGGCGGCAGCTTCACCGGCATCAGCCTGTCGAGTTCGGCATGACGCGGCGACAAGACCTTGGCCGTCACCGAAAGCCCCTGCCAGTCGATGCGCAGCCCGTTGAGGACGGGGCGGATCTGCGCGGTGATATTCCGGCCGCCGACCGTGCCGCTCCAGACCGGATCGCCGGGTCTCCAATCCGTGACAACGCTGCTGTTCTCGCCCTCTATCGCCATCTCCATATCGAAGGGGATGGTGACGAGGCCGTCGATCAATCTGACAGCGACATGGCTGTCGCCTGTCTTGACCACCCAGTGCTCGCGCAGCGTGCCCGATGCGGCGCGCAGGCGATCGGCGAAACGCTCGCGCCGGTTCGTTTCGATCAGCGAGGCGGACAGCGCAATGGCGGCAAGCGTGGCCTCTTCCGTGCGGTCCGGTTTCATCGGCGCGAAGCCATCGGGATATTCCTCGGCGATGAAGCCGGTGGATAGCCGGCCCTCGCGCCAGCGCGGATGTTTCATCAACGCCGATAGGAACGGGACATTGTGCTCGATGCCGTCGACGACGAAGCCGTCGAGCGCCCGCCCCATGGCCTCGATCGCCTCCAGCCGTGTCGGCGCCCAGGTGCAGAGCTTGGCGATCATCGGATCATAATACATCGAGATCTCGGCGCCTTCGAAAACGCCGGTATCGTTGCGGACCACCAGATTGCCGGTCCGGCCTTCGGCCGGCGGGCGGTAGCGCGTCAGGCGGCCGATCGAGGGCAGGAAGTTGCGATAGGGGTCTTCGGCATAGAGCCGGCTTTCGATCGCCCAGCCGTCGAGCCTGATCTCCTCTTGAGCGAGGGCAAGCGGCTCGCCCGCGGCGACCCGGATCATCTGCTCGACGAGATCGATGCCGGTGACGAGTTCGGTCACGGGATGCTCGACCTGCAGGCGGGTGTTCATTTCGAGGAAATAGAAATTACGATCGCGGTCGACGATGAATTCGACCGTGCCGGCGCTCTGATAATCGACGGCTTTGGCCAGCGCCACCGATTGGTCGCCCATCGCCTTGCGGGTTTTTTCGTCGAGGAAGGGCGAGGGCGCCTCTTCCGCCACCTTCTGGTTCCGCCGCTGGATCGAGCATTCGCGCTCGCCGAGATAGACGACGTTGCCATGCGCATCGGCCAGCACCTGGATTTCGATGTGGCGCGGCTCGACGATGAACTTCTCGATGAAGACGCGGTCGTCGCCAAAGGAACTCTTCGCCTCCGAGCTGGCGCGCTCGAAGCCGTCGCGTACCTCGGCCTCATTCCAGGCGATGCGCATGCCCTTGCCGCCGCCGCCGGCCGATGCCTTGATCATGACGGGATAACCGATCCCGCCCGCGATCACTTCCGCATGGGCGGCATCCTCGATGACGCCGAGATGGCCGGGCACGGTGGATACGCCAGCGGCATTCGCGAATTTCTTCGATTCGATCTTATCGCCCATCGCCATGATGGCTTTCGGCTTCGGGCCGATGAAGACGATGCCCTGCTTTTCCAGTTCCGCGCAGAAGGAGGCGCGCTCGGACAGGAAGCCGTAGCCCGGATGAACAGCCTCGGCGCCGGTCGCCTTGCAGGCGGCAATGATCTTTTCGGCAACCAGGTAGCTCTCGGAGGCCGCGGCCGGGCCGATATGCACGGCCTCATCGGCCATCTCGACATGCAGCGCGTCCCGGTCCGCGTCCGAATAGACCGCCACGGTCAAAATGCCCATGCGGCGCGCAGTCTTGATCACGCGACAGGCGATTTCGCCGCGATTCGCGATCAGAATTTTCTTGAACATCGAGACTCCACCCAGAAATGCGTTCCGGAGTTTTACGCACAAAACACCGGAACGCACAATCAGGCTTGAGGAGTGGCAGGCTTGAGGAGCTTCAGGCGACGGCCGCTTCCGCGACGGGTTCCTCGTCGACGATGCGCAGCCAACGGCTGCGCCGCGGCTCGGCATAGTCGCGCAGCTCGGCGGCAGCCATTATGCCGGCCCAGTGCGGATGATTGGCGCCGGGCAGCGTCGCCTGATCGATCTGCTGGAGAACGCCGTATTCGACCGACGAGACGGGAATGACGCCGCCTTCGGCGACGCTTCTGAAAATGCGCATCGTGAAATCGACGTCCTGGCGGGTAATGCCCCGGCGGTCGACAGCGCGCGACAGCTTGTAGCCACCGATATTGTCGGTGATCGCCACGCGGAGCTGATCAAGGGCAAGCGCTCTCAATTCACCGGGGACATCGGCTGAAATCTCCATGACATGTAGAATGAGCTCGAGTTCCAGCGCCGAGTTGACGACACCATCGGTCGTGAACATGCGCATGATCCACGCGACGTTGATCTCATCAAGCGAGCCCTGCGGATAGGTGTAATGGACGATGAAGCCGGCGAGCTGCTCGACGAAGAACGCGTTCCACGCGGCACATTTCTCGGGGCAGGAATTGTTGAGCGCCAACATCGCCACGACATCGTCGGATGTCCGGATTCCTTCCGGAAAAGCATGTTTGCGCAACAGGACTATATCTTCGGCCGTCAGCCGATGCTTGCCGGCCACCACACAGGCCGGGAAAGCGAGACGAAATTCGCTCATGTTTTAGCTCCAGGCTTCATCATGAAGCCGGAAACTGTTTTACCGTCTGCGAATTGACGATCCCTCAAGAAGCGGAGTTAATCCGATATTCCCGGGATCAGGAGGATTTTAGCGATCGCGCCTGCAGCCGCTCTCGCCAGATGATGAAGAGACCGGATGCGACGATGATGAAGATGCCGATCCACTTGGAAAAATTCGGGAAATCGTTGAATAGCGCATAGCCGAGAACGGTCGCCGAGATGATCTCGAAGTATTGGAACGGCGCAAGCAGCGACAGCGGTGCGAGCCGGAAAGCCCGGACGATCAGCAGATGCGCATAGCCGGAGATCGAACCAAGGGCGAGCAGCAGGACAAGACCGAGACCGGAGGAGGGCAGAGACATGGCGAAATCGGCATTGCCGGAACCGCTACCCACGAAAAGGGCGGCGGCCATGAAGAGCGTTCCGCCGATTCCCGCCATCGTCTGCATGGTCAGCGGCGAATCGGCCTCGCCGATGGCGCGGTTGAGGAACAGATAGAGTGAGAACAGAAAGGCACAGGCGACCGGCAGCAGCGCCTTCAGGCCGAATATTTCGTAGCTCGGCTGAATGACGATCATCGCGCCGCCGAAACCGACGACGATCGCCATCCAGCGCCGCCAGCCGACCTTCTCGCCGAGGAACAGCGCCGACATGGCCGTCAGCATGAATGGCTCGACGAAATAGATGGCGAAGACGTCGGCAAGCGGCATGTACTTGACGGCGACGAAGAAAAGCAGGCTCGCAGCGCCATGCAGCACGCCGCGCAGCAGGTTCATCCATGGCCGCTTGGCCGAAAGCGCCTTCAGCCCGAAAACGGCGACGAGAATCGGCAGTGTGCAGGCGATCTGGAAGAAGAATCGGTAGAAAGTCACCTGGCCGGGCGACATCGCCTCGAAGGTCGCCATATATTTTGCGATGGCGTCCATTGTCGGCAGGATCAGCATGGCGCCGGACATGATGGCCATGCCCTGCAGGGAGTTTTGATGGGCTGGATGCTCTGACATGGCGGCCGATTCATGACTGGGATGACGCCATCAACCATGCGAAGGCCGGCCGATCAAGCCGAGCAACCGCAAATAGCGTCGAGGAAATCGGAATCGTCGCTTGGAAAGCGTTTCCCTGAAGGGAGATGGTGCGGTCGAGAAGACTCGAACTTCCACGGGTTGCCCCACAGCGACCTCAACGCTGCGCGTCTACCAATTCCGCCACGACCGCATCGTGGTAGGTGCCGATTTGCGTCGGCGGGGCAGCATGTAGCAAAAGCATTTGGGGTACACAAGGGCGATATGACAGTTTTTTTCAAATCCGGTCACAGCATTTGAATTGCCCCCGAAACGGGTCCATATAGGTCTCCTGCCGCCCCCTTTTTCAGGCATTTCGGGGAGTGCGGCAAGGAATGGCCATGCTTCGCACCGATCTCGAATTCTCCATGCTCCCGAATCTCGGCAACCGCCCGGTGCGCTGGCGCATCGCCGATGGCCTCGTTGCCTATGAAGAGGCGGTGGAGACGATGGAGCGCGAGGTGGCGGTGATATCGGACGGCGGTGACGAACTCGTCTGGCTCGTCGAGCATCCGCCGCTCTATACCGCGGGCACCAGCGCCAATGCCCAGGATCTCGTCCAGCCGGACCGGTTTCCGGTCTTTGCGACCGGGCGCGGCGGTGAATATACTTATCACGGACCCGGCCAGCGGGTCGCCTATGTGATGCTTGACCTGAAGCGCAGGCGCCAGGACGTGCGCGCCTTCGTTGCCGCCCTGGAGGACGTCGTCATCCGCACGCTTGATATGATGAATGTGCGCGGCGAGCGGCGTGAAGACCGCGTCGGCGTCTGGGTGCGGCGGCCGGAAAAGCCGTTGCTTGCCGATGGAACGATGGCCGAGGACAAGATCGCCGCCCTGGGGATCAGGCTGCGGAAATGGGTGACCTTCCACGGACTGTCGCTCAACGTCGATCCCGACCTCGATCATTTCGGCGGCATCGTGCCCTGCGGAATCTCGGCCTATGGCGTGACAAGCCTGGTCGATCTTGGCTTGCCGGTGATGATGGCCGATGTCGATATGCGGCTGCGCACCGCCTTCGAGGCGGTTTTTGGCGAAACAATTAGCGAAAGCTGATCGTTCGGAACGGCGCCCCGCCCCCGTCAATTTGCATTTGAAGACATGGCCGGTTTCGGCCCTGGTCTAGGACGCCGTTCTGTCAGATATGGTCGAATGCCTTAACCCATAATTAGCGGTCTCGCATATATAGCTTGCCTCAACTTTGTGATGTGGAAGTCTTGCGAACTATGAAAAAACAGGCAGCGACAAGCTGGTCATTCCTCGATGTCTATTTCGTTCTCGATATCGTCGAAAAGGTCCTGGTCGGCTACTTATTCGTTGCGATCGTCATGCGTATCGTGCCTCAGATGCAGGACAACAGGGCGATCATCGACGGCCTGCTGCTCTTTTCGGAGGGGGCCGCCGCCTTTCTCATTCTGACGCGCCGGCCGACGCGAAATGCGTCGCTGCGGCTCTATGACTGGACGGTCACCGCCGTTGGCACGCTCTTCCCGCTGCTCGTCTCACCCAACACATCGGAACCACTAGCGCCGCTCGCAGTCTGCGGAACGGTGATGGTCCTCGGTTTCTTCCTGCAGATAGCGGCAAAGCTGTCATTGCGGCGAAGCTTTGGCCTGGTGCCGGCCAATCGCGGCATCAAGATCGGCGGCCCTTACAAATTTGTCCGCCATCCGATGTATGCGGGTTATCTGATGATGCATATCGGCTTCTTCCTGACACATCCGAGCGTTTGGAATTTTGCCATCTATGCGACGGCGCTGACCGCGCAATGTTTCCGCCTCCTCGCGGAGGAGCGGTTGCTGAAGCAGGATCCTGCTTACACGGCCTTCATGGCCACGACCCGCTACCGGCTTGTTCCATTCGTGTTCTAATACGATAGGGAAGCAGATTGAAAAGAGAAGGGCCGGTTAACCGGCCCTTTCTTTATTGGATCAATGCGTGGCGCGGCACGCTTCGGTGCGGGAGGCGCCGCTGTCGGCACCCTTGGTGTGGGAGCCCTTCGGGCCAATCATGCTATGGCATGGGGGCAGGGCGTTGATGCTCGCCGTAGCGGTCTTGTCGACGGCAGGGGCGGCCATGGCGCTCGGGGCGAAGCCGTCGCTGTCATTGGTGTAGTCGCTGGAATAGGCCGGGGCCTTATGGTTGGTGTAGTGAACAGGGGCCGGCTTGGACATCTGGCTCGGGGCGAAGCCGTCGCTATCGTTGGTGTAGTCGTCGGAATAAGTCGGCTGGGCGAAGGCGGCGCCTGCAAGGCTGACGGCGAACACGGACGCGGCAAGGGCAAATTTGATGCGCATGGGTCTATCTCCTCAATCTGCTGTTGAATTTCACAACATAAAACCAACCCTCGGCGCATCCGAGTTCGCGCCCCAATTTAGGCAATTTTGTGATGGAACGGCGCCGCAGCCGCGACCTTTTGTCCGAATAAAATCACAGTCTTGTCACTGAAATTGACGTTCGCGTTATGGAAGCCCGCCTAAGCAAAATGACAGGAAATGGCTAGTTCGAAATCATGTTGCGATGCAATCTGGAATTGTTAACTTTTTGTAATGTTGGAAGGGCGACACACCGAGGCGGCGGGACGCGTTGCCGCCCCCGCCGACTATCCATGTCTTGCGAGTGAATCAGTCTTCGTTCGGGATATGGGCATCGACACCGGTCAGCTGCAATTTGTTGCGGACATGGTGGACGCCGTCGACCGAAAGCGCGCCGAGTTCGACCTTGCGGGCGATGCCGATCGTCTCTACCGAACCTTCCAGTGTGACGACGTGCCCGTCGGCATGAACCTCAATGCTGTTGATGTCGACCTCGGGAATGTTTTCGAGATTGTCGTTCACCCGCGCTTCGAGTTCGTCGCTTTCATCGCGGTCGATGGTATCGGCTCGCAGCGAATCCTTCAGACGATTCTCGTTGCCCTCTGCATCCGTGCCGTCGATCCGGAAGCCTTGGTTGGGATCGCTGTCGAAATTTGCCGCCGTCTCGCCATAGGGGCGGTTGGCCGGATCGGCGCCGGTACCGTCGGCATAGGGCCAGCCGTCGTCGAGATTGCGTTCCTCGAGGTCGCGATAATCTTCCTCGCGGGAAAGCCCTGCCTTTTGGTCAAAAAGCTTTGCGCCTTCGCGGGAAATGGGGGGCTTGTCACCTGTCCTTGCCATTGCAGTCGCTCCTAGTTTCTTTTTTGGGGGAAACGCTGGGTTTCTTTGCTGGAAACGCCGGCAGCGGCGAATGGTTCGGCGCGGGAGCCGATTTGTCGGGCCTGATCGTCAGGCTTTATCCTCAATTTGGCGCCTTCTCCCATTTCTTCACGAGGCGGTTGCGCTTCAGCCGCGAGAGGCGCTGCAGCCAGAAAATGCCGTCAAGCTGGTCGACTTCGTGCTGGATGCAGATGGCGAGGAAATTGTCGGCGACGTCCTCATGCATGCCGCCCTCGGCGTCCCGATAGCGGAAGCGGATCGACCGCGGGCGCGTGACCTCGTCGGTCGCTCCCGGCATCGAGACGCTGCCTTCAGCATGGGTCATCGTCTCCTTCGAGAACCAGGTGATCTCCGGGTTGACGTAGAGGCGCACGCCGTCGGTCTTGTCGAGTTCCAGCACCGTCACGCGGGTGAAGACGCCGATATGGGCGGCGGTGATGCCGACGCCGGGCGCGGCGCGCATCGTCGCGAGCAGGTCGTCGGCAAGTGCGGCAAGCGATGAATCGAAGACGGTCACCGGCGTGCAGACGGTCTTCAGACCAGGATGCGGGTAACGCAGGATCGGGCGAATGGGCATGGGGCGGCGTTCCTCGGCTCGGATGCGGGGCGAAACTATCGCCGGCCGCGGGCATTGTCATCAAGCGGCAGGTTTGCTGCTTTACGGCAGGGATGCTTTCAGCTAGCAGGAGCTATGGATTCCGGCCGCGTAAACCTCGCGCGGGGATTCGCTTATCTGCTTGTTGACAATATGTTTTCCGCCGACATTCGCGAATGCGGCGCTGTAGTCGTTGAAATTCGAACCAGATGCGAGGGCGGCAGATGACGACGACCGATGGCGAAGACCGCATCCGCAGGCGTCCCGAGGACGAGGAAGCCGATATCTACGACGAGGACGGTAATGTCCGCAGCGATTTCCTGGCGCTGGTCGGCGCGGCGATCGCCGACCGCGACACGCTGTTCCTGCGCCAGAATGTTGCCCGCCTGCACGAATCCGAAATAGGCGATCTGCTGGAAGCGATCCAGCCGGATCAGCGCCTGGCGCTGGTGCGCCTGCTCGGCGACGATTTCGACATGACGGCACTGACCGAGGTCGACGAGGCGATCCGCCGCGAGATCGTCGACCAGATGCCGAACGAGCAGATCGCCGCCGCGATCGGCGATCTCGATTCGGACGACGCCGTCTACATTCTCGAAGATCTCGACAAGGAAGATCGGGAAGAGATCCTGGCGCAGCTGCCGTTTACCGAGCGGGTCCGGCTGCGCAGGGCGCTCGATTATCCCGAAAGCTCGGCCGGCCGCCGCATGCAGACGGAATTCGTCGCCGTGCCGCCGTTCTGGACCGTGGGACAGACGATCGACTACATGCGTGACGAGGAGGATCTTCCCTATTCCTTCTCGCAGATCTTCGTCATCGATCCGACCTTCAAGCTGCTCGGCGCCGTCGATCTCGACCAGATCCTGCGCACCAAGCGGCAGACGAAGATCGAGCAGATCATGCGCGAGACCAACCATCCGGTCCCGGCCGAGATGGACCAGGAGGAGGCCGCCCAGCTCTTCGAGCAGTACGACCTTCTCTCGGCCGCCGTCGTCGACGAGAACGGCCGGCTGGTCGGCGTGCTGACCATCGACGATGTCGTCGACGTCATCCATGAGGAGGCGGACGAGGATATCAAGCGCCTCGGCGGCGTCGGCGACGAAGAGCTGTCCGACAATGTGTTGTCGACGGCGCGATCGCGTTTCCTCTGGCTGCTGATCAATCTCGGCACGGCAATGCTGTCGGCGAGCGTCATCGGCCTGTTCGACGCCTCGATCGAGAAGATGATCGCGCTGGCGGTGCTGATGCCGATCGTCGCCTCGATGGGCGGCAATGCCGGCACGCAGACGATGACGGTGACGGTGCGCGCGCTCGCCACCCGCGATCTCGACATCTACAATGCCGGCCGCATCATCCGCAGGGAGGCGGGTGTCGGCATCCTCAACGGCATCGTCTTCGCGACGATCATGGGCTTGATCGCCGGCACCTGGTTCCACGACTATCAGCTCGGCGGGGTGATCGCCGCGGCGATGATCATCAACCTGATGGCGGCGGCCCTTGCGGGCATCCTGTTGCCGCTGCTGCTCGACAAGGTGGGCGCCGACCCGGCGATCGCCTCGTCGGTCTTCGTGACGACGGTGACCGACTGTACCGGCTTTTTCGCCTTCCTCGGCATTGCCACATGGTGGTTCGGCATTTGAAAGGTTGTCAAAAATTGACTATTACGTAAAAGTCAATATTATTGCCGGTTCATGACGGGGAACACATGCTGGTGAACAAATATTATAGCATAACGGAGCTGACGCGCGAATTCGGTGTCTCGACGCGCACGCTCCGCTTCTATGAGGACGAGGGGCTGATCCATCCGGAACGGCGCGGGCGTACCCGTCTCTTCCGGCAGGCCGACCGACGGCTTATTGGGGAGATCCTGCGCGGCCGGCGCATCGGTTTCACTATTGCGGAGATTCGCGAGATCATTCAGGTTTACAAGGAGCCGCCGGGCGAACTCGGTCAGTTGAAGCTCCTGATGAAGCGCGTCGACGAGAAGCGCGACGACCTGCGTCAGAAGCGCAAGGATATCGACGACACGCTGGTGGAACTCGACAATATCGAAGAGGCCTGCCTTGGCCGTCTCGCCGAAATCGGCGTCACCACCTGAGCCGAGCTGACGTTATTCCACTTCGGCGCTGCATTCGCCGGCGATCGTCTGGACCCGCTCATCGTTTTGTACGTCGATCTCGTTTGCCTGCAGCTGAGTCAACAGGCTTTGGGCCTGCAATTTGTCGAGCGTGCACTGGCAGAAGCTCTGGCAGAGCGCTTCGCCCTGTTGCATGACGCAACTGGAGTTGCATTGCTTTAGGTAAGTTTCGGCCGGATCCGGCTGCGGCGGCGGGACGAGAAGCGAAAGCCCGTAGGCGATGGCGATCAGCACCGGCTGATGGATGAGGTAGAAGGCAAGGCTGTGGCGGCCAAGCCGCGCCAGCCACCAGGAGCCGGTGCCAAGGGCGGCAAGCCGATGCGGCAGCCTGGTTCTGATGGCGATCGAGGCGATGCTCAACCCAGCGAAGAACGGCGTTGCCCAGGGAAACAATGGCACGTAGTCGTTCGACCGATCCGGCATGACGGCAAGGCCGATCCAAGCGAGATATTTCGGATCGAAAAAGGACGAGCGCAGCAGGCCGGGCGTGCCGAAATTGTCGATGAGCCAGGCGGCCAGGAGCGCTGTTGTAACGATCAGCGTGACGGCGAGCGGAAGCCTGATGAAAACGATACCGATCAGCGTCAGCACCGCGATACAATGCAGGATGCCGAAATAGATCCACGTGTCCGGCATGGCGATTCGCGTGGCGATCGAGATGCCGGCAGCGGCCGCGGCAATCATGCCGAAACGCTTCCAGAAGGAAGGCCAGCGGACCTCCGGCTTGCTGGAGAGCACGAGGCTGATGCCGACGATGAAGAGAAACGTCGTGGCGATCGCCCGGGCATAGATCTTCAGCCAGCCTGTCTCGGCCGTGCCCGGCGCGAGATAACTCATGAACTCCATGTCCCAGCTGAAATGGTAGCTCGCCATGGCGATCAGCGCGGCGCCGCGCGCCGTGTCCAACAGGCCGATGCGAGGCGGTCTTGCCGCCGCATCGGCTTCGATTGCCGGCAATGTCATCACAGTCCCTCGGGCAAATCACGTCCGTCGCTCGACGGCATGTCGCGGCGAATGGCGGAAAGGTTGAGATTCGATGGCGGGCCGGCATCCATGATCGCCAGCCGCGCCTGCGAGAAGAATTGCCGCCGCGCCAGCACGAAGATGACGATCGCCGTCGTCGCCATGAAGACATAGGGGTTGATGAACCAGCCGAGATAGCCGATCGACAGAAAGATCGCTCGGAGGCCCTCGTTGAAATTGCTGCCGGCGATGACATTCATGCGGATGACGCGTTCGGCGGCCCGCTCGGCAGCGATGATGTCGCTCTCGGCGTCGCGCAGCATCGGGATCGAGCCGAACAGGATGGTGCAATAGTTGAACAGCCGGTAGGACCAGCCGAACTTGAAGAAGGCATAACCGAAAAGCGCTGCCAGCCCGCCGACCTTCATCTCGAAGACCGCATGGCCGCCGTGCAAGACGAAGGGCAGGTCGGCGAAGACGGCGTCGACCTTCTCGGTCGCCCCGAGCAGCGCGAAGCAACTGCCCAAGGCGAAGATCGAGGTCGACGCGAAGAAGGCGGTGCCGTTCTGCAGGCCCGCCATGATCTGCGTGTCGATCATCTTCAGGTCGCGGCGCAGCGAATTATAGATCCACTCGCGGCGCCGTTCGATCATCGCATGAGTGAGGCTGGTGCGTCCGAAGAAGGTGCGGCCATGCAGCAGCCAGGAATAGCCCATCCAGACACAGGCAAAGAAGGCCAGAGCGATATAGTCCGCCGTCGTCATCAGTGATTCAGTCTCCGCATGAAGTGCGGCCACCTTACATATGCATCGAAATGCTGCAATGACTGGTAAGGCGGGCGTCATCGTTTTAGTGTGCAGCTCCAATGTCGCACCGGCTGCATGCGATGTCGGTGGCCCGCGCGGATTGAAAACCGGCGTCGCTTAAGCTTGCATCCTCGTAATCAGAAGGCACATTCATGTTTCTCTCGGTATTCGATGTCTTCAAGATCGGTGTCGGGCCGTCGAGCTCGCACACGATGGGTCCGATGTCGGCCGCCAACCGGTTTCTCGCGCTGATCCTGTCGAACGAATGGCCGCGCCCGTCCTCGGGCGCGCAGGTCGTGGCGATCACGGTCAGCCTGCACGGGTCGCTCGCCCATACCGGCATCGGCCACGGCACGGGCAGGGCCGTCATTCTCGGGTTGATGGGCGAGGCGCCCGACAGCGTTAATCCCGACAAGATGGACGGTATCGTCGATACGGTGGAGCGCACCGGCCGCATCACGCCGGAGGGGCATCCCGGCTATCAGTTCCAGCCAAAGACCGACCTGATCTTGGACAAGAAACAGCCGCTGCCCGGCCATGCGAACGGCATGATCTTTTCCGCTTTTGACCGGGACGGCCGGCTGCTCGTCAAGCGCATCTATTATTCGGTCGGCGGCGGTTTCGTCGTTACCGACACCGAGCTGGAACAGATGCGGGCGAAGAAGAATGCAGCAGGTGGCACACGCGTGCCCTATCCCTTCGCCACCGCCAGGCAGATGCTCGAGATGGCCGAGCGCTCCGGGCTGTCGATCGCCCAGATGAAGCGGGCGAACGAGGAGAGCCAGCGCAGCCCGGAGGAGCTTGATCAGGGTCTCGACCGCATCTGGGAGGCTATGCGCTCCTGTATCGAGCGCGGGCTCAAGGTCGAGGGCATCATGCCGGGCGGCCTCAACGTCAAGCGCCGCGCCCGCCGGATCCACGACAAGCTGGAGGAGGAGTGGCGGAGCAACCGCGTCAACCCGCTGCTCGCCAACGACTGGCTGAGCGTCTATGCGATGGCCGTCAATGAGGAGAATGCCGCCGGCGGGCGCGTCGTCACGGCGCCGACCAACGGAGCGGCCGGGGTCATTCCGGCGACGATCCGCTATTACGAGCATTTCCACGAGGACTGGGATCAGAACGGCATCCGCGATTATCTGCTGACGGCCGCGGCCATCGGCGGCATCATCAAGCACAATGCCTCGATCTCCGGCGCCGAGGTTGGCTGTCAGGGCGAGGTCGGCTCGGCTGCGGCGATGGCGGCCGCCGGCCTTGCCGCCGTCATGGGCGGCACGCCGGAGCAGATCGAGAACGCCGCCGAAATCGCGCTCGAACATCATCTCGGCATGACCTGCGATCCGGTCGCGGGCCTGGTGCAGGTTCCCTGTATCGAGCGCAACGCGCTCGGCGCCGTCAAGGCGGTCACTGCGGCATCGCTGGCGGTCAAGGGCGACGGCCAGCATTTCGTGCCGCTCGACGCCTGTATCGAGACGATGCGCCAGACCGGCAATGACATGAGCGAGAAATACAAGGAAACGTCGACGGGCGGCCTGGCCGTCAATGTCGTCGAATGCTGAGTTTGTGGACTCGTGATGGTTCTCGCTTGACGCCTGCCGCCAAAAGGATTTCAACGGCGGCATGGCATTGCATCTCATCAAACTCTGTGTCGGCGCCGACTCGATAGACGATCTGCGCGAATGGGTGGCGGAGCGGTCGCTGCGCGCCATCGCCGCCGGGCTCGAGCCGCATTCGGTGCACACGACGCGCATGGTACCGAAACGCATGGAGGAGCTGCTCGATGGCGGCTCGCTTTACTGGGTGATCAAGGGGCAGGTGCAGGCGCGGCAGAAGCTGCTCGGCATCGAGACCTTTACCGACGGCGAGGGCATCTCGCGCTGCCGGCTGATGCTCGGCCCGGAGGTCATCGAGACGGCTGCGCAGCCGAAGCGTCCCTTCCAGGGCTGGCGTTATTACACTGAAGACGATGTGCCGCGCGATCTGACGAGCCTCGGTACCGGTATCGTCGAAATGCCCGCGGACCTTCGCCGCGAGCTGACAGAACTTGGCCTGCTCTAATGCCTGCCGCCCGAAAACGCCTGTCGGGTCCAGGCGGCGGCACCAGCTTCAGCGCAGGCGCAGTTGCACCGGCGCGCTGCCATCAGGCGAGGTCACATGCAGATGGATGCGGGCTTCGGGCTGGGAATAGCGCCAGGCGCGGGCGCCGTGGCAAAGCAGCAGATTGATGAGGTCGCGGGTCTTCGGAGACTTCGCCTTCGGCCGCTGCAGGCCGATTTCGGCCAGCCGCATCGCCGCCTCGTGCAACGGATGCAGCGATGAACGCCCCTTGGCCGCCATGCGGCGGTCTGAAGGCATTCCCGGAACATTCTCATTGATCGCCATTGTCTTCCCCGTACGCCATACTGATCGAGTTCAAGAACGATGGCCGGAAACGCAAACACCGATTCCGGCCGTTACCGATGCCGCCGGCCATCTCGCAGGCAGCATCGAATAGCTCATTGGGCAGCCGCCCAGCACTTGATACCGGCCTTCTTCAAGGCCTTGCAGGCATTGACCGCATCGCGCTGGTCGTCGAAACCGCCGAAGCGGGCGCGGTAAAGCTGGTCACCGCCGGCGGCATAGGCGACAGCGAAAGGCTTTGCCGAGGCCAGTGCCTTGCCGCCCTTGCTCTTGGCGCTCTCCAGGAGATCCATGGCCATCTGCCGGCTCGGCGAGACGCCGACCTGCACGACCCAGCCGGTCGGACCATTATCGGTTGAAGCGGCACTGGCCGAGGCAGGGGTGGTCGAAGCGGTGGTGACGTTGTCGACCGCCGTATCGGCCTGTTCCGGCCGGGCGGCGGCGGGTGCCGGCTTCGGCGCGGCGAGCGATGCCTGCTGCTTGAAGGTCATGGTCTTGACCTTGGTCGGCGCCGGCATCGGCTGGGCTACCAGCGGATTGTCGGACTTCGGCTGAGCGGTTTCGGTATAGGCCACTTCGGTCTCCGCGACCTGATAGCGGGCATCCGGCAGCGGGCCTTTATGCGGCAGACTGAGATCGGCGGCGGCTGCCGAAATCGGCGGCTGTGCTGCGGTAATCGTCTTCGCCACTTGCGGCTGGACCCTCTGCGGCATGACCGGAGCGGGCGTCACGATCATCGCCGGGGCAGGGGCCGCCTCAGCGATCAGTGCCGACGATCCGCCGCGGCTCGATGCCTTCGGCAGATAGGTCGCGATCAGATTGCGCATCTGGGCATCGCGGGCAGGCGTCGAGGCGCCGCCGAGCACGACGCCGACGATCGACTTGCCGTCCACCTGCACGGAGCTCACGAGATTGAAGCCGGCAGCGCGGGTATATCCGGTCTTGATGCCGTCAACGCCGCGCACCGAACCGACGAGGCGATTGTGGCTGCGGATCGTGCGGGTACCGAACTTGAAGGCGCGGGTGGAGAAATAGCCGTAATATTGCGGAAAATGCTGGCGAAGGGCGATGCCGAGACGGGCCTGATCGCGCGCCGTCGTCATCTGCGCCGTATTCGGCAGGCCGTTGGCGTTGCGATAGGTTGTGCGGGTCATGCCGAGCGCATGCGCCTTAGCGGTCATCAGCTGGGCGAAACGATCCTCGCTGCCGCCGCCGAGCATTTCGCCGAGCGCGGTTGCGGCATCATTAGCCGACAGGGTGACGAGGCCGAGAATGCCCTGCTCGACGGTGATCGTGCCGCCGGCGCGAACGCCGAGCTTGGTCGGCGCCTGAGCTGCCGCGTGGGCGGAAAAGGGAACCGGCGTATCAAGACGGATGCGGCCTTGCTCCAGTGCCTCGAAGGTCATGTAGATGGTCATCATCTTGGTCAGGGAAGCGGGATATTGCAGCCGGTCGGCATTCTCACTGTAGAGAACGTTGCCGGTCTTGGCGTCGACGACGATGCCCGCATATTTCGAATTCGCCGCTTCCGCTTCGGCACTGACCGAATCGACCAGGACGACCGTGAGGGCCACCGAAAGGATCGCCATGAGCTTTGCAAAAAAGCTACCGGATCGGGACGATGATACGGAGGAGACTGACCTTGACACTATTCCACTCTTCGCTTGCATTTCAGATATTTGGCATTCGGATTTCGGCGTCGGGACGGCACGCCTCCCGTAGTACAGCCCGTCTTTAGAATTTACCGATTGGGCGTTACCAATCCGTTTATGATGAATCGTTTATTTCGCTGTCCGGGGAGCATTTTAGGGACTTGTCGCGGAACGGTTCATAAGGCGCGCTTCCACAAAGGTGCGGATAGCGGCATCAATATGTTCCCAGTCATTCAAATGGCTGCTTGAGAAGCGGTAGAGAACGCTGAGATCCCTGCCGACTTTGATATCGCGCTGACAATCACCGCTCGCCGCCTTATCCGGGGATGAAGGCAGTATGCAGCGCACGACGTAATCCAGCCCGTTCTTGGCGGGCGCCGTCAGCAGCACCTCGTCGCCGTAACCCGCGTCGGCGCGAAGACGGTGCAGCGTCAGGCCGTCGCGGAAGGGCTCGGCCAATCCTTCGAGCAGGTGCGAGTAGATCGGCTCCAGCCGCCCGGACATGTCTCGCGACATGGTGCTCTGGGTCAGTTGCAGAAAGATCAGGCCGGAGGATTGGCCGATATCGTCGAATCGAATGCGGTTTTCCTTGCCGTAGCCCTGCATCTCAGGCCAGGCGAGGTAGAGATCGACACGCTCGACCGCACCGTCATGCCTTTGACTCGGGAAGCGGATCACATTCTCGGGGAATTTCACGGTGTCGCGGCCGATGGCCAGCGTGATATCGGCCGTGCTGTCGGTGTTGCCGGCAAGCGAGATATGCCGGCCGAACCAACGGCCGCCGACGCTGATGGCGACGGTCAGAACCGCAAGAATGGCGATCACCGCCATCGTGCGGAGGAGAAAACCCATGGAAAAAAGCGGCTGCTCGTCGGGTGCGCTGTGCGCGGCGTGGCTCATGGCGGTGCTTCGTGTTTCGGTCCGCCGCAGGAGGAACATGAGCCGCCGGTGCCGATGATGAATCTGATCGGCATGATCAGACCGGCACGGTTAATAATTCGCTAAGATATCAGGGATGTGGGTCGCACTGGAATGAAAGCCTGTCCCGAAAAAGAGCGAGCCGTTCCCGGGACAGCGGGAACGGCTCTTGGGCGCCGGTCGGGGACGGGATGCGGGGACTGACCGGGCCGCAGGCTGTTCTTACTTGACGCTACCAACCGCAACAGCGCGGCCGTCCTGGAGCTTCGACCAGCGGGCCGGATTGTCGGCGGACTGGCGCTTCAGATAGGTATATTCGGTATCCGACCACAGCAGCACCTTGTTGCGCATGTTGTCGAGGATGAAATCGCCGTGATCGGTGCGGACCGTCAGCACGGCATGGCCTTCGCCGTTGGGCTGCAGCACGACGGTGATCAGCGTGTCGGATGGCGAGAAGCCGTCTTCGATCAGCATCTTGCGCTTCAGCAGGGCATAATCCTCACAGTCGCCGACCGTTGTCGGGTAAGCCCAGCGTTCTTCGACGCCGTAAATCTGTTCATCCGTCTCCGGCTGGATCGTCGAATTGACGGTGTAATTGACCTTGAGGATTTCCTTCCAGCGATCCTCGGTGAGGATGGCCGGCCCGGCATCGCCGCCGGCAAAGGAACATTCCGTCGGATTCGCCTTGCAGAATTCATAGTGCCCGATCGGCGGGCTGGCGTTGCCCGCCAGGGCCATGCTGGCGGGCATCGCTTGTCCCGAACCCGCCATCGCCAGCATGAGGGCACCGGCCAGAAGGCCGCCTTTCCAGATGTTTGCAGTTGTCATTGCCGTCTCCCCGTAAGTTGAGGCGACAATGACACGGACGTTTTTATCTCACGGAAAATTGCGTAATAGAATTAGAGGCTTAGTTGATTCAAATGCCGATAAAATCTGGCTAAAAACAATCTCGAATGCGCGTAAAATTCGACGCGCATTTGTCTCGAAATCGATTAAAATTGTAATTCCCGCAACAAGGCTTTCGCGTGGGAAAAGCTTGAATTACCGTCTCGCCGTTAAGGATTTTCATTGAGCCGGATAACGGCCGGCGGCGGTTGGGCGTTGCGCAGTAGGTTGGCAATGCAGCCGGGATCGGGCGATTCGGCCCGCCCGAAAGCGAATGATCGATCGGATTTCAGTTTTCGGCGGCAAAATTATTTTTGCTGGAAATCGCGAAATCGATCGGTAGCGGCGACGATCGCGGCGCTCATATCGGGATTTGCGATGGAATGGGCAGCATGCGGAAGGAGTTGCAGCTCGCTTTGCGGCCAGGCGCGGGCCAGTTCCCAGGCGGTCACCAGCGGCGCCTCGATATCGAGCCGTCCCTGTAGCAAGATCGCTGGAATGCCTGTCAGCCGCCCGGCGTTGTTCAAAAGCTGGCCGTCCTCCAGCCAGGCGCCGTTGACGAAATAGTGAGTGATGATGCGGGCGCGCGTCAGCAGATAGGCCGGATCGGCCCAGCGGCGTGGCAGTCCTTGAGGATCGGCGAGCAGGATGGAGGCCGCCTCCCAGTCATGCCAGTCGCGGGCCGCTTTCAGGCGCGTCTCGGAGTCGGAATGGTTGAGAAGGCGATGATAGGCGGCAACTATGTCCTCATCTCGCTCCTGGCTGTCCGCAGAAGCCGCCTGGCGGAAACGGTGCCATTCCTCCGGAAAGAGCGGCGCCATGCCGCGACAGAGCCAGTCGATTTCCGAGCGCCTTGTGGTGGTTACGCCTGATATGACGATCGCTACGACGCGCTGCGGATGGGTCTCGGCATAGGCGAGCGACAGTGTCGAGCCCCAGGAATTGCCGAAAACGAGCCAGGCGTCGATGCCGAAGAACAGCCGCAGCCGCTCGATATCGCCGACAAGATGCCAGGTGGTATTGAGGGAGAGGTCGGTTTTGCGATCGGCAGCGCTCGGCAGGCTGCGGCCGCAATTGCGCTGATCGAACAGAATGATTCGATAGGCGTCGGGATCGAAATGGCGCCGCGCCGTCGTCGAGCAGCCGGAGCCCGGCCCGCCGTGCAGCACCAGCGCCGGCCGGCCAGCCGGATTGCCGCAGGCCTCCCAATAGATCAGGTTGCCGTCGCCCGTGTCGAGCAGGCCATGATCATAGGGTTCGATTTCCGGATAGAGAGCCGACATCGTTGTGCCTGTCGAAGGTTGTTCCACTCATAATATCTATGGCTGAATGGTAGGAACGACTTGCGACAGGATTTCGCTCCTGCTTTCCGAAGCCCGATTTTATTGCCGCTGGCAGATCTCTTGCCGTGAAACCCAGGCTTGTCAACAGGACCTGACCGGGTGCGCGCCCGGCAAGCGCATCGGCGGCACCGTCACGTAATCAACGGTGTCTCAGAGGAATTCGCGCAGCGTCTCGCGGGACTGGATCGACAGGAATTCGATCGCCACACCTTCGACGAAATGGCGGACGACGCGGCCGCGCATGTTGCCGAGCCGCACCGCAGTTCCGATCGAGGGGCGCATCTCAACGTCAACGGCAGCGCCCGACAGCGAAAGGTCCATGATACGGCAGGTATAACGGGTGCCGTCCTCGAGGGTTAGTTCGGTATTCGTATCGCGTGGCGTCAGACGGTCATGGCGACGATCTTCCGGCAGACCGAGCTCATGTTTGTTGGCAAGCCAGGTAAGCTGGGCGGCGAGCTTCTCCCGCTTCCGCTCGGTGGCGTTGATCGACATGGTGAAGCCGCGGCCGTCGAGCGTCTGGACATAACCTTCGACGCGGCCGAGATGGTCGATATAGGCGACGACACGTTCGTTGGCGCGTGGCCGGCCAAGGCAGGTGACATACATGTCGCCAGGCGACATGTCGATCACCATGCATTCGAACTCCTCGTAACTGGCAAGCATCAGCCGGCCCTGCATATTGATGGGCACACGCTGAAAAACGCCCTGTTCAGGGCGCGGCGCAGGTCTTTGCGTCTGAGCTGGCTGGAACGAGTGCATCAAAAGGCTTCTTTATGAAATCTGAGAGACCGATCATTACCCGCAATCCATTAACAGAAGGTTGTTTTGCCTCATTCTCATATAGCCGAAAACGAGTATGACCGATGTCCCGAAACGGGACTGTCAGCGCGCCTCCGCACTCGTCAGCAGCTGCGACACCATGCGGCGCATGACCTGCCCGAAACCGGCGCTTTTGGCGGCGACGATTTCGTTGATGGGGCGCAGCTCGGCGGCTTCAGCGTTGCCGAATTTGCCGGGCAGAAGACGGCTGCGGTCGAGAGCCAGGAATTCGAGCGGCACGATCTCCAGCCAGCTCGCAGCCGCCGTGGGTGCGATTGCGCCGAGCAGCCGGTCGCAGGCGCCGCCCGGCGAGCGCAGCGGCATCATGATGATCTCGAAGGAGGCCTGATGGCCGACGGTGCTGTAGCCGGTGGCGTTGAACAGGGCCGGCAGGACATGGTCCATGACGCCCATCGCGGTGCGTTCGATGTCGGCGTGCTGGCCGTTTGCCCAGAGTGAGGAGAAGCGTGCGCCGCGCAGATCCCGCCCGAACAGATCGCAGATGCGGGTGCCGGCGAGCCGGAAGCCGATATCGCCTTCCTCGCGGGTCTCGAGAATGAACAGGCTCTGGAGCAGATGCGGGACAGCGGAGGGTTCGATCTGCGCTTTCAGCGGCGCATCGGCTGCGCCGCGGATACGGTTCCAGTAGTCAAAAATTTCGATGGTCGTTTGCACACGCATTTTTCACCAACCTGTCCCATTCCGGGTCATTTTCGGGCACTCATTGCCCCTACAGGCTCAACCTTGCGGATTTCATGCCAACTCGCGGCGGTTAAGGTTAAGAAAGGGTTTCGGTTGAGGTGCGGTGCCTGCCGTGGCACTGTCCGGCCATCGCTTCGACTTTCGAAGTTCAGCACAACCTGCCCGGGCCGAGGTCTTTCCTTGGACACCGGTATGCCGTCCGGCACTTCGGACGGCTTTTTTTTTGACAGGTGCTCCTGTATGGCTGAGGCCTCAACGAGGCGATACTGAAATGAATGAGCAGACGGCCGAGCCCCATAAGGCGCCCGAACCTCCCGAGGTCCAGCCGCCGGCAAAGCGGCCGCGCGTGCCGGTCTTCAACCTTCCACCGGCGCTGTTCTTCAGCCTTTGCCTGATTGTCGTCATCTATGCGGCGCAAGAGCTCGTGCTCTCCGATGATGCGCTGAGCTGGCTGTTCTTCACCTTCGGCTTCGTGCCCGCCCGCTATGTGATTCCGCTGTCGCAGCAGGGGCCGGAGCTGTTCTGGACGCCGGTTACCTATTCACTGCTGCATGGCAGCGTCCAGCATATCGTCTTCAACGGCTTCTGGTTAATGGCCTTCGGCGCGCCGGTCGCGCGCCGCATCGGGACGCTGCGATTCGTGCTTTTCTGGCTCTTTTCAGCCGTCGCCTCCGCCGCCCTGCACGCAGTGTTGAACTGGGGGGATGTGTCACTGCTGATCGGCGCGTCGGGCGTCATCTCCGGGCTGATGGGAGCTGCCTGCCGATTCGCCTTTCCGGCCGAACGGCGGCCGATGCTGCCTGCGCATCTCAATGACCGGCTGTCCATCGCCGAGGCGCTGCAGAGCCGCACCGTCGCCATCTTCATGCTGCTCTGGCTGGTCGGCAACGCCCTGATCGCCGTCGGCATCCCGCTTGTCGGCGACAGCGACCAGCCCATTGCCTGGGACGCGCATATCGGCGGTTTCGTCTTCGGTTTCCTGCTGTTTTCGTTGTTCGATCGGATACCGCGCCCGCCTGTTACGGAACCTGCCGGAACGGAGAAGGATCTGTTGCAATCCTGAGCCGGGCGGTGCACGATTGACCTATCCGCGCTGGGGGGAGAAACCGCCGCGGGTGCCTGTGACAAGTGTTTCACGGACATAGGAGGTTCGAATGTCAGTCAAAGCAATCCTCGACCTGAAGGGCAGGGACGTCGTCACCGCCGGGCCGAATACGACCGTCGCAGAGGCGGCCGTCATCCTCAGCAAGAAGAAGATCGGCGCCATCGTCGTCGTCGGTATGGAGAACCGGATTTCCGGCATGTTCACCGAGCGCGACCTCGTGCATGCGATCGCCAAACACGGCAAGGACGGCCTCGACCAGCCGCTGGGTCAGGTGATGACCGCGAAGGTCTACCGCTGCCACGAGGAGACGACCGTCAACGAACTGATGGAGCTGATGACCAGCCGCCGTTTCCGCCACGTGCCGGTGGAAAGCAACGGCAAGCTTGCCGGCATCATCTCGATCGGCGACGTGGTGAAATCGCGCATCGCCGAAGTCGAGCGCGAGGCCGAGGAGATCAAGGCCTATATCGCCGGCTGAGGTTTTCGTCCTCGTTCGAGGGATGCCGTCGCCGCGAAACGGCTACGGGCTTGCGGATGATGCCGATCAGGGGGAGCTGGCGTAGACTTCCTGCATGCGCTTGATTTCGGGGAGCCTGGCTCTGGCTTCCTCGTAGCCGCGTTCGATTGCTTCGCCGGCGCGGTGGAATTCGGAAAGGCCGATATAGCTTAGGCGCGGCTGCAGCGAAATATCCGGCGGGTCGCCGGCCAGGCGGGCGCGGGCGATCCTGTCCTGGATGATATTGAAAGCCTGCACCATGACGCCGGTCATGCCGAGACGGGCATAAGGCGCCTCTTCCTGCTTCTGCACCTCCTGCGGCGAGAGGCTGGCATTGTGCCGGACGACGGCCGAGCGGCCATAGAGATCGTAATTGAGATTGACGGCGACGACCAACGGCTGCTCGTAGGCGCGACAGACGGAGACGGGGACGGGGTTGACCAATGCGCCGTCGACCAGCGTGCGGTGATTGCTGCGCACCGGCTCGAAAATCCCGGGCAGGGCATAGGAGGCGCGCAGCGCCGTGATCAGCGAACCATTGGCGATCCAGACTTCATGGCCGGTATTGACCTCGGCGGCGACGGCGACGAAGGGCCGGTCGAGATCCTCGACGTTCAGGCCTTCGAGATGTTCCTGCATGCGCTTTGTCAGCCGCATGCCGCCGAACAGGCCGCTGCCGCCGATGGTGAGATCGAGGAGACTGGCGATCCGGCGCATCGTCAGCGAGCGGGCGAAACTTTCGAGTTCATCGAGTTTGCCGGCGAGATAGCAGCCGCCGACCAGCGCACCGATCGAGGTGCCGGCAATCATGCCGATCTCGATTTTTGCCTCGTCGAGGGCGCGCAGCACGCCGATATGGGCCCAGCCGCGGGCCGCTCCACCGCCGAGCGCCAGCGCGATCTTGATTCTCTTGACGGGTGCGGGAGGCGGGATCGTCTCGAGTGTGGTCGACATGCCAGAACCGGAACCCTCGCCTTCAGAGCTTTGACGATGCAAATTCCAGCTCAGCATGGCGCTCTCCCCTCCCAGCAGAACACATGGTTTCCGATAGTGTGCCCGATCAGTTTCCAAATGGTATATAGCGGCGATTTCTGGCGCAATAAGGAGCAGATCCCGGGAAATTCCGGCTCCATCTTCCCGGCCTATTTTCCGTAAACGTCCTGCGGATCGAAATGACGCTCGTCGTCGACGATATCAAGCATCGGCTTTCCATCCCGAAGCGTGATCGTCCGATAGAAGCAGGAGCGGCGGCCGGTGTGACAGGTGGCGTCATGGCCGGCGACCTCGACCTTCAGCCATATGGCGTCCTGATCGCAATCGGTGCGAATTTCCTTCACCGTCTGGAGATTGCCCGAGGTCTCGCCCTTCTTCCAGATCTTGCCGCGCGAACGGCTGAAATAATGGGCTGTGCCGGTCTGGATGGTCAGCGCCAGCGCATGGGCGTTCATGTGCGCCACCATCAGCAGCTCGCCGTCGCCTGCGTCGGTGACGATCGCGGTGATCAAGCCACGGTCGTCGAAACGCGGCGTGAAATCGCCGGCGTCTTCCAGCGCCGACTTGTCCTCGGATGGTTGACTGAAGATCAATTGGCTCATCGCGGCCCTCCTGAGGGAGCCGGTCTCAGCGGCTCCGCACCATGGTCATGAAACGGGCCTGATCGGCCGGCTCGGTCTTGAACGTTCCGGTAAAGGTGGTCGTCAACGTGGTCGAGCCCTGCTTCTGAACGCCGCGCATCGCCATGCACATATGTTCGGCCTCGATCATCACCGCGACACCGCGCGGGTTAAGCGTATCGTCGATCGCCCGGGCAATCTGCGCCGTCATTGTTTCCTGGGTCTGCAGACGGCGGCCATAGATCTCGACGACACGGGCAATCTTCGACAGGCCGAGCACACGACCGTCCGGCATGTAGGCGACGTGAGCCTTGCCGATGATCGGCACCATGTGGTGTTCGCAATGCGAGAAGAAAGGAATGTCCTTGACGAGGACCATATCGTCGTAGCCGGCGACTTCTTCGAAGGTGCGGCCGAGCACGTCTTCCGGCGCCATGTCGTAGCCGGAAAAAAGCTCGCGGTAGGATTTGACGACACGCGCCGGCGTTTCGATCAGGCCTTCGCGCGTCGGGTTCTCACCGGCCCAGCGCAGCAGGACACGAACGGCTTCCTCCGCCTCCTGCTGGGAGGGGCGATCAGAGTCGCGGTTCGTCTGCGGAAAGTTCTTTACGATGGCGTCCATGAACAATGGTCTCCTGGTCCGCACCGCGGACCGATCTGTCGGAATCGCCACTGGTCAATCCCATGCGGGAATTCATGCACCTTTGGCAGGCTCCGGGGCTTTCGAGGCGAATTCAACACCCCTCCGGCACGGTTTCCCAATCAAACTTACACGAGGCCATTGCATTTTAATGGCCTTCGAACGACATACATATAGGAAGACGGCCATCGTATGTAAGTATCCTCAGATGACACGGTGTGTTTTTTGTTTCAACAACAATAACCGCCCTTATTGAGGCCGATCCGCAGCGATTTTGGAGCGGAAATCCAACATGGACGATATCTACAACAGCAAGATCCTCGAATTCGCCGGCAATATTCCGTTGACCGGCACCTTGGCGGATGCCGATGCGAGCGCCCAGGCCTATTCGAAGCTTTGCGGCTCGAAGGTGCGGATCTGGCTGAAGATGGATGGCGACACCGTCACCGGTTTTGCCCATGACGTGAAGGCCTGCGCGCTTGGCCAGGCCTCGTCCTCGATCATGGCGCGGCATGTCGTCGGCGCCACATCGGGTGAATTGCGCCAGGCTCGGCAGGATATGCTCGCCATGTTGAAGGCGGATGGAGCAGGGCCCGATGGACGGTTCGAAGACATGCGCTATCTGCTGCCGGTGCGGGACTACAAGGCCCGCCATGCCTCGACGATGCTGACCTTCGATGCCGTCGTCGATGCGATCGGCCAGATCGAGGCGAAACGGGCTGAGGTTGTCGAGGCGTAACTGGATGTGCGAGTTCTGCGCCCTGCAGGCCAGCGATGAGGAGGACCGTGGTGCCGCCGGACCCGAGAAGCCGCGTGAAAAGATCGCACGCGCTTCGCGCAATTATACCGGTCCGTTCCGCAAGACTCCCGACCGCCTGCTCGGCATGGGGTTCATCCGCCTTTACCAGTTGACGCTTTCCGGCTTTGTCGGCAATTCCTGCCGCCATATCCCGACCTGCTCCGAATATGGCTACGAGTCGATCGCCCGCCACGGATTGTGGGCCGGCGGCTGGATGACGCTGTTTCGCGTCGGCCGCTGCGGCCCAGGCGGCACCAGCGGCCTCGACCAGGTGCCGGAGATACTCGGCGACGACTTCCGCTGGTGGACGCCGTGGCGCTATTTCTCCCTCGGGCGCAAGAGAGGATGAGCATGAGCACCTTCATTGCCCTCCTGCACAGCATTGTCCTGACGCCCGACCGGCGCGTCATCATGGAAGATCTGCGCGCGCTCGCCAAAGATCTTGGCTATCGCGAACCGCGCACGCTGGTTTCCACGGGTAATCTCGTCTTCGAGGCCGACGATGTCAGGCCGCACGAACTCGAGGTCGCGCTGGAAGAGGGGTTCGAAGAGAAATTCGGCAAACATGTCGATATCATCGTGCGCAGCGACTGCACCTGGATGGCGCTTTGCGGCACCAATCCCTTCAGGGACGGCAACGGCGACCAGGTCATCGTCCGGGTGATGCGCCTGCCGGTCGATCCGGAGAAGGTGGAGGCGCTGAGAGCGCTGATGACGGAGGGACAGCGCATTGCCGTCGTCGGCGGCGATCTCTGGATCGATTTCGCCGGCAAGCCGAGCCAGTCCAAGCTGCTTTCGGCGCTGACGACCAAGCGGATAGGCATCGGCACGATGCGCAACTGGAACACGGTTTGCGGCCTCGCCCAAATGATCATGTAGGCCTGCTGCTTCTTTACTCCCAAGGCAAATCTGAGTATCAGGCGGCAGCGCTTCCAAAGAGCGGAGGCGCTCCGTTTCAACCACCCGCATTCGTTGGCGGGACTGGACAAGGAGAATTTCGATGTCTGAAAACATTTCCCTGACATTTCCCGATGGTTCCGTGCGCAGCTTCCCGGCTGGCGCGACCGGCAGGGATGTCGCCGAATCCATTTCCAAGTCGCTCGCCAAGAGCGCGGTCGCCATTGCGCTCGACGGCACCGTGCAAGACCTTTCCGATACCGTCACCGACGGCAAGATCGAGATCATCACCCGCAAGGACGGCCGTGCGCTGGAGCTTATCCGGCATGATGCCGCGCACGTCATGGCCGAAGCGGTGCAGGAGCTCTGGCCCGGCACGCAGGTGACGATCGGCCCGGTCATCGAAAACGGCTTCTATTACGACTTCGCCAAGAACGAACCCTTCACGCCCGACGATCTGCCGAAGATCGAAAAGAAGATGAAGGAGATCATTGCCCGCAACGCGCCCTTCACCAAGCAGATCTGGTCGCGCGAAAAGGCCAAGGACGTCTTTGCGGCCAAGGGCGAAAACTACAAGGTAGAGCTCGTCGACGCGATCCCTGAAGGGCAGGATCTGAAGATCTACAATCAGGGCGATTGGTTCGATCTTTGCCGCGGTCCGCACATGGCCTCCACCGGCCAGGTCGGCACGGCCTTCAAGCTGATGAAGGTTGCCGGCGCCTATTGGCGCGGCGACAGCAACAACGCCATGTTGTCACGCATCTACGGGACGGCATGGGCCGACCAGGCCGATCTCGACAACTATCTGCACATGCTGGCGGAAGCCGAAAAGCGTGACCACCGCAAGCTCGGCCGCGAGATGGACCTGTTTCACTTCCAGGAAGAAGGCCCGGGCGTCGTCTTCTGGCATGGCAAGGGTTGGCGAATCTTCCAGTCGCTCGTCTCCTACATGCGTCGCCGGCTCGCGGTCGATTACGAAGAAGTCAACGCGCCGCAGGTGCTCGATACCGCGCTTTGGGAAACTTCGGGTCACTGGGGCTGGTATCAGGAAAACATGTTCGCCGTGAAATCGGCGCATGCGATGACGCATCCGGAAGACAAGGAAGCGGATAATCGCGTCTTTGCACTGAAGCCGATGAATTGCCCCGGCCACGTGCAGATCTTCAAACATGGGCTGAAGTCCTATCGCGAACTGCCGATCCGCCTCGCCGAATTCGGGCTGGTGCATCGCTACGAGCCTTCGGGCGCGTTGCACGGGCTGATGCGCGTGCGCGGCTTCACGCAGGACGACGCGCACATTTTCTGCACGGACGAGCAGATGGCTGCCGAATGCCTGAAGATCAACGATCTCATCCTGTCTGTCTATGAGGACTTCGGCTTTAAGGAAATCGTCGTCAAGCTTTCCACCCGGCCGGAAAAGCGCGTCGGTTCCGACGCCCTCTGGGATCGGGCGGAAGCCGTCATGACCGACGTGCTGAATACGATCGAGGCTCAGTCCGAGGGCCGCATCAAGACTGGCATCCTGCCGGGCGAGGGTGCCTTCTACGGGCCGAAGTTCGAATATACACTGAAGGATGCGATCGGCCGCGAATGGCAGTGCGGAACGACGCAGGTCGATTTCAATCTGCCGGAACGTTTCGGCGCCTTCTATATCGACAGCAACTCCGAAAAGACGCAGCCGGTGATGATCCATCGCGCCATCTGCGGCTCGATGGAACGCTTCCTCGGTATCCTGATCGAAAACTTCGCCGGCCATCTGCCGCTCTGGGTGTCGCCACTGCAGGTGGTGGTCGCGACAATCACTTCGGAAGCCGACGCTTACGGGCTTGAAGTGGCCGAGGCGTTGCGCGAGGCCGGTCTCAACGTCGAGACCGATTTCCGCAACGAGAAGATCAACTACAAGGTCCGCGAACACTCGGTCACCAAGGTGCCCGTCATCATCGTCTGCGGCAGGAAGGAAGCCGAGGAGCGCACGGTCAATATCCGCCGTCTCGGCAGCCAGGACCAGCTTTCGATGGGGCTCGGCGCCGCCGTCGAAAGCCTTGCCTTGGAAGCAACGCCGCCAGACGTCCGTCGCAAGGCCGAAGCAAAAAAAGCCAGGGCGGCCTGAAAACGCCTCCATCCGACAGCGCCACCAGCGCTGTCGGAGGACCTGGGAAGCGCTGAACAGCGGCGGCGACCGCAAGGGTCTGCTGGCCCGCCTCTATGAGGCCGTCTTCTCGATGGCACCGCCGAAGCGCGCGCCCCAAAGCTCCCGGCTAAGGCGAAACCGCTCGCGGTAAATCAATCGAGACTGGTGTCGCCGCTCTGCGGCGCGAGCTGTTCATAGGAAGGGAGCGGCGCCACCGGAGCCGGCTGGACGCCTGGCGGCGGCGGTGTTCCCACAGGCACTTGCTGTACCGTGCGGGCCGCGTCGTTCACCGGCGGCTGCGGCTGCTGGTCCTTCATCAGAACCTCGACATCGGTGTTCCTGCCGGCGACGACGGTGAAATCGCGCTGGTAGATCTTGTCCTTGTTGCGGGCGACGGCGGAATATCCGCCTTCGGCGAGGACCATGGTCGGGAAGGCGCTGACGCTTTCGCCGACGCTGTCGCCGGCCGCCGTCAGGATCGACCATGCAGTATCGGCGATCGCCTCGCCGCCGGCATCGGAGACCAGTTTGAAGGTGACCTGCGCGGCCCGATGCTGGATCGTTGCTTCGGTCAGCTTGCCGGCCTCGACCTGGATGTCGGCGCGGATGACGGCGTTGACGCTGCCATATTCGGAAACGATATGATAGGTGCCGGCATTGAGGCGGACGACGGTGTTCGGCGAGACATCGGCGACGACGAGGCCACGCTCGCCGTCCTCGCGCACTTCCGAGGAATAGATCGAAAAACTCAGCTGATCGGGGCGGATGCGAGCGTCGGTACCGGAAACGGCATTGAGCAGCAGGCCGCCGGCATCGAGCACCATTACCTGCTTGTCGACCTCGCCGTCGGCGGGCACTGTCAGTTTCTTGGTGACGCCGGCGCGGCCGAAGGAGACGTTGACGAAATAATCGCCGGGCGCGAGCTGGAAGGCGGCGGGTCCACCCTTGGCGCTGGCGATCAGCGGCAGTTTGCCGTCGGTTCCGGCGATCGGGCTGAAGACATACCAGGAGAGGCCTTCTTCGACCGGTGTGCCGTCCGCCGTCAGCTTGGCTTCCATCGGCACATCGCGCAGTTTGACCCCTTCAGGCGCCGTGCCGGGCGCGATAAAGGCATCGAGCTTCGGCATCTTCGGCGTCGATTCAAGCTGTTTGAATTCCTTGAAGGCATCCTGAGCGCCGGCGCCTGGAGGCGTCAGGATCGTCAGGGCAATGGCAAGGCCGATGCGTGCAAAAGGCGAAATGCCAAACATCTGTTTCGTGAACCGATTGACTTCTGAAATCGCAAAGGCCACTTCAAGACCAACGCGATGGCAAATTCAAGACCCAGCCTTTTGCAGCAGCATAAAAATGAGAGTTTCTCCCGCATGAAATCCGATATCAAGCTGATTGATTACCTCGCCGTACGCCGCTCCATCCCCGCTTTCCAGATGTGCGAACCAGGCCCCGAAAAGGCCGAAATCGAGGAAATTCTGCGTCTTGCCTCGCGTGTTCCCGATCACGGCAAGATCGCGCCCTGGCGCTTCATCGTTTATCGCGGAGGCGAGCGCGCTCGCCTCGGTGAGGAACTTCTGGCCTTGGCGCTCGAGACGAAACCTGAGCTTTCCGAAGAGATGATCCAGGTGGAACGCGCGCGTCTCACCCGCGCGCCGGTGGTGGTCGCCGTCGTTAGCAAGGCGGGGCCGCATATCAAGATTCCCGAATGGGAGCAGCTGATGTCGGCCGGCGCGCTCTGCCTCAACGTCATCCTCGCCGCCAATGCCAGCGGTTATGTCGCCAACTGGCTGACGGAGTGGTTCGCCTATGACGAGCGCGCCTATCCGCTGCTCGGCGTCGGGCCTGATGAAAAGGTGGCGGGGTTCATCCATATCGGCTCGACGACATTTCCGGCGATCGAGCGGCCGCGGCCGGAGCTTGCCGATACCGTGACCTGGGTCGGCGGTGAGGAATGATGTTTTACACCACCGACGACAACCGGCACGGACTGGCGCATGATCCATTCAAGGCGATCGTGTCGCCGCGCCCGATCGGCTGGATCGGCAGCAAGGGCAGGGACGGTTCGATCAACCTTGCCCCCTATTCCTTCTTCAATGCCGTCGCCGACCGGCCGAAGCTGGTGATGTTTTCATCCGCCGGACGCAAGGACAGCCAGCGCAACGCGGCCGAGACCGGCGTCTTCACCTGCAATTTCGTCGGTCGCGATCTCGCCGAGAAGATGAACCTCTCCTCGGCGGCGCTGCCCTATGGCGAGAGCGAATTCGACTTTGCCGGCCTGACGGCGAAGCAGGCCGAACTCATCGACGCGCCCTATGTCGGCGAGGCTTTCGCGGTGCTCGAATGCAGGGTCACCGAGATCATGGAGCCGAAGACGCTGTCCGGCGCGCCGTCGGAAAACGTCCTTGTCTTCGGCGAGGTGGTCGGTATCCGCATCGACGAGACGATCGTCAGAAATGGCCGCCTCGACATGTCGATCGCCCGGCCTGTGGCCCGCATGGGTTACATGGATTACAGCGAAGGCAGCGATGTTTTCGAGATGTTCCGGCCGCATCTGCCGAAGGTTTAGATCGGTCGCAAGGCATACAAAGGCTTAAGAAATATGGTGAACCAATCTTAAACCTTTTGCCGCTACGGTCGCAGCATTGAATGAAACGCAAGGGAATCGCGTTCAAGTGCTGGGGCGTCGCGTGATCATAGAAGCTTTCCTTCGGTGGATCGAAACGGCCAAAACCGGTGACCGGGCCCGGGCCGCAAACGCGCTCGGGCGGGCCTATCTGCAGTCGGAGATGACGGGAGACGAGCGGTCGGCAGCCGAGATGGCGATGACCTTTCTGCTCGACGATCCGTCGCCGCGCGTCCGGCTGGCACTAGCCGAGGCGATAGCCTGGTCGCCCGATGCGCCGCGCAGCCTGATTCTTTCGCTTGCCGAAGACCAGCCCGAAGTCGCCTGCCATGCGGTGACCTGTTCGCCGCTTTTGAGCGATGCCGATCTCGTCGATCTTGCCGCGCGCGGCAACGGCGCCACCCGCATGCTGATCGCGGCGAGGGCGCATGTGACGCGCCCGGTTTCCGCAGCGCTTGCGGAAGTCGGCGACGAGGAAGAGCTGCTCTGCCTGCTCGAAAACGACGGCGCGGTGATCTCCGGCCAATCCCTGAAACGTATCGCCGAGCGACTCGGCGACGGCTGCGACATCCGCAACCTGCTTCTCGACCGCAGCGATCTTCCCGCCGATACCCGCCAGTTGCTCACTCAGCATGTCAGCAATGCACTGGTCGGCCTGCCGCTCGCCCAGGCGGCGATCGGTCTGCAGCGGCTGCAGCGCATCAGCCGCGAGGCGACCGAGGCTGCCATTGTTTCGATCGCCGGCGACATTGCGCCGCGCGAAATCCCCGACCTCGTCGAACATCTGCGCCTCAACGGCCAGCTGACGCCGTCCTTCCTCATGCATACGCTCTGCGCCGGCAAGGTCGATTTTTTCGCGGGCGCGATCGTCGATCTGACGGGTTGCGGCGAGCGCCGGGTGCGCTCGATCCTGGCAACCGGGCGCATGCATGCGGTGCGTGCGCTCTACGAATCCGCCGGCCTGCCCAGGGATATTAGCGTAATCTTCGTCGAGGCGACGCTCCTGTGGCGTGAGGCCGCCAGAAGAGCGCCGGGCAGCGTGCTCGGCACTGTCTGCGGCCGACTTCTGGAAAAATTCCGCCATCATGACGGCGCACATGGCGCGGTCGGCGAGCTGCTCGACATGGTGGAAAAGCTTGGGGTCGCCGAACAGCGGCAATCGGCTCGTGTCTATGCGGCGCTTGCGGCGGCTTAGTCGGCCAGCCGTGTCACGACCCAGGAGTAGCTGGCAGAGACGAAATGCACCGGTTTGGCGAGCGTGTCCTTGACGCTCCGGCCGGTGGGCAGATGGTCGCGGACCTTTCCTGCAATGTCGTCGGCAAAGCCACGCAGCCCCTGCGGGTGCTGTTCGGCCGTTTCGGGAACGGCCGGCGGCACGGGCGCCGGCTTTGGCGGTTCGGTGGCAGCAATGGCTTTCGGCGCCTCGCAGACTGCAATAACCGAGGGATAGCTGACATTGGCATAGGTTTTCAGGCGACGTTCGGCTTCGGCATCGCAGGCGGCAACCGTCTCCCAGCGTTTGTCGACCGTCGCGACATAGCTGCACTGGCTGATGGAATCGTCGCAACCGAGAATGGTCATCGCGATCAGCACCGCTTGCATATTTTGCCTCCTTGGCTATTGAGCATGTCATCGTCTTAGAGGGCGCAATTCCAACCGAATGAAGGCAGGGGCATTAACTCTTGGTCATGTCGGGAAAAATTGTGCGCTGCGCCAGCAGAAAGAGGGAGCATGTCCGTCACCATCGCCCTGGAGCCGCCGCGTCAGGACGGCGTCGTCCGGCTTCTCGATCTTTCCGATGCCTATGCAGGGTCGCTCTATCCCGCCGAGAGCAACCATCTGGTCGACCTCTCCTTGCTCGAGAAGCCTTCGGTAAGCTTCCTGGTCGCGCGCAACGGCGATGCGATCGTCGGCTGCTGCGCGCTGGTCGAGGCCGGCGACGGCACGGCGGAGATCAAGCGGATGTTCGTCGATCCCGAGGCGAGGGGGCTCAAGATCGCCAGCGGCCTGATGAATGCGCTTGAAACGATCGCCAGCGAAAAGCGGCTGACGGCGATCCGGCTCGAAACCGGCATCTACCAGCCCGAGGCGATCGCGCTCTACCGCAAATACGGTTACCAGGACATCGAAGCCTTCGGCGCTTATCTGTCGGATCCGCTCAGCCTGTTTATGGAAAAGCGGCTGGGATGACGGTTTACGAAGGTCGGTTCAGCCTTCAGCGATACGGGGAAGCGTTTTCGGCGTTCCGGGCGACGGCGGCGGCGCCTGTTCGTCGATAAGGATCTGCGGTCCCGTTTCGCCCTTATCGGCATTGCGGGCCTCGTGGATCCATTCGCGCCAGATGGCGACGATCAGCGCCATCAGTACCGGGCCGATGAAGAGGCCGAGGAAGCCCATCGTCTTGACGCCGCCGACGAGGCCGAAGAAGGTCGGCAGGAAGGGCAGCTTGATCGGACCGCCGACGAGCTTCGGCCGCAACGTCTTGTCGACGATGAAGAGCTCGACCGTTCCCCAGACGAAAAGACCGATGCCGGCGACATGCGAGCCGCTTGCCAGGAGATAGATTGAGACCAGCGTGAAGGAAAGCGGCGCACCGCCCGGTATCAGCGCCATCACGCCCGTCAACACGCCGAGCGTGACGGGCGACGGCACGCCGGCGATCCAGTAAGCCACGCCAAGCACGATGCCTTCGCCGATCGCAATCAGCGTCATGCCCATGACGGTGGAACTGATCGTCGCCGGCACGACGCGGGAAATGCGCTCCCAGCGGTTCGGCAGGATGCGCTCGCCGAGCATGTCGATCTGCTTGGAGAAGGAAAAACCGTCGCGATAGACGAAGAACAGCGCGATCAGCATGAAGAGAAGTGTCAGCAGGAGGTGGAATGCACCGCCGCCGGCCGCAAGCACGGCACGGTAGATATTGCCGATATTGGCGCCGCTGACGGCCTGTATCACTTCGCCCAAGGCGCCGGGGCTGCCGATATATTTGGTCCAGACTTCATCGAGATAGGCGCCGGCCCAAGGCAGGGCGACGATCCAGGCCGGTGTCGGGGCGCCGGAGCGGTTGGCATGGATTGCCCAGGCAACCCAGGTACGCACTTCACCCGTCGTATAGGTGACCGCAAGCCCGATCGGGATGACCAGGAAAGTGACGATCATGATGATTGCGATCGTCGCGGCGACCGTCGTATTGCCGCCGACGCGGGCAAGAAGCTTGCGGTAGAGCGGCCAGCTGGCGAAACCGATGACCAGGGCTGCCAGCACCGGCACGAGGAAACCGTAGAAGAAGTAAACGCCGGCCGCGACGATCAGAACCAACAGCCAGCGCGCCGCCGAAATGGAAGGAATCAGCGGTGTGCGTGTCGGCGCCGATGATCCGAGCCATCGTGGTTCATGATTGCTTTTCTGACGGTCGAACACACCCACGCGCGCCTCTTCTTATTCTTGTCTTCTGGTTATGGGCTATGAACCCGGCGGTTTCAAGGTCCGCACCATGAAAGCGTATACAAAGCGTCGCTATTCGGCCGTCAGAGCCGATATCTTACTGTTGCGGACGGCGCAAAATCTTGCAAGCGTAGAACTGCGTCTTCTGGGCGGCCGAGAAATTATTGTCGGAGCCGAGAATGAAGACGTCGGTTCCATCCTTGGCCTTGCCGAGCGACGTGGCCTCGATATTGTCGGGGACGAGGCCGATTGCTCGAACCGGCGCTGCCGCTCTTCCCAAGGGGAGGCCGCACGCCGACCGCTTCATGCGCCGGTTGTTTTACGGAGTTGTTACGGTTCTTCGTCAGTTCCGTGAAATCGCAGATGCTAAAATGGCGGCCGCGCCGAACGGTATCTCTACTCCAGTTCGGCGCGGGCCGCAGATGCTTTAAATATCGAGGTTCTCGGCGAAGGCCGCGCGTTCCTGGATGAAGCGGAAGCGGGCTTCCGGCTTGGTGCCCATCAGATCGTCGACAGCGCTGCGAGTGCCCTCGAAATCCACCTCGTCGATCAGCACCTTGAGCAGGGTGCGTTTGGACGGATCCATTGTGGTTTCCTTGAGCTGGGCGGGCATCATTTCGCCGAGACCTTTGAAGCGACTGATCTCGACCTTGGCCTTGCCCTTGAACTCCGTCTGCATCAGCTCGGCGCGATGATTGTCGTCGCGGGCATAGGCGGATTTCGACCCTTGGGTGATCTTGTAGAGTGGCGGCACGGCGAGGAAGAGGTGGCCGCCGCGCACCAGTTCCGGCATCTCCTGATAGAAGAAGGTGATGAGCAGCGAGGCGATGTGGGCGCCGTCGACGTCGGCATCGGTCATGACGATGATGCGCTCGTAGCGCAGATCTTCGTCGCGGTATTTCGACCGGGTGCCGCAGCCGAGCGCCTGGATGAGATCGGCAAGCTGCTGGTTGGCTCCGAGTTTTTCGCGGCCGGCGCTGGCAACGTTGAGAATCTTGCCGCGCAGCGGCAGAATTGCCTGGTTGGCGCGGTTGCGCGCCTGCTTGGCCGAACCGCCTGCCGAATCACCCTCGACGATGAAGAGTTCGGCGCCTTCGGCGGTGTTCTGCGAGCAGTCGGCGAGCTTGCCGGGCAGGCGCAACTTGCGCACCGCCGTCTTGCGGTTGACTTCCTTTTCCTTGCGGCGGCGCAGCCGCTCCTCGGCGCGCTCGATCACCCAGTCGAGCAGCTTGGCCGACTCGTTCGGGTTGTCGGCAAGATAATGGTCGAAGGGATCGCGCAACGCATTCTCGACGATGCGCTGGGCCTCGACGGTCGCGAGCTTGTCCTTGGTCTGGCCGACGAATTCCGGTTCGCGGATGAAGACCGACAGCATGCCGACGGCCGAGATCATCACGTCATCGGTGGTGATCTGCGCGGCGCGCTTGTTCTGCGTCAGCTCGGCATAGGCCTTCAGGCCCTTGGTCAGCGCGATGCGCAGGCCGGCCTCATGCGTGCCGCCTTCGGGGGTCGGGATGGTGTTGCAATAGGAATGCACCTGCGGATCGCCGCCATACCAGGTGATCGCCCATTCCATCGAGCCATGACCGCTGGTTTTCTCGGTCTTGCCGGCGAAGATCTCGCGGGTGACGGTGAATTCCTTACCCATCGTCGCCTGGAGATAGTCCTTCAGGCCGCCGGGGAAGTGGAAGACCGCCTTGTCAGGGACCTCGGAGCCTTCGGGCAAGACGCCCTGCTCGCAGCTCCAGCGGATTTCGACGCCGCCGAACAGATAGGCCTTCGAGCGCGCCATCCGGAACACTCGGGCGGCATCGAACTTCATGTGATCCCCGAAGATCTGGGGGTCGGGATGGAAGCGCACGCGGGTGCCACGGCGATTGTGGACGTCGCCCAATTCTTGAAGCCCGCCCTGTGGCAGGCCGCGGGAGAAGCGCTGGCGGTAGAGCTTGCGGTTGCGTGCCACTTCCACTTCGAGGTCGTCGGACAGCGCGTTGACCACCGAAACACCGACGCCGTGCAGACCGCCCGAGGTCTCGTAGGCCTTGCCGTCGAATTTGCCGCCGGCATGCAGCTTGGTCATGATGACTTCGAGCGTCGACTTGCCCGGCACCTGGGGATGGTTCTCGACCGGGATGCCGCGGCCGTTGTCGGAGACGGTGAGATAACCTTCGAGGTCAAGATAGACCTCGATGAAATTGGCGTGTCCGGCAACTGCCTCGTCCATCGCGTTGTCGATGACTTCGGCAAAGAGGTGATGCAACGCCTTTTCGTCGGTGCCGCCGATATACATGCCCGGGCGCATGCGCACCGGCTCGAGGCCTTCGAGGACGCGGATCGACGAGGCGCCGTACTCGTCCGAGTTCGACGCAGTGGGTGCCGGGCGCGCAGAGGCTCCCGCAGCAGAGGGGACTCCAGCAGCAGGTGGGGCAGCAGCCGGCGCAGCCGCCACCGGCGGCCGTTCGGCCGCAGCCGCAGGCTTCTGCGCCTCCTCGCGTTTTTCAGAGAGGGGCATTCCGGAAAAGAGGTCGTTGCTATCGTCCATGGAGCCGTTCAGATCTTCATCCTGTCTTGGGTCTGGCTTGGGGCTTGCATCCTCCGCCGACCCAAAATCACCGCATTTCATGTCACGTTTGCGAATCAGGCAGATTTTGCCAGAAAGCACCTCTATACGCGACACTGCCAGTTTTGGCGGGCTTTTCACACATGATTTGCGTTGCTGGGCGCCGAATGGCAAGCGGCGGCAGGCTTCAGGAACCATCCGAATGCGAATGTCCACAAGTCATTACACCATCATCACTGCAATTGCGGCGTTTTTTCTATCCGCGGCTGTCCTTTTCGCTGTCGGCCCGGCGCGGGCGGGCGATGTGCTGCCGCCGTTCAAGGACGATCTGTTTTCGAAGCAGGCCATCTTGCAGACGGGCGATGACGGCGCCTTCGAGGTCATCGACTATGACGAGATGCGCGATATCAACGACCGCGACCAGATCCCGCAAAAACGGGTGCAGCAAAAATATGTGGCGCTCGGCATCCGCAAGGCCCAGGTCGACGAGACGCTGTCTCTGGACGGCGTCAGGCTCGATGTCACCAGGGTGGGACAGGCACAGAATGCCGCCTTCACGGTGATTTTCATCCATGGCCGCGACGGCGATCGCCGGCTCGGCGCCAACGACTACAGCTTCGGCGGCAATTTCAACCGGCTGAAGAACCTCGTCGCCGGGAATGGCGGCGTTTATTATTCACCGACCGTCCGGAGTTTCGACAGCAACGGCGTTGCGGCGATCGCCGGCCTCATCCGCTATGCCAGCGCCCAATCGCCGGGCCGGCCGATCATCCTGTCCTGCGCCTCGATGGGCAGCCAGGTGTGCTGGGGCATTGCGCGCGACGAGGGCAGCGTCCAGCGGCTGAAGGGCATGCTTGTCATGAGCGGCGTCACCGATCCCGATTTCACCAGGAGCGGCTTCTACAAGGTGAAGCTGCCGCTCTGGTTCGCCCATGGCAGCCGCGACCCGGTCTATGCCGCCAGCACCCAGCAGGCGCTGTTCGAAAGCCTGCACAAGGCCAAATATCCGACGCACTTCACGCTGTTTCAGACCGGCAATCACGGGACGCCGATCCGGATGATCGACTGGCGCCGGGTCTTGAACTGGTTTCTTGCTGGTTAGCGGTTGAATTTCGCAGAAATATAGGCGGGATCGCCGAGATTCCCCTTACGTCAAGGGCATGATGCTTTTCTTTGCCGCGCGCTTTTGATATGGCCCAAGGCATACGCAGAATTTGGAAGGCTGGCATGACACCTGACGTGCGCCCGCTCGTGGCGGGAAACTGGAAAATGAATGGCATGCGTGCCTCCCTGGATCAGATCAAGGCGATCGCCGAGGGCGTTTCCGCGCCGCTTGCCGACAAGGTCGAAGCGCTGATCTGCCCGCCGGCGACGCTGCTTTATGTGGCGACGGCGCTCTGCACCGACAGCCCGCTTGCGATCGGCGCTCAGGACTGCCATCAGAACCCGTCGGGCGCGCATACCGGCGACATCTCGGCCGAGATGATTGCCGATTGTTTCGGCACTTATGTCATTGTCGGCCACTCCGAGCGGCGCACCGACCATGCCGAGACGGATCATCTGGTCCGCGCCAAGGCGGAGGCTGCCTTTGCCGCCGGGCTGACGGCGATCATCTGCATCGGCGAGACGGCCGATGAGCGCCGCACAGGCCAGGCGCTCGACGTCATCAAACGTCAGCTTTCCGCCTCGGTTCCGGACGGCGCCACCGCTGAGAACACCGTCATTGCCTATGAGCCGATCTGGGCTATCGGTACCGGTGTGACGCCGACGGCGGGCGATGTCGAAAAGGCACACGCCTTCATGCGGGCCGAACTCGCGGCCCGCTTCGGCGGGGAAGGCCGCAAGATGCGTCTTCTCTATGGCGGCTCGGTCAAGCCGGCCAATGCCGGGGAACTGATGGGCATCGCCAATGTCGACGGCGCGCTGATCGGCGGGGCGAGCTTGAAAGCGGCCGACTTCCTCGCCATCTACCGGGCCTATGAGGCGCTGCTCGCCTGAGGCATTCTTTTTATTCCCGGGTTATTCGTTTGTCCCGAGGCTTATTCCGGGCCCAAGGGCTTGGAATAGATGAAAGCCTCATGTAAAGAGCCGCCAGAATTCTTAACTTTGTCCGTCTCCAGGCGGGCAGGACTGGACCCATGCAGACCGTATTGATTGTCATTCATCTCATGATCGTGCTCGCCCTCGTCGGCGTCGTGCTCATCCAGCGCTCGGAAGGCGGCGGCCTCGGCATCGGCGGCGGTTCCGGCTTCATGTCGGCACGCGGCACGGCCAATGCGCTGACGCGCACCACCGCGATCCTTGCGACCCTGTTCTTCATCACCTCGCTCGGCCTCGGCATTCTGACGCGTTACCAAGGCCGCCCGAGCGATATTCTCGACCGCATTCCGGCAACGGGCGGCCAGGGCAACGGCATTCTCGATTCGCTCGGCGGCGGCGCGCAGCCTCCGGCAAGCCAGCCGGCCGGCAACGGCGTTCCGAGCAGCGGCGCGGCAGCGCCTGCACCGCAGGCTCCCGCCGCTCAACCTCCAGCAACTGGCGCTCCGGCAATGACCGCTCCGGCGGCTCCGGCTGCCAGCGAACCTTCAGCGACGGCTCCGGCAACGACTGCCCCGGCAGCGCCCGCTACTCCGGCCGCGCCGGCACCGGCTCAGCCCGCCGGCGTCCCGACGGGACAGTAAACCGGTCTTCGACATAAACCGCCGGCAGGCCCTTGGGTCTGCCGGTTTTCTTTTGTTCAGATTCCTTCGCCACGCTCCGAAAATTCCGGAAAAGAGTTTTTGGGGCTGGTGGAATCGTTTTTGAAAAGGTATCCGGTGAATCCCATGGCGCGATACGTATTCATCACTGGCGGCGTGGTTTCCTCTCTCGGAAAAGGAATTGCGGCCGCGGCTCTCGGAGCGTTGCTGCAGGCCCGTGGATATCGGGTGCGGCTTCGCAAGCTCGACCCCTATCTGAACGTGGACCCGGGCACGATGAGCCCGACCCAGCACGGCGAGGTCTTCGTCACCGACGACGGCGCGGAAACCGATCTCGATCTCGGCCATTACGAACGCTTCACGGGGCGTTCGGCGACCAAGACCGACAACATCACCACCGGCCGCATCTACAAGAACATCATCGACAAGGAACGGCGCGGCGACTATCTCGGCGCGACGGTGCAGGTCATTCCGCACGTCACCAACGAAATCAAGGATTTCGTCATCGAGGGCAATGACGACTACGACTTCGTCATCTGCGAGATCGGCGGCACGGTCGGCGATATCGAGGCGATGCCGTTCATGGAGGCGATCCGCCAGCTCGGCAACGACCTGCCGCGCGGCACCGCCGTCTACGTCCACCTGACGCTCATGCCCTATATTCCGGCCGCCGGCGAACTCAAGACCAAGCCGACCCAGCATTCGGTCAAGGAATTGCAGGCGCTCGGCATTCATCCCGATATCCTGCTGGTGCGCGCCGACCGCGAAATTCCGGAAGCCGAGCGGCGCAAGCTTTCGCTATTCTGCAACGTGCGCCCGTCGGCCGTCATCCAGGCGCTCGACGTCGCCAATATCTACGACGTGCCGATTGCCTACCACAAGGAAGGCCTTGATGACGAAGTGCTGGCAGCCTTCGGCATCGAGCCGGCGCCGAAGCCGCGTCTCGACCCCTGGGAAGAAGTCTGCAACCGCATCCGCACGCCGGAGGGAGAGGTGACGATCGCGATCGTCGGCAAATATACCGGCCTCAAGGACGCTTATAAATCGCTGATCGAGGCGCTGCATCACGGCGGCATCGCCAATCGTGTCAAGGTCAAGCTCGAATGGATCGAGTCCGAGGTCTTCGAAAAGGAAGATCCGGCGCCCTATCTCGAAAAGGTCCACGGCATCCTCGTGCCCGGCGGCTTCGGCGAACGCGGTTCGGAAGGCAAGATCCACGCAGCCCGCTTCGCCCGCGAGCGCAAGGTGCCGTATTTCGGCATCTGCTTCGGCATGCAGATGGCGGTCATCGAGGCGGCGCGCAATCTCGCCGACGTGTCCGGCGCCTCCTCGACCGAATTCGGCCCGACCAAGGAGCCGGTGGTCGGCCTGATGACCGAATGGGTCAAGGGCAACGAACTGCAGAAGCGCACGGCAGCCGGCGATCTCGGCGGCACGATGCGCCTCGGCGCCTACAAGGCGGCGCTGAAGAAGGGCACGAAGATCTCGGATATCTACGGCTCGACCGACATTTCCGAGCGTCATCGCCACCGCTACGAGGTCAATGTCGACTATAAGGACCGGCTCGAGAGCTGCGGCCTCGTCTTCTCCGGCATGTCGCCGGATGGCGTGCTGCCGGAGACGATCGAATATCCCGATCACCCGTGGTTCATCGGCGTGCAGTACCACCCGGAACTGAAGAGCCGGCCGCTCGACCCGCATCCGCTGTTTGCCAGCTTCATCGAAGCGGCGACGGAACAGAGCCGCCTCGTCTAGCCATGATGGGTATCCAGATCGCGCGATTTCAAGCGCGATCTGGGCAAGTGCTTATGGTGCTCTATATCGCCGGCATGGCCACCCGACGCAGCACGACCGTTTCACGCTTCATCGCCGCGCCGCCTGAGCGTATCTACCGTGCCTTTCTGGATGCCGACGCGGTTGCCACCTGGCTTCCGCCCGGCTCGATGCGGGGGATCGTCCATGCCTTCGAGGGCAGGGAGGGCGGCGCCTTTAGCATGTCACTCGTCTATCCCGATAACGAGACGTCGCAGCCAGGCAAGACATCCGACAAGACCGACAGGTTCGAGGGCCGTTTCGCACGGCTCGTGCCCGACGAACGGATCGTCTGGGCGACGGCCTTCGAGTCCGACGACGACAGCTTTGCCGGCGAGATGACGGTCAGCACAACATTGTCGCCTGTGAATGGCGGCACCGATGTGACGATGGTCTGCGACGACATACCGGCGGGCATTCGCCTTGAAGACAATGAGGAAGGCTGCCGTTTGACGCTCGGCAACCTCTCCGCTTTCGTTGGCGGTTGATGCGTGGCGGCCGGGCATGCCCCGCCGCCGAGTTTGATCGTCAGGCTGCGGCCGGCAGCGGCCCGATATAGACCGAGCGCGGGCGAATCAGCCGGCCGTCGAGCGCCTGTTCGCGGGCATGCGCCAACCACCCGACCGTGCGGCCGATCGCAAAGACGCCAGTGAAGGCGTCACGCGGGAAGCCGAGCGCTTCGAGCAGCAGCGCAGTGTAGAACTCGACATTGACGTCGAGCGGTCGGTTCGGCTTACGCGCCTTCAGGATTGCCAAGGCGGCGGCTTCCACCGCTTCCGCCAGCGCGCCGCGGGCGGGGTCGACCTGCCCGGTTGATATCAGCGGCTTCAGTGCGCCCTTCAGCGCATCGGCGCGCGGATCACGGACGCGGTAGATGCGGTGGCCGAAACCCATAAGTCTTTCACCGCGATCGAGCGCTTCGCCGAGCCATTGGCCGGCATTCTCTGCAATTCCCACGGAATCCAGCATGTCGAGCACCGGGCCGGGCGCACCGCCATGCAACGGCCCTTTCAGGGCGCTCAGCGCGGCTAGGACTGAAGAGGTGAGGCCGGCCTGCGTCGAGGCAATGACGCGCGATGCGAAGGTCGAGGCGTTGAGGCCGTGATCCGAAATGGTCACGAGGTAGGCGTCGAGTGCGGCCGTCTGCTCCTTGCGCGGCAATTGTCCGGTCAGCATGCGCAGGATATCGGTCGCTTGCGGCAGTGAGGCGTCGGGCGCGATCGGTCTTTCACCGCGCTGGAGGCGCAGAACCGCCGGCAGGAAGACCGCCGGCGCCGCCAAGAGGCTCAGCGCGGTATCGAGATCCTCGCCGTCGGGCAGCCGGGCGATCAGCGCCCGCATCGCATCAACCGGCGGCAGCGTCAGCAGGGTGGCATCGGCGGCCTCGACGTGGTCGAAAACCCGTGTTCGCGCATTCGCCAACCACTCGCGCAATTGCGCTTGATCGAAGCTTCGCTCCATCAGCCCGTCGAGCAGCAATGCGGCGACACCCTCATAGCTGCAGTCTGCAACGAGATGGTCCAGCGAGACGCCGCGGATGATCAGCCGTCCCGCTTCGCCATCGACATCCGAGAGCTGCGTTTCGGCGGCAATGACGTCTTCCAAGCCATTTTTCATGTTGTTTCTCCTTTACCGCCAGGATGATCCGGCCTAGTTTCATTGACGTCAATCTTGACGCTATTGATCAACATGAGGCTCCAATGCCGTGGCTGACCGCCGAGGAGGCGCTGCAGGCGCTGAAGACCAAGCCGCAGACGCTCTACGCCAATGTCAGCCGCGGGCGCATCCGCGCCAAGCCCGATCCCGCCGACCCACGACGCAGCCTCTACCAGGCTGCCGACGTGCAGCGGCTCGCCGAACGCCATGCCGGCCGGCGTAAAGCCGAAACGGTTGCCGCCGAGACGATCCGCTGGGGCGACCCGGTGCTCTCCTCGGCGATCTCCACCATCATCGGCGGACGGCTTTTCTATCGCGGGCGGGATGCCGCCGATTTCGCCGAGACGGCGACGCTCGAACAGACGGCGGCACTGCTCTGGAACGGTGCGGAAGCACTTGCTTCCCGCACTGCGGCTGGACATGCGGCTCCGTCGCTTCAGGCTGCATTCCTAGCGCTGGCAGGGCGAGTGACATCGGATCTGCCGTCGCTCGGCCGCTCGCAGGCAGCCCTGCGACGAGACGCAAGCGGAGTGCTCTGCACGGTCGCCGATGCGCTGGCGCCAGGGTCTTCGGATAGGCCGCTGCATCTTCGGCTTGCGGAAAGCTGGCAGCGGCCGAATGCCGCCGATTGCCTGCGCCGGGCGCTGGTGCTGCTTGCCGATCACGAACTCAACGCCTCGACCTTCGCGGCACGGGTAACGGCATCTGCGGGCGCTGCCCTCTCGGCCGCCGTGCTTTCCGGCCTTGCGACGCTGACCGGACCTCTGCATGGCGCCGCCTGGCAGGGCGTCAACGCCCTGATCGAGGCGGCTTCAGCTGTTGGAGCGGAGCAGGCGGTTCGCCGCACGCTTGCCCAGGGCTATCGCCTGTCGGCCTTTGGCCATCCGCTCTATCCGGATGGCGATATCAGGGCTCAGGCGCTGCTTTCGCACTTTCTCCTGCCGCAGCCGTTTGCCGAAATCCGGGAAACTGGCGAGGACATGGTCGGTGAGAAGGTCAACGTCGATTTCGTGCTTGCCGCGATGGCCGCTGCCTTCGATCTGCCGCGGGAGGCGCCGATCATCATGTTCTCGCTTGCCCGTTCCACCGGCTGGCTGGCGCATGCGATGGAGCAGATCGACAGCGGCGAATTGATCCGGCCGCGGGCCCGTTATGCCGGGCCGTCGCCCGAAACCACCATCAACCCTTAAGAATTGGTTAGAGAAATATCCGAATTCGGCTATCATGCCGACATGGAAGAAGACGGTTGGCGGGCGCTTTCGAAAATATTGTCCGCACGGTCATGGGGGCTTTCCATGCATACGACCTTTCGCAGCCTGCTTGCCGCCGCACTTGCCGTCGGCCTTTTTCCGCATGGAACGGCCTTGGCGCAGTCTGCCGGCTGCACGATCGCGCGCGACGCCAGCGCCCGCCAGGTGTTCACTTGTCCCGGCGGGGTAAAGATCACGGCGGAGGCGGGTGCTTCCTTCCGCCTTGCCGACCGCAACCGTGATGGCAGCCCCGATTCGGCATCGCTGCGGCGCAAGGCGATCCTCGTCGATGTCGACAGCAGTCAGCATGTCGGCGGTTTCCAGGTAGTGACGCCGCAGGCGATCGCTGCCGTGCGCGGTACCCAATGGGCTGTCGACGTCGCCAGTGGCAAGACTTCGGTGCTTGTCGTCAGAGGCAGCGTCGCCGTCCGCCGGCCGGCCGGCGATCCGGTGGTGCTGTCGCCGGGCGAGGGCGTCGACGTCAGCAGCGGAACGGACCCCCTCATCGTGCGTCGCTGGCCGGCGCCACGCGCCGCCGCCCTTCTTGCCCGCCTCGGCCAATAATCCATGAACCATCGCCTGCAAACGGTGATCGCGCTGTTGCTCGCCGGTTTTTGGGGGGCCGCGCTCGGCTATGCCAATCTGAACGGCGGAAGCGGCCTGCTCGATCGGATGGAGGCATCGCTTGCCGATATCCGCAGCGTCGTCATCGGGGCGACGCCACCGCCTCCCGTCGTCTCGATCGTTGCGATCGACGACCGCACCGCCGCCGCCTATGGTTATCCGCTTGACCGGGCAACGCTTGCGCGCCTCGTCAGCGCGATCACCGCCTTGAAGCCGAAGGCGCTGGCGCTCGACATTCTGCTCGTCGATCCGGGGCCAGAGGAGGGCGATGCGGCGCTGACGGCGGCCCTTGCAGAGGTCCCAAGCGTGATTGCGGCCGCGGCCACCTTTGCCAGGAGCAGCCAAGAGGTTACCGATGGTGCTAACGATCCGCTTGCCGCTATCCCCGAGGCAAACCAGCTGCTGCTGCCGCTTGCCCGCTTCGCCGAAGCAGCCGCCGTTGGCATCGTCAATGTGGCAACCGACCAAACCGGCACGCCGCGCTTCATTCCGCTGATTTCGCGCGGCGCAGACCGATTGGATCCGGCCTTTCCGCTGCGCGCCGCGTCGGTGGCGCTCGGCGTCGATCCGACCATCGAACGTGATGCCATCATGCTCGGCGCGTTGCGCATTCCCACCGATATCGGCCAGCGCCTGCCGGTGACCTTCTATGGTGGGCGCGGCAGCATCGCCACCTTCAGCGCCGCCGATGCGCTTGACGGCAAGCTTTCGGCGGATGCGGTCGCAGGACGGATCGTCGTCATCGGCTCGACGGTCGCTGGCGGCGGTGACGTTTTCCCGACGCCGTTCGATCCGGTCATGCCCGGCGTCGAGGTGATGTCGACGGCGATCACCCATCTCGTCACCGGCGACGGCATGGTGCGCGATCACAGGATGAGGCTGATCGATGCCGCCACGGCCGTCGGATTGCCGCTGGTGTTCGTCTCGTTGATCGCCTGGCGGCGGAGTGCGGCTGGCTATATCATCATCGTGCTGACGCTGATCGTCTGGGCGCTGCTCAATCTGTCGGCTTTTGCGCATGGCTACTGGCTGAGTGCGGCGCTGCCGATGGCCGCGGCGCTGCCGCCGGCGCTGATTTTCGGTGCCGCCGAGCTCTGGCTCGACCGCGGCCGCGCCCGCCATTTCGCCGAGCAGAGCGCGCGGCTGCAGCGCATCGAAGCGCCGGGCCTTGGCGAGTGGCTGGCGCGGGATCCGAATTTCCTTGCCCAGCCGGTGCGCCAGAACGCGGCCGTCATCTTCATCGATCTCTCGGGTTTCACCGGCCTCAGCGAAAAGCTTGGGCCGGTCAAGGTCAGCGAGGTGCTCAGCGGCTTCTTCGAACTGATCGACGAGGAGGCACGCGCTCACGGCGGCGCCATCACCAGCTTCATGGGCGACGGGGCGATGATCCTGTTCGGCCTGCCGGAGCCTGCCGATGACGATGCCGCCCGCGCCGCTGCCTGCGCCGTCAGCCTGTGCGAGCGCACCCGGGCCTGGCTTCAAGCGCATGCGGGCTTTGCCGAGAAGAAGATCGGCTTCAAGGTCGGCGCCCATTGCGGGCCGATCGTCGCTTCGCGGCTCGGCACCGGCGATCGGCAGCAGATCACGGCAGCGGGCGACACCATCAATGTCGGCAGCCGGCTGATGGAGGTGGCAGCCCTCCATGGCGTCGAGCTGGCGCTGAGCGCCGAAATCGTCCGTGCGGCAGGCCACGACAGCGCGCTGCTGCAGGTCGGCCGGATGGAGGGTCCGTTGGAAACGGCGCTGCGCGGCCGGGCAAGCCATATCGACACCTGGCTGTGGCGCAGCCGCACGCTTTGACAATCGCCGCCGGAGCGGCTAGGAACGGCGCAAATACCCCGCCGGCTGGCTCCGGCCATGGCGCAGTTCGCGCCTGACAGCTCCGAAAGATCGAACTCATGACAGAATTCAACGGCGTCGTTCCGGCGATCGCCAAGGCGTTGCAGAAGCGCGGTTACGCCGAACTCACCCCGGTGCAGAAGGCGATGCTCGATCCCAACCTCGCCGCCTCCGACGCGCTGGTCTCGGCCCAGACCGGTTCGGGCAAGACCGTCGCCTTCGGCCTGGCGCTGGCGCCGACGCTGCTTGAGGGCGGGGAACGCTTCGGCAATGCCGGCGCGCCGCTTGCGCTTGTCATCGCCCCGACGCGCGAACTCGCCCTGCAGGTGAAGCGGGAGCTCGAATGGCTCTATGAGATGACCGGCGCGGTGATCGCCAGCTGTGTCGGCGGCATGGACATCCGCAGCGAGCGCCGCTCGCTCGAACGCGGCGCCCATATCGTCGTCGGCACGCCCGGCCGTCTTTGCGACCATATCCGCCGCAGGGCGCTCGACATGTCGGAACTGAAGGCCGCCGTGCTCGACGAGGCCGACGAGATGCTCGATCTCGGCTTCCGCGAAGATCTGGAATTCATTCTCGATTCGGCGCCGGACGAGCGCCGGACGCTGATGTTTTCGGCAACGGTGCCGGCGGCGATCGCCAAGCTTGCCAAAAGCTATCAGCGCAACGCCGTGCGGATCAGCACCGCGGCTGAGGCAAAACAGCATGTCGATATCGAATATCGCGCGCTGATGGTGGCGCCGAGCGACCGCGAGAATGCGATCATCAACGTGCTGCGTTATTACGAGGCGACCAACGCCATCGTCTTCTGCTCGACGCGCGCTGCCGTCAATCATCTGACCGCGCGCTTCAACAACCGCAATTTCTCCGTCGTAGCGCTTTCCGGCGAGCTGACGCAGAATGAACGCACCCATGCGCTGCAGGCGATGCGTGACGGGCGCGCCCGCGTCTGCATCGCGACCGACGTCGCTGCTCGCGGTATCGATCTGCCGGGTCTCGATCTCGTCATCCATGCCGACCTGCCGACCAATCCGGACACGCTGCTGCACCGCAGCGGCCGCACCGGCCGGGCCGGCCGCAAGGGCATCAGCGCCATGATCGTGCCGCTGAATGCACGGCGCAAGGCTGAGCGCCTGCTTGAGAATGCCGGCATTTCGGCCGCCTGGGCGCGGCCGCCGTCGGCCGAAGAGGTAAATGAGCGCGACGACGAACGGCTGCTTGCCGATCCGATCTTCAGCGAAGCGCCGCAGGAGGAAGAACAGGGGCTGGTGCAGCAGCTGCTTTCCAGCCACGGCGCCGAAAAGCTCGCCGCCGCCTTCCTGCGTCTCTACCGCACTAACCATTCGGCGCCGGAGGACCTGATCGAGGTCACCGTGCAGGACGGGGGCAGCCGCAAGCGTCGCGACAATGCGGAGCCTTACGAGCCGGCGCAGAAGGGACCGCGCGAGGATTTCGGCGCCAGCGTCTGGTTCTCCGTTTCGGTCGGCCGCAAGCAGAATGCCGAGCCGCGCTGGCTGATCCCGATGCTCTGCCGCAACGGCAATGTCACGAAGCGCGAAATCGGCGCGATCAAGATGCAGCCCGAGGAAACCTTCGTGGAGATCGCGGCAGCGAGCGCCGAAAGCTTCCTGGCGGCGATCGGCCCGAACAAGGCGCTCGAACGCGGCATCCGCGTGACCAAGCTCTCCGGCACGCCGGATTTCAGCCGCGCCCCGTCGCCGAAGCCCTACGCCGGCAAGTCGTCGCGTGACGAGCGGCCGGGCGACACGGTCCGCGACGAACGCCCGAAGAACAAGTTCGGCAAGGGTCCGGGTGGCGGGTATGCCGCAGCCGACAATAGCGGCCAGCAAAGACAGGATAGCAAACCCTGGAGCAAGAAGCCCGGCAAGCCCGGCTTCGATGGCCCGAAATTCGACAAGCCGAAATACGACAAGCCGAAATTTGAAGGCGGCAAATCCGAAGGCGCCAAATCCGAACGCCCGAAATACGAGGGCAAGGGTGGCGCCGGGCCGAAGAACAAGTTCTCGAAGAAGAAGCCCGGCTGATTGCGCCGCAGCCCTTCGCCGGTTCAGGCGGAGGGCTTTGTCTGACGGTTGGCCGACAAGCGGATTTTCTCGACAGCGGCATGCCGCATCTCGCGATGAAGAACTATTGAATCGTTGGATTTATAGCCGGACAGGAGCATGACGACGATGAAACGCTCCGACACACCGCGTCCCGATCCGGCCGCCTTCATCCAGGCCAATCTGCCGATCTCACCCGTTCCGGCCATTCCCGAAATCTTGCTGCATACGGCTGGGCCTGTGAGCGGGCTCTGGCGGCTTGCCGGCCGCGAAGAAGGCGATCCAGCGCCCTATTGGGCCTACCCCTGGGCCGGCGGCGCCGTGCTTGCCCGCCATCTGCTCGACCGTCCTGAAGTGGTCGCTGGCCGTCGCGTCCTTGATCTCGGCTCCGGCTCCGGGCTCGTCGCCATCGCGGCGGCCAAGGCCGGAGCTGCCGCGGTCACGGCGGTCGATGTCGATGCCAACGCCATTGCAGCAATCGGTCTCAACGCTGCGGTGAACGGCGTGAACATCCTGGCCGTCGCCGCCGATATCATCGAGGCACCGCCGCCGCAGGAGACAGATATCCCCGCTGTGGGCGATCTGTTCTACGATTCCGCGCTTGCATTGCGGGTGATGGCTTTCCTGCGGCGTTGCCAGGCCTCCGGCATCGAGGTGCTGATCGGCGATCCCAATCGCGCTTACCTGCCGCAGGGCGCACTTCAGCGTATCGCGACGCATGCCGTTGCGGATTTCGGCGCAGGCTCCAGCGGCGGGGCGGTGCAGGCGGGCGTTTTTTCGCTTTCCTGAAGCAGCTGAAAGTCTGAACTATCCCGGAAGGTCCGGCCGCAGCAGCATGACCGGGCAGGGCGCTCCGGGAGGTAGCTCCGGCGCATGCGGCGGGCGGATGATGAGGCAGTCGGCTTGGGCAAATGCCTTCATCATCGAGGAGTCCTGTTTGCCGAAGGGGTCGGCGAGCCAGTTTCCGGCGGCGGATTTTGACAGTTTTGCCCGGATATAGTCCTGACGGTGGTCGTTGGCGCGCAGCGGGGTGGCCGCCTCGACGGTTGTCTCGCGCTGCACCGGCGGCAGGGAGGCGAGTTTGCGGATCAGCGGTTCCAGGAAAAGCAGCGAGCAGACGAGGCTCGAGACCGGATTGCCGGGCAGGCCGAGCACATGGGTCTCGCCGAAGCTGCCGACCATCAGCGGTTTGCCGGGACGCATGGCGATGCGCCAGAAATCCAGTTGCATGCCGGCCTCGATCAGCGTTGCCTGCACCAGATCATGGTCGCCGACCGATGCGCCGCCGAGCGTGACGACGACATCGGCCTTGGCGGCCCGCGCCGTATCGATCGCCGCAGTGATCCTGGCCTTATCGTCCGGCACGATGCCGAGATCAAGCACATCGGCGCCGGCTTTACGGGCAAGGGCTGCAATGCCGAACGTGTTGGAGGCGATGATCTGCGAAGGACCGGGCGTGCTTCCTGGCGGCAGCAGTTCGTCGCCGGTTGCGAGGATGACGATCAGCGGGCGTTTGAGGACCTCGACATCGGGGCGGTTCATGCCGGCAGCGACTGTCAGCCGCGAGAAATCGAGCACGGTGCCAGCCGGCAGCACCGCTTCGCCCTCGGCAAAATCCTGGCCGCGGGGACGCACGTGCTGGCCCTTCCGCACCGGGAAATTGGTTCGGATGCCGCCCTCGATCTTCTCGGCATCCTCTTGCAGCAGGACGCTGTCGGCGCCCGACGGAACCGGAGCGCCGGTGAAGATGCGGACGGTCTCGCCCTTGCCGACGCTTCCTTCAAAGGCATGGCCGGCTGAAGATGTGCCGATGACCTTCAGCACGGCGCCCGGCTCCGGCGCATCGTCACGGCGCAGCGCATAACCATCCATGGCCGAGGCGTTGAAGGGCGGTTGGGTTATCCCGGCCTTGAGATCGACGGCCAGGACGCGGCCTTCGGCCTCGGCGAGCGGCAACCTCTCCGATACCGCGACTGGCCTTGCGCGCGAGAGCAAGCGGCTTAGGGCCTCGGTGACCGGGAGAAGGTTCATCTCGCCTCCGGATGGCGGAAATCGCCCGATTTGCCGCCGGATTTTTCCAGCAACCGGATGCCGCCGATCTCCATCGCCTTGTCGGCCGCCTTGGCCATGTCGTAGATGGTCAGACACGCGACCGAGACGGCTGTCAGCGCCTCCATCTCGACACCGGTCTTGCCGGTCAGTTTGGCGATTGCCGTGACGCGCAGGCCGGGCAGGGCGGCATCTTCCTCGATCTCGACGGTGACCTTGGTCAGCATCAGCGGATGGCAGAGCGGGATGAGATCGGCGGTGCGTTTTGCCGCCATGATGCCGGCAACGCGCGCCGTGCCGATGACATCGCCCTTCTTGGCATTGCCCTCGCGGATCAGTGCCAGCGTTTCCGCCGCCATCTTCACATGGCCCTCGGCCGTGGCGATGCGCACCGTCTCGGCCTTGTCGGAGACATCGACCATATGCGCCTCGCCTGAGGCATCGATATGCGTGAGGCCGGGTTTTCCGCCGCTCATGTCATTCGGCCGCGATGGCGGCTTCACCAAAGAGCAGCGCGCGGGTGGCGGCCGTCACGTTGTCTTTTCGCATCAGGCTTTCGCCGACAAGGAAGGTGCTGATATCGACGGCCTGCAGCCGCTTGCAATCGGCATGGGTGTGGATGCCGCTTTCGCCGATGAGGAGCCGGTCGGCGGGAACCATGGAGGCAAGCGTCTCGCTGACCGTCAGGCTGACCTCGAAAGTCCGCAGATTGCGGTTGTTGATGCCGATAAGCGGCGAGGACAGCTTCAGCGCCCGCTCCATCTCCTCGGCATCGTGCACCTCGACCAGCACATCCATGCCGAGCGAGAAAGCCTCGTCCTGCAGCCGCTCGGCCTCGTCATTAGTCAGCGACGCCATGATCAGCAGAATGCAGTCAGCGCCCCAGGCGCGCGCCTCATGGACCTGATAGGTCTCGAACATGAAATCCTTGCGCAAAGCGGGCAGGGCGCAGGCGTCCCGTGCCGTCGTCAGGAATTCCGGGGCACCCTGAAAGCTCGGCGTGTCGGTCAGCACGGAAAGGCAGGCCGCGCCACCGGCTTCGTAGGCCTTTGCCAGCGACGGCGGATCGAAATCCGGGCGAATGAGGCCCTTGGACGGGCTCGCCTTCTTGATCTCGGCGATCAGACCAAAATTGCCCGCGTCACGCTGGGCAACGAGCGCCTTATAAAAACCACGCGGAGCGGACTGGCCAGCCTGCATCGCCTTCAGGTCGGCAAGCGACACCGCAGCCTTGGCAGCGGCGATTTCCTCGCGCTTGTAAAGTTCGATCTTCTTCAGAATATCGGTCATCGGGCAATCCTAGTCGATATCGTTGGAAACGGCGATGAGTTTGTCGAGGGCAAGCGCGGTGGCGCCGCTATCCAGCGACTGCGCGGCAAGCATCATACCGTCGCGAATCGTTTCGACCTTGCCGGCGATGACCAGCGATGCCGCGGCATTGGCGAGCGAAATATCACGATAGGCGTTCTTGGCGCCGCTGAGCACCTCGCGAAGCGCTGCGGCATTGGCGACGCCATCGCCGCCCCTGATGTCGGCGAGAACGCAAGGGCTGACGCCGAAATCGGCGGGCGACAGCTCGAAGGTGCGGATCTTGCCGGCTTCGAGCGCGGCCACCTTGGTGATGCCTGTCGTGGTGATCTCGTCGAGGCCGTCGCCATGGACCACCCAGACGCATTCGGAGCCGAGATCGCGCATGACTTCGGCAAGCGGCACCAGCCATTGCGGCGAGAAGACGCCGAGCAACTGGCGGCGGACACCAGCCGGACTCGAAAGCGGACCCAGCAGGTTGAAGATGGTGCGGGTGCCGAGTTCGACGCGGGAGGGGCCGACATGGCGCATGGCGGAATGATGAAGCTGCGCGAACATGAAGCCGACGCCGGCCTCGGCGATGCAGCGAGAGATGATCTCAGGGCCGACATCGAGCTTGACGCCGAGTGCGGCGAGATTGTCCGCCGCGCCCGATTTCGAGCTCAGCGCCCGGTTGCCGTGTTTTGCGACGGGGACTCCGGCGCCGGCGACGATGAGCGCCGCCAGCGTCGAGATATTGTAGGTGCCGCTGGCATCGCCGCCGGTGCCGACAATGTCGATCGCATCGGCCGGCGCTTCGACGGTCAGCATCTTCGAGCGCATCGCGGTGACGGCGCCGACGATCTCGTCGACGGTTTCACCGCGCACACGCAGCGCCATCAGGAAGCCGCCGATCTGCGAGGGCGTCGCCTGGCCGGACATCAGGATGTCGAAGGCGGCGCGGGCCTCGTCACGCGTCAGCGGCTCGCGGCTTGCGGCCTTGGCCAGGAACGGCTTCAGATCGGTCATAGGGCCTCCTAACGAAGCGTCGCCTGCTCGGCGAGCGTCTGGTTGATCTGCGCGCCGTACTGCGTCTGCAGCACGTTGACCATCTGATCGAGAATATCGTCGCCGGCGGCGTTGGCCATGGCGGTGATCTGGGCATCGCGGTTGTTCAGCGCGTCGCTAGTCGGCTCGCTGTTGACCTCGGTGACCTTCATCAGGATCTGCGTCGACGGATCGGCGCCGACGGCACTCGCGACCGCATCGACGGGGCCGGAGAAGGCGGCGGTGACGCCGGCGCGGCCAAGCACCGGATCATCGGTGGCGCGGGTGAGGCCGCTCTTGCTTTCGACGGCGATGCCGAGCGGCGTTGCAATATCGGCAAGCGCGGTGCCCTTGGCGGCTTCGGCCTTCAACGCCTCGGCCTTCTTGGCAAGTTCGGCCTTCTGCTGTTCCGCCGTCCAGTCTTCGACCGCCTTTTCGCGCACTTCGGCGACCGGGCGCTCGCGGGTCGGGGTAATTTCGCGGACGTTGAACCAGACATAGCCGTCATTGCCAATCGGCAGCGGCGGCGCATCGACGCCGACCTCGGTCTTGAAGGCTTCGCCGAGCAATTGCTGCTTGACGGGAATATCCTTGACCTCTTTGCCGTCCTTGTCGGCGCCGGTCATATCGACGGCGTCGACGGTCACGGCCTTGAGCTTCAGCTGGCCGGCAATATCCTCAAGCGTGGCGCCGCCGGCGCGCAAATCCTCGATGCGGTCATGAACGTTGATCACTTCCTGCGAAGCGTTGGAAAGCGCCAGCTGCTTGCGGATGTCTTCCTTCACCTCGTCGAAATTCTTGGTGGTTTCCGGCTTGATGTTGGTGATGCGAAGGATGACGGAGCCGAAGGAGCCCTCGACGACAGGTGTCGTGCCGCCGTCCTTCGAAACGGCGAAGGCCGCATCGGCAACGGCCTGGTCGGGAACCTTGTCCTTGGTGAATTCGCCGAGCAGCACGTCGCTTGCCGTCTTGCCCTGGTCGGAGACCAGCTGATCGAAGCTAGTGCCGCTCTTCAGTGCGGTTTCGGCGGCAGCGGCAAGATCCTTGCTGGTGAAGGTCAGCTGTTCGATTGTGCGGCTTTCCGGCGTGCGGTAGGTATCCTTGCTCTTGTCGAAGGCTTCGTGGATCTGGTCGTCGGTGACGGTCGCGGCGTCGGCGATATCGGCGGGCTGCAGCGAGAGATAGACGAGCTTGCGGTATTCAGGCGCCTGGTAGCGCTGCTTGACGCCATCGAACCACGTCGCCAGCACGTCGTCGGCAGGCGCCTTGATCGGCTCGATATTGGCGTTGGTGAGCAGCAGATAGTCGATGCTGCGGCTTTCATTGCCATAGAGCTTCAGAGCGTCGACCAGCGTCTTCGGCGCGGTGAAGCCGTTCGAGATGGCATCGACGACCTGGCTGCGGACAGCGACCTTGCTGCGCTCCTTGATGTAATCGTCCTGGCGGATATTGGCGTTGCGCAGGCGCGAGATGAAGAGTTCTCGGTCAAATTTGCCGTTGACAGCCTTGAAAGCCGGATCGTCGGCGATCAGCTGGGCGAGGCGATCTTCGGACAGGCCGAGGTTCATGTCTTCGGCGAGCTGGTCGAGCGAGGCGCCGGCGACGAGCTGGGAAAGCACCTGCTGCTCGACGCCGAAAGCGCGAGCCTGTTCCGGAGTGAGACGCGTGCCGAACTGCTGGCCGAGACTTGCCACCTGGCGCTGGTAGGCGAGGTGGAATTCGTTGACGTCCACATGCTGATCGCCGACGGTCACGACCGTGGTGCTGTTGCTGCCGGTAATCAGCGACCGGGAGACGCCCCAGATGCCGAACGACGCGACCAGCAGAAGCATCAGCAGCTTGGCGACCCAGGTCTGAGCGGCTCTTCTCAGGATATGGAACATAGAAACGCAAACCTCGCAGTATCATTGAGCCGCGCGCGGGCGGACATTCGACGTTCCTTAGAACAAACCCGACAGGAAATGAAGAGTTTGTCGCGCGAAAAGCTGCGCCGGGCGGCGGTGGCCGCGTGGCGGCCCTGCGGCCAACAAAAGATCGGCTGCGGCGGAACCTTTCGGGCCGCCATTTCGTTGAAGCGGCATCCCATGCAACAGGAGCAGACCATGGCTGAATTGAAAACCGCTTCCGCCGAATCCACCGCTGCACGCGTCAAGGCTGATATGGCAGCAGACGACCTGTCGGCGCAGGTCGCAGCCCTTCGCAACGATCTCTCCCGGCTGACGGAAAGCGTGGTCGCGCTCGGGCAGGGGGCAAAGTCGGCGGTTACCGACGAGGCGTCGTTGATGACGGAGCAACTGCGCGACAAGGTTCGTGAAGAACCGCTCATGGCGCTCGCGGTGACGGCAGGCATCGCCTATGTTTTCGGCCTGTTGAGCCGCCGCTGAAAGACAATTCGAGACAGAGAAAAGCCGGACGCGAAGCGCCCGGCTTTTAACTATGTCTGCGGCAATCAGCGACGGATGACGCGGCCGACGAAAATCAGAATGCAGGCACCGACGAAGCCGGTGATCAGATAACCCAGCCAACCGGCCAGCGGCTGGATGTGCAACAGACCAAGGATCCAGTTGGCAACGATAGCGCCGACGATGCCGAGCAATATGTTCATGAGCAAACCCATATTGCTGCTCATGACCTTTTCCGCCAGCCATCCGGCGATGCCACCGATGATAATGGCTGCAATCCAACCCACGCCTGCGTTTTCCATGGTTATCTCCCTCCTGGCAAAACGAGTCACAGAATGCACGAAACGAAAGGAAGTTCCACTCCCAGTTACGAGATTGCCTGCCGCTTCAGCGACTTATGTGACTTACGGCTGCAGCACGGTAACAGGGGAGTGCAAGGCGTATGAAGCAATCTGGAACAACAGGCCGGCAATGGCAATCATCGCGAAACCTAACGGCATGATCAGGCTTTTGGTAAACATTGTTCCTCTCCCCCTTTGCATAAAGCATAAGCGGAAGCGGACGACGCGCAAGTATATTATTAATGAATAGTTAAGTATGGCATTTAACTAAAATGTATTACATTGGCGAATGCTGAAATACTTGCAGAAATTGAAATGTTGCTTGTCTGTCATTTGAGAGTGCGCGCGCAAGGATCCGGGTCCATCGCGCTCGGCGGTTTGCGGAAGCTGACTGGCGGCAGCAACCTCTATGTCCGGTGGACGACGAGCATGAAGACGAGGAAGGAGGCTGTCGCAACGGTCGCGGCGAAGGCAATCTGATAATCCATGTCGTGAACCCCGGTTGGATGGCTTCCATAAACGCCGGTGGCGCCATTGAGTTCCCGATGCGGTTCGCGCTAAACGCCCGCGGATTGATTTTGCCGGGGATTGCATCATCTTTCCCTGATCGCCATTCCATCCGGGGAAAACTTGATGACAAAAACTGCAATCGCCTTCGCCTGCATTTACCTGCTCACACTTTCCGGCTGCGGCAACACCGCATACGGGCTGAAGAAGGATGGACAGGAGGCGAGCCACGCCATGGACAATGCGACACATCGGGTGCTTTCCGCAGGCGCCAAGAAGTAAGGCGGGCGCCAAGAAGTATGGCGCGGGAAAAAGAATCACGGCGAAAAAAGCCCGCCTGGGGTGAGGCGGGCTGGCAATAACAGGAGGAATGGACGGATAGACGCCGTCTCTGCTAATAATGCACTTCCTTAAGCGCTTGGCTTTACGTCATTCGACGTATCCGCCACCGTTCCAGCAGCAGCCTATACGATCAGGCTTCGGAATCGGATCAGAAGTTGCCCCAGTTCTGGGCGCGGGCACGGGCACGAATAATCCGGTATTCGCGACCGCCATAGAGCGAGCCGATTGTCAGCATAAGCGTCAGAACGTCCCAGATGATATGCATTTTATCCTCTTAGGTTGGACGGGCTCTGCCGTCGATCGGTTGATGCAGAATAGCAATCTTTCGAATGTGCTTATATGACAAGAAATCGGGATAAGCAGGAAGCGGGCAGGGCGCGCCTCACGCGGAGGATAGCCGGCCTATGACGATTTTCTCCGTCCGCCACATCACGTCCTATCGTTACGTCAGGGATGTCGATTTCGGCGAGCATCGCTTGATGTTCCGGCCGCGCGACAGTTTCGACCAGCGGCTGATCGAAGCGTCGTTGGCGATATATCCCGAGGAAAGCCATGTGCGCTGGATCCACGATGTTTTCGGCAATTGCGTGGCGCTCATCGATATTTCGAGGCCGGCGTCCGAGCTTCGTTTCGAAACCTGGATCACGCTCGATCATACGCCCCAGGTTGCCCTCGATCTCAAGGTCGACGATCAGGCGCTGACCTATCCATTCTCCTACGACAAGGACGAGATTGCCGATCTGACGCCGGCGATGCAGCGCCATTATCCCGACCCCAACGACGAGGTCGGACGCTGGGCGCGCCAGTTCGTCCGCCAGGGGCGTCCGACGGAAACCGGGCATATGCTGATGACGCTCTGTTACGCCATTCGCGAAAGCTTCGCTTATGCCCGCCGGATGGAGCACGGAACGCAGACGCCGCTGCAGACTTTGCAGCTTCGCTCCGGCACCTGCAGGGATTTCGCGCTGCTGATGATGGAAGCCGCACGCGTCCTCGGCCTCGCCGCGCGGTTTGTGACGGGCTATGTCTATGTTCCCGACCGGGACGGCTCCACCGTGCTCGGCGGCGGCTCCACCCATGCATGGTGCCAGGTTTACCTTCCCGGCGCCGGCTGGGCGGAGTTCGATCCGACCAACGGGATCGTCGGCAACCGCGATCTCATTCGCGTCGCCGTCGCCCGCGATCCGCGCCAGGCCGTCCCGTTAAGCGGCAGCTATGATGGCGATGGGACGGATTTCGACAGCATGACGGTGCAGGTCAACGTCACCACCAAGTAATCCTCGATTTGAGCGCGGCGACGGTCGCGGCTGCGGGAACCGGGCAGCACGATCGACGTTGCATAGTCACGCCATCTGGGCGGGATGCGAGGACGCCACCATGAAAATACGCGCCGGGTTTCATCTGGGCTATGAATGCATACAGCCGACGCCGATGCTGCTCGCCCTCAACATTCATCCTTCCCGCCGCGCCGATCTTCTCAGCGAGCAGGTGCTGGATTTCGACCGGCCGATCGAGGCCTGGGAATATACCGACGGTTTCGGCAATGCCTGCAGCCGGATCGTCGCCCCGGCTGGAGTGACGACGATTTCCACCGAGTTCGAGATTTACGACAGCGGCCAGCCCGACGTCGTTCCCGACGATGCCGTCCAGCACGCGATCAACGACCTGCCGGACGAGGTGCTCGTCTTCCTGCTCGGCAGCCGCTATTGCGACACCGACAGGCTTGCCGATTTCGCCTGGGCAACCTTTTCATCGACGCCGCTCGGCTGGGCGCGTGTCCAGGCGATCTGCGATTTCGTCCACGACCACATCACCTTCGACTACCTGAAGGCCGACCTGCTGCGGACCGCGCATGGCGGCTTCGTCGACAAGGCAGGTGTCTGCCGCGACTTTGCCCATCTCGCCATCGCGCTTTGCCGATGCATGAATATTCCAGCCCGATATTGCACCGGCTATCTCGGCGATATCGGCGTTCCGATCGATCCCAATCCGATGGATTTCAGCGCCTGGTTCGAGGTCTTTCTCGGCGGCCACTGGCATACGGTCGATGCCCGCCACAACACACCGCGCATCGGCAGGATCCTCATGGGGACCGGCCGCGACGCCACCGACGTCGCAATGTCGACAGCCTTCGGGCCGGCAGTGCTTTGCCGCTTCGAGGTGATCACCGAGGAAGTGCCGCAGGAAGCGGCTGATAAGGCCGATCCTATGCCTTCTTGAGGAATTCCGTTTTCAACACCAGACCCTTGACCTGCTTGGTGTTGCATTCGATCTCGCCGGGATTGTCGGTCAGGCGAATGCCCTTGACCAATGTTCCACGCTTCAGCGTCTCGGAAGTTCCCTTGACCTTGAGGTCCTTGATCAGCGTCACGGAATCGCCGTCATGAAGCTGGCTTCCGTTACTATCCTTTATGATGATGTCGTCGGCCATGATGTTCCCGCCTGATAAATTCGTTCAATGATCTTCGGCGGGTAATCACGTCGACATGGGATAGTCAACTATCACGAACGGATCGATCGTCTGCCCGCGGTGCTCCGTCGCCAGTCGATCACGTCGCCGCGCAGGCATCCCGAACGCAGCCGCGCAGCCAGCGATGGCCCGGATCGGCATCCATCCTCGGATGCCAGAGCAAGGAAAGCGTGATCTCGGGGATCGGAACGGGCAAGGGAAAACTGTGCATTTCCCGGCGCAATGCGCCTGTGTGCCGTTCCGGAACACAGGCGATCAGATCCGAGGCGCGGGCGAGCGCCAGCGCCGTGGAAAAACCGCCGACGATGGTGGCAATCTGGCGTTCGAGCCCGAGCGCATCAAGAGCTTCATCGATCGGTCCCTTGTCGAGCCCGCGCCGCGAGACGGTGATGTGCCGGCCGGCTACATATCGGGCGGGCGTGATCTCGCCCTGGCAGAGCGGATGCCCTATCCTCACCACGCCGACGAAACGGTCGCGGAACAAGGCCTGCGCCCGCAGCTCCGGCCCCATCGTTTCGCCGACGACGCCGGTTTCCAGGTCGACGGTTCCGTCGCGCAACGGGGCGCTGTCCTTATCCGGTTTCTGCACGAAGCGCAGCCGCACGCCCGGCGCTTCACCACCGAGGCGGGCGATCAGATCGGGTCCGAAGGTCTCGGCGAAACCTTCGCTGATGCGCAGCGTGAACGTCCGGACCAACCGTGTGAGATCAAGCGCCTCGGCAGGGCGCAGCACCGCTTGCGCTTCCTCGACGATCCGGCCGACCCGCTCGCGCAGTTCGAGCGCTCGGGGCGTGGGGACGAGGCCGCGGCCGGCGCGCACCAGCAGCGGATCGCCCGTCGTCTCGCGCAGTCGCGCCAGCGCCCGGCTCATGGCCGACGGGCTGAGCCGCAGCCTGTGGGCGGCGCGGGCAACGCTGCCCTCGACGAGCAGCACATCCAGGGTGACGAGCAGGTTGAAATCGGGTGTCGACATGCATCCGATATAACACAGCTTCATATGGCGTCCAACGCACGAATAGAATGCAAATGCTGCGCGTTCCGCCATACCGCGCGGAGGACTATGTTTGCCGGCGGCTCCCTTTCCGGAGCGAGAAAAACGGAGTCTACGGTGAAACCGATCATTACAGAGCGCGGCGAGGCCGCCGCCGAACGCCCCTATTCCGTCCGCTGGGCACTCGCCAGCCTTTCCCTCTCGATTCTGCTGCCATCGCTCGGCACCAGCATCGCCAATGTCGGCCTGCCGAGCCTGGCGCGGGGGTTCGACGCCGCCTTCCAGGATGTCCAGTGGATCGTGCTCGCCTATCTCCTTGCCATTACTACTTTGATCGTCAGCGTCGGGCGGCTCGGCGATGTCACCGGCCGGCGACGGCTGCTGCTCACCGGCATCCTGCTCTTCACTCTGGCCTCGGTCCTCTGCAGCCTCGCGCCGACGCTGTGGCTGATGATCGCGGCGCGCGCGCTGCAGGGTCTGGGCGCGGCAATCATGATGGCGCTGACCATGGCCTTTGTCGGTGAAACGGTGCCGAAGACGAGGACCGGCAGCGCCATGGGGCTGCTCGGAACGATGTCGGCGATCGGCACCGCTCTTGGGCCCTCGCTCGGCGGTCTGCTGATCGCCTGTTTCGGTTGGCCGGCGATCTTCCTCGTCAACGTGCCGCTCGGCTTGGCGACCTTCGTTCTCGCCTATCGCCATCTGCCGGACGATATCGGCGGAAGGAAGAAGGATCGGGCCGGCTTCGACATGGTGGGCACGCTGCTGCTTGCCTTGACGCTTTCGGCCTATGCGCTGGCGATGACGATCGGGCATGGCAGCTTTGGCCTGTTGAACCTCGCCCTGCTGCTCATCGCCGGTTTCGGCGCCGGTCTCTTCGTCTTCGCCGAGGCGAGAACGGCATCGCCGCTGATCCAGCTGGCGGTGTTCCGCGACCGCGTGCGCACCGCCAGCCTGGCGATGAACGGGCTCGTCTCGACTGTGATGATGGCAACGCTGGTGGCCGCGCCCTTCTATCTCTCCCGTACGCTCGGGCTCAACGAGGCGCTGGTTGGCACCGTCATGTCGATCGGTCCGGTGATCTCGATCCTCAGCGGTGTCCCGGCCGGTCGCCTGGTCGATCGCCTGGACACGCCCTTCGTGGTTGCTGCAGGGCTCGTCGCCATGGCCATCGGTTCCATCGCTCTCGCCGTGCTGCCCGGAATTGCCGGCTACATCGCCGGAATCGCTCTGCTGACATCAGGCTATCAGTTGTTCCAGGCGGCCAACAACACGGCCGTCGTGGCGGATGTGCAGCCCGACCAGCGCGGCGTCATCTCCGGCGTGCTCAACCTGTCGCGCAATCTCGGGCTGATTACCGGCGCATCCGTCATGGGAGCCGTGTTCGCGCATGGCTCGGGGAGCTCAGAGATCGCCGCGGCACGGCCCGAGGCCGTTCATTCAGGTATGCAGATCACCTTCGGCGTCGCAGCCGCATTGATCGCCATCGCGTTGACCATCGCGGCCGGGACCTACCGGCGGCGAACCAGTTCCGCAGGAGCATGAACCGCAACCGCAGCGCTCTAACCGGATCTATCGAGTAAGCTCTCCTCCAGGGGATTATGCATTCAGCCGTAGAACTCAGACCAAGGTCCGATCGGTCCCGGACTTCGTGCCCCATACCAACCTTCGATCGTTGCAATAGCTTTCCGGAATGAGTCGAATTTCGGAGCTTTTAGTGTGACCAAGATCATCATTTTGGGGATGATAGTGATGCCGGCTATCTTTTGGGGTTCTGTTGGCGTCTGGATCTATTCGCTGCTTTCGTGAGCGGCGTTCAGCGAATGGACGCCGGGAGAAGATGGAAAGCTGATCATCGCAAGCCTGCTGTCGATTGCAAAACGCGGTCTTAGTCGATCCGCGCCTTGTTGCTGAAACCGACTGTCGGGCGTGGACGCATGACGGCAAGTTGCGGCACACGTCACCTATTTGTGCTGTGCCTGGGCACCGGGCGCGGGAATGTGGGTTCGGTTGGATGGGGGCGGAATGCCACGACGGGCGGGCGGTGGTGCGGTGGACGGGTCGGACGGAGCATCATCGGGGTCGCGGAACGGATCGCGCCACGCGGCCATTCTCGGGGCGACGGATCGATATGGCGCAGCACTTGTAGACCCCACCCCCGCTGTTTCCTGCTCAAGGGGAGGGCCCTTCGCTGGTACCGGGGGCCTTCCGCTTCCTCCACGTCCCTCGCAAATTTTGTGAATTTTTTTGCTCGGAGGCCGCACTGGTGTGTGCGTGAAGACTAAGGCTGTTGCAGTGGCGCGCACCCCTAAGCTATGGGCTGTGTTCGGGCAACGGGCGAGCCGGCAAGGTATGAAACGGCCAGATCAGTTCAGTTTCAATCCATTTACTACAATCAAACTCGGAAGCGGTGTGCTGGGCAAGACCGCTCCGGTGATGATCGCTTTCATCATGCTTGTCAGTATTGCGATCTACAAGATGCCCAACGATTTGCCGTACATGGTTCTTGGGCTGGTGGCCTTAGTTGCACTTGTTCTAGTATTCTATTGTCTCAAGGCGTTTGGCTACGCCGAGCGTCACCCTGGCCCCTCAGTACTCGAAGGCGCGCAGTTGGTGAAATATCGACTAAACGAAATCGCGGCGAGTGATCCGAAGATCATTGATCTTTCACCAGAAGGTGGACAAGGACGATTGCCTCCGAGCGAGTTACGCGTTAGGGGCGAGGTCCGTGATGCCTAAGATTTATCTTGTGACATTACAGTGGATTGAGACCGCGCAAAATCCCGAGATGATCGATGCGCAACTCGGCCAATATGGTGACTGGATTCGATGGAACGGATGGACTTGGTTCGTTTCGACGAACTATGCACCTGCAGTGCTACGAATGGCGCTGATGTCCAAGTTAACGACATCCGACTTTGTTATCGTCTCAGAGCTTACGCCGCAGGCAATTGAGGGCTGGGCTCCGAATTGGGTCTGGGATTGGTTTAATTCCCGATGGTTCCCTCCACCTCCACCAACGACCGCGATACCTGAGGGGGCTCCGCCTCCGCAACGAGGGCTACTCGGTGATTAGTTGGGGGACAAAGAAAAAATATTCAGGAGACCTGAGAACACTGTCAGCCCCATCAGCCTATATCGAGACTTGTTGCAACATTGTTGCAGATTTGCGTTGACTATGTTGCAAACCAGTTTGAAGATTGCTGGCGTGGGGCGACGAAAATATTCAGGTTATTCAACAGGTTGCTGGCGGAAGAGGTGGGATTCGAACCCACGGTACGGTTTCCCGCACGCCGGTTTTCAAGACCGGTTCCTTAAACCACTCGGACACTCTTCCATCTGATTGAAAGGTTGAGAAACCACATTCCGTTGATTTCTTCCAACCGGCAGTTACTGCCGGTTTGCGCCCCAATCACTCGATGGCTGGGTTTTAGCAGCTTTGATAGCAGCGTCAACGTGCTCTGCAGCATTTGCCGGCATTCCGTTATGGCGTGCCAGTCAGTCTGAGCGTGACCGAGCTCCGGTGTTTGTCAGCCTGCGCGGGCCGTTCGCAGTTCCAGTGCAGGGGTGCTATTGACCAACTCCATGCCGGTGAACAACTCCACCCTGTTGCGACCGTTATTTTTGGCGCTGTAAAGCGCCTGATCCGCACGCTTCTGGACGTCTAGTTCCGTGAGGCCCGCTTCCCACAGCGCCACACCTGCGCTGACGGTCGGGGAGACCTGTTTTCCGTCGAAGACGAGACTCAAGGCGTTGACCGCCTCACGTATCTGCTCCGCGAGTGCGAAAGCAGAGGCTTCGGTTTCGCCGCGAAGGAAGAGGCTGAACTCCTCGCCGCCCAGCCGACCAAAGACGCTGGACCGGGGTATGCTGTCAGCAATCGTCCGAGCAACACTTACGAGAACAATATCGCCTTTGTCGTGTCCGAAGCGATCGTTCACGCTCTTGAAAAAGTCGATATCGATCAGGACGAATGCGTCTCCGCGCCCGAGGCTTTTGGGAAGTGAGCTGAAGAAATGCTGCCGATTGGGAACGCCGGTCAGCATGTCGGTATTCGCAAGTCTGGTAAGCTTCTCTTCGGCTCTTTCCTGTACGAGCACGAGCACGAACAGAGCCACCGCGAAATGACAGATAATCAGCAAAAAGAATGCGTAGCGCGGGGGAAGAGGCGCATCGTTCGGAAAGATGAAACCGACCACGACCAAAGCTGAGAGAGATGTCGCGACAAAAATAGCCACGGAAAGACCGAACCGCGCAGTAAGGCGCTCCTGAAAGAAGTCGCGGGCGATCACTAACCCCGACAAGGCCAGCAGAAGGGCGGCGTTGCCGTTGAACACGGATGCTCTGAGCCCATTGTCCACATACCACGGCGTGATCGCAGCACTAAGCGTCAGGGTGACAGGCAGGAGCATCGGCCACCAGTCTCGAAGGGAGCTGTGACGCCGGCTGAGGCCAAAAAGACCCACCGCCATCAGCCCGTAACCATTGGCACCAAGCGAAAAACTCCAGAGTGTCCTGGCATTATTGGACATGTGAAGACGCTCATCCAAACCTGCCAGCGTCGAGGCGATCGCGAGCAAGGAAAAACCGACGGCGAGTACGCCAAGCCCTGGCGTCGCTCCAGAGCGCCATCTCACGTAGAAGAAGCAGATTGCTCCGACGATGAAGGAAGACTTGTGTAGAAGAAGCACTGTCGCAAGATCCATTGCCGGAACCCGATATGAGATGAGAAGCGGGGCCGGAATAGCGGCTAAAATCTACTTTTCGGTGAACGCTGCGGGACAATGCGACGGAGGCAATCGCTGTTCTTTAGTGTTGACGAGCTTCGCAGGCCGGCGGGAATTTGCGGGTCGGCGCGTAACTCGTTCCCGGGCAAGCTCTTTGAAACTTATGTCGGAGACATGAGATCTAGCCTCCGTCTGATCCGAGGCCTTTCGGACCATTGAGCTGGTTCATATCCTCGCAGAGAGAGCGAACCGCTTCCATCGTCACCGCAAGTGCCGACATCAGCATTGCGATGTCGCTCTCTTGATCCAGCTGGGAAAGCGCACGCGCCCGAGCATTCAGCTGCCGGCTCACAGTGTCGAGCTGCGTTATGGTTTCATCGTTCATAGTGATCCTCCACAGGCATAACCTTCAAAGCCTTTCGCGGACGTTTCGTTCCCGGAGAGGATCGAGGCAGATCGGCGATGGAGCCGTGCCGGCGGCGTTTTCAATATGGAGCTTTTCGGGCGTCTGAAGCGGCCGGATGTTTACTATATGCCCCGCATCGGCACGGGAATTTCAGGCTTCTTTGCGGCAGTGGCAGGGCAGGGGGACAGGGCTCGCGTTAGCGATTTGTAAACCATAATCACTAGAATTATGACTATCGCTGCGAAATCGTTCGTAAATTTGCCACGAACTTCGCAAGATTAAACCCTCGTTAGGCGGGCGGGGATAAGGCGTATTGGCCCAGTATGGGGCAAAGTTCCTTAACCATAACGATCTTTGAGCGGCGTGGGACATATGAAATTGGGATACGGGGCGGCGTCTTTCGCAACGACAGTACGGTGGCTGGCGGTATCGGCGATGTGTGCGACGGTTGCGGCGTGCGGCACGACCCAGGGCGTGCCGAAGAAGAAAGCCCACGGCAAAGAATATTTCTCCGAATCCGAATATGGCGTGAAGGCGAGCCCACGGGTCGCCACCGGCAATAATATCCCGAAGGGCGGCGGCCGCTACATCGTCGGCAATCCTTACGAGGTGAAGGGCAAGTGGTATTATCCGAAAGAAGACTTCGCCTATAACAAGGTCGGCGTCGCCTCCTGGTATGGCTCGGCCTTTCATGGGCGCCTGACGGCGAACGGCGAAGTCTACGACCAGATGCATCTTTCCGCCGCGCATCCGACCTTCCCGTTGCCGAGCTATGCGCGCGTCACCAATCTCGAAAGCGGTTCCTCCGTCATCGTGCGCGTCAACGATCGCGGCCCCTATCATGAAGGCCGCATCATCGACCTGTCGAACAAGACGGCTGACATGCTGGATCTGCAGCACAGCGGCACCGGCAAGGTGCGCGTGCAATATGTCGGCCGCGCCCGCATGGACGGCCACGACATGCCCTATCTGATGGCCTCCTACGTGCCGAAGGGCAGCCGTATTCCCGGCGTCAATCCGGAAGGCCAGATCGCAACCGGCGTGATGGTCGCCTCCAACAGCCGCAAGATCACCCGCGACCAGCTGCAGAGTTCGGAAGATTACGAGACGCCGGCCAACGTGCCGGTACCGATGTCGGCGACTTCCTATGCCGGCTCGACACCGAGCGCCCGCTATAATACGGCGCCCGCTGTTGCTCCCGGCGCCCATGTCTTGGTCGCGCCGCAGGTACCGTCCGCCAACAATGCCTCGCAGGCCTTCGACCAGATGGTCGTGCTGCCGGAGATCGGTCCTATGCCCTATGAACGGCCGCTCGGCTCCCTCGCGCTGGGCTACCAGAACGACGACGTGAAGACGGTGACCGTCGATCTCGCCTTTGACGCGGTGATGGCGCGCAATGACGGGCTGACGCAGGAGTCGATCCTGGCCTCGGCCAAGCGTCATCAGGCCAAATTCGCCGCCCGCTGAGCGCGGCGATTGCATCGGATTTCCTCTCACTCTAACCTCCTGACGACACGCCGCTCGATCGATGGAAACGCCTGATGCTGAAGCTTGTGCTTCGCCTTTGTTTCACCGCAATTCCGGACGCAAAACCGCTACGCACTTTTGCTGGAATTGCTCTTGCATGCCTCATCCCGTTGACCACCGGAGCGCTTGCGGCCGATAGCGGGACCGCTGGTTTCGCCACCAAGGCGGCGCAGGCCTATATGATCGAGGCCGCCACCGGCACGGTGCTTCTCGCCAAGAACGAGGACCAGGGCTTTTCGCCCGCTTCGCTCGCCAAGCTGATGACGATGGATCTCGTCTTCGACGCGTTGACGAAGGGTCAGATTACCTTCGATACCGAATATCCCGTTTCCGAATATGCCTGGAGAACCGGCGGCGCGCCGTCGAGGACGGCAACGATGTTTGCCAGCCTCAAATCGCGCGTGCGCGTCGAGGACTTGATCAAGGGGATCGCCATCCAGGGCGCCAATGACAGTTGTATTATCCTCGCCGAAGGCATGGCTGGCAGCGAGCAGCAATTTGCCGAGTCGATGACGCGGCGCGCTCGAGAGCTCGGCATGGAAAAAGCCGAGTTCGGCAATTCCACCGGTCTTCCCGATGGAAAGAGCAAAGTGACGGCGCGCGAGATGGTGACGCTCGCCACGGCCCTGCAAAAGTCCTATCCGAACCTCTACCCCTATTTTGCGCAGCCGGATTTCGAGTGGAACAAGATCTTCCAGCGCAACCGCAATCCGCTACTCGGGCTCGATCTCGGCGCCGATGGGCTGGCAACCGGCTTTACCGAGGGCGAGGGTTATTCGATCGTCGCGTCGGTTGAGCGGGACGGCAGACGGCTGTTTCTGGCGCTTGCCGGCATTGCTTCCGACAAGGAGCGGACGGAGGAGGCCAAGCGGGTGCTCGAATGGGGGCTGACGGCCTTCGAGAACCGGCAGATCTTCGCCGACAACGAAGTGATCGGCGCTGCCAGCGTCTATGGCGGCACGGCGCGCACCGTCGATCTCGTAGCCAAGGCGCCGGTCAGCGTCTATATTCCGATCAGCAATCCCGACCGGCTGTCGGCGCGCATCATTTATCGCTGGCCGCTGACGGCACCGGTGACGCCGGACACCCAGGCAGGCACACTCAGGATTTTCGCGGGCAGCCGGCTGCTCAGGGAAGTGCCGCTCTATACAGTGCAGGGAGTCGGCCAAGGCTCGCTCAGCAGCCGGGCTGTTGACGCCATGTTGGAACTCGGCGAATCGCTTTTCTTCTCCTGGCTGTGGGACAAGTCCGCGCCGGGCTGAACGCCGGCTTTCCGATGCAATTTGCCGGGAAAGGTGAATATGTCGCCGCGGCGAAAGGTTTTCCTTCCTGCTGTCTTCGGATAGATAGAAGAAGCAAGGCGCGTGCGGCGCCTGGAATGCGGGAAGTTGTCATTGTCATCCGGTACGGGATTGTTCGTTACGTTTGAAGGCGGGGAAGGCGCTGGGAAATCCACGCAGATCCGCCGCCTCGCCGAGGCGCTGAAGGGCGACGGTCACGATGTGCTGGTGACGCGGGAACCGGGCGGATCGCCGGGCGCCGAGGCCGTGCGCCACGTGCTCCTGTCGGGGGCCGCCGAGGCCTTCGGCACGCGGATGGAGGCTATCCTGTTTGCGGCGGCGCGCAACGACCATGTCGAAGAGGTGATCCGCCCCGCACTGGCTGCCGGCAAGATCGTGCTCTGCGACCGTTTCATGGATTCCTCCCGCGTCTACCAGGGCGTCACCGGCAATCTCGAGCCCGATTTCATCGAGACGCTGCAGCGCATCGCCATTAACGGCGTCATGCCGGATTGCACCGTGATCCTCGATATCCCCGCCAAGATCGGGCTGGAGCGGGCGCAGAAACGCGCCGCCGCCGACGCTCCCGATCGCTTCGAGAAAGAGCGGCTCGAAACCCACGAGAAAAGGCGCGAAGCCTTTCTCGATATCGCCGCCCGCGAGCCGGAGCGCTGTCACGTGATCAACGCCATGCAGAGCGAGGAGGCGATCGCCGCCGAGATCGTGGCGATCGTCCGGCAGCTCATGTCGCCTGCAGGCCGTGCGCGCATGCCGGAAGCCGCACATCATGAGTGAAGCCCGTTATGAGTGAAGAAAGGCCTGGACTGCTCGACGGCGCCATCTGGCCGGGGGAAAATACCAGGCTGTTCGGCCATGAGGAGGCGGAGGCCTTCCTGGCGCAATCCTATCGGTCCGGCAAGGGCCACCACGCCATCCTGATAGAGGGGCCTGAGGGCATCGGCAAAGCGACGCTCGCTTTCCGCTTCGCCAATCACGTACTCTCCTATCCCGATCCTGCCACTGCCCCGGAGAGGATCGGCGATCCGGATCCTGCGTCTTCCGTGAGCCGGCAGATCACCTCCGGCGCCTCGCACAATCTCCTGCATCTCGCCCGGCCGGTGGATGAAAAAACCGGCAAGGTGAAGTCGGCGATCACCGTCGACGAGGTGCGCCGCGCCGGTAAATTCTTCTCGCAGACATCAGGCACTGGCAATTGGCGGATCGTCATCATCGACCCGGCCGACGACATGAACCGCAATGCGGCCAACGCCATCCTGAAGATCCTGGAAGAACCGCCGAAGCGGGCCTTGTTCCTGGTGCTCTCGCATGCGCCGGGACGATTGCTGCCGACGATCCGCTCGCGCTGCCTGCCGCTGAAACTGGCACCGCTTGCAGACGATGCGCTCATAGCCGCGCTTGCCCATCTCGGCATATCGGGAGAGGGTGGGGCGGTGCTTTCGGCCGCCAAGGGCAGCGTCGGCGAGGCGCTGAAACTGCTGAATTACGGCGGCGGCGAGATCATTGCCGCCTATGAGGAGATGCTGTCGGCCGAAGGGCCGACGGCCCGTAAGGCGATGCATCGGCTGGCCGATGCGCTTTCGGGCAAAGAAAGTGACACGATCTTCGATTTCTTCGTCAGCCATGTCGGCGACGACATCATGAACCGGGCACGCGCAGCGGCAGGCGAGGGGCAGATCGCGGCTGCAGAGCGGCTGGCACGGCTTTATTCCGAAATCACCGAACGGCTGACTATTTCGGATGCCTATAACCTCGACCGCAAACACACGATCATCGGCATCCTCGCCGATATCAAGCAGCCGGGTCTCTAGTTCCGTCCTGGTTCTCCGATCAGCCGGTCAGCAGCTTGACGGCGACGACGGCGAGTGTCGCGGCGAGGACGATGCGGATGGTGCGCTCGTGCAGCTTCGGCGCCAGGAGGCTGCCGATGATAATGCCCGGGATGGAACCGATCAGCAGGGCAAACAGCATCGGCCAGTCGATTTCGCCGATCAGCCAGTAGCCCGTGCCGCCGATCAGGGTCAGCGGGACCGCATGGACGATATCGGAACCGACGATCTCGCGCACATCGAGCCTGGGATAAAGGACGAGCAGGATCGTCACACCCAGCGCGCCGGCACCGACAGAGGTCAGGGTGACGAGGACGCCGAGCAGGAATCCGAGAATGACGGTGAGGGCAAGGATGGTTCTCGGCTGCGGCGGTGTGCGGTCGCCGATGGCGCGGCGTGCCAGCTCGAGTATCGGACCTCGGAAGACCAGCATGATCGCGGTCATGACAAGAAGCCAGCCGAGCGCCGTGGTGATGGTATTGGTGACACCGATGCTTTTGCGATCGACGCCTGCCAGCAGCCAGAGCATCAGCAGGGCGGCCGGCACGCTGCCGATTGCGAGACTGCCGACGATCTTCCAATTGACGCGCCCGTGCATGCCGTGGACGGCGGTGCCGGCAGTCTTGGTGATCGCCGCATAGAGAAGATCGGTGCCGACGGCGGTCGCAGGATGGACGCCGAAGAGCAGCACCAGCAGCGGTGTCATCAGTGAACCGCCGCCAACGCCGGTGATGCCGACGAGCGCGCCGACAAACAGGCCCGAAAGTGAATAGAGAGGCTCGAACGTCAATCAAGCGCCTCCGACGGCGCGCGGCCACGACAAACCGGATAGATGAAAACTGGCACTTCGTTCTGCCTCGCCCTCTTTTCCATGACGGGTAGATTGCGGCAGAAGCTGAGTCAAGTTCACCGCTGCCCGCGTCCCGGAAATCATTGGCGGCGGCAAAACTTGATGTTTCGCTGGACGGTGACATGCGCTAAGAGCGGCTGACCATTTTTATAGAGTAAGCCGGACATTGGCCGCCATGACAGACAAGACACCCTTCTACATCACCACCGCGATTTCCTATCCCAACGGCAAGCCGCATATCGGCCATGCCTATGAGCTGATCGCGACGGATGCGATGGCGCGCTACCAGCGCCTGGATGGCAGGGACGTGTTCTTCCTGACCGGCACCGACGAACACGGCCAGAAGATGCAGCAGACGGCGCGCGCCGAGGGCATTACCGCCCAGGCGCTCGCCGACCGCAACTCCGGCGAATTCCAGGCGATGGCCAAGCTGCTCAACGCCTCGAACGATGACTTCATCCGCACCACGCAGGAGCGTCATCACGAGACGTCGCGCAACATCTGGAACCTGATGGCCGAGAATGGCGACATCTACAAGGATAGCTATGCCGGCTGGTATTCGGTGCGCGACGAGGCCTATTACCAGGAAAACGAGACGGAGCTGCGCGCCGACGGCGTGCGCTACGGGCCGCAGGGCACGCCCGTCGAGTGGGTGGAGGAGGCGAGCTATTTCTTCAAGCTCTCCGAATATCAGGAGAAGCTGCTGGCCCTTTACGAGGCCAATCCCGATTTCATCGGTCCGGCCGAGCGCCGCAACGAGGTGATCTCCTTCGTCAAATCCGGCCTCAAGGACCTCTCTGTCTCGCGCACGACCTTTGACTGGGGCATCAAGGTGCCGAACGATCCCGCCCATGTCATGTATGTCTGGGTGGATGCGCTGACCAATTACATTACTGCGACCGGCTACATCGAGGACAGGAACGGCCCGCGGGCGAAATACTGGCCGGCCGATGTGCACATCATCGGCAAGGACATCATTCGCTTCCATGCCGTCTACTGGCCGGCCTTCCTGATGTCGGCAAAGCTGCCGCTGCCGAAGCGGGTCTTCGCCCATGGCTTCCTGCTCAACAAGGGCGAGAAAATGTCGAAGTCGCTCGGCAATGTCGTCGATCCTGTCAACCTGGTGAACCATTTCGGCCTTGACCAGGTGCGCTACTTCTTCCTGCGCGAAGTATCCTTCGGCCAGGACGGCAGCTATAGCGAAGAGGCGATCGGCACGCGCATCAACTCCGACCTCGCCAACGGCATCGGCAATCTCGCCAGCCGCTCGCTGTCGATGATCGTCAAGAACTGCGACGGCAAGATCCCGGAATGCGGGCCGCTAACCGACGAGGACAAGGCGATGCTGGCACAGGCCGACGCGCTGCATGCCTCCACACGCGAGGACATAGGCAAGCAGCAGATCCACCGGGCGCTTGCCTCGATCATCGCGGTCGTGTCCGAGACCGACCGTTATTTCGCCGGCCAGGCGCCCTGGGCACTGAAGAAAACCGATCCGGCGCGGATGGGCACTGTGCTTTACGTCACCGCGGAAGTCGTGCGCCAGATCGCCATCCTGCTGCAGCCCTTCATGCCTCAATCATCGGGCAAGCTGCTCGATCTGGTCGCGGCACCTGCAGACAAGCGAGATTTTGCTGCTCTTGGCGAATCCGGCCGTCTGGTTGCCGGAACGCCGCTCGAAGCGCCAGCGCCGGTCTTCCCGCGCTACGTGGCTCCGGAGGCTTAAGGCTGTGCTGATCGATACGCATTGCCATCTGGATTTCGCCGACTTCGAGGCGGAGCGCGACGAGATCGTTACGCGCGCCCATCAGGCGGGCGTCAAGCAGATGGTGACGATTTCGACGCGGGTGCGCAAGCTCGACCGGCTGCTTGCGATCACCGAGAAATATCCTTCGGTGTTCTGCTCGGTCGGCACGCATCCGAACAATGCCGACGAAGAGCTGGATATCCAGACGGAAGAGCTGGTGCGCCTTGCCAACGCCCATGAGAAGGTGGTGGCGATCGGCGAGGCGGGCCTCGATTATTTCTACGATACGCAGAAGCCCGAGGACCAGCAGACCGGCTTTCGTCGCCATATCGCGGCGGCGCGCGCCACACAGCTGCCGCTCGTCATCCACAGCCGCAGCGCCGATGAGGACATGGCCGCGATTCTGACCGAGGAAACGGGGAAGGGGGCCTTCCCCTTCATCCTGCACTGCTTCTCGGCAGGTCCGGAACTGGCGCGAACCGGCGTCGAACTCGGCGGCTATGTCTCCTTCTCGGGCATCCTGACCTTCCCGAAATCGGAAGAGCTGCGCGAGATCGCCAAGACGATCCCGCAGGATCGGCTGCTCGTTGAAACGGATGCGCCGTATCTGGCGCCGAAGCGCTGGCGCGGCAAGCGCAACGAACCGTCCTATGTCGTCAACACGGCCGAGGTGCTCGCCGAGACGATCGGCCTCTCCTACGCGGAGGTCGCACGGATCACGACGGAGAACGCTTTCCGGCTGTTTTCGAAAATGCCGAGGATCTGAGAGCGTGCTCTACCGGCGGCGCTTCACCATTCTCGGCTGTTCGTCGTCACCCGGCGTGCCGCGCATTACCGGCGACTGGGGCGCCTGCAATCCCGACAATCCGAAGAACCGGCGCACGCGCGCCGCTTTCATGGTGCAGCAATTTGCGCCGGATGGCGGTGTCACCACCGTCGTTATCGATACCGGACCGGATTTTCGCGAGCAGATGATCAGGGCAGGGGCCGACCATGTCGATGCCGTGCTCTACAGCCATCCGCACGCGGACCATATTCATGGCATCGACGATCTGCGCGGCTATTTTCACAATACGCGCCGGCGGGTGCCGATCTTTGCCGACCAATATACGATGGACAGGCTGCGCGAAGCCTTCGGCTATTGCCTGGAAACGCCGCCGGGCAGCAACTATCCGCCCATCGTGCTGCCGGTTGTCATCGAAAACCTCGACGAACCCGTCGAAGTCCGCGGCCCCGGCGGCAAGATACGGTTTCATCCGCATATTCAGCAGCATGGCGATATCCACTCGCTCGGCTTTCGGATCGGCGATGTGGCCTATTGCAGTGATATCAGCGACTTCCCGCCCCAGACCGTCGACAAGCTTCAAAATCTCGACGTGCTGATCATCGACGCGCTGCAATATACCTACCATCCGAGCCATTTGTCGCTGGAACAGTCGCTCGACTGGATTGGCCGGCTAAAGCCGAGACGGGCGATCCTCACCCATATGCACACGCCGCTCGATTATGACGTTGTGATGGCCGAGACGCCGGACCATGTGGTCCCGGCCTATGATCAGATGAGTTTCGAAACCGAAGTCAGGATCGGGGCTTAAGCCTGACCACAAAGACAATCGAGCCTGAAATCACTGCATGTAGGGCATAATCTCGACGGCGCCGCGATAGATCATGTCGAGCGAAACGTAGAGGATGATCAGCAAGCCGACATAGGCGATCCAGCGATGGTTGTTGAGCAACCGGGCGATCAGATTGGCGGCGATGCCCATCAGCGCGATCGACAGGGCAAGGCCGATGATCAGCACGCTTGGGTGTTCGCGCGCCGCCCCGGCAACGGCGAGCACGTTGTCGAGCGACATGGAGACGTCGGCAATGACGATCTGGGTCGCCGCCTGGAAAAAGGTCTTTTTCGGCGCCCCCTCGGCGCCCGCCGCGTCATGGTTGTCGCCATGGCCGGCGCGAAGCTCGCGCCACATCTTCCAGCAGACCCAGAGGAGCAGAAGTCCGCCGGCCAGCAGCAGGCCGACGATCGCCAAGAGATAGACGGCAACGCTGGCAAAGAGAATACGCAGGACGGTCGCGGCTGCTATGCCGACGATGATCGCCTTTCGGCGCTGCGTGGCCTCAAGCCCGGCAGCAGCGAGACCGATAACCACGGCGTTGTCGCCGGCAAGAACGAGGTCGATAGCAATGACCTGCAGCAAAGCCGTTAGACCGGCTGCCGTAAAGATGTCCATATGAAATATCCCCAATGCGTCAAAAGCCGTGCTAGCGTCTCGACGGTTTGACGTCAACCGCTAGAGCGCCTTGAATTGCGGTGGCGCGGGACAACGATCCTCGATGCCAAACCGTTCCTCATTTTGATATCGGTGAGCCGCCAATGTGGGGGGCGGCCGGTGCGACTGAAGCCGCTATCGCCTGCCCACGCATTGGCTTGGAACATTCCATTCGCCCACCTGTTTTTCTGATCAGGAAACCAGCCGCCGGATCCGCGGCGTGGGTCTATGCATCGAGAGGAGATTTCCCGTGAGCAGCATTTACCACGATACCAATCCAGCCTTCTCCGGCCCGACAGGGGGCAGCAGCCTCACCGCATTTTTCGACAACCGATCGCAAGCCGAATCCGCCGTCTCCCGTCTTGAAGACGCGGGCGTGCCGGTTGCGAGAATAAGGTTGATGCCAGGCTACGAGGCGGACGAAAAAACCGCCGGCGCCATGAGCGACGACCGCGGCGGCTTCTTCGACGCGCTGGCCGACTTCTTCTTTCCCGACGAGGATCGTGCGGTCTACGCAGAGGGGTTGCGGCGAGGCGGCTTCCTCGTTCAGGTCAACGATATCGATGACGCGCTCTATGAGACCGTCCACGATATTCTGGACGACGAGGGCAGCATAGACATGGACGAGCGGGCGGACCTCTGGTCGCTGGAAGACAGGCAACAAGGCGCGTCCAATACCGGTTTTGCCGGCAAACCCTCCGGCGGCAAAGCATCGGAAGACCTCGCCGTGTCCGAGAGTGCATTCGACGATACGCGCCCCGTAGCGACGCGCGACACCGTGCATGGAAGCGCCAAGGTGCGTGCCTACACTTATAGCGCCCCCACGCCGTCGGACGATGCCAATCGCCAATCGCAGAACCAGTCGCAGGGCGGATCGCAGCAAAGCCAGGGTTTCCGGCGCGACCACTGATCCTCTGACCTGCATTGGAAGGCGCGGCCGCGATGCCGGGCCTTCATCTCATCCCGCTTCTTTATTTGAGGATATGTCCATGCAATCATCCATCAATCGCGACGGCCGCCTTCCTGACCCCGATGAACTGATCGCCGAAGGTGAACCGCCTTTTGCCGATGCCGCCGTTGTAAGCACGCGTGAAAAAGTCGACGAAGATTTGAGCGGCCTGCAGCAGGAACTCAGGCTGCTGAAGGCTCGGATAGGCATGCTGCGCGAGGACGCGGAGGCGGCGCTGAAGGCAAAGGCCACATCGGTTGATGCAAACGCCCATGTCCAACTTGGCAGCTATCCCTGGGCGAAGCTTGCCGCAGCGATCTGCGCAACCTTCATTGCAGCCAGGCTGGTTCGAAATGTGCCGCTGGGGGTCATGCTTGCCGGATTTCCCAGTCATCTCTCCGAGGCGAGATGGCGTTGACCGGCGAGCTTTGAATCGCTGCACAAGGGCAGGCGCGTCGCTCGATGCGTCGAAGAAAATCAATGAAGCGGCGCGATGCCGGAAGCCATCGGCGTCGCAAGCTCTTTCAGAATCGCCTCAAGCGCGTCGGCCGTCGCCTGCAGCCCGGATGACCTCGCAATTTTGAGCGCCGCGCTGCAATGCGCAGACAATTCGTCTTGCTGGCTTTGATCATTCGTCCGAAAGACGATGCCCGCATAGTGCGATGGGTTTCCGGCTGCATCCCTGAAGCAGCGGCCGAAGGCGGCCACGGCTACGATTTGTCCGCTTCGATCAAATACCCGATAGTCATGGCGGTAGGGATCTCCTGTCACCACCGAGTCTGAAATCGCCTTGGCCACGGATGGCTTGTCGTCCGGATGAATCCTGTCGAGATATTTTATGATCGGCAGCCCCGCGATGGTCTGCTCCGGATCAAGCCCAAAGAGGTTCGCTAGTGCCGAATCCGCGTAAACCGTGTCGGTCGCCAAGTCCCACGTGAAGATGCCAGGCTCTTCGGCAAGGTCCATTCCCGTATCCCCAAGTCTGACCTGCCGGTTGACCACGTCACGCGGCTGGTGACACCCAATCTTAGTCGCCTTTCAATGGGACGCAATATCGACGTTTCCAATCTTGCTCGTGCATGCGGCTTGAGACCGCCGTACAAGCTCGCGACGCGCAGCCGGTAGCGGCCTCCCGCCCTTGCGCACCAAAGGAAGCCGCGGACGGCGATTGACGCTTGGAGCCGCCGTTCGCTCGACGTAGTGTTCGGAAAAACGCCATTCAATTCGGGGGACACCATGGATTTTTTGAACGTCGCGGCGATCGTATTCTTCCTTCTCGTCTGGGTGGCACTCGAGCCTTTGATGGCAATAGGGTGGCCGCGGCGAAACGACAGCCTTTCCGTCGACATGGTGCGCATTCGCGCGGCCTGGATGCGCGAGGTGCTGACCCGAGACAATAACTTCATCGGCGACGCGGCGATCCTCGGGCATACGATCAATTCGGCATCCTTCTTCGGATCTGCCAACCTCATCGTCATCGTCGGGCTCAGCGGTGCGCTGTTCATGGAGCCGAATTATGGATCGGGCGGCGGGCTGATCGCGCTGTTTGCGGCGCAGGATCCCGCCTGGTTCTTCCAGTGCAAGGTGCTCCTGATCATGGCGACGCTGCTGCGCGGCCTGTCCGATTTCATATGGGCGGTCCGACAGATCAACTATTGCCTTGCGGCGATCGGGGCGAGTCCGTCGCGCGATGAAGACAGGGACATCGTCAGCTGGACAAACGCGCTCACTCTGGTCTTGAACCCGGCTCTTCGCTCGTTCAGCGTCGGCGTCCGATCCTACTACTTCACCGTCGCTGCCGCCTTCTGGTTCATCGGGCCGATCCCCTTCATTGTCGCAGCCATCCTCAGCGTCGGCGTTTTGATCTGGCGTCAATCCTGGTCGGATGCTGCAAAGGGGATCATGGCCATACGCAGGCTGCTGGATTAGGATTGCCTGCGGTTCTGGGCAACGTCATAGTCTGCCGGCCGATGATGAGCAGAAGCGATATCTTACGGTCGGGTGCCAATGGATCGTCTCGAAGCGATGCGCATATTGCTGGCCGTTGTCGACGCCGGAAGCATCTCGGCCGGCAGCAGGCGGCTGAACGCGCCTTTGCCCAGCGTCAGCCGCAAGGTGGCCGAGCTTGAACGCCATCTCGGCGCAAACCTCATCGTCCGCACCAGCCGCAATCTTCAGCTCACCGACGCCGGCCGCGACTATGTCGACGCCGCCCGAAAGATCATTGCGGATCTCGATGAGGCGGAGCGAAGGGCGTCGGGCGAATACCAGACGCCCAGAGGCGCGCTCACGATCACGATGCCGATCGAATATGGGAGCCGGTATGTGCTGCCCGTCGCGCTGAGCTTCATGGACAAATATCCGGAGGTGTCGCTGAAGCTCCTGTCGCTCGACCGCACGGTTGATCTTGTGTCCGAGCTGGTGGATATCGCGATCCGTCTCGGCGACCTTGCCGACAGTTCCCTCCATGCGGTCAAAACCGGCGAATTCCGCCTGCTGACCTGCGCGAGCCCTGCCTATCTCGCGCGGCATGGCGAACCTCAGCGCCCAGGCGATCTCGTCGATCGCGACGGGATCTTCTTCAACAAGCCGGCATTCTTCTGGACATTCGACGTTGAGGGAAAGCCGATCGAGGCGATGCCTCGCAACCGGCTGGAAGTGAATACCGCGGCGAACTGCGTCGCGGCGGCCGTCGGCGGAGCGGGGATCGCGCGGCTCTTCGACTACCAGGTTCCCGACCAGCTGGCGTCGGGCGCGCTGGTGCCCATCCTGCGGGATTTCGATGGACCGCCGCAGCCTATTCATATCGTTTACGCTCGCCAGGGGATTCTGGCGCTGAAGGTACGCGCGTTTGTCGACTGGGCTCTACCCCGGTTGCGCGCGCTATCAGAACGACGATAATAAAACATTATCCGAATGATGCGCGGATTTCTTCAACCGTCTGTTTCGCATTCTGCAGATGGGGAAAGTGGCCGATACCCGGCAGGATATTGATTTCAACACCGATCCTGGCGGCGAATTCGATGCCCATTTCCTTGTTGATGTAGAGGTCCTTTTCGCCCCAGATGACTTTGACCGGCGTCTTCAACCGGTCAAGGTTGGCCTCGAGGACGTTCTGGTCGCGCGTGAAATGAGCGTAGTAATGGGCAAAGGCGTCCGCCGACGTCATTCCGCCCAAGTTCCACGAACGGACCAAGTCCTGCTGAACGTCGGTCGGCAGATCGAATTGTTCCGCCGGCGACAGGCCGCGCCTGTGCACGTTCTGAAGGATCTCGTCGCTTGTCTTGTTCATATAGGCGCGGGTCGGCGAGGCCGTCGGCTCGGCTTTGAGATTCTGCAGGTTCTCCCACATGTATTGCGGCCGGTCGAACGGCGCGAAGTCTCCGACGATGATCCGCCTGGCGATCGCCGGCTCATCGAGAGCAAGCAGCAAAACGGGGAGGGCGGCAATATCGGTCGCATAGATCACGAGGTTCGAACGGTCGATGCCTGCCGTCTCGATATAGGCCTTCAACACCGCCGCGTAGTCCTGGGGCGCATAGGAAAACCATTGCAACGCGGGGCGCGACGACTGGCCGTAGCCCGGCCAATCAAAGGCGTGGACGTCGTAGTCGCGAGCAAGCGTGCTCGCAATGTCCCTCCAGACCAACAGCGTTTCCGGAAACCCGTGCAGGAAAAGCACGGTGCCTTTTGGCGCCGGCGCGCGAACAATCATTCTCCTCAGCGTGAGCATCTCGTCGACCTTGATGAAATCAACGTCACCGTGCTGGGCTTCAGCGGACGCGAAGATTTTTCCGACGGGGAGGGATGGCGTGGCTGCGGCCGATGCAGCCCTATTTTCGGTTTTGTCTTCGGACATGTGAGTTCCTTTCCTGAACGACAGGTCCATAAGTAGCCACGCCGTCACCGCGCAGTAGCTGGAAAAATTGAGAGGCAGCCTCTTGATCGTGGTCGCTGTGACGGCGCTGGCCAAGGCTGAGTTTCCAACGAGAGGCTGCCTCTCAGTTTCTCCGGGTGCCGGCCCTGCGTCGCGCCACCCAAATAATCACCAGCCGCCGATTTGAGACAGCTCGCGGGGGATGGCGGAGCGCAGCGGCGACAACATAAGGAAGAACTGATATGACTGACATCACATTGAACCCTATGCGGTCACCAATGGCACCCCTTGCCGAACCTGTCCGTTGACTCTCATTGTCATGAAAGGACACACGTCATGGCACTGCTGACCTCTTTGAACCAAAGGCCTCTATCGCGACGCACGCTGCTGTCATCGGGTGCCGCGGCCGGCTTATCCGCCGTTCTGCTTCCGCTGGTGTCGGAAGCCGCCGACGTCATCGGCGCAACCATCGGAGAGATCCGACCGTTCAAGGCCGAGATCCCCGAGGCAGCGCTGACGGACCTCAGGCGGCGACTTGCCGAAACCCGATGGCCCGACGGTGAAACCGTCACGGATCGTTCGCAGGGTGTTGAGCCCGACAGGCTGAAGGAGCTGGTGGCCTACTGGCAGGCCTCCTACGACTGGCGCAAGGCAGAGAGCAGGCTGAATGCCTTTCCGCATTTTCTCACCAATATCGACGGTGTGGACATCCATTTCATCCATGTCCGTTCCCGTCATGAAAACGCGCTGCCGCTGATCATGACCCATGGCTGGCCGGGTTCGGTGTTCGAACTGCTCGATGTCATCGGGCCGCTCACGGACCCGACGGCGCATGGCGGTACGGCCGAGGATGCCTTCCACCTGGTGATCCCTTCGATCCCGGGATTCGGTTTCTCCGGGAAGCCGTCGACGACGGGTTGGAACCCGCAGCGGATAGCGGCTGCCTGGGACGTGCTGATGAAACGGCTCGACTATGACCGCTATGTCGCGCAAGGCGGCGACTGGGGCGCCATCATCAGCGACGCCCTGGGTCGCCAGGCACCCGATGGGCTGCTCGCCATCCATGTCAACAGGATCGAGCGGGCCACGACGTTCCCATCGGATGCAGCCCAGGCTCTTAAAAATGGAGGGCCGGCTCCCGACAATCTGTCTGCGGACGAGAAGGTCGTCTTCGATGAGGCGCGGAACTTCCTCAACAACGGCTTCGGCTATGCCGCGATCATGAGCACACGTCCGGAGACAGTCGGTTACGGCATTGCGGATTCGCCAGTTGGCCTTGCCGCCTGGCTTTACGACAAGATCGCCGACTGGGTGTTCACCCGAGGCGATCCGGAACAGGCGCTTGGCAAGGATGTCATCCTCGACAATATCACGCTGTACTGGCTGACGAACACCGGCCCCTCGAGTGGCCGCATCTATTTCGAAAACGCCATGGCGGGCGCAAAGCTCACGGAGGTCAAAGTGCCGGTCGCCGTCACCATATTCCCCGGAGAGGTCTACAAACCGCCAAAGCACTGGTTGTCGAAGGCCTATCCGAAGCTGGTCTACTATAACCGCGCGCCCACGGGCGGCCACTTCGCGGCCTGGGAGGAGCCGGAACTCTTCAGTCAGGAGATCAGGGCAGGGTTCAAAACGGTGCGATCATGAGCAACCGCCGTTAACCGACCGGCGTGTTTTCAGGGGCGGCGGCACGGCGAGCTTTACGCCCGCCAGACAGGTCGTCGATTGACGTCGATTACGCAACGCTTCACAACGTCCGAAGTTGCTAGAAACAACGCCAGCTTCTTGGGGACCAGGGCTATATGCGCATCAATGACGACCGTCATTTTTTTGGTAGAGTGTCGATATTCTTGACGGTGGTATTTTCGACGCTTGTGTTCGCGAGCGTAACCGTCGCCCCAGCGGCCGAACCGACCAATTCCTCGGCACCGATCCGGGTTATCATCGAATTGCCCAACGATGATGCCGGACGCGCGCTGGTCAACCGGATCGTTCCCGGCACTCAGGAACCGGCGCAGCCGGCAGCGGCCCCGCAAGAGGTGGCACCGCCGTCGATTGCCACCGCATTGCAGGATCTACGCCAAAGGTTGCTCACGCTCGTCGATGCAGTCCCAACGCTTCCGGGACAGGTTCAAACGGCGATCCGGGTCTTCCAAACGGATGATCGCATCGATGCTGTCGGACTGATCCTGGCGGTGACACTCTTCATTGCAGGCGGATTCGCTGCGCAGCGCCTTGCCTGGTGGTCCGGGCGAGGGCTGCTTCATTTTGTGTTGACCGCGCCTGCCGACACCGTCCGGCAGCGGATCAAGCTCCATGCGGCCCGGCTTTCAATGGGCCTTCTCGCGTTGGTCGGTTATCTCATCGGCAGCCTCGGCGCCTTTATCCTCTTTCCCTGGCCTGCCGTGTTTCGCGATATCGCGCTCATTCTGCTATCAGCGGCGCTGATGGTGCGCCTTGGCGTGCTTGTCGGCCGCATCGTGATTGCGCCCGGCGCCCGGCTGCCGCATATGCGGCTTCTGACGCTTGTCACCTCGCTTGCCTGGTTCTGGTATTACTGGCTTCTCGCAATCGTCGCCGTGCTGGCGGCCGGCTGGGCGATCATCGAAGTGTTCCAGACCATCGGGGCTTCGCCCATCCTGGTCGATCTCTTTACCGCCGCGTGGCTCGGTGTCGTTTCGATCACGCTGATTACGATGATTTGGCTGCGGCATTTCCGTTCCGACGGGCCGCCGGTGAACCGGTTAGTCTGCGTCGGCTTCAGCGCGAGCATCGTATTATCGTGGCTGTTATGGGTGTCCGGGCTGCGCGGAGTATTCTGGACGTTGATCGTCCTGACGCTTCTGCCGCTTACCGTTTCCGTGGCGCGTGATGTCATCGGTCGCATCGTACGATCCGGCGGCGAACACGCCGTCGAAGATCCGGCTATCGTCGGATGGTCCGTCGTCATCATGCAAACGCTCCGGAACGGCCTGATCGTGGTCGCCGCGCTGCTGATTGCCCGCGCTTGGAATGTCAATCTCAGTGACCTTGCCGCTGCCGAAACGGTGACCACCCGTTTGATCCGTGCAGGCATCCGCATCGTTATCGTGCTGCTGGTGACCGACGTCATCTGGAAGCTCGCAAGCACGCTGATCGACAGTCAGATGGCGGTGGCGTCGCGAAGTGCGGAGGCGGGGCATCTGGACGGACCCGAAGCGCGCCGGCGCCAGCGGTTAAATACCCTGCTTCCGATCCTTCGCAACGTGCTGTTTCTGGCGATCGGCGCTGTCGGCTTCCTGATGATCCTGGATGCCGTCGGCATTCAGATCGGACCGTTGTTGGCCGGCGCCGGTGTCGTCGGCATCGCCGTCGGCTTCGGCGCGCAAACGCTCGTCAAGGATATCATCTCAGGCGTCTTCTATCTGTTCGACGATGCCTTTCGCATCGGTGAGTATATTCAGGCGGCAAAATATAAAGGGACAGTCGAAGGTTTCTCGCTGCGATCGATCCGCCTTCGGCACCACCGCGGTCCGGTCACCATCGTTCCTTTCGGCGAACTCGGCGCGGTGCAGAACCTGAGCCGCGACTGGGTGATCGATATCATTACGCTGACCCTGAACTATGACAGCGACCTTGAGGAGGTCCGCAAGACCATCAAGCGCATTGGCGTCGAGCTGCTGGACGATCCCGAACTCGGGCCCAACATCATCGAGCCCTTGAAAATGCAAGGGATCGAGCAGATGGCCGATTACGGTGTGCAGATCCGCCTGAAGTTCATGGCCAAACCCGGCGAGCAATTCGGCGTTCGCCGAAAGGCACTGGCCATGCTCAAGAAGACATTCGCGGAAAAAGGGATCCAGTTTGCAACTCCGACGGTTCATGTTTCCAGCGGGACGGCCGATGCAGCAGCTTCCGCCGCCGCTACGGAGCTACAAAGACCGGCAAAAGTGATCCCAACACTTCAGGAGTAACTGCGCAGAGCACAAGACAAGCTCGGCGAGAGTGGCGACGCTATATGCCATTGTAATAAAAAGGCATTCTGTTGTTCCATAATCTGTCTTATGCGATTTTTGTGTGGCCGCAAAGTTGAAGTGTCCTGTTTCTGTAAAGTTTGAATGGCACACTCCCCGCGTTTTCGATTACGTGGGAGACGAGATGACAAGCCAGCTGTCTGGCAATCCCTGAGAACAAAGCTGGAGGCAAGCCTCCCATAGCGGCGTCTTACAGGAGGTTTCGTCCTGTAGAATGTCGAGCCCGTCGCGATGGTCGCGCAGCGATCCGAGCTAGCACACGGGACGGCGAATTTCTTCGCGAAGCTCTCGCTGCATCGTCCAAGGTTCCGCAGTCATTTCTGCGTGCTCAGCCGGGTATCACTCGTTCACTAGGTCGTTCAGCGACCAGCGACGTCAATGTCGGCAAGCAATTCGATTTTTGGAAGCACGCTGAGGTCCCGTTCAAACGCTGGAGCATAAAGCGGATATCCATCCACCAGGATCATGAGAATAGAAACTTAGGAAGCTGAAGCCGATGTGTGCACCCTCACCTGCCCGATCTGCCCAGCAACCAGGAGCAGCCAGTCAGATTGTGCCAGGCCATCGTGCCGTGGCAGACCAACGTTCCAACCAAAACGATGTCTTGACGCGCTACCGGATCGGCTTTTCTCGCAGGCTAGCCGGTTTAGCGTTGCCTTAAAGAAACTGTGCGAGGATGCATCTGTGTCCATCCGCGCCGGCAAACTAATGAAGTTTCGAAGAAATCCAAAGATACTCCGTGGCCTTGCTGCCTCCGCAGCCAGCCATGCAACCGCATTTGCTCCGGCACTATTTGCGGCGGTTATTGCAGTTATTGTCGTCTGGGTCGCAACGAACTGGCGGCTGGAGCGATCGCTGGCAGAGGAGCGCTCGATTGTTGCGGGCGAGCTTGCCACAATATCATCTCGGCTTCAGACGAACCTCAATAGCAATGTGAAGCTGCTGCAAGGTCTGGCGGCTGGCATCGCAGTCGACCCGGCAATGGGCCAGAACGGATTTTCCAAACTCGCCGCGCAGATCCTGCAGCCCGATTCACAATTGCGCAGTTTCGCTGCGGCGCCCGACATGGTGGTCAAATGGGTTTATCCTGAGAAAGGAAACGAAAAGGCCATCGGGCTCGATTACCGAAAGAATGACAAGCAACGGGCTGCCGCGATGCTGGCGCGCAACACCCACAATATCGTTCTGACAGGGCCAGTGGAACTCGTCCAAGGCGGAACCGCTTTCGTCGTCAGATGTCCGATCTATATCGATGACGGAAACAGCCAGATCTTTTGGGGGCTGCTCTCCGGAATTATTGATATCCCAAGGCTCTATAGTGATAGCGGCCTTGGATCGACCGAGCTTGAGATTGCCATCAGTACCGTGCCGGAGCCAAATTCGCCGAAACAGGTTTTCCTCGGAAGTCTGGAAACCTTTTCGAAGCAGCCGGTCGCGACATCCGTTGACATGGCTTATGGCCGGTGGACTTTCGGCGCCGTGCCCAAGCACGGATGGGGCCAAAATAACGGAATCGGCGTTTTTGAGTTTTATGCGAGCTTGTTGGGCCTCTGTGTCGTTGCGCCGATCATTTGGATCGGCTTCCTGACCAAATCACGCCAACGAACGATCGAGAAGCTTCGCCTTCACAAGAAGAAGCTCGTTCGAGCGCGGCAACGTCTGGAATATCTGTCGTTGCGCGACGCCCTGACGGGGCTGGCTAACCGACGGTTCGTCGACCAGATGATCTCGCAACCACAGAGACCCGATGGCGAAGACTGTCTGATCCTCATTCATATCGACCTCGACCGATTTAAAGAGATCAACGATACGAAAGGGCATGCCGGCGGTGACATGGTCCTTCAAACAACCGCTTCGCGCCTCGCCGATTTGACCGGCCCAACCGACGTCGCGGCTCGGATCGGTGGGGACGAGTTCATTTTCGCCAGGTGGAGCGCCAACCCCGAGCCTGAGGCAGCCGAATTGGCCAAGCAGATCGTCGCCACGCTCCAGCAGCCCCTCCTCATCGATGGGGCGGAGTATGTGGTCGGAGCAAGCGTCGGTGTCGCCTGGGAGACTGAACATGCCTCCGGGCGGGATCTCGGCCAGTTGCTTCTCAATGCCGATTTGGCCCTCTACGAAGCGAAGAAGGCAGGGCGCGGCCGCGCGGCCATTTTCACCGAAGAGCTTCGCAGCGCCGCAATCCATTCAAAAGAATTGGCGGATGAGTTCAATCTGGCGCTCGACCGCGATGAGCTCGTTGCATTCTTCCAGCCGCAATTCCATGCGGATACGCTGGCTATATCAGGCGTCGAGGCCCTCGCCCGCTGGGATCACCCGCGAAAAGGTCTGCTCGGCCCGAACAATTTTCTCGGCGCCGCGGAAAGGCTGGGGCGTAGCGGCGATATGGATAGGCTGATCCTGCACAAGGCCCTGTTCGAGCTGACGAGATGGGACAGCCTGGGAATGCAGATCCCGCGTGTCTCCGTCAATATATCGGCGCGCCGACTGGCGCAGGCAAATTTGCTCGCCGAACTGTCCGGGCTTCCCGCAGCGAGGGGTCGCCTCTGTTTCGAGCTGCTCGAGACAATTTCCTTCGACGAGCTTCAGCCTGCCCTCAACGAGGTCATTCCGGCAATCAAAGCGCTCGGCATTGAAATCGAGATCGACGATTTCGGCACGGAACATGCCAGCATCATCAGTCTGCTTCGGTTTGAGCCGCGACGACTTAAGATCGACCGCGAAATTATCAAGCCGATCGTAGCCTCTCCGTCTCAACGCCGCCTGGTTTCCTCCATTATCGAAATCGGCCGGTCACAGAACATCGACATCGTTGCCGAGGGCGTCGAGACAATGGAGCACGCGAAGATCCTAAAAGATCTCGGTTGCCATTTGCTGCAAGGCTATGCTCTGGCGCGGCCAATGACGTCGGAGCAGCTGATCGAATTTTGCCGCGTGAAGCACAAGGGACTGACGAAAGCAGGCTGATGCGCGAAATCACACCAGCCTAGAATCGGATGATTTGAGGCCGGATCGGATTAAAATCATCCGGTTCAGACGCAGCCGCGAGAGCCCGCTCAAGGGCGGCGGACAAGCTCCTGAAGCCTCCATGGTAGGCACCGGGCCGCAGTTTCGTCAGTCGATCGATCTGCTGATGGCCCAGCGGAGCGATCGTCAATCCGAATGGCAATGCCGTGGGTTCAGGGCAGTCCCCTGCCTCGACGATCGCCATCACAGCGGGAGGCGATCCAACGACCGCCACATCGCTCTCGAGTTTAGAGCTCTCGAAGTTATCGCTCTAACGGCTGCTGTCCACGGAATCCGGCATATCAGGCGTGGGCACGGCAGAATGCCTCGAATTCTCGTGCGGGCGCAGTTCGATGGCGCTCCTTATGTCTGAGCAAGGTGAACCGTCGCGGCGGAAGCTCGACCTCGAGCATTCGCAACTGGCCATTCTCGACGAAGGGCATGACGATCACCTCGGAGAGCGCCGTGACACAGCCGCAGCTTCTCACGGCCGACAATACCGCTTCGTTCGAGGGAAGCACCAGCGAGACGTCGAGCTTGGAAGGATCGATGTGAAGCTCGCGCAGCGACTGTTCGAGCACCGAACGTGTTCCGGAACCCGCTTCCCGCATGATCCATTTGAGGCGGCCGAGGTCCCCTGCTTCAATATCGTCGCGGTTTTCGGATCCGACGACAAGAACCAGCCTGTCGCTGGCGATCATGGAGTTCGAAAGCGTGGGTTCGTCGACCATGCCTTCGATGAATCCCAGTTCCGCGTCGCCCTGTTTGACCGCCGCAGCCACGGTCATCGTGTTGCCGATCGTCAGATCGATATCGATGCCCGGATAAGCGTGGGAGAAGCCGAGGAGCCGCGAGGGCAGCCAATAGTTGGCGATGGTCTGACTGGCATGGATGTCGAGCGTACCGGTCTTCAGCCTGCCAAGCTCGGCGAGAACCGCCTCGGTTGCTTTGACTCTTGCCAGCGTCTCCTTGGCCTCGCGCAAAAGGACGGCCCCTTCCCTGGTCAATTGAATGCCGCGGCCAACCCGGTCGAAGAGCTTCACGCAATAGAACGTCTCCAGCGCCTTGACGGAAGCGCTGACTGCGGAGGGTGTCAGTCGAAGAGCGGAAGCCGCCTGCGTGAGATGCTGCCGCTCGGCCACTGCCACAAAGATCGAAAGCTGCTCGAACGTCATCGAAAATCGTTCTCTTACACCGAATGAAATGTCAATAATTATTCGATGGATGAGCACAAAACGGAGGACTATCCTACAAATAGAATTTCTTTTGGATATTTCATGTCGCCTTCCTCGAGATTGTTGGAAATCCTTCCCGGCATCGCCGCCTCCGTCGCGATAACCATCTTGGCGTGGGGCATGGTTTCTATGGAGAAAGCCGTCATCGGCTTCGAAATCATCGATGGGCTGGTCTTCGCCATCCTCCTGGGCACGATGCTGCAGACCTTCGTGGGCCTGCCGGCCCGTTTTCATGCAGGGATCGCCTTTTCGAGCAAGGTCCTTCTGGAATTTGCCATCCTGCTACTCGGCGCATCCGTCAGCATAGCGACCGTCGCCGCGGCCGGCACCACCATGATCGTGATCGTCATGGGAACAGTGCTTCTCTCGCTGGTGACAAGTTATGGGATCTGCAGGATGCTTGGCCTTCACGACCAGCTGGCAACTCTTGTCGCCTGCGGCAATTCCATTTGCGGGAATTCTGCGATCGTTGCCGCAGCACCAGTAATCGGCGCCCGCGCGAACGACGTTGCATCGTCGATCGCCTTCACGGCGGCGCTCGGAATAGTCGTCGTCCTGGTGCTGCCGCCGCTTTTTGCGGTAACACATCTCACGGAATGGCAATATGGCGTTCTTGCCGGCATGACCGTCTACGCGGTTCCGCAGGTGCTTGCAGCGACCACGCCTGTCGGCGCCGTCAGCGTACAGGTCGGCACCATCGTGAAGCTCATGCGGGTCCTGATGCTTGGTCCGGTCGTGCTGCTGCTGCAACTCAAGAGGGATGCGGAGCATCCCACCCAAATCTCGCTTGCACATCTTCTGCCGTGGTTCATTGTCGGTTTCTTGGCGATGATGGGCTTGCGGAGCTTCGATCTCATCCCGCCGCAAGCCGCAACGGTGGCGAGGGAATCCTCGTCCGTGCTCACCCTCGTCTCGATGGCTGCCCTTGGCCTGTCGGTGAACATGCGGACGGTACTTGCCTCCGGCGGGCGCGTGCTGCTGGCCGGGGTGCTGTCGATGCTCGCGCTGGCGTTTATGAGCGCTATCGGACTGATGATCCTTCACCCCAACTGAAATCCTGCTTGCGGGCCTCACGTAGCAGGTTCATGCTTGTTTCTGTTAAGGCCCGTCGGTTGCGACCGGGATACCCGTCGCATATCTGGCCTTTCGTGGGACGGGTGCGATGGAGTGCGCCGGCTGCGGTTTCGATATTCAAAGTGGTTTTGCCTTCTGCACGCGATGCGGCGCCAGGCAGCCCCTCTCCTGTGCTGCCTGCGGCTGTGCCTGTCAGCCGGATTTTGCCTTCTGCCCGAGATGCGGCGCGGCCATCTCAGGCCGAGTCCCGCCTGCGCCGAAGCCAAGCATCGAGGTGGTGCCGCATAAATCAGACAGCGATGCCGACCGGCGGCCGGTCACGGTGCTCTTTGCCGATCTCTGCGGCTTCACGACGCTGAGCGAGCAGATCGACCCAGAAATCATGCGGGTGCTGCAGAACGAACTATTCGAAGAGATGACGCAGGCGGTCGAGGCTTATGGCGGATTCGTCGACAAGTTCGTCGGCGATGCGCTGCTGGCGCTGTTCGGCGCCCCGGTTGCCCATGAAGATGATCCGGTCCGGGCGCTCGGTGCCGCACTCGATATGATTCGGCGGGCGACTGACGTCGGCGACCGCTGGCGCTCACGCGCCGGTGTGCCGCTGCGTCTGCATATCGGCATCAATAGCGGGCCTGTCGTCACCGGCGGCTTCGGTGCGGTCAGCACAAAATCCTATTCGGTGACCGGCGACACGGTGAACACCGCCCAGCGGCTGCAATCGATGGCCGGCGAAAACGATATCCTCGTCGGACCGCTGACCTATCGCCTCACCCGCCATGCCTTTGCCTTCGACAGTCTTGGCGCGCAGACGCTCCGTGGCAAAAGCGGAAACGTCCTCGTCCATCGGCTGGCTGGGCTGCTGGAAGCGCCGCATACGGCGCGCGGGCTCGAAAGTTTCGGCCTTCAGGCGCCGATGATCGGACGCGATGGCGAGTTGTCGCGGCTGCTGACCTGCCTCGATCTCGCCTGCGGCGGTGCGGCGCAACTCGTCCGCCTGATCGGCGAAGCCGGTATCGGCAAATCGCGGCTGGTCAACGAATTCGTTGGAACCGCCGGCGATGCGGCCCGTTTCCCCGGCCTTGCCATCCGCAACGCCACCTGCTCTCCCCTCGGCGAACGATCCTATGGCACGCTCGCCGCGGTCGTGCGCAGCGCTTACGGTATCGGCGAGCGGGATGATCTCGCCAGAACACGGCAGCTGCTGACAACCGGATTCCGCGCGCTCGATCTCACCCAAGAGGATGTCGAGGGGCTTTTGCCGCTCTTTCTGCATGTCCTCGGTCTCGGCGACGCCGATGGGGCATTACGGCACATCGAGCCGGAACAGTTGCGGCGACAGATCTTCTATGCGGTACGCACCGTCTTCGAGCGGCGGTTGGCGCAAGGCCCTCTGCTGCTCGTTATCGAGGATCTGCACTGGGCGGACGTTGCCTCGCTGGAAGTGCTCCGCTTCATGATGGATCGGCTGGAGCGCAGCCGGCTGATGCTGCTGGCGATCTACCGGCCGACATCGCAGACCGACCCGCTGAACTCCGATCGCGTCAACGTGACCGTGCAACGTCTCGACCCGCTCTTTGCAGCCGATGGGCAGAAGTTGCTTGCTGCCTTTTTTGGCGAGAGCCATAGTAAGCTGCCGGTGGCCATGCGCAAGCGCATCCTGGATCGGGCCGGCGGCAATCCGCTTTTCATCGAAGAAATCCTGCGCGGACTGATCGACATGGGCACGCTGCACCATGACGGTCATCGCTGGCATGTCGCAGCCGACGACACGGATGTCGATATCCCGGTCAATCTCCAGGCGCTGTTGCTCGCCCGCGTCGATCGGCTGCCGCAAGAGATGAGACGGTTGGCGCAGGAGGCTGCGGTTGTCGGCCCAAAGTTCGATACCGCCCTGCTCCGCACCGTCACCTCCGACCCGGCCGGCGTCGACGCGGCGCTGGATTATCTCTGCGATGCCAATATCATCGAGGAATTGCGCGGCCCGGATGCCGGCGGATCGCCGGGCTATCGCTTCAGCCAGACGCTGATGCATGACGTCATCTACCACAATCTGCTGCTGCAGCGGCGCATGGAGCTGCATGGCAGGATCGGCCGCATTCTGGAACGCCAATATGGCGAAGCGCCCGACCGGGCCGAGCACCTGACGCAGCTCGGCCATCACTTCAGTCTGACCACCGAGAAAGCCAAGGGCGCCGGCTATCTGATGGCGGCGGGCGATCTGGCGCGCAAGACCTACGCCAATGACGATGCCATGCGACTCTACCATCAGGCCCTTGCCGCCTTCGCCAACGAGCCGGAGGTGTCGCCGGAGCAATTGGCGCTCATGGAGCGTCTTGGTGATCTCTGCGGCCCTGCCGGCCGGCGCGATGCTGCCTTGACCCATTATCAGCGGGCGCTTGCGATCCACCGCACCAAGGACGATCGGATCGCCGCAGCACGGATCCTGCGAAAGACCGGCCGTCTGCATCTCGACGCGGGGCGCCGCGACCAGGCGGAAACCCATTGCGCTGCGGCCGAAGCGTTGATCGCGACGATCGATGCGCCGATCGAACATGCGCACTTGCTGCAGGAGCGCGGCCATCTGGCCTTTCGCATGGGCGATCAGGCAGCTGCCGCCGAATGGGCGACGCAGGCGCTGCAACGCCTGCAAACGCTGCCCGTCGACGGAACGACCGAGGCCGGACGGGAGGCGGCACGGGCGATGGCGGAGGCGTTGAACACCAAGGGTGCGGCGCTGGCGCGGCTCGGGCGCCGCCGCGATGCGGTGCAGGAAGTCGAGCGCAGCCTTTCGGTCGCTGAAAAGGCCGATCTGCAAAGTGCAGCGTGCCGCGCCTATTCCAATCTCGGCGTTCTCTACACCATCGTCGACCCGGCCAACGCCATCAGGATCTGCCGGCGCGGCCTGGAGGTCGCCACCCGCATCGGCGATCTTGGCTTCCAGGCGCGGCTACTCGCCAACCTCGCGGTTTCCTGCTGCACCTTTACCGATCGCTGCGCGGCCGAGGGTGTGCCGGCAGCGGAGAAGGCCGTCGAAATCGACCGGGCGCTCGATCAGCGCGACCATCTCTCCGTGCCACTGATTGTCCTCGGGCAGATTCATCAATGCCACGGGCAGCCGAAGCTAGCTCGTAAGTATTACGAGGAAGCCCTTGAGGTTGCAAAGGAAATTGACGAGCCGCAACTGCTCTTTCCGTGCTATGATGGCTTGGCGACACTGAGCCTCGAACACGACGATATGGACGAGGCGGAACGGTATTTCACGCTGGCGCAGGATGTGTGCATCCGCCACAACCTCGATCCAGGCACACTCGTCGTTTTGCCGTTTCTCGACTGACCTTCCTCCCGGTGTAACTTCTGGAGAGCGGTTAGTCCAATCAAGTCAAATAGATAAAGGGAGGAATTAATCATGCAGGAGAACCACTCGGAAAGACCATTACAGCCCGGAGATCGCGCGCCAAACGTGGTGCTGGATGCGATTACTCGCCAGGGTAAGATCGCCATCGATGATTTTCGTGGCCAGAAACCGGTGCTTGTCGGGCTGTTTCGCGGACTGCATTGCCCCTTCTGCCGCCGGCAGATCGCCGCCATGGCCGAACTCACCGGTGCATTGCAGGAAAAGGGCATCGACAGCCTGACTGTCGTGAATACCCCGATCGAGCGTGCCCGCCTCTATTTCCGCTACCACCCGCTTCCCAACCTGCTGGCTGCTTCCGACCCGGAACGGATGTCACACAGGGCCTTCGGCCTGCCGAATGTCCAGTTCACCGAAGACGAGAATGACTGGCCGCACAAGCTCAGCATGAGCACGGTGACCTCGATGCGTATCGACATGCCGGGTGAGCTCCCGGAGCCGATGGATGTGATGGCGGCGGTGGACTATCTCGACAAGGCGGATGGCTACGAATTCACTGAGGACGACACGCAGATGATTGCGACCGGCCATGGCCAGCTTGTCGGCGAATTCCTGCTCGACCGAGATGGCGTCGTGCGCTGGTGTTTCACTGAAGTCGAAGACGGTGGCCGTCATATGTTCGGTGGTCCCGCCCCTCGGGAAGTGATGTCGGCAGCCTCGAATATGGCTGTTTGAAGCGAGTAATCTTTCCTCCGGGGATCGCCGTCTATCTCGGGCGCGAGGCCAGCCAGACGTGAAACGCTGCAACCTCGTATCGACTCAACGCCTTCGGCGCTGCGACGATGTAATACGCCCACTTCACAGGCCAGCGGACGTCTGGCAACAGATGGACCAGCCTGCCGCTGTCGAGTTCCTGCGCCACGAGCGCCTTGCGCACGAGGGCGACGCCCCTTGCCGCGACGGCAGCCTGAATGACTGCCGCCGTGGAATTGATCTTCAGCCCGCGTTCTATCGGAAGCCGGTTTGCGCCGGATCTCGCCAACCATTCCGCCCATGTCGGAAAGTCGCCGCCCGGATGCGGCGTGCCGTCAGCGTCTGTTCGACGATCCAGCCGGCGGTCACCTCCCGATCCACCTCGAGCAGCCGATTGTGGCATACCGCGATAATCTCCTCACTCATGAGGAATGTCGACTTCACACCCTTCCAGGCACCAAGACCGCAGCGTATGCCGATATCAGCCTCGCCCTGGGCCAGATCGATGACTCTGTCGGAGACATCAAGCCGGACATCGATCGTCGGAAAGTTCATCGAGAAGTCGTCCAATCTTGCCAGCAGCCAGTTGGCAACGGGACGCGGTGACCACCACGACCGACCGGGCTTTCCTGCCGCGAAGCTTCCGCAGCCCGGTTTCGAGACGATCGAGCCCTTCCGCGATATCATAGAGCGTCGGGCATGGTCACTCGATCGACCAGGCGGCATTGGGAATCCAATGGCATATCCTCGCCATGTATGCCCCGAGCTTCGTCACCGGCCGCCTGATGGTGCGCTTCGGCAAGGAACGGGTCGCGGCCGTCGGTCTCCTCCTCATCGGCAGCTCGGCGGCGGTCGCGCTCTCCGGCTTCGACATCTCCCACTTCTGGCTCTCGCTGGTTCTGCTCGGGATCGGTTGGAACTTCGGCTTCATCGGAGCAACCGCGATGGTCGCCGACTGCCATACGCCGGCCGAACGCAGCAAGGTGCAGGGGGCAAACGACTTCGTGGTCTTCGGTACGGTCGCCTGCGCGTCCTTCTCGGCCGGGTCGCTTCTCCACAGCTCCGGCTGGGAAACGATCAACTTGATCGTGCTTCCGGCGGTCGCCCTGGTGCTGTTTCCGTTGGTCTGGCGGGCGGCGCGGCCCGGCGATCACTCGGGAAGACCGGCCTTGCGGTAGCCATCGACAAAATGCGCAAGCGTCCGAGCGTCGCGGAAGGGCTCGGTCGCCGCCCAGTGGCGAATGGAAAAATGCGGGTTGGCGACGAGGAAGAGATCGGTCTCGGCGCGTGCCTCGTCGGGCCGGCCGAGCTTGGCAAGGCTTGCCGCCAGGAAACGGCGTGAGCTTGAGCGATAGGTCTCGTCGCGGCGCAGCGTCTCGACGGCGGCCGCATATTGGCCGGCCGCATATTGCGCCTGGCCGAGCGTCAGATAGTACCAGCTTGCCGGAAACGGGTTCAGCCGGAACGCTTTGCGAATATGCTCGAGCCCCTCGCCGACCCGGCCGGCAAGGACGGTGATGTCGGATAGCGCGGCAAAAGTATCGGCCTCATTCGGGTCGAGCTCGATCGCCTTGGCGAATTCCGCATCCGCTTCGGCGAAGTCGCGCTCATAGGCAAGCAGGTAAGCCAGGACCCAACGGCAGCCGGCATCGTTGGGATCGAGCGTGACGGCCCTGCGTGCCAGTTCTAAAGCGAGGCTGCGGTCGAATTCCGTCGGCCCGCCGCTATGGATCCGTCCCATCCAGTGGTTCATGGCGAGCCAGCGATAGGCCTCGGCATAATCAGGGTCGAGGGAGACGGCGCGCGTCAGCATCAGATGCGCTTCCTCAGCCGCCTGCGGGGAATCATCCATCAGCCTGCGCGCCCGCACACAAAGGTCGTAAGCCTCAAGGCTGATTGGCCGGTTGCGCGGCGGTGGTGCGCGCAGCCGCCCGAGCAGCGCCTCGACGATCTTTTCCGCCACCTCGTCCTGAACGGCAAAGATATCGTCGAGGCTGCGATCGAAGCGTTCGGCCCACAGGTGATCGCCGCTCGCGGCGTCGATCAGCTTGGCATTGATGCGGACCCGTCCTGCGGCGCGTCGGGCACTGCCTTCGAGCAGGTAGCGCACGCCTAGTTCCCCAGCGATCTCTCGCATGTCAACCGCCTTTCCCTTGTAGGAAAACGCCGAGTTGCGGGCGATGACGAACAGACCCGGCATCCTGGAAAGGTCGGTAATCAGGTCTTCGGTCAGCCCATCGGAGAAGAATTCCTGCTCGGGGTCATCGCTGATATTGACGAAGGGCAGCACAGCAATGGATGGCCTGTCAGGCAGCGGCAAAGCCTTTCGCTTGACGCCACCGGGCTGATCTGTGGCCCCGGTGAAGCGGTAGCCGACGCGCGGAACCGTGGCAATCCACTCGCCGCCGTCTGCAGCAGGGCCAAGCAGCTTTCGCAGCTGCGCGATCTGGACGGTGAGGTTGCCCTCCTCCACCGCCCTGCCCGGCCACGCCGCATCCATCAACTCGGCTTTGCCGAGGATTTCGCCCGGCCGCCCGACGAGCGCCGCAAGCAGCTTCAGCCCGCGGTGGCCGACGGCCACGGGATCGTCATTCCGAAGGAGCGTTCCCGCCGCCGGATCAAGCACGAACGGACCAAATGCAAAACGCGATCCCTGCATAGCCGCATCCTAGAGTCTTTAAAGCTTGGATGAAACTGTTCGTCCGCTTAGTCCGCGTGGTATCGAGGATGCGAGCAGTAATGGCGGCGACCACGCGGCCTGAACATAGACCGTCGAGGTGACACGCATGGTTTTCTGGATAGCGGCTGCGGTCGGGTTGGCGATCGCCTATCTCCTCGGTTCGATACCCACGGGCTATCTGGCAGGCAAACTGCTGAAAGGCATCGATATCCGGGAACATGGCTCCAAATCCACCGGAGCAACGAATGTATTGCGAACGCTCGGCAAATGGCCGGCGTCGATGGTGCTTCTGGTCGATGTACTGAAAGGTGTGGGCGCAATCGCCTTTGCGCGCGGGTTCTGCCTCTGGCTCTCGACAGTCCCATCATCCACTCCACCGGCAGCCTTCGATCTGCAGAGCTCGGAGCCTTGGGCTGTCTGCCTGGCGGGGTTTGCTGTGTTGCTAGGGCACAGCCGGTCGGTCTGGCTCAATTTTGCCGGAGGCAAGTCGGTTGCGACGGGGCTCGGCGTGCTGCTGGCGATGTCATGGCCCGTGGGTTTATGGGCCGCGGTGGTTTTCGGCGCCGCGCTGGCTATCTCCAGGATTGTTTCCCTCAGTTCGATGCTGGCGGCGTTGACGGCCATGGCCCTGGTCTGCGGCCTGGAGCAACCGCTGCCCCATCGGCTGCTGGTGATCGCCGGCGGCGTTTACGTGATTGTGCGCCATCGCGCCAACTTTCGGCGGCTTCTGGCTGGGACGGAGCCACGTCTGGGCAAAGTTGCCTAAGAGAAAAAGAGCAATGACCCCATCGACGGCTTGCTGCGAGAAGCAGGATCAAGCCTGCCGGACGATGGCGCCGATCGCATTGACAAGAAGCCGCGAGGCGGTGAGCGCCGACAGACCGTCAATGTCGGCGGGAGGATAGAACTCGACAAGGTCGAATCCCGCGATCCTCGCCCGCCTGCCGAGGCCGGCGATCAGGTCGACCACCTCAGAGTAAGTGAGGCCACCAGGGGTACGCGCCGCCACACCAGGCATGATGCCGGGATCGATGCTGTCGCAATCAAGTGTGACGACGACCTGCGCTCCTTCCGGGATATGCTGGAGAGCGGCGCCGACGCCCTGGCTATGAACCTCGCGAGCGGTCACAAAACAGCTGCCATAGCGTTGCGCCGCTTCGATGTCGGCGGTGCGCGCGCTGCCGACACTGCGCAAGCCGACTTGCACCATGCCGGCGACATGCGGCATCTCGCTCGCCCGGCGCATCGGACTTGAATAGCCGTGATGTTCGCCATGCACCTCGTCGCGCCAATCGATATGGGCGTCGATCTGCAGGACCCAGACCGGCCCTTGCGCCGCAAAACCGGCAAGGAAAGGAATGGTCACGGAACAGTCACCGCCGAGCAAGATCGGTATGGCCGGCAATGCCAATACCTTTCGCGTCTTCGCCTCGATCCGCGCCCGGTTGCCGATATTGTCGTGCATGGTTGTCTCGACATCGCCGGCGTCGGTGCATGCGATCGGCTTGCCATCGAACAGCGGACCGCCGAGATCGAAATCCCAGTGCTCGATGAGCCCGGCATCGTCCTGGCTTGCAGCACGGATGGCGCCGGCCGCCAAGGCATAGCCGCCGCTGTCCTTGCCGGGATAGGTCGTGCCGTGGGCGGCCGCGAAAATCACCGCCCGGGGCAAGCAGTCATCAGCGAGGCGATTGGGAAGGCCGAGAAAGGAGGGCGAGGCGGTCATTTCCTGATGGTCCTGCGTTCGATCCTGACCCGTTTAGCGCCTTTGGAAATTTTTGAGAACTTTTTGGGAGAGCTTAATTACGGCGTTCGCCATATCCCGCAGAATTCATCCTCCTAAGCCGACGGGCTCCAGGGTTCTGAGAACATAGGGTCTGACGAGGATATCTGCATGAGTGCCGAAAACACCCTATCACTAAGGGAGGCCCGTATCCCATGGGTGGCGATGGCAGGGGTCATCGCGACCGTTACGGTATTCGCCGTGGCGCAGGGGCTGACCTATCCGCTGCTGAGCTTCATCCTGGAGCGGCAGGAAACGACATCCGGCCTGATCGGCCTGTCGGCGGCGATGACGCCGCTGGGTTTCATTGCATCGGCGCCCTTCATTCCGGCGCTCTCACGGCGCCTCGGCGGGGCGCGGCTGGCCATCCTGTGTTCGATCCTGGCCGCCCTCACCCTGATTGCGATTGGCTTGATGCAGAATGTTTGGGTCTGGATGCCGCTGCGCTTCCTGCTCGGCGTCTTTGCCAATCCGCTCTATGTGATCAGCGAGACCTGGCTGATCACGATCACGCCGGCGCCGCGGCGCGGCCGGATCATGGGCCTTTATTCGTCGATTGTTTCGGCTGGCTTCGCCATCGGCCCGCTGTCGCTCGGCTTCACCGGCACGGAGGGCTGGCCACCCTTCATGATCGGTATCGCGGCCTTCCTCGCCTGTGGCTTCATCGTGGTTGCCGTCGCACCACGCGTGCCAAAGATGCCTCGCGAAGGCGAGGCAACATCGCTCGGCGGCTTCCTCGTACTGGCGCCGCTGCTGATGTTTGCTGTTTTCACAGCTGCCGCCTTCGAGCAGATCCTGCTTTCCCTATTCGCGGTCTATGGCGCGGCCCTCGGCAGCGCCATGGGACGGATCGCTGCGCTCATCACCTGTTTCATTGCTGGCAACGCGGTGATGCAGATCCTGCTCGGCCGCGTCGCCGAACGGCTTGGCTCGACAAGGACCATGTCATTCTGCGTCCTGGCTTGCCTTGCCGGTTGCCTGCTGCTGCCGCTGGTCTTCAACGCATGGCTGATCTGGCCGCTGGTTTTCGTTTGGGGCGGGGTCTCGTTCGGGATTTACACCATGTCGCTGATCCAGCTCGGCGAACGTTTCACCGGCCAGGCCCTGATCGCCGGCAACGCGGCCTTCGCTTTTACATGGGGCATCGGCGGTATGGTGGGCTCGCCCGCTGCGGGATTGGCGATGCAATTGATTGGACACCAAGGGCTGCCGATGTCGCTTGGCCTACTCAGCTGTGTCCTGGCGGGGTTTCTGTTGGCGGCGAGACGGCGGGGCGGGTGAACCCTGCCCTCGACTTTCAGGCATTGAACCGCGAGTATATAACGCGTTATATAACATTCAATGCAACGGAGAACAGGCATGGTCGAAGATGTGGTTCGAACCCTCGGTTTTCTGTGCTTGGGCAGCCGGCTGCGGCGGATCGGAGAGAGGCTGCAGGCCGATACGCAGCAGGTCATCGACGAAGCCGGTCTCAGCATTCAGGCGGGCAAATATCCCTTTTTGGCCGCGATCGACCGATCCGGCCCGCTGACGATCGGTGAGCTTGCGCAGGCGGTCGGGATCACCCAGCCCGGCGCAACCCGCACCATCGGCCAGCTTCTCGAACTCGGCTTCGTCGATATGCAGCCGGCCCCGGACGATCAGCGACGCAGACTGGTCTCGCTGACCGGCAAGGGACAGGATCTTGTCGATCATTCGAAGATGGTCATCTGGCCGCGCATCGCGGCGGCCGTTGCGGATCTCTGCGGCGATCTCGACGGGCCGATTCTGGAGCAGCTCGCAGCCATCGAGGACGGGCTTGCGGCGGTGCCGCTTGCGCGCCGCCACGCCGCCAAGGAGGAAGAAGCATGACCCATATCCTCGACCGGCCGATCTGGACCGCGTTGGAGACAGCGCATGCCGGCCTTGCAGAGGGGAACGAAAACGCGCGGCGATACCCACCATCGATCGTCCCCTTCGCGGCGTCCGCCGACGATAGGCCTGAAAGCCTCGACGCCCTGGAGATGCTGCCGGCGTCGGAGGAGAGCATGATCCTCTTGGAAGCCGGGCCGATCGCCATCCCAACAGGCCTTGCCGTTGCCACGGAAGCATCGGCGGTCCAGATGATTGCCGAGCGGCCGCATAAGCGGATTTCGGATTCCCGCATCGAGAGGCTGACGGAGGCCGATGCCGCCGACATGCTGGCTCTGGCGACGCTGACCAAACCCGGCCCATTCACGCTCAGAGCCCAGAGCCTCGGCAGCTTCTGGGGGATCAGAAGCGAGGGCCGGCTAATGGCAATGGCCGGGCAGCGGATGCGGCAGACCGGTTTCATCGAACTCAGCGGGCTTTGCACCCATCCCGATTTCCAGGGGCGCGGCCTCGGCACCCTGCTCTTCCGCTTCGTTGCCGGCGAAATCGCATCCGGCGGCGATACCGCCTATCTGCATGCCTATGCGGCAAATACGTCCGCCATCGCCCTCTACCTCGCGCTCGGCTTCACGCTTCGCTCAGAGATGAACATGCGCGTGGTCAAACGCCGCGGCTGAGCGATCGCACGACGATGCAGGAGCCCCGGAGCGCCTATCTTACCGCCGCCGGCAGTACTTCGAATTTCCAGAAGTTTTCCGGGCTGAAATAGGTCCCGGCAAATGCGCGAATATCCTCGACGGTGACCTTGTCGTAGCCGCTGAGACTGTCGCGTATCCGGTCTAAACGACGCGGATCCATCTGAGCGCCCCGCAGAGATTCGATCCAATATTCGTTGCTCTGCCGCTGATGCTTCAGTGTCTCGATGATCGGTTCCCGGGCGCGCGCGAACTCGTCCGGGGAGACATCATGCGATCGCAGGTCATTGGCGATGTCGTCGGCAAGTGCATAGAAGCGCCCGATCTTTGCCGGTTCCGTCTCGACGTAGAAAAATGCGTAGCCATAGCCGGGGATTTCGCGTGACAGGTTCGCGTCACCCTCCAGGACATAACTTGCGCCTTCCGCAATACGAAACTGGTCGATCAGCCTGTTCTGAAAAATCTGGGTGGCGATATTGGCGGTGAAGGACCGCGGCAGATCGGAGAGCAAATCGCCGATCGGTGCCCCGAAGGCGGCGGCCGCGTTATCCGCCCTGCCGCTATGGGTCAGCAAAATGGGCGTCTTGTTCGCCGCCGGGAAACGCACGTCACCCCACTCCTTGCTCAGCACCGCCTCCGGCCGCGGCGGCAAAGCGCCAAAGGTTTCGGCTGTCATCCGGATTGCGTCATCCACCGTGACGTCGCCGACGATGGTGATATCGATCGGGCCGGTGGAAACCATGGGCCGGAACTGCGCCTCGAAATCGTCCGGCTTGGCGGCGGACAAGGCAGCGCGATCGGGGAAGGTCCAGCGCGGATCGCCGGAATGCACGAGACCTCCGAAATCGCGACTGACAACGCCGCCGGGGGTCGCCTGATACTGATCGAGGCCGCTCAAATAGGCCTGCTGCACCCGCTTGAAAGCCTCCGGGCGGTAGGCGGGATCGGCGGTGTATGCCGTCATCAGCTGCAATTGCGTCGCAAGATCTTCAGTTCGCGTGCGGCCGTCGAAGCTGAAGGAACTGTCGCCGACGGAGAAGTCGATGCCGACGATGTTGGCCGTCAGCGCTTTCTGGATATCCTGGTAGTCCATGGCCTTGACGCCGGACAGCGCGACGGCCGGAGACGCCCAGATCGGGGCGGGACGGTCCTGCGGCAGGTCCAGCCGGCCGCGGCCGATATCTTCGCGCACCAGCACTTCATTGGCGCGCAGCTTGGTCGGCTTGACCGTAAGCCGGACGCCATTGGAAAAGCGCACCATGGTCACGCCGAGATCGTCGACGGCGCGGCGTTCGACCACGGCGCCCGGCTCGCCGAAATGGGTGTAGGGCCAGGCGACGTCGGCTGCACCGGATGATGCCGAGACGGCAGTAGCCTTTGAAGCATCATAGGCCTGCCGAACCGCGTCGGCTCCGCCCTGCGGTGATTGGGCCGTCTGCAGCACGACCTGCGGACCGTTGCCGGAGAAGGCATGCCGCAGCGCCTGATTGACCTCGGCTGCCGTGACGTCCTTCGTGATCGTCTCGAACAGCGAAAGGTCTTCGGCGGGCGACGTAAAGACCTGATTGTCATCGACGCTGCTGGCCAGCATGGAAGCGATGTCGGTGGTCGTGCGCGTCGCGGCTCCGGCCGCGGCAGCCTGGAGGAACGAGCGATATTCGAGGATTTCACGATCGAGTTCAGCCTGCGCAACGCCGAACTCCTCGATACGCCGCTGTTCCTGGTCGATGGTCGCGAGCGCCGCCTGCCATTTATCCGGCTCGGAATTCGCCACGATCAGGACGATATGCGCGGAATCAAGAAGATCCTGGGAGCCGGCGACCGCACTGATGAAAGGGGCATCCGCCTTGCTGGCAATAGTGCTCACCCGACGTTTGAGCACCAACAGGCCGAGATCTTCGATAAGCTGCGTGCGGCGCTTGGCAAATGTGTCAGCCGCGGCGTCATTGGGACGCGTCCAGGCTATCTGGATGCTGGTCATGCCGCCGGGAACAGCGAGGACGTCGGCGCTTTCGCCTTTCGTCTCCAGTGTGCCCAGATCCGGTTTTGTTGGTGCCCGCCCCACGGCCTTCCAGTCGCCGAAGTGCTGCCGGATTTGGGTTTCCATGGCAGCCGGGTCGATATCGCCCACCACCATCAGCGTTGCCCACTCGGGCCGATAATTGGCCCGGTAATAATCACGGACGAGGTCTACAGGCGCATTGCTGATGATGTCGGTTTTGCCGATCGGCACGCGGATGGTCGCGCGGCGGCCGGCGAGCAAGGAATTCATGATTCCGAGCCCTGCGCGATATTGCGGCGTGTCGCGCAGCCGCTCCTCCGACAGGATGACGCCGCGTTCGCGATCGAAGGCGCCGGCATCGAGGGTCAGTTCGCTCGCCGTCTCCCGCATCAGCATCAGGCCCGTCGAAACCGTGTCAGCATCGACCTCGGGAAGATCGAGTGCATAGACAGTCTCGTCATAAGAGGTGTGGGCGTTGGTATCAGGCCCAAAGGCCAGGCCCTTGCGCTGCAGGATACGGATTATCTCCCCTTCGGCGACATGCGTCGAACCCTTGAAGGCCATATGCTCCAGAAAATGCGCCAAGCCCTGCTGGTTGTCGTTTTCCTCGAGCGAGCCGGAGCCGATGCGAAAGCGGATCGCCGCCTGCCCGGGTGGCGTGGCATTGCGCATGATCGCAAACCGCATTCCGTTGGCGAGCGTGCCGAAATGGACGTCGGTGTCGGCTTGTAGGTCGCTTTGTGTTTGTGGCCAGGATGTGAACGAGGTGTCCGCATAGGCCGGCGACGCCAAGCTTGCGACCAGAGCAACCGTCGCGAGAAACCGCCAGGCGGCGGAGCATTCCATTTTATAAGACATTCTTGTCCAGGGATGAGCGTAAAGAGATGGATCGTGTTGATCTGACTATTCCACAGGTTGCATTTCTCTTCAACTTCTATGTGTGCCAGTGGACGAGACGGCAAAACTCCGGCCAGCTGCTTCCGCCGATGTCAGACCAATGTCATCGAAACCTCCTAAGGGATTGCGCCTTATCTGTCACCAGGAGGCGTTTTCGATGGCGACATTGCAGCAGGTCGCTTTCCGGGCCGGATGTTCGCTGGCAACCGCAAGCCGGGTTCTCAGCCGTGACGGACCGGCGAGCGACCTGATGGTGCGCAAGGTGCGCCGCGCCGCCGCAGAACTCGGCTATCGCCCGGCCGGCCATTCCGCCGGGCGGATCGGGCGCCGGCCGGTGGTCGGCGTGCTGATTCCGAGCATCACCAATCCGGTCTTTGCGTCGTCGCTGTCGAGCATCCAGAACCGCATGCTGGTCGCCGGCCACGGCGTGTTGATCGCCCAGTCGAATTACGATCCGGCGCGCGAGGCTGACGCCGTCGCCGCCCTGCTCAACGACCAGCCGACCGGGCTGATCCTCACCGTCTGCGATCCGTCGACCAGCGAGGCGCTGCTGGCCAGACTGCCGCCGACCGTGCTGCTCAACAACCTCCCGACCGCGCAGTTTCCGGCGGCCGTCACCGCCGACAATCGCGGCGCGGGCCGCGAGATCGCCACCTTCCTGATCGGCATGGGCCATCGCCGCATTCTCTTCCTTTCCGGCAATTTTGCCGCTTCCGACCGCGCCCGCCTGCGCTACCGGGGTTATCTCGACGCCATGGCCGAGAACGAGCTGCCACCGCTCGACGCCGTGCAAATCCCCTTCCTCGGCGGCTACGACCAGATCGACCTCGGCACGGTGATGACCTCGCTTGCGCCGACGGCGATCATCGCCTCCAATGACCTTCTGGCGCTCGGCGTCATCGGCGCGCTGAAGCGCGAGGAGCTGTCGGTGCCCGGGGATGTATCGGTCGCCGGCTTCGACGGCATCGCCATCGGCCGGCTGATCGATCCGCCGCTGACGACAATCGAAATGCCGGATGCCAGCATGGGGGCGACGGCCGCCTCGCTGCTCCTAGACATGGCGGAGAATGCCGCCCCTGCCCGCCATCTCGATGTCGCCTATACGCTGCGCCGCGGCGGCACGGTGCGCGCCATCTGAAGCTTCGAAACAAAAGGGCGCCACGCACTCGGCGTGACGGCCCTTCTTCTGACGCGGAAAGCGATCAGCTGCGCGGCAGCATGCCTTCGACGTCGGCGGCCGCGTCGTCGAGCGCTTCTTTGGGTTCGGCCGACTGGTCGACGATGCGCGAGAGGTTGTCGACGATCGTCTGGGTAACCTTGACGCCGTTGGAGCCGGGAAAGGCATACCAGGGGATCATCACGGGCATCTGGCTGAGGCCTGCCTGGAACAGCGGGTTCTGCTTGTAGAAATCGCCGAGATATTCCGGCAACTTGGCGGCAAGCTCGTTGTTCGGGACGTAACCGGTGCCGGGCACGACGACGGAAGCGCCGTAAGGGCCGGCGGCGAATTTGGCGAATTTCCAGGCGGCGTCCTGCTTGGCGGCGTCATGGGTCAGGATGACGACGGCGTTGCCGCCGGTGGGAAGACGGCCGTTCACCGGATCGATCAGCGGGATCTTGGCGGTGCGCAGATCGAATTTGTTACCGACATTCTTGATCGTGTTGCGCAGCGCGCCCGTGGTCTGGAACTCGAAACCGACCTTGCCGGCTGCGAAAGCCTGTTCGCCGGTGGGCTTGGTGAAGACCGGCATGCCGCCCTCGGTCACCAGGCGATGCAGGACCTCGACGGCCTTCTCGCCTTCCGGACCGTTGAAGGCGACCTTGCTTTCGTCGTCGCTCAGCATCCTGCCGCCGGCGCCGAAGAGCAGAGCCGAAAACATCCAGTCGTCGCCCTGCCAGCGGAAATCGATGCCGTCGACGCCGTTGCCGAGCGCCTTGATCTTGCCGCCGAGCGCGATGACCTCGTCCCAGGTCTTCGGCGGATTGTCGGGATTGCCGCCGGCCGCCTTCACCAGATCGGCGTTGTAATACATGATCGGGTTGGAGGTCGCAAAAGCCAGGCCCACCTGCTTGCCCTTCACCTGGGCGAGTTTGAGGATCGTGTCGGAGAAGCCCTGCTCGGCCATGTTGCCCTCTTTCTTGACGAGCGGGCCGAGGTCGACGGCGACATCGCGTTCGTCGAGCATGCGCAGGCGGTTCAGGCCGATGAAGGTGATATCGGGCATTTCGCTGGTGCCGACCTGGCGAAGGATCGTCTGGATGCCTTCCTCATAGGTCGCCGACGGGCTGGCGAACTGGATTTTGATATCGGGGTTCTCCGCCATGAACTTCTTCGAGATCGTGTCCATCACGTCCTTGAAGAAGCCCGGCATGGGGTAGTGAACCGTCAGCGTCGTCTCGGCATGCGCTGGAAGCGCGATTGCCATCGATACGGCCGCTGCGGCGAGAAGCTGGGTGATATGTTTCATCGCTCGTTCTCCTGGTTGAAGCCGGTCAGCCTTTGAGACCGGTCATGGTGATGCCCTCGACGAAACGCTTCTGCGCAAGCAGGAAGGCGGCGACGAGAGGAAGGGTAATGATCAGGGTCGCCGCCATCAGCGCGCCGTAGTCGTCGCCGGCCTCGGCGGCGCGGAAATACATCAGCCCGAGGGGTGGCGTGGCATAGTCCTGCTTGCTGATGACGATCAGCGGCCAGTAGAGATCGTTCCAATGGGCGACGACCGAGAAGATGGCGAAGGCGGTGACCGCCGGCCAGGCATTCGGCACGATGACGCGGGCGACGATGCCGAGCTCCGACATGCCGTCGAGACGGGCGGCATGGATGAGGTCGTCGGGCATGGCGCGGAAGAACTGCAGGAACATAAAGATCGCGAAGACCGAAATGGTGAAGGGTGCGATCAGGGCGGCATAGCTGTTGAGCAGGGCGGCGCGGTCGAAGGCGACATAAAGCGGCAGCGCCGTCGCATGGATCGGCACGAGAAGGCCGAGCATGACCAGCACCATCAGCGCGCGGGCAGCGCCGAAACGCAGCTTCGCCATGGCATAGGCGCAGGGGATCGCCACCAGCACCTGGAAGAAGAAGATCAGGCTGCAGACGACGACGCCGTTCCACAAGAGCCGCGCCATCGGCACCCGGCTCAAGGCCTTGGCGAGATTCTCAGCATAGGCGAAATGCGCCGGGATCAGCGACAGCGACGAGGTGAAAATGTCGCTCTGCGTCTTGCCGGCCGCCGAGATCATGAAGATGTAGGGCGACAGGAAGACGATCGCGCCGAGGGAAAGCAGGCTGAGGCGGATCACTCTGCCGAGGGAAAAAGCGCTTGTCGTCATGTGTAATGCACCCGGCGGTCGAGAATGCGGTACTGCAGGAACATCAGCACCACCAGGATCAGCAGAAACACCACGGTCATCGCCGAGGCATAACCGACACGCAGATAGACGAAGCCTTCCTGGTAGATGGTAAAGAGCAGCACTTCAGACGCCTTGTTCGGGCCGCCCTCGGTCAGCGTCTTGACCGTCTCGAAGACCTTGACCGCATTGGTGATGCTGATGGTGATGACGAAGAGCGTCGTCGGCCCGAGCATCGGCCAGGTCACCAGCAGGAAGCGGTCGAGCGAGGATTTTGCGCCGTCCACTTCCGCTGCGGCGTAAAGCTCGCGCGGGATTGCCGTCAGCCCCGCCAGGAAGAGCACCATGTTGAAGCCGGCCGATTGCCAGACGCCGATGATCGACAGGCTGTAAAGTACGGTGCCGGAGCTGCCCAGCCAGTTCGGACCGGGCAATCCGGCAAGCGCCAGCAGCGCATTGATCGGGCCGATCGTCGGGTGGAACATATATTGCCAGACGGTCGCCATGGCGACGATCAGCGAGGCGACCGGCAGGAAATAGGCGGTGCGGAAGACGCTGCGGGCCGCAGTCTCGCTTTCGATCAGCATGGCGATGCCGAGGCCGAGCAGGATCGAGACGGGCGCGACGATCGCCGTATAGACCGTGGTATTCCACAGCGACTTGCGAAAGGTGCGGTCGGTGATCAGGTGGGCGTAGTTCTCGAAGCCGACGAAACGGAACTCGCCGTAGCCGAGTTCGAAATCGGTAAAGCCGAGCACGACGACAGCGGCGACCGGCAAAAGTACGAAGAGAAAAAGCAGTGTTATCGCCGGCAGCACCAGCATCCAGGCGATGCGGCCCTCGCTGCGGCGATGGGCAAGAGCGGAATGACCAGGAATGGCCATAGAGGCGAGGCTAGCCATGCGCCCTCTCCCGCTCGGTATCGGCATCACCACTGAGCCCGGCATTAGCAGAGCTGAGCCCGGCATCGCCGCCGGCGACCACGCCGGCGAGCCGGCTGCCGTCCTCGGCAAAGACCAGCGTGCGGCCGGGCGACAATCGGAGCCCCACGGCATCGCCCGCCGCAAGCCCGGAGGCTTCGGACGGCTGTACCTTGGCGATGACGGTCTCGCCGATCGCATCGAGCCGGCAATGGAGGATGACTTCGGACCCCAGGAATTCGAGGCGTTCGATCCGGGCGGCAAGGCCGTCATGCCGGCTCTTGGCGAGAAAGACGAATTCGGGGCGAATGGCGATCGTGACCGGCGTCTTGCCGGCAGGTGCATTTTCAAGCGTCAGCCGCAGGCCGCCGCACAGGATCACGCCGCCTTCGACAAAGGCCGGAAGCAGGTTGATGCGCGGCTGGCCGATGAAGCGGGCGACCTCGATATGGGCCGGGTCGTCATAGATGACCTGAGGAGTTGCGATCTGCAGCAATCGGCCACCTATCATCACGGCGACGCGGTCGGCCATCGACAGCGCCTCCGCCTGATCATGGGTGACGTAAAGCGTCCGCCGGCTAGGATCTCACCGCTTTCGGCATGGTCGAGGCCGGCAAGGACGCGCCGTTGAGGATCTGGTTGCCGCCGAAGGCCTTGGTGATGCTGCGAAGCGAGAGCGCGCTCATTCGACGGCCTCGCGCGGCTTGACCGCCTGCGGATAGACCTCGAGCACGACATCGTCGAGCACATGCGCGGTCATGCCGGGAACGGCGACGATCTGGCTTTCGACCGACGTATCGAACTCGTGGATGACGGCGCCGATCAGGCGCTCGCCCGGCATCTCGCGCTCCATCTTGTCGATGATGAAGGCCGCCGACGGGCCCCAGGTCAACTGGGTATCGTCGAAGCGACCCTGCCAGGCCCGGTGAAGGTGGCCGCTGGCAAACAGCGCCACGTCATGGGCTGCTATCAGATCATAAAGCCGCCGGCGCTGAGCCGGACGAACGCTCCAATAGCCGGTATCGCCTTCATCGGGTGCATCGACGAACAGAGGCTTATGCGCGAAGAGAGCCACGCGCCGCCCTGCCCTGTCTTCGAGCGCCTTGGCGAGCCATTCGAACTGGGCCTCTTCCTCGTCATCCTCATGACCGAGAAGCAGCGAGTTCAAGCCGATGAAGCGCCAGCCGGCCGCATCCTCCAGCCAGCGATCGTCACCGGCAAGGCTGCGCCAGCGGGCCAGCCGCTCGGCGTTGACGGGCTGGTCGGACCCCTCGAGATGGCCGACATCGTGATTGCCGGGGACGATCAGCATCGGGATCGACACTTGCCGCATCAGATCCATCGAGAATGTGATGTCCTCGTCCTTGTCGGCGCCGTCGAGTGTGAGATCGCCGGTGTGGATGATCAGATCGGCGCCGGTCGCTTCGATCCAGCTCAGAAGCGGCGCCCAGTTGCCGTTGAAATGCGGCTTGTTCGGGCTGAAATGGGTGTCGGTGATCTGAATGATTTTCATGAGTGCGTCTCCGAGACCTTAGAAGCGCGTCGTGCGCACTCCCTTCTCGGGCCCTCTCTAGAAGGCTCCCATGTCAATCAGACATCCGATGTTTTCAGCTGTTTCTCAGTTTTGACATCGATCTGTCATGCAATGAAAAGGCTGCCCGCTGGAACGGGCAGCCTTTTCCGGCAATTGGAATTCAAAAGGTAGTGCGATCAGTGCCGTCGCGCGTTGGCGGGAATGGACGATACCGTTGCCGATACAGGGTCGCTTGCCGGAAAGCTGTCCTCAAGACCTTCATTGAGCTCTTCCTCCAGCACCGCGCTATCATGGGTCGAACGTGCGCTCGGCTGGCCGATCAGGCCCTTGCTGCCTTCGTCGAAATTGCCGTTGCTCAACGCGTCGTAACGGTTGATGCTGCCATCCGCCTCGCTGCCGGAAAAGCTGGTCAGCTGGACCATCATCACCTTGGCGTGGTCGACGGCCTTGGAGTGGTCGAGTTCGCCGTGAGAGTTGTCGATCTTGACGGAGATCGATTCCCCTCCCTCGCCCAGGAATTCGACGGTGAAGATGTCACCGGCCTGTGACACTCGCGTATCGATCAACTGCATGGAAACCTCCTGTGTCCTTCGATATCAACGGCAATCACGGTCCCTGAGTTCCACGGCAAGGCCATTCCACGTCGACGTGTGCGGCAGGACGTTGGCAACTGCTGAGCCTTTCCGTGACGCTTATGGTTAATTTATTAATAATTCAGAGTTTATAAAGAGAACGAAGCGGCCTTTCCGAGTGTTGATGGTGCGCCGCGGAGGAACCCCGATGATCCTGAAAATCCTTACCCCCAAGATCGACACCGATTGCCACGACACCGGCACTTATGCCGATGGAATCTTTGCCGAAAACCGGATCGATCTGTCTGCTCGCCGCGACGGCCGCCGCCGCTCGCAGCACGAGCGCGACTACGGTGCCGGCAGAAAACTGAAAAACCTGCCGGTCGGATTTGCCTGAGCGCCCTGCGCACCCATTGCCTGCTGCCTTGGAAGGCGCGACGCATCACAGCCTGCGAAACACTAGGACGCCTGAGGCAGGCAGCACGGCATCGAGCATTCCCGCAGTGGCTCTGATCCTTCCGCCGCCGTTGCCGACATTCCAGCCGCCGAAGGTCTCAGCATCGCTATTGAAGATCTCTTCCCAGAGGTCGTCTCCCAGACGCTCGCTGCGCAGCCGATAGCCGTTCTGGAAAGCAGCGTCGTTCAGCGATCCCACCACGAGGAAATCCTCGCCGTCGTTCCACCGATGAAATGCGATCACCCGGTCTTCGTCATGGACGTAAGGAATGGCGATGTTGCGGGAGCGAATGGCTGCCTCTTTGATGCTGAGGGCGATTAGGTCGCGATAACAGCTGATCATCCCTGCCCCGTTGCCCGCAGCCTCGCCGAGGATATTCTCCCGGTTCTCTAGGAAATCATTGTAACGATAGGGCTTCTGGGCGCCGATTTCCTCGCCCATGAAAAACATCGGCGTCCCGGCCGATAGCAGCGTCATCGCCGCCGCAAACCTGGATCTCGCCTCCGCCCAAGCCCTGGTCTTGCCGACGATCGGCGCGAAATTGACCGCGATGACAGCGGTTCGTGCCGACCCTTCGCGATTGCCGCAATCGTCGTGCGACTGGTTGTAGACCACCTTCGATCGCGCGCTCGTCTGCAATGCGCCGGCAAGCGACGACATGGTCAGCGCCCGACTGTCGCCAAAACCGGCATTCTTCAAAAGCTGCGCCTGCGCGCCACCGTGATATTCGACAAGGTTGTGATGAAAATCGCCGTACCAGGTGGCGTCGAAACCGAGCCCATCGCCGGTCAGGCTCGGCTCCGTCATTGCCGACCAGTCCGAATAATCCTCGGCTGTCAGGAAAAGTTGCGGCTTGATCAGCCGCATCGTGCGGGTCCACTGCTTCAGGAATTTGGCGCCGAAGGCGGCTGCCCGATCGGCGCGCCGGCCGTCGGCATGCAGCACTGGATATTGATGGATCGAACTGGTCTGATCGAGCCGGAAGCCATCGATATGGCAGACGGAGACGAGAAATGCCGCACTCGAGATGAAAAGCTGCCGAACCGCCTCCTCGTCGAAGGCAGGCGCCCATCCCGTGGAGATGTTGTCGATATAGCCGCCCGCGGGATTGGCGTAGTCGCCTGGGCGTCCCTCATACCAGTAGTAGATATTGCGGGTGGGATCGTTGGAATCATAGGCCCATTGCGCCCGCTCGCCATCCGGATCGAAGTGGTTGTAACAGACATCCAGAATGACGGCGATGCCCTGCTGGTGGCAGGCCTTGACGAATAACTTCAGCCGGTCGGTGCCGCCGGCGCCCTGATCGGCGGCAAAGAAATGCGAGGTGCCGTAACCCCAATTGGCCCGCGCCTCGAATTCGGCGATCGGCAACAGTTCGACGGCGTTGACGCCGAGCGCGGAAAGATGCGCAACGAAGGCGATCGCATCATCGAGCGTTCCCGGCGCGGGTTTGCCGAAACCGAGCGCGCCGACATGCAATTCATAGATCACCAGATCCTCGAGCCGGTCCGGAAGTTTGCGGCCGGCCACGAATTCGTCAGCCCAGAAAGCCTGCGCGGCAAGCTCCTGCCCGGACGGCAGCACCACCCGCTTCGGGTCGCAGACGACCGAGCAGCTCTGCGGTCCGTCCAAACCAGCCGGCGATCCATGATAAGGCGCACCATCCGGATCGAAATCTCCCGCCCCGATCTGCATCAGCGACCAGATGTCGGTCCGGTAGGCAAGCGATCCGTCGTCCTTGGTGATGCGATACATATAGGGCGTGCCGACCATGCCGTCGAAATCCGAAAGGCGGTGATCGTCGGCGGTTTCAACGGTCCAGAACCCGTCGACAGTCCTTCGCATGCTGATGGTCCCGAGCGCTCCGGTGCCGTCGTCGGCGACGTAGCCGATGGCGGGATCGGCGAGCACCAGCAAGACTTCCCGGGCGTTCGGCGCCCAGACCGAGAAACGAATGCGGTCGGCACCGTTGCGCCTTTCAATCCGGTTCGCCCCCAGACGGCCGATCCATGTCAGATGTTAGATCTGCGGCTCCATGCCCGGCTGGAGTTCGAAGGAACATTCCCGACGCGACGAGGCCTCGTCGTCCAATTCGGCGGCGATAGCCCATAGATCCGCCACGCCCGGCCGGTCAAGCTCGATACCCCAGCGAAAATTCGTGCCGATCTCGCCATCGGGAATGGAAACCCTGGCGACAAAGACATCATAGCCATCTTCGTCCTCGGAGCGCTGCATGGGAACCGATGTCCAGTCGGCCGAGGGGCGGCCGTGCCGGTCCCAACTGCCGCGGAGGCGGACATTGTCGAACGCCATCGACAGCAGACCGCTGCGAAACCGGAAATGAACATTGACGGTCATCGGAACCTCCAGATGCTTCGGAAGACAAGCTGCTGCTCGACCATTCGATTTTCGCCGCGCTCAGCCTGTCCGCATTTTCGGATGAGAATTTCGTTCACGGCAAGAAAGCGCTCGAGGCGGATGACAAGCTGATCTACGATCAGGCGAGCGGCGTTCTATCTTTTGACGCGGATGGGAGCGCGGCGGGCGCGGCAATGCATGTCGCGGAGCTCGACAATTCCGCTGAGCTTCACTTCAAAGATTTCCTGCTGATCTGACCGGGTCAGGCCCGTCGCTGTTCTGCGGCAGCTGCCACACCACACTGCGTTTCCAGGCTACTCTTGCCGGCATGACATTCCCGGCCACATTCCTCCGTTGACGCCACTTGCAGCACTGGAGAAGTTCTTGCCCTGGATCGCCTATATCGTCCATTTCATCGCCGCCGCCTTTTTGACCAACGGTATCCCGCATTTCGTCAACGGCGTCAGCGGCAGGCCGTTCCGCATCCCGTTCGCACCGCGGAGCCAACGTAGTTCGCCGACGGCGAATGTCGTCTGGGGCTGGGCGAATTTCCTCGTCGCCTTCCTGCTGTTTGCCAATATCGGGCCGCTCTATATCGGCACGCCGGGCGATACGATCTTCGTGGCGGCCGGCATGCTCGTCACCGGCATCCTGCTCGCCCGGATTTTCGGCGGCGATGTGAACTAGCGCAAACCTGTGGGGAAGCTCAGCTTGACGGTCGTTCCGTGCCCGGGAGAGGAATAGATGGATGCCTCTCCGCCGCTCTGACGGACGAAGCCATAAACCATGGCCAGGCCAAGCCCTGCTCCACCATCTCCGCCTCGTGTGGTGAAATAAGGCTCGAAAGCTTTGTCTACGACCTCTGGGCTCATGCCGATGCCGCTGTCGGTCACCGAGATCAGCAAGGTGTCTCCGTTTGCCGTTGCACCGATAATGATGACGCCTCCTGTCGGCATCGCTGCCGAAGCGTTGAGACAGAGGTTCAGAACGGACTGCTCCAAAAGGGCCGCGTCGAGCGATACGACCGGCAGGCCGGTATCCAGGTCCAGCTTGATATGGCACTTTGCGCCGACAGCGATCTCCAGGATATCGGCCATTCCGCGAAGGAGGCTGGCGACATCCACCGCGCTTGGATAGAACGGCTGCTGGCTGCCGATCGACAGCATGCTGCCGGCCAGCGAACGTCCTCTCTCGGCAGCCTTGCGAATCCGCGCAATGTTGCGTTTCTGCCGATCGTTGAAGCCGGTTTCACGCTCGAGAAGGCCGAGGCTGCCGGTGATGATGCCGATCATGTTGCCGACTTCGTGGCTCACCTGATGCGTCATGCGCATGATGCCGTCCAGTCGCTGAACCTTTGCCGCTTCCGCTTCCTGTCGATCCATCAGCGTGACGTCGCGTGCCAGAAGAACGATGCCGCCCTCCGGCTGTCGTGACATGGAGATCTCGATCACCCGCTGGTCGCCGGTGCGATGGCGGACGACTGCGCGTTCCGACAGAGTGCCGCGCTCCGGATCGGAGGGCAGCAGGGCGAGATCGATCTCCGGCACCGGCTCGACAAACCGGCGCAGCGGCAATTTGCGCGCGGAACCCGAATGGCCGAACAGTTCGATGATCCGCCTGTTCATGGTGATCGGTCGCCCGATCCTGTCGAAAAGCGCAATCCCCTCGTTCATATTGCGAAAGGTTGAACGGATGGTGCGAGCGGCGGCTTCTGCGGTGCGTCTCAAGCGAGACACGCGATCCACGCTGTCCTTGAAAGCTCGGAAGGCGTCCAGCAGACGCACAAGCTCGGTTTCATTTCCACGATAGGCTGGCGGACCCACTTCGTTTTCACCCTTGGCGAGCGCATTCATGCCGTTCGACAGCGCCACGATGCCCCGTGATACGCGCATGACCGACCGGATGGAGAATATGGCCATGACGAGCACGAGCAGGAAAGCCAAGGCCACGGTGGCCAGGAGCCGGCTCAAGGCATCGGAGGTCGAAAGCAGATCGTCGTTCAGCTGGCGTGCAACTGCATCGCTTTGCGTCTCCGTTGCATGGGAGAGGTCGCGGGAGACGGCATGCAGCTTTGCGACCGCCGCCCGGATCGCGAACATATTCAAAAGGTATCGTGTTTGAGCTTCGAACACGCGCTCATACGGCTGCAGCTCGGCAGGCGAAATTCTCAAATCGGGCTCGGTTTTCCCCTGCGCGGCCGTCGTATCCGCCACGTATCGTCTGCGAAGTTCACCGAGCTGGAAAAGACTGTCGGAGGTGGAAGCCGCTTGCACGATTCCATTCACTTGACGGCGCAACTCGTGATCGACGATGCCTTTGCCGGTCGCCACCTCCCCCAGCGCCGCGGCAGCTTCAGCTTTGTGATTCTGTGCAGCGTCGGCATCCCTGGCAAGCACAAGCGTCTGTGTCCTGATAAGATCGAGAAGCTCAACCATCCTCGGACTCGCAAAGCCGCGGGCAGCCTGGTCTGCTCCGTGGGGCGCGGCCGTCTTCAGCAGGCTGTCGACCTGCAGCACGACAGCGCGGCTCTCGCTTGCCACCCGGTATGGCGAGGTCGAGTTCATCAGGAAGGGCGCGCTCGACACCAGATCGGAGACTTGCCGGGAAACGAGCGAGGCCTTGGCGAGGCTCGTGAAGGCCTGCAGGCCGTAAGCTGCCATCTCGTCACGGGCGCGCTGCAGCCCGTAGATCGCGATCGCCGACAGGCTGAACACCAGGAAGCAGATAAACGCAATCGCGAACGGCAAGCGAAAGGCAATCGACGACAGAAAGGAGCGGCTGATCACGCGGACGGCTCGCCGTCGCCGGTGTGCAGGACATAGCCCTTTCCGCGTCGTGTCTTGATATGGCGCGGGAGGTCGGGATTGCGTTCGATTTTCCGCCGGAGCCGCAGAACCAGAACGTCGACGTTGCGGTCGATGTAGCGATCGCTTTCCGAGCCAAGCCGATCGAGGATCTGCGCCCGGCTCACCGGCTGGTTGGGGGTCTGCGCAAGGATTTCAAGCAGGGCGAATTCGGCCGTCGTCAGCGTTTTGCTGCGGTCGGCGAGGCAGACGGCTTGCCGGCCCATCAGGTCGATGGCCCAATCGCCAAGCAGCAGAGAGGGACGTTCGTGCTCCCGCTCACTCTCCTTTTCCTGTTTCAGTGAGGGCACGGTTCGCCGTAAGACAGCTTTGATGCGGGCCGTCAGTTCGATCGGTTCGAACGGCTTGACGACATAGTCATCCGCAGCAGTTTCCAGGCCGAGAACACGATCGGCGGCACTGCCGGCTGCCGTCACCATGACGATACCGATATTGGCCTCCGACCGCAGTTTTTGGGCGAAAGCCCGGCCGGATGTCCGCGGCAGGTTATGGTCGACCAGCACCAGATGCATCTGCTCTCGTGCCAGAATATCGGTCGCCTCCTCGGCGGATCCCGCGCAGGTCGGAATCCACCCCTCGGCCTCGACGAGATCGGAGATAAGTTCCGCCATATCCGGATCGTCCTCGACGATCAGAATTCGAACCTTCTGATTCAGCACCGCTTGATCCTCCCGGCGCAATCATAGGCATGCCGCCGCCAATGTTCAAAGACACTCTGATGATGGGGTTTGTCACATTTGTAATGAATGTAATGTCGCTCCGCCCGGCGATGAAAAATCGGTAACCATTCTTCGATTGCGGTGAAGCGAAGATCTGACATGCTGCCTGTGGAGATTGGAACGGGAGGTTCCAAGGGAGGCTTGCGTGAGAATATTGACCGCTTTTGCTGCGGGCATGGCTTTCTGGCTGTGCGGCGCAAGCCACGGCATGAGCGAGGCGCGATTGAACGTCCTGTGCGGCGTCGACGAAGCCTGGTGCATGACCATGGAAAAAGCGTTCGAAACCCGCGCGGGTATCGATATCTCGATGGTTCGCAAGAGCACCGGCGACATACTCGATCAGATCCGTACCGAAAAATCACATCCGACTGTGGATGTCTGGTGGGGTGGAACCGGTGATGCCCATCTGCAGGCGGCCTCAGAGGATCTGCTCGATCGATACCAGCCCGACCATGAACATGATATGCTGCCTTGGGCGCAGAACTTTTTTGCTATGTCCGGCTCACGGTCGGCCGCCATATATGCGGGGGCTTTGGGTTTCGCCTACAATTCCGATCTCCTCGCAGCGCTGAAGCTTCCGGCCCCGACCTGCTGGCAGGACCTGACGAAAGAGGCCTATCGCGGCCATATCCAGTCCGGCAATCCGAATTCCTCCGGAACCGCTTTCACAATGCTGGCCACACTCGTGCAGCTCCTCGGCGAAGAGGAGGCCTTTCGGTACATGGCCGCGCTCAACCGTAATATCGTCGAGTATACCCGGTCCGGCGCGGCGCCGGTTAAGGCTGCGGCCCGCGGTGAAATCCTGATCGGCATCTCGTTCATGCATGACGCGGTCACCCTGAAGGAAGCAGGCGCCCCCCTTGTCATCGTCGCCCCCTGCGAAGGGACGGGTTACGAGATCGGTGCGGTCAGCATCGTCAAGGGCAGCCGCAATGCCAGAGCCGCCCAAGCCTTCGTCGATTTCGCGCTTAGTCCCGAAGGCCAGGCGACAGGAGCCGCCGCCGGCCAGAACCAGGTCCCGTCGAACGCCAAAGCGGCTTTGCCGCCGGCCGCCCCCGACATCACCATGATCAAGATGGTGGATTATGACTTTGCAACATTCGGCTTGTCCGACGAGCGAAGTCGGCTGTTGACCCGCTTCGACGCCGAGATTTCTCCGACCCAATAGGCCGGCATCCGACCGCCATCCGACATTTGGCACACGGTGCGATCGACGCGCCGCGACGGGCAGCGCGTGTGCCGCTGACCCAACACCCTCTCAGACGCAAGCAACAGGAGGATACCCATGCGACTGACAGTTCTTTCCACGCTTCTCTTTGCCGGAACGGCGCTGGCTGCCGGTTCGGTCCAGGCCGCTGGCGAGCTCAACCTCATCTGCTCGGCCGATGTCGTCATCTGCGAGCAGATGCAGGGCGACTTTGAAAAGGCTCACGACATTAAGGTGAATATGGTGCGCCTGTCCTCGGGCGAGACCTATGCCAAGATACGCGCCGAGGCTCGCAATCCGAAGACCGACATCTGGTGGGCTGGCACGGGTGATCCGCATGTTCAGGCAGCATCGGAAAACCTGACACTGGAGTACAAGTCGCCGATGCTCGACCAGCTGCAGGATTGGGCCAAAAAGCAGGCGGAGAGCACCGGCTTCAAGACGGTCGGCGTCTATGCCGGTGCGCTCGGCTGGGGTTACAACACCGAGATCTTCAAGACCAAGGGTTATAAAGAACCCCGTTGCTGGGCCGATCTCCTGGCGCCGGAATTGAAGGGCGAAATCCAGATCGCCAATCCGAACTCGTCGGGCACGGCCTATACGGCTCTCGCTTCACTGGTGCAGATCATGGGCGAAGACCAGGCCATCGACTATCTGAAAAAGCTGAACGCCAACGTCTCGCAATACACCAAGTCCGGATCGGCTCCGGTCAAGGCTGCGGCGCGGGGCGAAACGGCGCTTGGTATCGTGTTCATGCATGATGCCGTCGCCCAGACCGCCGAAGGCTTTCCGGTCAAGTCGGTCGCGCCATGCGAGGGCACCGGCTATGAAATCGGCTCCATGTCGATCATCAAAGGCGCCCGCAATCTCGACAATGCCAAGGTCTGGTACGACTGGGCGCTGCAGCCCGAAGTTCAGTCGCGCATGAAGGATGCCAAGTCCTTCCAGCTGCCGTCGAACAAATCGGCGGAGGTGCCGAAGGAAGCGCCGAAGTTCGAAGACATCAAGCTGATCGACTACGACTTCAAGACCTATGGCGATCCGGCAAAGCGCAAGGCCCTGCTTGAGCGCTGGGACCGGGAAGTCGGCGCCATTGCCAACTGAAGATCGATGAATGACGCGGCATCCCGGACGAGTCCGGGATGCCGCTCCATTCTCCCATTTCATCAACGTGAAATAAGAGAGGTATGCCATGAGACGTGGCAATCGCCGATTGGACATCGTCCTTGGCCTGGGGGCGGCTGCCCTGATCCTGGTCCCGTGGTATCGCATCGAGGGCGGCTTCTTCGGATTCAAATGGCTGTCTGCATTCCCGTTCTCCGCCGATACGGCGCCAGGCCTGCTACAAATCCTGCAGCATGGAAGAATTTGGCTTGCCGGCGTTGTCCTGCTCTTCCTGCTCGGCTGTTTGGTGCGTCTGGTGGGCGATCCGATGCGGCGCGGAACCCTGCTCGCCTGGATCGGCGCCGTCGGCCTCGTCTTCCTGTCTCTGCAGGGACTGGCAATCGGCTTTTCCGGCTGGACCTGGGCAATCAGTGAAAACCTGTTCGGCATGTTGTCCGAAGGACAGCCTTCGATGGGTGCCGGCGCGGTCCTCCTGGCGCTCGTCTTCGTTCTCCTCTTTGCCTTCGGACTGGCCGAACGCGGAGTGATGAAGGGAGACGCCTTCATCGTCGGCTCGATTTCCATCCTTGCATTCCTGGTCACCGTCTTCGTTTTCTACCCGATCGGCAGCATGTTCATCGCTTCGGTGCAGGATTTCGACGGTTCCTTCAATCCGGATGGTCTTATACGCAACATCCAGGACCCCGGCATTTGGAGCCTGGCCTGCATAGCGGGCGAAGAACGTTGCGGTGTTGCCTGGCGCACACTCCTTCTCGCCGTCATGACAGCTTCCGGCTCGACCCTGCTCGGCCTCGGCTTTGCGCTGGTGGCGACGCGCACGCGTTTTCCTTTCAAGAAGGGATTGCGCCTGCTGACGGTGCTGCCGATCATCACGCCGCCCTTCGTCATCGGCCTGGCGCTGACGCTGCTGTTCGGCCGCGCCGGCGTTATCACCGAGGCCTTGTCCAGCCTGTTGGGTATCGAGCCAGGCCGCTGGCTCTATGGGCTCACCGGTATCTGGATCGCCCAGGTGCTCTCCTTTACGCCGATCGCCTTCCTCGTTCTTATCGGTGTCGTCGAAGGCGTCAGCCCCTCGATGGAGGAGGCATCGCAGACCCTGCGTGCCGGTCGTTGGCGAACGTTCTGGCGCGTCTCCCTGCCACTGATGAAGCCCGGTCTCGCCAACGCCTTCCTGATCGGCTTCATCGAGAGCATGGCCGATTTCGGCAATCCGCTCGTGCTCGGCGGCACGCATGGCGTACTTTCGACGGAAATCTTCTTTGCCGTCGTCGGATCGCAGAACGATCCGTCGCGCGCGGCCGTTCTTGCCATCGTGCTCCTCTGCTTCACTCTCTCGGCATTCCTTGCCCAGCGTCTCTGGCTATCGGGCAAAAGCTTCGCCACGGTCACCGGCAAGGGCGACAGCGGCGCTCATATCGCATTGCCGCGGGGCCTTTCCATTGCCGTGCATGCGGTGGTCGTTCCGTGGATGATTTTCACCGTCATCGTTTATGGAATGATCCTGATCGGCGGCTTCGTGAAAACCTGGGGCCTCGACAACTCGCTGACGCTCGACCATTACGCTCGCGCCTTCTCGATCGGTTTCGACAATGGCGCAATCGCGTGGACCGGCGTGGCGTGGAACTCCTTCTGGACGACGATGGAAATCGCGCTCGTCTCCGCGCCCCTGACCGCTGCCGTGGGCCTGCTCACGGCTTATATCATCGTACGGCAGAAATTCGTCGGGCGGAACGTCTTCGAATTCGCGCTGATGATGAGCTTCGCCATCCCCGGAACGGTCATCGGCGTCAGCTACATCATGGCTTTCAACCTGCCTCCGATCGAGATGACCGGCTCGGCGCTGATCCTCATCCTCTGCTTCGTCTTCCGCAATATGCCGGTCGGCGTACGCGGCGGGATCGCGGCGATGAGCCAGCTCGACAAGAGCCTGGACGAGGCTTCGCTGACTTTGCGTGCGGACAGTTTCCGGACGATCCGCAAGGTGATCCTGCCGCTGCTGCGGCCAGCCATCACCGCTGCCCTGGTCTACTCTTTCGTTCGCGCCATAACCTCGATCAGCGCTGTCATCTTCCTCGTCAGCGCGGAATACAACATGGCCACGTCCTATATCGTCGGCCTCGTCGAGAATGGGGAGTACGGCGTGGCGATCGCCTATTCATCCATGCTGATCGTGGTGATGAGCATTGTCATCGCCGGCTTCCAGCTCGTCGTCGGCGAGCGCCGCCTACGCCGCGAAAATCGCGTCGTCGGCACCAGCTCAGCTCCCTCTGTTCCTCTCGGTCAGGAGAAAACCGCATGATCACCGTCAAACCCGGTTCCGTCACCTTCCAGAATGTCCGCAAGTCTTTCGGTGCATTCACGGCCATTCCGGACCTTTCCCTCTCCATCGAGGCGGGCACACTGGTGACCTTGCTCGGCCCATCCGGCTGCGGCAAAACCACCACGCTGCGCATGCTGGCCGGGCTCGAGCATCCGACATCCGGGCGTATTCTGATCGGCGGCGCTGACGTTACCATGCTGCCCGCCAATGAGCGCGATGTCTCGATGGTGTTTCAGTCCTATGCCCTGTTTCCGCATATGACTTCGCTCGATAATGTCGCTTACGGTCTGCAGTCGTCGGGCCTCGGCAAGAAGGAAGCGCGGGAAAAGGCGGAGGAAGGATTAAAGCTCGTCGGCCTCGCGGGCATGGGCCATCGCCTGCCGGCCGAGCTTTCCGGGGGGCAGCAGCAACGCGTCGCAGTTGCCCGCGCGCTCGTGCTCGAGCCGCAGGTGCTGCTGCTCGACGAACCGCTCTCCAACCTCGATGCACGCCTGCGCCGCCGGGTGCGCACGGAAATCCGCGAACTGCAGCAACGGCTCGGCTTCACCGCCGTTTATGTCACCCATGACCAGGATGAGGCTCTGGCGGTGTCCGACCGCATCATCGTCATGAAGGATGGTGAGATTGCCCAGTCCGGGACGCCGCGTGAGCTCTATGAAGCGCCGGCATCGTCCTTCATCGCCGATTTCATGGGCGAGGCCAATGTCATTCCCTGCGAGGTGATCGGCGTCGAAGGGACGGAGGCGCTTATCCGCGTGGCCGGCGTGCATTATCGTTTGCCAAGCCGCAGCGCAAAGCTCGGCATGGCAAAACTCGCCGTCAGGCCCGGATCGATCTCCATAGCGGCAGCCGGCCACGAGGGTCTGGCGGGACGCGTGCTCCATAGTGCCTATCTTGGCGGACATGTCGAATATGAGATCGAAACTGATGTCGGAACGCTTTTCATCATCGACCATGCCGTTGAAAGAAACCTGTCGCCTGCGAGCGATGTCACACTGGGGTTCGAGAACCGCGGCATTGCGCTGATCAATGCCTGAAATTTTTGAAATGCGAATAAAGGATAGCAACATGACTATGCATGACACCGACCTGGAACGGCGCTTCGCCCTGGCCAAGTGCCTTGCTGAGGAGGCTGGCGCTTTGGCGCTCGATTATTTCAACAAGCGCGAGACTCTTGTGATCGAGACAAAGCGCGATCTTCAGGATGTCGTGTCGATCGCGGATCGGAACGTCGAGACCTTTCTGCGCGAGCGGGTTGCAAAAGCAATTCCCGAGGACGGTTTCCTCGGCGAGGAGTTTGGCCATCAAGCGGGACGTTCCGGCTATACCTGGGTTGTCGATCCGATCGACGGCACGGCGCCCTTCGTCAATGGCATGCCCACCTGGTGCGTTTCGGTCGCTGTCCTCTACCAAGGCGTCCCGGTCGTCGGCGTGATCCAAGCGCCTTGCGCGAATGAGCTTTATGCCGCAGCCCTTGGCCTTGGCGCGAGCTTGAATGGCGAGACGCTTTTGCTCGATCCCTCCCGCACGATACAGAACGCCATGACGGGCATTGGCTGCAATACGCACGTCGCTCCGGAGGTTGTCGGCTCCATCATAACGGCGTTGCTCGCCAGCGGCGGCACGTTTATTCGGAACGGCTCCGGAGCGCTGATGCTTGCCTATGTGGCTGCAGGGCGTCTCGTCGGCTATTATGAACCTCACATGCGGGCTTGGGACTGCATGGCGGGTTATTGCCTTGTGAAAGAAGCCGGCGGCCGGTACCTGCCCTTCCCGACCGAGGGCGAAGATTTGTTCAAGGGGCATCCCGTCCTGGCCAGCAATGTTTCCGCATATCCGGAATTGTTGGCGATTCACAATCTGCGCGACGGTAATAGAACCGCACTATAAAGCAGGCTGCGTGGCGGCGAGCGCACGGCTGACAACGGCGGATGGTTGCGCCTACAACTGATTATCATAATCTGCCATGAACACGCTCAGGCGGGTGAAGAATCAGCAAATTCAACAATCCCCAATTGCCATGAAGACTCCGAAAAAACGCAGCAAGCCTCGACCAGACAAGTCTCAGCCATTGCTGCGGCAGCTCGCCGCCGTTCCTGCCAAGCTGTTTTCGGGGGCATTCCGCCAACAATACGGCGCGATTTGCTTCCGCTACGCCAATGACGGAGCGGGAATCGAAATCCTCGTGATCACATCGCGCGAGAGCGCGCGCTGGGTCATTCCGAAAGGGTGGCCGATGAAAGGGAAGAAGCCGTTTGAAGCGGCAGCGATCGAAGCCTGGGAGGAAGCAGGCGTGCGCGGGACGGTGAGGAAGAAACCGGTCGGCCGCTACACCTATCTGAAGGACCTCGACGATGGCGACGTAGCTCCCTGCATCGTCGATTTGTTTCAGGTTGAAGTCGTCGAGATCAGCAACGACTTCAAGGAGCAAGGCCAGCGCATTTTGGAATGGGTCAGCCCCGATGAAGCGGCACGACGCGTTCGCGAGATCGAACTCAAGTCGCTGCTCGTCGAATTTGAAGTTCGCCCGCGCAGGAAGCGCGATCCTCGCTGACAGCTGTCACCTCTATTAGTTACTTGCATCATGATAGTCACTGCTATAGTGACATCCTATGCAACGGACGAGCTTCAGCCAATTCAAATGCCCGGCAGCGCGCGCGCTCGACAGCGTCGGCGACTGGTGGAGCATCCTCATCCTGCGCGATGCCTTTCAGGGACTGTCGCGCTTCGACGATTTCCAGAAGAGCCTCGGGGTGGCGCCGAACATCCTGACGCGGCGGCTGAAACACCTGACGGATCAGGGGCTGTTCGAACGGCGGCTCTATCATCAGCGCCCTGCCCGCTACGAATATCGGCTGACAGACAAGGGCCTCGATTTCTTTCCGGTGCTGATGACGCTGTTTTCCTGGGGAAGCCGGCACATTCCCGAAGAAGATCTTGCCTTTCTGCTCGGCGACGCCGCCTCCGGAAAAGAGCGCGAGGCGGTGCTGGTCGACGCACGGACCGGCGAAGAAGTGACTCCCGAAAACACCAGCCTGCTTGCAGGCCCCGCAGCCGACGACGCGGTGCACGAGCGGATCGCCCGCATGCGCGCCTGGTATCTCGGCATCGACGCATAGAGAGGAAAATATCATGGATCGCATCGTTGTCACCGGCATGGGACTTGTCTCGCCGCTCGGCACAGGCGTCGAGCTCGCCTGGAGGCGCCTTCTTGACGGCAGGTCGGGGCTGAGGCTGCTTTCGGACGATATCGTCGGCGAGCTGCCGGCCAAGGTCGGCGGCATCGTTCCTGATACCACAGAGGATGCGGAGGCCGGTTTCGATCCCGACCGTTACATCACGCCCAAGGACCAAAAGAAGATGGACCGCTTCATCCAGTTCGCCATGGCGGCGGCGGAGGAAGCGGTGAAGCAGGCCGGATGGATGCCAACCGACGAAGGCGCGCGCGAACGCACGGCAACGATCATCGCCTCGGGCGTCGGCGGCTTTCCTGCCATCGCCGAGGCAGTCCGGATCGGTGAGGCGCGCGGCGTGCGGCGACTGTCTCCCTTCACCGTGCCCTCCTTCCTCGTCAACCTCGCCGCCGGCCAGGTCAGCATCCGCTACGGCTTCAAGGGCCCTCTCGGCGCGCCGGTGACGGCGTGCGCGGCCAGCGTCCAGGCGATCGGCGATGCGGCGCGGCTGATCCGTTCCGGCGAAGCGGATGTGGCGATCTGCGGCGGCGCCGAGGCCTGCATCGACAAGGTGAGCCTTGGCGGTTTTGCCGCGGCGCGTGCCCTTTCCACCGGCTTCAACGAAACGCCGGAGCTGGCGTCGCGGCCCTTCGACACGGCGCGCGACGGCTTCGTCATGGGCGAAGGCGCCGGCATCCTGGTGATCGAAACGCTGAAGCATGCACTTGCTCGCGGCGCGACGCCGCTTGCCGAACTCGTCGGCTACGGCACGGCAGCGGACGCCTACCACATGACCTCAGGTCCCGAAGACGGCGACGGCGCGCGCCGGGCGATCGAGGCAGCGCTCCGGCAGGCGAAGATCCCGGCGTCCGAGGTCAAGCATCTGAACGCGCATGCGACCTCGACACCGGTCGGCGACAAAGGCGAGATCGCGGCGATCGCCACGGTCTTCGGCCGGGATGGCGGCATTGCCGTCAGCGCGACGAAATCGGCGACCGGCCATCTGCTGGGTGCTGCCGGCGGGCTGGAGGTGATCTTCACCATCCTGGCGCTGCGCGATCAGATCGCGCCGCCGACCCGCAACCTGGATCACGCCGATGCCGTCGCCGATGGGATCGATATCGTCGGCAAGATGGCGCGGCCGCTGACGATGGACTACGCCATCACCAACGGTTTCGGCTTCGGCGGAGTCAATGCCAGCGCCCTCTTCCGCCGCTGGTCGTAAAGTCCGCTTTTCTTAAGTAAAAAATCGCCTACACTTCTGCTCTATCGGGGATCATTCTCCGATAGAGCGGGAGATTCCCCATGCGCGCCTTCTTCGCAGTTGTCATTCTGTGTGCCGCGTCCCTCTTCTCCACAGTCTCGGCTCGCGCCGAAGACCCCATCGACACGACGCGGACGATGATCGAAGAACAGATCAAAGCCTTCCTCAAGGACGACGCCGAAACCGCCTATTCCTTCGCCGCTCCTGGCATCAGGGCGATGTATCCCGACAAGAACCTGTTCTTCGCCATGGTGAAGAAGAGCTACGAGCCGGTCTATCATCCCGGCAACTACGCCTTCGGCCGCAGCCGCTCGATCGACAACGGCGCGCTGATCTATCACGAGGTGCTGATCTCCGGCCGCGACGGCAAGGATTGGACGGCGATCTACCAGATCACCCGCCAGCCGGACGGCAGCTACAGGATCAACGGCGTGCAGATCATGCCGGATGCCGACAGCAAGGGCATCTGACGCGCTATTCTTGGCTGGATGAAACAATGCCCAGCCCCTGGATCCGTTGCACTAACTATTTTGAAATCGTGCTGGAGTAAAAATCCGCCAGCGGAGGATTGGCAGGTTGAAGACTGGCAAGCGATTTTTCACGGCTCTTGAGGCATTGCGAGGAATCGCGGCTATCATGGTCATGTTGTTGCATACCGCTGGCACGCTTGGTCCGATCCGGGCGAATATAAGTTACCTTGCCGTCGACTTCTTCTTTCTTTTGAGCGGTGTGGTTCTGGCAAATTCATACGAAAAGCAACTGGCAACGGAACAGATTTCGCCTGCCAGATTTTTGCTGCAGCGGATCATTCGGCTTTATCCTGTTTACCTGCTTTCTCTTCCTGTTGGCCTTGTCAGCTATTCAATTCAATTCGGCTTCGATTACCTTACCCTGGCCGGCCTTCTGCTGCGGGCGATTCTATTCATTCCAAACGCAGGCACGGGCGGCGCCTTTCCGTTAAACGGGCCGAGTTGGTCGCTCTTCTTCGAACTCTGGGCTGGAGTGCTGTTCTCCATTCTTCTGGTGCGACTTTCGTCCAGAATCTTGCTCGCCATCGCCCTCGGGACAGCGGGTATCACCTTGTACGGAGCCCTTGGAGGCAATTTCGACATTGGCCATCAGGCGGGCTACTTCGGATTTGGCTTCTCGAGAATTTTGTTCTCGTTCTCGCTCGGGATCTGCCTTTACAGGTTGTACGAGGTTCGGCTGCCGAATGCATTCAATAGAGGCAACACCATCGGCATTTTCCTCTGTGGTTGCCTGATTGTGATCACGAATATACCCGCGAGCACATTCTACGGTTTTCCCTATTTTGATCTTTTCATGTGCTTGGTGATTTTCCCAGCCATTGTCTGGATCGCAATGCGCACGAGGCAGACCGGCCTTGTCGAGCTGGTATTCCGCTGGCTGGGGATAGTTTCCTATCCGATTTATATCCTGCATGCGCCTATTTTCGAGTTACTGCATTTACTGCGGCAAAGAGGCTTTGACCTCCCGGCCTCCCCGGCGGCCGGTATGGTCGTCGTGATAGCGATTTTCATTGTGGCCAGCGTCGTCGCCATTCGCTTCGACGAGCCGGTGCGCAAAAAGCTCAGAATGATGGTTGCACCAAGTCCGGTGTCCAAGGTTACCTCGGAAAGCCAGGCGGGGGTGACGTAGCCTTACACCGGTTCGAGGTCGCCTCTCGCCCATTCCTCCATCGTCTCCGCCATGAAATCGGCGAAGCGGCCTTCGGCGATTGCCTTGCGGATGCCCTGCATCAGTTCCTGGTAGTAGGCCAGATTGTGCCAGGAGAGCAGCATGCCGCCGAGTGCTTCGTTGGAGCGGACGAGATGGTGCAGATAGGCGCGTGAATAGTCGCGCGAGGCCGGGCAGTTCGACTGGTCGTCAAGCGGGCGCATGTCCTCGGCATGGCGGGCATTGCGGATATTGACCTTGCCGCGGCGGGTAAAGGCCAGGCCGTGGCGGCCGGAACGGGTCGGCATGACGCAGTCGAACATGTCGATGCCGCGGGCGACCGATTTCAGCATATCGTCAGGCGTGCCGACGCCCATGAGGTAGCGCGGCTTTTCCAGCGGCAGCACCGGCAGCGTCGTTTCCAGCATCTGCAGCATGACGTCCTGCGGTTCGCCGACAGCAAGGCCGCCGACCGCATAACCCTTGAGGTCGAGCTGACTCAGCGCCTCTGCCGAGCGGATACGCAGCGCCGGGATGTCGCCGCCCTGGACGATGCCGAACATCGCTTTTCCAGGCTGCTCGCCGAAAGCGACCCGGCAGCGCTCGGCCCAGCGCAGCGACATTTCCATGGCGCGCTCGATCTCCTTCGGCTCGGCCGGCAGCGCCACGCATTCGTCGAGCTGCATCTGGATATCGGAGCCGAGCAGCCCCTGGATCTCGATGGAGCGCTCCGGCGACATATGGTGCAGACTGCCGTCGACATGCGACTTGAAGGTGACGCCCTGCTCGTCAAGCTTGCGCAGGCCGGAGAGCGACATGACCTGAAAACCGCCGGAATCCGTCAGGATCGGGTGTTCCCAGCGGATCAGCTTGTGCAGGCCGCCGAGGCGGGCGACGCGCTCGGCACTGGGGCGCAGCATCAGATGATAGGTATTGCCGAGGATGATGTCGGCGCCGCTCTCGCGCACCTGGTCGAGATACATCGCCTTGACGGTGCCGACGGTGCCCACCGGCATGAAGGCCGGCGTGCGGATGGTGCCGCGCGGCATGGAAATTTCGCCGAGGCGCGCGCCGGCATCAGTCTTCTTCAACGTAAATTGGAAGTTTTCTGTCATTTGTCTTTCCGGAAAAGAAGGCTCGCGTCTCCGTAGGAGTAGAAGCGGTAGCCTGTCGAAATGGCGTGTTCATAGGCCGCATGCATGGTTTCGAAGCCTGAAAAGGCCGAGACCAGCATGAACAGTGTCGAGCGCGGCAGGTGGAAATTGGTCATCAGCATGTCCACAGCCTTGAAGCGATAGCCGGGCGTGATAAAGATGCCGGTGGCGCCGCTCCAGCCGCGGATCTCGCCGCTTTCTTCCGCAGCACTTTCGATCAGCCGCAGCGAGGTCGTGCCGACGCAGACGATGCGCCCGCCCCTTGCCTTGACGGCGTTCAGTTGCGCGGCAGTCTCAGGGCTGACAGTGCCGCTTTCAAGGTGCATCTTGTGATCGACGGTGTCGTCAGCCTTCACGGGCAGGAAGGTGCCGGCGCCGACATGCAGCGTGACGAAATGGCGTTCGATGCCGGCTCTGTCGAGCGCTTCGAACAGCGCAGGCGTGAAATGCAGGCCGGCGGTGGGGGCAGCGACGGCGCCCTCCTCGCGGGCGTAGATCGTCTGGTAGTCAGCGCGGTCCCGCTCGTCATCGGGGCGCTTGGCGGCGATATAGGGCGGTAGCGGAATATGGCCGACGGCGGCGATTGCCTCGTCGAGCGCCGGGCCTGTGAGATCGAAGGCGAGCGTCACTTCGCCGGCCTCGCCCTTTTCCTCGACGGTGGCATCGAGCGCGCCAAGAAAGCAGCTTTCGCCGCTATGACCGAAGGCGATGCGGTCGCCCTCCTTGATGCGCTTGCCGGGTTTTGCAAAGGCCTTCCAGCGGCTGGGGCCGATGCGCATATGCAGCGTTGCCGACACCTGCCTGCCGCCCGCACCCTCGCGATGGCGGATGCCTTCCAGCTGGGCGGGAATGACCTTGGTGTCATTGAAGACCAGCGCATCGCCCGGCCGCAGAAAGGACGGCAGATCGCCGACCCGATGATCGGAGAGCACGGTTTCAGCATGGGGGTTGACGACGAGCAGACGGGCGCTGTCGCGGGGCTCGGCGGGCCGCAACGCGATGCGTTCATCCGGCAGATCGAAATCGAAAAGGTCTACGCGCATAACGGCACTTTCAGACAAAGCGAAACCCGCCCCCACGCGGTTAACGCGCAAGAGCGGGTTTCAGCAGAAATCACAATCAGACGTCGGCGGCAACCCGCATCGACACGATCGAGTCCGGATCGGAAACCGGCTCGCCGCGCTTGATCTTGTCGACGTTGTCCATGCCTTCGATGACCTGGCCCCAGACGGAATACTGCTTGTTCAGCCAGGGCGCGTCGGTGAAGCAGATGAAGAACTGCGAATTGGCGGAGTTCGGGTTCTGCGAACGGGCCATCGAGCAGGTGCCGCGCGTATGGGTGGTCGCGGAGAATTCAGCCTTCAGATCCGGCTTGGAGGAGCCGCCCATGCCGGCGCGGCCGGGATTGAAGGTTTCCGAGCCCTTCTTGCCGAATTCGACATCGCCCGTCTGCGCCATGAAATCCTGGATGACGCGGTGGAAAACGACGCCGTCATAGGCCTTTTCGCGGGCGAGTTCCTTGATGCGGGCGACATGCTCCGGGGCGACCTGCGGCAGAAGCTGAATGACAACCTTGCCCTTGGTGGTTTCCAGAATGATGGTGTTTTCGGGATCCTTGATCTCGGCCATTGCCTTCTCCTCTTGTTTCTCTCGTAACTTACTTCTTGCCCAGGGCGACCTTGATCATCCGGTCGGGACTTTTGACTTCGCCGTTCTGGCCTTCGCCGCGCTTGATCTTGTCGACATTTTCCATGCCGGACACGACCTTGCCGACAACGGTGTACTGGCCGTTGAGGAAGGAGCCGTCGGCGAACATGATGAAGAACTGCGAATTGGCGGAATTCGGATCCTGCGAGCGGGCCATGCCGACCGTGCCGCGCACGAACGGGGTCTTGGAGAACTCGGCCGGAATATCCGGCATGTCGGAGGAGCCGGTGCCGGCGAGACTCGCATCGAAACCCTTTTCCATATTGCCGTATTTGACGTCGCCGGTCTGGGCCATGAAGCCGTCGATGACGCGGTGGAAGGCAACGTTGTCGTATTCACCCTTCTTGGCCAGCGCCTCGATCTGGGCGACATGCTTCGGCGCTACCTCAGGCATCAGCTGGATGACGACGGGGCCGTTCTTCAACTGGATGGTGAGATAATGATCGGTCGACTGGGCGAAGGCGTCCCCCGCGAAGGAGGCGAGATACAACACGCCGGCAAATGCGAGATAAAAGAGTTTCATATGGGCTCCGTTGCGGCGGGTTTCGCCTGGTCTTTGCGCTTGCCAGACTTCGTATTTATCAGTCTGGGCGCTTGGATGAGAGGGCTTGCAAGACGGCGGCCGGCACGAAGGCGCTGACATCGCCGCCCATGGCGGCGATCTGGCGGACCAATGTGGCCGTAATGGGCCGCGAGGCCGTTCCCGCCGGCAAAAAGATGGTCTGGATATCGGGCGCCATCGTCCTGTTCATGCCGGCCATCTGCATTTCGTAATCAAGATCGGTGCCGTCGCGGAGACCGCGGATCAAAAGCGTGGCGCCATGGGCGCGGGCGGCGTCGACGACCAGATTGTCGAAAGCGACGACGTCGATGTCGCCGGTCTTGCCGGGCAGCGCTTCCGCCAGCGAAAGGCGGATCAGCTCGGCTCTCTCTTCGAAGGAAAAGAGCGGCGCTTTGCCGGGGTGGATACCGATCGCGACGATCACCTTTTCGGCGACGTTCAGTGCCTGGACCAGAACATCCACATGCCCATTGGTGATCGGGTCGAAAGACCCGGGATAAAAAGCTGTCGTCATCTGGCCCGACCGTTGGTTTGACGCCTTTTGTCACGGATGCCGGCTTGCCGCAAGTGATTTGGCCAATCATCCCGGACGGTTGAACGGTGGATGAACGGCCCGTTCAAGGCGGTTTCAGACAGGATCTGCTTAACTCAGATCATCAACGCAGCTGATGCCATTCCGGCGTCCGGCGCCTCCCGAAAGACCAATTCCATGCTGATCGTGCTTGTTGCACTTGCCGTCGTTTCCTCGCTTGCCGCCGAGATAGCCTATGGCTATTTCGCCGATCGCTACGAAGTGAGCTGGGTGCGGCCGGAGCTTGCCGAGCATGCCGCGATCGTGCGGGCCCAGGGCCGGCTGCGCGCAAAAAACGACGTTCGAATCTGAACGCCAGATGAACGAGACATTCAAGGAGGCTTCAGATCGGCATTGGTAAACACCCCGTCAACATCCGGCGGAACCATTTTAAAACGGATGCGTTCATTCAACCGATACATAGATGCGATTATCGCGGCAGGAAGGACTAAAGATGCCCGGCAAGATTACGATGATTAACGTGCTCTGGATGGTAATGGTCACGGGCATGCTGACCGCAACTGTCGCTCTCTATGATCAGAAGGTTGATACGTCCAAGGTTTATGGTCCCTATGCTTCGGCCCGGACGGCCGTACTGGGCCAGTACTGAGGGGCGAGAACGCAACTCCCCAGGAAAGGAATGCCTATGTTCACGATCTTGACAGTGCTCACCGCCCTTATCAGCGTCATGTTCATAGTGTCTGTAGCCTCGACAATATCTGCGCTTCGGCGCGAAGGTGAAGAGGTAAAGGCGCTGAACGAAAAACATAGCGCATTCTGACATTCCTCTTATCCCAACTCCTTCCCCACCTTGAGCGGCACCCCTTCCGCTGCCAAGGCCATTCAAAGCCGGATGCACCCAGCGTCCGGCTTTTTCTTTGGGCCGGTAAGGACGAGCGCGGGTTAAAAAGAAAAGGGCGGCCCGAAGCCGCCCTTTTTACTTGATCAGTCCTCAGCCGGCCCGGCCGGGTCACCATCGGCAGCCGGCGCCTCGCCGGCAGCCGCTTCCTCGGTGGTGGCGGCGCCTCCGGCGACCTCGACAGCCTCCTCCGTCTCATCCTCCTCCGGCTCGCTGATGCGTTCGACAGAGACGACCTTCTCGTCCTTGGCCGTCGAGAAGATGGTGACGCCCTTGGTGGCACGGCTTGCGATGCGGATGCCGCCGACCGGCACGCGGATCAGCTGGCCGCCATCGGAAACCAGCATGATCTGGTCGCCATCATCGACGGGGAAGGCCGCGACCAGTTCACCGATCTCGCCTGTCTTCGACGTGTCGGTGGCGCGGATGCCCTTGCCGCCGCGGCCGGAGATGCGGAAATCGTAGGACGACGAACGTTTGCCGAAGCCCTTTTCGGAGACGGTGAGCACGAATTGCTCGAGCTGCTTCAGCTCCTCATAACGCTCGTCGGAGAGCTGTCCCTCTTCGGTGACTTCCTCGCCGACCAGCGCGATCTCCTCGGCCTCACCTGTCGTCAGGCGGCGGTCGTTGGCGGCGCGCTTCAGATAGGCGGCGCGCTCCCACGGCTCGGCGTTGACATGGCGGACGATGGTCATCGAGATGATGCGGTCGCCGCCGGCAAGGCTGATGCCGCGCACGCCGATCGAATTGCGGCCGGCGAAAACGCGGACGTCGTCGACCGAGAAGCGGATGCACTGGCCGAGCGCCGTCGTCAGCAGCACGTCGTCATTTTCCGTGCAGGTCTCGACGGAGAGGATTTCGTCGCCCTCCTCCTCGAGCTTCATGGCGATCTTGCCGTTGCGGTTGACCTGGACGAAGTCCGACAGCTTGTTGCGGCGAACCGTTCCCCGCGTCGTCGAGAACATGACGTCGAGATTGTCCCAGCTCTCCTCGTCCTCGGGCAAGGGCAGGATGGTGGTGATGCGTTCGCCGGGTGCGAGCGGCAGCATGTTGATCAGTGCCTTGCCGCGCGAGGTCGGCGTGCCGATCGGCAGACGCCAGACCTTTTCCTTGTAAACGATGCCGCGCGAGGAGAAGAACAGGACCGGAGTGTGGGTGTTGACGACGAATAGCCGGCTAACGAAATCCTCGTCGCGAGTGGTCATACCGGAGCGGCCCTTGCCGCCGCGGCGCTGGGCGCGATAGGTGGTCAGCGGCACGCGCTTGATATAGCCGAGATGCGAGACGGTGACGACCATGTCCTCGCGGGCAATCAGATCCTCGTCGTCCATTTCGAGGCCGCCGTCGACGATCTCGGTGCGGCGCGGCGTGCCGAATTCGTCACGCACGGCAGTGAGCTCATCCTTGACGATGCTCTGGATGCGGACGCGCGAGGAGAGAATATCGAGGTAATCCTTGATTTCCTCGCCGATCTTGTTGAGTTCGTCGCCGATTTCGTCGCGGCCAAGGGCCGTCAGACGGGCAAGGCGCAGTTCGAGGATGGCGCGGGCCTGCTCTTCGGACAGGTTGTAGGTCAGGTCCTCGTTGATGCGATGGCGCGGATCGTCGATCAGACGGATCAGGCTTTCGACATCTTCGGCCGGCCAGCGGCGGGTCATCAGTTCTTCGCGGGCCGACTGCGGATCGGGCGCCTGGCGGATGACGCGGATGACTTCATCGATATTGGCGACGGCTATGGCGAGACCGACCAACACATGAGCACGGTCGCGCGCCTTGCGCAGCAGGAATTTCGTTCTCCGGCTAACAACCTCCTCGCGGAAGGAGACGAAGGCGCGCAGCATGTCGAGTAGGGTCAGCTGCTCAGGCTTGCCGCCGTTCAGCGCCACCATGTTGCAGCCGAAGGACGTCTGCAGCGGCGTATAGCGATAAAGCTGGTTGAGGATGACCTCGGCATTGGCGTCGCGCTTCAATTCGACGACGACGCGATAGCCCTGACGGTCGGATTCGTCGCGCAGGTCGGAGATGCCTTCGATGCGCTTGTCGCGCACCAGCTCGGCCATCTTCTCGATCATCGTCGCCTTGTTCACCTGGTAGGGGATCTCGGTGATGATGATCTGCTCGCGGTCGCCGCGCATCGGCTCGATGGCCGCGACACCACGCATGATGACCGAACCGCGGCCGGTCTCATAGGCCGAGCGAATGCCGGCACGGCCGAGGATCTTCGCACCCGTCGGGAAGTCGGGGCCGGGAATGATCTGCATCAGGTCCGGCAGTTCGATAGCCGGATCGTTGATCAGCGCGATGCAGCCGTCGATGACTTCCGACAGGTTATGCGGCGGAATATTGGTCGCCATACCGACGGCGATGCCGCCGGCGCCGTTGACGAGCAGGTTCGGGAACTTGGCGGGCACCACGACCGGCTCGGAAAGCGTGCCGTCGTAGTTGTCGCGGAAATCGACGGTTTCCTTGTCGAGATCGTCGAGCAGCGAATGGGCTGCCTTTTCGAGGCGGCATTCGGTGTAACGTTCAGCCGCCGGCGGATCACCGTCGACCGAGCCGAAATTGCCCTGGCCATCGATCAGCGGCAGACGCAGCGACCAGGGCTGGGCCATGCGGGCCAGCGCATCGTAGATCGCCGAATTGCCATGCGGATGGTATTTACCCATCACGTCACCGGTGACGCGGGCGCATTTGACGTATTTCTTGTTCCAGTCGATGCCGAGCTCGGACATGCCGTAAAGGATGCGCCGGTGCACGGGCTTCAGGCCGTCGCGCACGTCGGGCAGCGCGCGGCTGACGATGACGCTCATGGCGTAATCGAGATACGACCGCTGCATTTCCTCCATGATGGAGATGGGCTCGATGCCTGGCGGGAGCTTCCCGCCGCCGGGGGGTGTTTGCTCAGTCAAAACAGATCACGATCTCTTCTAGAATCACTTGAAGATTTATAGCGGAAAGCCTGTTCCCGCGCCAATTTCACGGGGCGTTTTGAACAGGCTTTTGCGGCTTAAAGAGGGTAAAACATGCAAGTGGCGCGGCCGCACCGGACAAATCCGCCGCTGGCCGCCGCGGGATATTTGCCAAATCGGAATCGCCGCTTCACAATCACAAAAACCACGCATAAAAACCATGCGGCTATATGGGGTTTTCGAGGGACGATGGCAAGCGCCGACCAATTGATCAACGCCTTCACGACGCTCATCGTCACCATCGATCCGCCGGGGCTCGCACCGATCTTCCTGGGGCTGACGACCGGCATGAGCCGCGCCCAGCGCACGCAGGTGGCGCTGCGCGGCTCGACCATCGCCTTCATCATCCTTGCCGTCTTCGCGCTGTTCGGCGCGAGCGTGCTCGGCGTGCTCGGGATCTCGATCGGCGCCTTCCGCATCGCCGGCGGGCTGCTGCTCTTCTGGATCGCCTTCGAGATGGTGTTCGAGCGGCGGCAGGAGCGCAAGGAGAAGGCCACCGAAGCTGCCGTCACCAAGGATCATATCGAAAATATCGCCGTTTTTCCCCTCGCCTTGCCGCTGATCGCCGGCCCGGGCGCGATCTCGGCGACGATCCTGCTTGCCGGCACGCTGCCGACCTCCGTCGAAAAAGCCCAGTTCATCGCCGTCATCGCCGCCAATCTGCTGCTGACCTTCCTCATGCTGCTGATTGCCGAAAGGCTCGACCGCTTCCTCGGCGTCACCGGCCGGGCGATCCTGACGCGGCTCCTCGGCGTCATCCTCGCCGCCCTAGCGGTGCAATTCGTCGTCGACGGCGCAAAGGCGGCGCTCAATCTGATCAGCGCGACACCGCACTGAACGGCGCAAACCAAAGAAAAAAAGCATGACGCCATCAAAGGCATCATGCTCTCGGATAGTCTACAGAGCCGGGAAAGCGGTTGATCAGAACGGGATGTCGTCGTCGAGATCGCGCGAGAAATTACCGCCGCCACCGCCGCGGCTCGGTGATGAAGAGGGAGCCGGGGCGCCGTAGTCATCGCCATAATCATTGTTGCTGCTGCCTCGGCCGCCGCCGGAGCTTGCACCGCCGCCTTCGCCGCGGCCGTCGAGCATGGTCAGGGTCGAACCGAAGCCCTGCAGCACCACTTCCGTCGAGTAGCGGTCCTGGCCCTGCTGGTCCTGCCATTTGCGGGTCTGCAGCTGGCCTTCGATATAGAGCTTGGCGCCCTTCTTCACATATTGCTCGACGACCTTGCAAAGGCCTTCGTTGAAGACGACGACCGTGTGCCATTCGGTCTTCTCACGGCGCTCGCCGGAATTGCGGTCACGCCAGGTCTCCGAGGTCGCGATACGGAGATTGGCGATCGGCCGGCCATCCTGCGTGCGGCGGATTTCGGGGTCCGCACCGACGTTTCCAATCAGAATTACCTTGTTTACGCTACCAGCCATGCTTCTCACCCTGCCTGCCGCCCTGCCCGGCGGCGTTTCAATCGATCGGCGCACCTTAAACCATCACGGACCGCCGATGCGCATGGGCGGCATTTAATCCACATGTTTATCCATCAGAACGCCGCATGCATCCATCAGGAATTTTGTTCTTTATTTGTTCTAGTTTATCCTTATGATCCTGTCAACAGAATCGAAAACCTTCGGTGTTGCGGACATTCAGCCTCGACTCGCCGGTCGGCATCACTAAATAAGGGCTGTTATCCCAAAGGACCAAGCTGAGACGATGAGCGAACTGAAGACGATCTCCATCCGCGGCGCGCGCGAGCACAATCTCAAGGGCATCGATCTCGATCTGCCGCGCAACAAGCTGATCGTCATGACCGGGCTTTCGGGCTCCGGCAAGTCCTCGCTTGCCTTCGACACGATCTATGCCGAGGGCCAGCGCCGTTATGTCGAGAGCCTGTCGGCCTATGCCCGGCAGTTCCTCGAAATGATGCAGAAGCCCGACGTCGACCAGATCGACGGGCTGTCGCCGGCGATCTCGATCGAGCAGAAGACCACCTCGCGCAACCCGCGCTCGACGGTCGGCACCGTCACCGAGATTTACGACTATATGCGCCTTCTCTTTGCCCGCGTCGGCGTTCCCTATTCGCCGGCGACCGGCCTGCCGATCGAGAGCCAGACCGTCAGCCAGATGGTCGACCGCATCCTCGATTTCGGTGAGGGCACCCGTCTTTATATTCTTGCGCCGCTCGTGCGCGGGCGCAAGGGCGAATACAAGAAGGAACTGGCGGAGCTGATGAAGAAGGGCTTCCAGCGCGTCAAGGTCGACGGGCAGTTCTACGAGATCGCTGAGGCGCCGGTACTCGACAAGAAATATAAGCACGACATCGACGTGGTGGTCGACCGTATCGTCGTGCGTTCGGATGTCTCCGCCCGCCTGGCCGACAGCCTGGAGACCTGCCTGAAGCTCGCTGACGGGCTGGCAGTTGCCGAATTTGCCGACAAGCCGCTGCCGCCGGAAGAGACCTCGGCCGGCGGCTCGGCCAACAAGTCGCTGAACGAGACGCATGAGCGCGTGCTGTTTTCGGAGAAATTTGCCTGCCCGGTTTCCGGCTTCACCATTCCCGAGATCGAGCCCAGGCTGTTCTCGTTCAACAATCCCTTCGGCGCCTGCCCGACCTGCGACGGCCTCGGCGCCCAGCAGAAGATCGATCCGGATCTGATCGTGCCCGAGCCCGAACGGACGCTGCGTGACGGCGCGATCGCCCCTTGGGCCAAGTCGACCTCACCCTATTACAACCAGACGCTGGAGGCGCTCGGCAAACATTACGGCTTCAAGCTCGGCACCCGCTGGAACGATCTTTCCGACGAGGCCAAAGACGTCATTCTCAACGGCACTGAGGACAAGATCGAATTCCATTATGCCGATGGCGCCCGCTCCTATACGACGCAGAAGAATTTCGAGGGCATCATCACCAATCTCGAGCGCCGCTGGAAGGAGACCGATTCCGCCTGGGCGCGCGAAGACATCGAGCGCTTCATGTCGGCGGCCCCCTGCCCGTCCTGCAACGGCTTCCGCCTGAAGCCAGAGGCCCTGGCGGTGAAGATCGACACGCTGCATATCGGCGAAGTGACCGGTATGTCGATCCGCGTCGCCCGCGACTGGTTCGAGACACTGCCGGCAAGCTTCAACGCCAAGCAGAACGAAATCGCCGTGCGCATCCTCAAGGAAATCCGCGACCGGCTGCGCTTCCTCAACGATGTTGGCCTGGAATATCTGAGCCTGTCGCGCAATTCCGGCACGCTGTCGGGCGGCGAAAGCCAGCGTATCCGGTTGGCCTCGCAGATCGGCTCGGGGCTGACGGGTGTCCTCTACGTGCTCGACGAGCCGTCGATCGGCCTGCATCAGCGCGACAATGCCCGGCTGCTCGACACGCTGAAGCACCTGCGCGACATCGGCAACACCGTCATCGTCGTCGAACATGACGAGGACGCGATCATGACGGCCGACGACGTCGTCGATATCGGCCCGGCCGCCGGCATTCACGGCGGCCAGGTCATCGCCCACGGCACGCCGCAGGACATCATGGACAATCCGAAGTCGCTGACCGGCAAATATCTGTCCGGCGAACTCGGCGTTCCCGTACCCCACGAGCGCCGCAAGCAGAAAAAGGGCCGCGAGATCAAGGTAGTCGGGGCGCGCGGCAACAATCTGAAGAACGTCACGGCGGCAATCCCGCTCGGGGTGTTCACGGCAGTGACCGGGGTTTCCGGCGGCGGCAAATCCACCTTCCTGATCGAGACGCTCTATAAATCGGCAGCACGCCGCGTCATGGGCGCACGCGAAAACCCCGCCGACCACGACCGCATCGACGGCTTCGAGCATATCGACAAGGTGATCGATATCGATCAGTCGCCGATCGGCCGCACGCCGCGCTCGAACCCGGCGACCTATACCGGCGCCTTCACGCCGATCCGCGACTGGTTCGCCGGCCTGCCGGAAGCAAAAGCACGCGGCTACCAGCCGGGCCGCTTCTCCTTCAACGTCAAGGGCGGACGCTGCGAGGCCTGCCAGGGCGACGGCGTCATCAAGATCGAAATGCACTTCCTGCCCGATGTCTACGTCACCTGCGACGTCTGCCACGGAAAACGATACAATCGCGAGACGCTCGACGTCACTTTCAAGCAGAAGTCGATCGCCGACGTGCTCGACATGACGGTAGAGGAAGGCGTCGATTTCTTCGCGGCGGTGCCGGCAGTGCGCGACAAGCTGCAGGCGCTGAAGGATGTCGGTCTCGGTTACATCAAGGTCGGCCAGCAGGCGAACACGCTTTCCGGCGGCGAGGCGCAACGCGTCAAGCTCGCTAAGGAATTGTCGAAGCGCTCGACGGGACGCACGCTCTACATTCTAGACGAACCGACGACCGGCCTGCATTTCCACGACGTCGCCAAGCTGCTCGAAATGCTGCACGAACTGGTCAACCAGGGCAATTCTGTTGTGGTAATCGAGCACAATCTCGAGGTGATCAAGACGGCCGACTGGGTGCTCGATTTCGGCCCCGAAGGCGGCGATGGCGGCGGCGAGATCGTGGCGTTCGGCACGCCGGAGGCGATCGTCAAGGAGAAGCGCTCCTATACCGGACAGTTCCTCAAGGAATTGCTGGAGCGGCGGCCGGCGAAGAAGGCGGTTGCGGCGGAATGACGATGAGGCCGGCGTCGCCCGATGATCTGGAAAGGGTCGCGACGCTGACGGCGGCCGCCTATCGGCCGTATACCGAGCTCTTCGGCGCTCCGCCGATCCCGGTGACGGAAGACTATACGCCGCGAATCGAACGCGGCGAGGTCTGGCTGCGCGAGGTCGGCGGCGAAACGGCCGGCCTGGTGGTCGTCGAGCGGCATTCGGATCACCTCTTGCTGTTCAGCATCGCGGTGTCACCGGCCTTTCAGGGTGGCGGGCATGGGTTGGCGATACTCCATTGGCTAGAAGCCAAAGCGCGCGAATGGGCGCAGCCGCAGATCCGGCTTTATACGAATGCGCTCATGGAGCGGAATATCGCGCTTTATAGCGCCTTCGGGTTTCAGGAAACGGGTCGCCGGCCGAACCCTTCTCGGCCAGGATGGACCCTCGTTGACATGGCGAAACAGATCAACGCAGCCTGAGCGGCTGCGAATGGGGAGGACGACATGACGAAATCCGGCACTATCCGCACCGGCATCGGCGGCTGGACCTTCGAGCCCTGGCGCGGGCATTTCTTTCCCGATGACCTGAAACAGAAGGACGAGTTGAACTATGCCAGCCGCCAGCTGAATGTCATCGAGGTCAACGGCACCTATTACAGCACCCAGAAGCCGGCGGTCTTTGCCAAATGGGCAGCCGACGTGCCCGACGGTTTCATCTTTTCACTGAAGGCGACCCGGTTCGTCACCAATCGGCGAGTGCTGGCCGAAGCCGGTGAATCGATGCAACGCTTCCTGTCATCCGGAATCAGCGAGCTTGGCGATCATCTCGGACCGCTGCTCTGGCAGTTCGCGCCGACGAAGAAATTCGATCCGGACGATTTCGAGGCCTTCCTGAAGCTGCTGCCGGAAAAGCAGGATGGGCTGGCGCTTCGCCACGTGGTCGAGGTACGCCATGATTCCTTCAAGGTGCCGGAGTTCGTGGCGCTGCTTGCCAAATACGGCGTGGCGCCTGTCTGCGCCGAACATTTCGAATATCCGATGATCGCCGACGTCACGGCCGATTTCGTCTATGCCAGGCTGCAGAAAGGATCGGACGATATTGCAACCTGCTACCCCGACAAGGACCTGAAGGCCTGGGCGGACCGGCTCGAGACCTGGGCCGAAGGCAAGGTTCCTGACGATCTGCCGCTGATCGACGGGGATCGCAAGGTCAAGGCCGAGCCGCGCGACGTTTTCGCCTTCATGATCCATGAGGGCAAGGTCAATGCGCCGCATGGAGCGATGGCCCTGCAGAAACTGCTGGCGAAGTAAGCCAGCTCGGAGCTCGGAGTGGCTATGCGCCGATTGGGCTAAAGTGGCAAGACGTGAGCCGCGAGGTCTTCCGCCGTCAGCCCCTTGCCGGCACGGTGGGCGGCCTCTCCATGCAGCCAGACGCCGGCGGCCGCGGCCTCGAAGGCCGGCAGGCCCTGGGCGAGCAATCCGCCGATGATGCCGGCGAGCACGTCGCCGGAGCCGGCGGTGGCAAGCCAGGCAGGTGCATTGGTATTGATCAGCGCGCGGCCGTCCGGCGCGGCGATGACGGTATCGGCGCCTTTATAGACGATCGCGGCGTTGGCGCGGCGGGCTGCGGCTAAGGCCTTGTCCACCTTCCCCAGCGCATCGTCGCCGCCGATATCGGGAAAGAGCCGCGAAAATTCGCCCTCATGCGGCGTCAGCACCAGGCGCGGCTCACCGCCGAAAAGTTCGAAAAGCTGTTGCGGATCATCCTTGAACGAGGAGATGCCGTCGGCATCAAGCACCAGCCGGCGTTCGGCGAGCGCCGAGACGAAGGCGCGCGCCCTGGCGCCGATGCCGAAACCAGGGCCGAGAACGAAGGTCTGCAGCCGCTTGTCGGTGAGCCAGTCTTCGAGATCGGCCGCATCATCGATCGCATGCAGCATGACGGCGGTGAGATGCGCAGCATTGGCGGCTATCGCCGCATGAGGGGCCGCGATCGTCACCAAGCCGGCCCCCGCCTTCAGGCCCGAGATCGCCGACATGCGCGCGGCGCCCGTCTTATCGGCCTCGCCTGAGAAGACGACCAGATGGCCGCGCTGGTATTTGTGGGTTTCCAGCTGCTCGGTGGGCAGCACACCCTTCCAGGCATCCGGCCTGTTCTCGGCGATGACGCCGCTCGCCTCGGCCCTAATGATGCGGGCGGGAATGCCGATGTCGAAGACCTCCAACTCACCGCACAGCTCCCTGCCCGGCATCAGCAGATGGCCGGGTTTGCGAGTCATGAAGGTGATGGTGTTGCTGGCCCGGAAGGCGGCTCCCAGCACCCGGCCGGTACGGCCGTCCAGGCCGGAGGGCAGGTCGATGGCAAGCACGGGGAGACCGGCCTCGGCAATCCGCTCGATCACAGTGCGGGCATCGGCCGGCACCTCTCGGCTAAGCCCCGCACCGAACAGGCCGTCTATAACGACGTCGCCGCTTTTGGGACTATAGAGGTGGAGCGGTTCGCCCCGCAACGCGCATCCGGCTTTCGCGCGGGCCGCATCGCCCTTCAGCCTGGAGGGATCACCAAGATGGAAGAGCGCCATTGGAGCCCCGCCCTCCTGCAGATGTCGTGCGGCGACATAGGCGTCGCCACCATTGTTGCCCGGCCCGCAGAGCACGACGAAGCGCAAGGCTCCGGGATGAAGGCGCAGGGCTGCAGCCGCAACCGCCGCACCTGCCCTTTCCATCAGGCCAAAAGAATCGATACCGGATGCGGCTGCAGCGGTGTCGACGGCGGCCATCTCGGCAGGAGTGAGAAGAAGGTCGGACAGTTGGTGGCTCATCGGCCTATTCAATCGAAAAACGCCTAAAAAACAACCGCCTGAAATGATAAAGAAAAGAACCAATTTTGTGCATTTGCCTATCTTTTCATCTTGCACGGACGCACTTGCAGGACTCCTTAAACATGAGTTTTTTCGGATTTTCGATATGATTTTGATCGAAGGGTGGAGTTTCGCGACTGTTTTGTCACCAAATCGACATCAGACTCTCGGCAAATGCGGCGGTTTCGGCAAAATCCGTGGATTTTTTTAACAAGACGGATTTCAAACTGGCACGATATCTGCATCATATCCGGCGAGCGGGAAAATTCCTGCCATAACGGGAGAAGCGGAGAGACATTTTCTCATGAAAAAGATCGAAGCGATCATTAAGCCTTTCAAGCTGGACGAAGTGAAGGAAGCTCTTCAGGAAGTCGGCCTGCAAGGTATCACGGTCACGGAAGCCAAGGGCTTCGGCCGTCAGAAGGGTCACACGGAACTTTACCGCGGAGCAGAATACGTCGTCGATTTCCTGCCGAAGGTGAAAGTCGAAGTGGTGCTGGCCGATGAGAACGCGGAAGCCGTCATCGACGCGATCCGCAAGGCGGCGCAGACAGGCCGCATCGGCGACGGAAAAATCTTCGTCTCCAACGTCGAAGAGGTTATCCGTATCCGCACCGGCGAGACCGGCATCGACGCCATCTGACCCACTTTGCCAAGCGCGCAAAGTTCGATACGGTCAGCGCAGCCATGTATTGTCATCGTAAATCGGAGGAAGGTATTTAATGGCGACCGCAAGCGAAATTCTGAAGCAGATCAAGGAGAACGACGTAAAGTTCGTCGATCTGCGCTTCACCGACCCGAAGGGCAAGCTGCAGCATGTGACGATGGACGTTGTCTGCGTCGACGAGGACATGTTCGCTGACGGCGTGATGTTCGACGGCTCCTCGATCGGCGGCTGGAAGGCCATCAACGAGTCTGACATGGTGCTGATGCCCGATACCGAGACGGTGCATATGGACCCGTTCTTCGCTCAGTCGACCATGGTCATCGTCTGCGATATTCTCGATCCGGTATCCGGCGAAGCTTATAACCGCGATCCGCGCGGCACCGCCAAGAAGGCCGAAGCCTATCTCAAGGCATCGGGCATCGGCGATACGATCTTCGTCGGCCCGGAGGCCGAATTCTTCGTCTTCGACGACGTCAAATATAAGGCCGATCCTTACAATACCGGCTTCAAGCTCGATTCGACCGAACTTCCGTCGAATGACGACACCGATTACGAAACCGGCAACCTCGGCCATCGCCCGCGCGTCAAGGGCGGCTATTTCCCGGTTCCGCCTGTTGACAGCGCCCAGGACATGCGTTCGGAAATGCTGACCGTTCTATCCGAAATGGGCGTCGTCGTCGAAAAGCATCACCATGAAGTCGCCGCCGCCCAGCACGAACTCGGTATCAAGTTCGACACGCTGGTGCGCAACGCCGACAAGATGCAGATCTACAAATACGTCGTGCACCAGGTGGCCAATGCCTATGGTAAGACGGCGACCTTCATGCCGAAGCCGATCTTCGGCGACAACGGCTCGGGCATGCACGTGCACCAGTCGATCTGGAAGGGCGGCAAGCCGACCTTTGCCGGCGACGAATATGCCGGTCTTTCCGAGAGCTGCCTCTACTACATCGGCGGCATCATCAAGCATGCCAAGGCGATCAACGCCTTCACCAATCCGTCGACGAACTCCTACAAGCGTCTCGTCCCGGGCTATGAGGCACCGGTTCTGCTTGCCTATTCGGCCCGCAACCGCTCAGCCTCCTGCCGCATTCCGTTCGGCACCAACCCGAAGGCCAAGCGCGTCGAAGTCCGTTTCCCGGATCCGACCGCCAACCCCTATCTCGCCTTCGCCGCCATGCTGATGGCCGGCCTCGACGGCATCAAGAACAAGATCCATCCCGGCAAGGCCATGGACAAGGATCTCTACGACCTGCCGCCGAAGGAATTGAAGAAGATTCCGACCGTCTGCGGCTCGTTGCGTGAAGCCCTCGAAAGTCTCGACAAGGACCGCAAGTTCCTGACGGCCGGCGGCGTGTTCGACGACGACCAGATCGATGCCTTCATCGAACTGAAGATGGCAGAGGTGATGCGTTTCGAAATGACGCCGCATCCTGTCGAATACGACATGTACTATTCGGCCTGATCGGCCTGAACACGGAAAGCCCCGGACTGCCGGGGCTTTCCCCTCCCAGGGTCATGGACGCCAGCTGGAGGATATGACGTTCATGTGACGCGCTTGCGCAAAAATCTTGATTTGCGCGGCACCAATCACCAGATTTGGTGATGAAAGGAAGTCGTACCATGAAAGAAAGAGTAGCAAAGTTCAGTATCGGCGAAGTGGTCCGGCACAAGGTTTTCCCGTTTCGCGGCGTCATCTTCGACGTTGATCCGGAGTTCGCGAATACGGAGGAATGGTGGAATTCCATTCCGGCCGAGGTGCGCCCGAGCAGAGACCAGCCCTTCTATCACCTGCTCGCCGAAAATGACGAAAGCGAATATGTCGCTTATGTCTCCGAGCAGAACCTGATGAACGACGAAAGCGGCACGCCGCTTCGCAACCCACAGATCTACCAGATTTTCGATCAGGCCCCGTCAGGGCAGTTCAAACCCAAGATGAGCTTCGCCCACTAAATCAAAGGCGCCGATCAAACAACAAGGCCTCGCCTCTCCCAGCGAGGCCTTTTCTTTTGACACAAAAAAACCCGGCACGAAGCCGGGTTTCTATTCGATATGGCGGCGGCAGGATTACTGCGCCTTGGCAGCCTTCTGGGCGTCTTCCAGCTTCTTGCGGGCCTCCTCGGCCTTCTTCTGCATGCCTTCCTGCAAGCTGCGCTGGCTTTCAGCGAGCTTCGATTCGGAAACCGGTTCGCCGTCATAAGCGCCGGTGAAGCCTTCGAGCGAAATCTTGATCGGGTTCGGGGCGCGGCGGAAGTTGATTGACGTGAAGATCACGTCGCTGCCCTTCTTGAGGCTGGCGATCATCGCGTCGGTCAGCGGAATTTCAGCCGTGCACTTATCCGGGAGGCAGACGGCGTAGTCGAGCTTCTGGCCCTTGCCGCCGTCGATCTGCATGATGATGCCCGGGGGGATCAGGCGTGCCGTGGGAACAGACACCTGCAGGAGCTTACGGTTGATCTTGCCGGAGACCGAGATCAGGCCAACGGCCGTGACAAGCTGGCCGCCATTGGCGAGAATCAAGTTCTGGACAACACAGATGTCGTTGTCTTCCTGCTTGCTGCAGGTCTTGTACCAGCCGAGCTTGGGCGCGCCGGCGGCCTGCGCCTGGCCCTCGGCCGGAGCCTGTGCCGCAGCATCCTGTGCGAAGGAGGAGATCGGAGCCGAAGCGGCGCCGAACATCACTGCCAGAACGGACAGCGCTGCCCGCATTTTCTTTTCAGACTTGAACATCATAACGAATTCCGTCTCCTGATATCCGTTCGAGACAGCGACTTGCCGCCCCAACCTCGGGTCGTTCGGCACCCACCTCTTAAAAAAATAAGGCAAATGCATGACCCCGAAACTTCGGGTTCACCTGTTACATCGCAGCGTTCAAGATATCCAGCTTTTCTTTGGCCATTTGAGGAGCATTTCGTCGCGATGCCAAAGAAATCGCCGCTTCGTGTTGGAATCGCTCGACCCCATGATAATCTCCGCGGTGAATCATGCCCGTTTTCGTGGCCGCAAGGATTGCCGAATGCTCCGGATCGTCGTCCCCTTCGTCCTCTCGCTGCTGTGCGGCGCTGTTGCCGCCGAGCCGCTGCATGGCATCGCGATGCATGGCGAACCGGCCTTGCCGGCTGATTACAAACACTTCCCTTACGTCAATCCCGACGTGAAGAAGGGCGGCAAGATCACCTATGGCGTCGTCGGCACGTTCGACAGCCTTAACCCGTTCATCCTGAAAAGCATGCGCACGACGGCGCGTGGCATGTGGGATCCGGAATATGGCAATCTCGTCTACGAATCGCTGATGCAGCGCTCCAGGGACGAGCCTTTCACGCTCTACGGCCTGCTGGCCGAGACTGTGGAATGGGACGAGGACAGGAGTTTCATCCAGTTCAACCTCAATCCGAAGGCGAAATGGGCCGATGGCCAGCCGGTGACGCCTGAGGACGTGATGTTCACCTTTGAACTGATGCGCGACAAGGGCCGCGTGCCCTTCGCCAACCGCCTCAACGTCGTCGCCAAGATGGAAAAGGTCGGCGAAAACAGCGTGCGATTCACCTTCAATGACAAGGCCGACCGCGAGACGCCACTGATTTTCGGTCTTTTCCCGGTGCTGCCGAAACATGCGATCGATCCGGAAACCTTCGACCGTTCGTCGCTGACACCGCCGGTGGGCTCCGGTCCCTACAAGGTGAAGACGGTCAAACCAGGTGAGAGCATCACCTATGAGCGCGACCCGAATTACTGGGGCAAGGACATTCCCTCCAAGGTCGGCACCGACAATTACGATCAGATCACCGTCCAGTATTTCCTGCAGGACACGACGCTGTTCGAGGCCTTCAAGAAGGGCGATGTCGACGTCTATCCCGACGGCAATCCCGGCCATTGGGCCAACGCCTATAATTTCCCCGCGGTCACTTCTGGCGCCGTCGTCAAGGACGTATTCACGCCGAAACTTCCGAGCGGCATGCTCGGCTTCGTGTTCAACACGCGCCGGCAGATATTTGCCGATCCCAAGGTGCGCGAGGGCCTGTCGCTGGTGTTCGATTTCGAATGGGCAAACAAGAATCTTTATTCCGGCGCCTATAAACGCACGCAGAGTTTCTGGCAGAATTCCGAGCTTTCGAGTTTCGGCGTTTCCGCCAATGCGGCCGAGCTCGCGCTGCTCGGACCGATCAAGGACAAAATCGCACCCGCGATTCTCGATGGCACCTACAAGCTGCCGGTCACCGACGGTTCCGGCCGCGACCGCGATGTGCTGAAGCAAGCCGTCGGGTTGTTGAAACAGGGCGGTTATACGATCCAGGGCGGCAAAATGCTGGATGCCTCCGGCCGCCAGCTCGCCTTCGAGATCATGACGCAGAATGCCGATCAGGAGAAACTCGCCATCGCCTATCAGCGTTCGCTGCAGACAATCGGCATCGCCGCTTCGATCCGCACCGTCGACGATTCGCAGTATCAGAGCCGAACGAACAGTTTCGACTACGATATGATCATGAAGTCCTACACCTCGTCGCTGTCGCCCGGAAACGAACAGCTCGGCCGCTGGTCTTCGGCTGCGCGCACGCGCGAGGGTACGGACAGCTTTGCCGGCGCCAATGATCCCGACATCGACACGCTGATCGACCACCTGCTCAGGGCGCGCTCGGCTGAGGATTTCACCGCGGCGGTGCGCTCCTACGATCGGCTGCTACTTTCCGGCCACTACGTGCTGCCGCTCTACCATATCGACCAGCAATGGGTGGCCCATAGCAAGCGCATCGGCCGTCCCGACAGCGTGCCGCTCAATGGCTATCAGCTGCCTGTATGGTGGGATACAAGCGCGCAGTAGATGCAGCCGAACCACCCGGCCTTTATGTCTCCCTTCGGAGACGCACAAAATAAGGAAAATCATCATGGAGCGTATCACCATCGACGTCGTCTCGGATGTCGTCTGCCCCTGGTGCTATCTCGGCAAGGCGCGGCTGGAACTCGCCATCGCCGAGGTGCAGGACGAAATCGGCGTCGACATCAACTGGCGGCCGTATCGGCTCAATCCCGACTATCCCAAAGAGGGCGTCGACCAAAAGAAGGCGCTGGCTGAGAAGCTTGGCGGCGAGGAGCGCGTGGCGCAGGCACACAAGATGCTGACCGATTTGGGCCGCGAGGTCGGAATCGCCTTCGATTTCGAGGCGATCAATATCGGCCCGAACACGCTCGATGCGCATCGGCTGATCCACTGGGCGATGATCGAAGGACGCGAGAAGCAGGACAAGGTGGTTGACGCCCTGTTCAAGGCGAATTTCGAGGATGGCCGCAATGTCGGCGACCACGCGGTGCTGCTCGACATCGCGGAAAAGGCCGGCCTCGACCGCTCGGTCATCGCCTCGCTGCTTGCCTCCGATGCCGATCGCGATTTGATCGTCGCCGAGATCAAGGCGGCGCAGGAGATGGGCGTCAACGGCGTGCCGTTCTTCATCTTCGACCAGCAATATGCCGTCAGCGGCGCGCAGACACCCGATGTGCTGGCGAATGCGCTGCGCGATATCGCCAAGGCAAAGGCCGAGGCGCGATCGGGACTCAACTGACCGGCGGCATGGCCTGAAATGGTCCCGCTTTACCCCAGAACCGGAACGCAACGCACCTCAGTCGTCACCGAATTGGCGATGAAACATTCATCGTGGGCGTGATGGTGCAGGTTTTCGAGTTCGCTTAACGAGGGCTGTCTCTCGCCGCTGAAGACGACATGCGGCTTCAACGTCACCACGGTCATGGCAAGGCGGCCTTCGCCATTCTTTTCCATGACGCCCTCGGCGGCGTCGGTGTAGCTGTCGACGCAGAAGCGCCGTTTTGCGGCGATCGACAGGAACCAGAGCATGTGGCAGCTGGAGAGCGAGGCGACGAACGCCTCCTCCGGATCGACGGCGTCCTCGGCCGAATAAGGCAGCGGAACGACGTGGGCCGACGAGGATGCACGCAGCTCAATGCCGCCGTCGAAGGTCCAGCGATGGGCACGGCTGTAGCGATTGTCGGTGAAGGTCTCGCCGTTGCGCTGCCAGGCGATCGTCGCGCCGTATGTCGCCATCTCAGTCTCCCTTTGTTTATTTCGCCATCTCGGCCAGCTGCGTCATGATAACAGCAGCGCCCTGCAAGCGCTTTTCCGGGGTCGGCAGGTCGCGAGTCAGGAACAGGCTGTGGTCGGGGCGGATCTTCGCCATGGCGCCCTGCTTGCCGATATAGCCGACAAGGTTGGCCGGGTTGGGGAATTCCTTGTTGCGGAACTGCACGACGACGCCCTTCGGGCCGGCATCGAGCTTTTCGACATTGGCGGTGCGGCAGAGGGACTTGATGTAAACGATCTTCAGGAGATGCTGGACCTCGATCGGCATCGGGCCGAAACGGTCGATCATCTCGGCGCCGAAGCCGTCGATTTCCTTGAGTTCGGTGATTTCGCCGAGGCGGCGGTAAAGCGCCATGCGCAGATGCAGGTCGGGGACGTAGCCCTCAGGGATCATCACGGTCGTGCCGACGGAGATTTGCGGCGACCAGCCGGTGTCGTGGATCTCGTCGACACCCTTGACCTCGGCGACCGCCTCTTCCAGCATCTGCTGGTAGAGTTCGAAGCCGACCTCCTTGATGTGGCCGGACTGCTCCTCGCCGAGCAGGTTGCCGGCGCCGCGGATATCGAGATCGTGGCTGGCGAGCTGGAAACCAGCACCGAGTGTATCCAACGACTGCAGCACTTTCAGCCGCCGGTCTGCCGTCGCCGTCAGCACCTTATTCACAGGCAGGGTAAAGAGCGCGAAAGCGCGCACCTTCGAGCGGCCGACGCGGCCGCGCAGCTGATAGAGCTGGGCAAGACCGAACATATCGGCACGGTGGACGATCAGCGTGTTGGCTGTCGGCACGTCGAGGCCGGATTCGACGATGGTTGTGGACAACAGCACGTCGTAGCGGCCTTCATAGAAGGCGTTCATGATGTCTTCGAGTTCGCCGGCCGGCATTTGGCCGTGGGCGACGGCGACCTTCAGCTCCGGCACGTCGGACTGCAGGAAGGCATGCACATCGGCGAGATCGGCCAGCCGCGGGCAGACATAGAAGCTCTGGCCGCCGCGATAGTGCTCGCGCATCAGCGTCTCGCGGATGACCAGGCTGTCGAAGGGCGAGATGAAGGTGCGCACCGCCATGCGGTCGACCGGCGGTGTGGTGATCAGCGACAATTCGCGCACCCCGGTCATGGCCAGCTGCAGTGTGCGCGGGATCGGCGTCGCCGACAGTGTCAGCACATGCACGTCGCTCTTCAGCTCCTTCAGCCGCTCCTTGTGCTTGACGCCGAAATGCTGCTCCTCATCGATGACGAGCAGGCCGAGATTGGCGAATTTGATGCCGGCGCCGAGCAGCGCATGCGTGCCGACGACGATATCGGTCTTGCCTTCGGCGACTTCCTTCTTGGTCAGCGCCAGCTGCTTGGCACCAACCAGGCGTGAGGCCTGCTGGATGCGCACCGGCAGGCCGCGGAACCGCTCGGAAAAGGTCTTGAAATGCTGGCGGGAGAGTAGTGTCGTCGGCACGACGATGGCAACCTGGACGCCGTTCATCGCGGCGACGAAGGCGGCGCGCAACGCCACTTCCGTCTTGCCGAAGCCGACGTCGCCGCAGACGAGACGGTCCATCGGCCGGCCGGCGCCGAGATCGGAGCGGACGGCGTCGATGGCGTTGTCCTGGTCCTCGGTCTCATCATAGGGGAAGCGGGCGGCAAATTCGTCGTAGAGGCCGTCCGGCGTCGTCAGAACAGGCGCGTGGCGCGTCAGCCGCTCGGCGGCGATGCGGATCAGCGCATCGGCCATGTCGAGCAGGCGCTTCTTCAGCTTGGCCTTGCGCATCTGCCAGGCGCCGCCGCCGAGCTTGTCGAGCTGCGCCTCGGTACCCTCGCCACCGTATCGCGAGAGAAGATCGATGTTTTCGACCGGCAGGAAGAGTTTCGCCTCGTCGGCATATTGCAGTTCGAGGCAGGCATGCGGCGCGCCCGCGGCCTCGATGGTCTTCAGCCCGATGAAGCGGCCGATACCGTGTTCGGCGTGGACGACGATCGAGCCCTCGTCGAGGCCGGCAACCTCGGCGATGAAATCGGCGGCGCGCTTGCGGCGCTTGGAGCGCCGCACCATGCGGTCGCCGAGAATATCCTGCTCGCCGATGACGACGAGATCGCCCGCCTCGAATCCGGATTCGAGATTGAGCACCGCGGCGGCCGCCTCGCCTTTCGCCAGCGAACCGAGATCCTTCAGCGCCTCGATCGGCTTGACCTTTTCCAGGCCGTGTTCGTTCAGCACCTGCAGCAGGCGCTCCAGCGAGCCTTCAGTCCAGGCGGTGACCAGCACCTTCGCGCCGGCAGCGCGGCGGTCGGCAATATGTTTGACGACGACGTCGAAAATGTTGATGCGCTCGGCATCGCCGCCGCCTTCGGCATTCGAGCGAGCCCAGCGCTGGCCTTGGCGGGCCTCGATATTGACGACGCGGCGCGCCTCGCCTTCGATTTCGTTGAAGGGGCTGATGCGGATCGCGCCGAGCGCGTCGAGGGTTTTGGCGAAAAGCTTGCTGTCGAGATAAAGCTGGCCCGGCGTCACCGGCTTGTACGGCGTGCCCTGCGCCATCTGGCCCTTGGCCGGCTGAGCGGAATTCAGCCGGGCGTCGTAATAATCGAAAACCAGCTTGGAGCGCTCCTCGGCTGCCTCACGCACCGTGTTGTCAGTGACGACACGGAAGCCGCTGAGATAATCGAAGACGGTATCGAGCTTCTCGTAGAAGAGCGGCAGCCAGTGCTCCATGCCCGGATAACGGCGGCCTTCGGAGACGGCGAGATAGAGCGCGTCGTCTCGCGTCGTCGCGCCGAAAGCCGAGAGATAATTCTTGCGAAAGCGGCTGATCGTATCCGGCGTCAGCGTCACCTCGCTCATCGGATTGAGATCGAGGGAGCGCACCTGGCCGGTCGTGCGCTGGCTGGCCGGATCGAAGCTGCGGATCGATTCCAGCGTATCGCCGAAGAAATCGAGGCGGACCGGTTCTTCAGAACCCGGCACGAAGACGTCGAGAATGCCGCCGCGCACGGCATATTCGCCGACCTCGCGAACGGTTGCGACGCGGTCGAAGCCGTTGCGCTCCAGGCGCCCGGCAAGATCGTCCATGCGCAACTGATTGCCGGGACGGGCCGAAAAGCTCAGACTTTCGATCACATCCTGGGGCGCCACCTTCTGCAGCATGGCATTGGCGGTGACGAGCACGATCGCCGCATGCGGCTTCTTCCGATGGGCGATGAGGCCACCGAGTGCGGCAAGCCGGCGGGCCGAGGTATCGGCGCTCGGCGAAACGCGGTCATAGGGCAGACAGTCCCAAGCCGGCAGGGTGAGAACCGGAATATCGGGGGCGACGAAGCCCAGCATCTGCTCGAGATCGGCCATGCGGTGGCCGTCTGATATGACATAGGCAACCGGCTCTCCCGCCCGGGCGAGTTCGGCCAGCAGCAGCGGTTCGAGGCCGACAGGCACATTGCCGATCGTCAGCGGCTCGGCAATGGCCGCAAGCTTCTTGGCATCAAAACCAGGGATCATTCCGGCGTCCTGAGGGGCTTGTCGAAATCGGGCGTATAGGCGGCAAGGCGGGCAAAGATCGGTGTCTGGAAACGCTCGGGAACAGGCCATGTTCCCATGATCCAGCGGACTAGGTCATTGTCTTCCTCAGCCATGATCGTCTCGAACTCGTCGAGCTCGGCTTCCGAAAGCGTCGCGATCTCGGCTTCGGCGAACTGGCCGAAGACCAGATCCATCTCGCGGATGCCGCGATGCCAGCAGCGGAAAAGGATCCGGCGGCGGCGCGGGTCGAGACCGGCACTCGTGAGCGTGACACCTGTCATGGCATTACCTTCCTGTTGATGCGCCTCTATAGACCCTGGAAAGCGGCTTGTCAGCCTTGCCAAGGCCGCATTGTTCATCGCATTTTGGCCGCATGCGCCCCGCCATTCTCGATCCTTTGTTTTCTCCCATTTCGGGCCTTCCTGGCGTCGGCCCGAAGATCGCCGAGCTGCTGATCAAGCTGCTCGGGCGCGAGACGGCGGAGGATTGTCGGGTCATCGACCTCCTCTTCCATGCGCCCTTTTCGCTGATCGACCGGCGCAATCAGCCGGGGATCGCCCGCGCGCCGCAGGGCGCGATCGTCACGATCACCGCCCGCGTCGATCGCCACCAGGTGCCGCAGCGTGGCAAGAGCAATGTGCCCTACCGGGTCTTTCTGCATGACGAGACCGGCGAATTGACGCTGGTCTTCTTCCGCGGCCAGGCAGCCTGGCTGGAAAAACAGCTGCCTGTCGATGCCGAGGTGACGGTCAGCGGCAAGGTCGACTGGTTCAACGGCCGCGCCTCGATGGTGCATCCGGACTACATCGTCAGGGCTGACGAGGCGGAGAACCTGCCGCTGGTCGAGCCGATCTATCCGCTCACGGCAGGGCTCTCGCCGAAGACATTGCGCAAGATCATCGATGCCGCCCTGCCGCGTTTTCCCGAGCTGCCGGAATGGATCGACCCGGCGCTGGCGCAGAAGCAAGGCCTGCCGTCGATCCGCGACAGTTTCCACATGCTGCACGAGCCGCGCGACCCCGCCGATATCGATCCGCAGGCCCCCGCACGACGGCGGCTTGCTTATGACGAGTTTCTCGCCGGCCAGCTATCGCTGAGCCTGGTGCGCCAGAGGCTGCGCAAGGTGGCGGGCCAGCCGGTGCAGGCGACGGGCAAAGTCAGCGCCAAGATCCTGAAGTCCCTGCCCTTCTCGCTCACATCTAGCCAGAACGTGGCGATCGCCGAGGTTTTGAAGGACATGGCAGGCGCCGAGCGCATGCTGCGGCTGCTGCAAGGTGATGTCGGTTCCGGCAAGACGCTGGTGGCGCTGATGGCGATGGCGGCGGTGATCGAAAGCGGCGGCCAGGCCGTGCTGATGGCGCCGACCGAAATTCTGGCGCGGCAGCACCACGCGACGATCTCGAAATTCGCTGCCTCCGCCGGCCTCGGCATCGAGGTCCTGACCGGCCGCACCAAGGGGCGCGAACGGGAGGAGATCCTCGAACGCATTGCCTCGGGCGCCGCACAGATCGTCATCGGCACGCATGCGCTGTTCCAGGACAGCGTCGCTTACGCCAAGCTGATGCTGGCCGTCGTCGACGAGCAGCACCGTTTCGGCGTGCATCAGCGCTTGAGATTGACTGCCAAGGGCATCTCGCCGCACATGCTGGTGATGACGGCGACACCGATCCCGCGTACGCTGGTGCTTGCCGCTTTCGGTGACATGGACGTCTCCAAGCTCACTGAGAAGCCGGCCGGCCGCAAGCCGATCCAGACGATCACCGTGCCGATGGAAAGGACAGGCGAAATCGTCGGGCGGCTGCAGGGTGCCCTTGCCGAGGGCAAGAAAGCCTACTGGATCTGCCCGCTGGTCGAGGAATCCGAGCAGCTCGACCTGATGTCGGCCGAGGAGCGGCATGCAACACTTGTTGCCACGCTCGGCCCCGATATCGGCCTCATCCATGGCCGGATGAGCGGGCCGGAAAAAGATGCGGCGATGATGGCGTTCAAGAACGGCGAGACCCGGCTTCTGGTCGCCACCACCGTCGTCGAGGTCGGCGTCGACGTGCCGGATGCGACGATCATGGTGATCGAACATGCCGAGCGCTTCGGCCTGGCGCAATTGCACCAGTTGCGCGGCCGCGTGGGGCGCGGCGACGAGGCTTCGACCTGCATCCTGCTCTACAAGGGCCCGCTCGGCGAAACCGGCCACGCCAGGCTTTCGATCATGCGCGAGACCGAAGACGGTTTTCGCATCGCCGAGGAAGACTTGAAATTGCGCGGTGAAGGCGAGCTGCTCGGCACGCGCCAGTCCGGCACGCCGGGCTTTCGCATCGCCAGCCTCGAGGCGCATGCCGACCTCCTGGAAATCGCCCGCAAGGATGCCGCCTATCTGATCGAGCGCGATCCGGAGCTCACCGGCGACAGAGGAACGGCGATCCGCACCCTGCTCTATCTCTTCCGTCGCGACGAGGCGATCCGGTTCTTGAGAGCTGGATAAAGCGCGCCGCGGCGCACTTTAATCTTCCTTCCATGCATGTCGTTATCCCAAAACCGCCAAACACTTTTGGGCGACATGCATCAATCCGCCTTGGAAACCGCTACGGGCTTCGGCCGCGGCAGATGCTTCTGCTTCGGTTCGGAAGGCTTGTGCTCGGGGGCGACGAGTCCGCCCGAGATCAGGAACTTGGCGGCGTCTTCCGGGCTCATGTCGAGAAGGACGATCTTTTCGCGGGGCACGAAGACCAGGAAACCCGCCGTCGGCACCGGCGTCGGCGGCAGGAAGACGGCGACCATATCCTGACCCATGTCGTTGAACTTCGACGCGATCTCGCCCTTGGCGTCGGTGGCGATGAAGACCAGCGCCCAGAGGCCGGGACTGGGATATTCGATGAGGCCGACCTTCTTGAAGGAGTTCGCCTGTTCCTTCAGCACGGTTTCGAAAATCTGCTTCACGCTTCTGTAGACGGTGCGCACCAGCGGCATGCGCTGAACGACCGATTCGCCGAAACGAACGATGCTCTGTCCGATGAGGTTCTTGCCGAGGAAGCCGACAACGGTGATCAGCACGACGGCGGTCAGCAGGCCGAATCCGGGAATGGCGAAATTGAGGTAGCTTTCCGGATTCCAGCGCGCCGGAATATAGGGCCTGACCCAGCTATCCGACCAGTGGATGAAGGTCCAGGTCAGCCAGATGGTAATCGCGATCGGCGCGCAGATAATCAGGCCTGCAAGAAAATTATTCCTCAGCCGGGTCGCGACCGGCATTCTGGGGGTGTTGTCGGTCATCTCGCCTGATGAACTCCATCTCGGTCCTGGACAGGCCGGAACGCCGGCCCTTCCCCCTTGTCCGCCTGGTAAAACTGCCAGAATTCGGGGCGTCGCACAATATGTTTCGGCGCGAAGATCAGGTCGTTGCGGGCTTATTCCACGGTCACGGATTTCGCCAGATTGCGCGGCTGATCGACATCCGTGCCCATGAAGACGGCGGTGTGATAGGCGAGCAGCTGGATCGGCAGCGAGAAGATCATCGGTGCGATGATTTCGTCGACCACAGGCAGGGTGATCGTCGCCATGGTCGGCAGTTTCGAGGCGCTCGCACCGGCCTCGTCGGTTATGAAGATGATGCGGCCGCCGCGGGCTGCGACCTCCTGCATGTTCGAGACGGTCTTTTCGAAGAAACGGTCGAAGGGGGCAATGACGATGACAGGCATGTTCTCGTCGATCAGCGCGATCGGCCCGTGCTTCAATTCGCCGGCGGCATAGCCTTCGGCGTGAATATAGGAGATTTCCTTGAGCTTCAGCGCGCCTTCCATGGCGAGCGGGAAGCTGGTGCCGCGGCCGAGATAAAGCACGTCCTTGCATTTCGACAGCTCGCGCGACAGGCTTTCCATCTGCGGCTGGATGAGGTTCAGCACTCGGCTCATGATGCGCGGCATTTCGGCGAGATGGCGCACCAGCGCCCTCTCCTCCTCGGCGCTCACCGTGCCGCGGGCCTTGCCGGCGCCGATCGCCAGCGATGCCAGCACGGCCAGCTGGCAGGTGAAGGCCTTGGTCGAGGCGACGCCGATTTCAGGTCCGGCCATGATCGGGAAAACGGCGTCGGATTCGCGAGCGATCGTCGATTCGCGGACATTGACGACGGCGCCGATCTTCAGGCCGTTGTCCCGGCAATAGCGCAGCGATGCCAGCGTATCGGCGGTCTCGCCGGACTGGGAGATGAAGAGCGCTGCCTGCGAGGGCGACAGCGGCATTTCGCGATAGCGGAATTCGGAGGCGACGTCGATCTCGACAGGCAGGCGGGCATAACGCTCGAACCAGTATTTGCCGACGAGACCGGCGAGATAGGCAGTGCCGCAGGCCGAGATCGCCAAGCCGGTCGCCGCCTTGAAATCGATCGCAGCGGCATTGGCGCCGATCGTGTTCTCGGCGAAATCGACGTAATGGCTGAGCGCATGGGAGATCACCTCCGGTTGCTCGTAGATTTCCTTTTCCATGAAATGGCGGTGGTTGCCCTTGTCGACGACATAGGCGGTCGCCTGCGAGATCTGGCGAGAGCGCTTGACCGGCTTTCCGGCGAAGTCGATAACGGCGACGCTGTCGCGTGTGATGACGGCGCAGTCGCCGTCGACCAAATAGGTGATCTCGTTGGTAAAGGGCGAGAGCGCAATCGCATCCGAACCGAGGAACATCTCGCCGCGGCCATAACCGACGGCAAGCGGCGGGCCGGAACGGGCGGCCATGATCGTACCAGGATCGGCCTTGAGCATGACGGCGAGAGCATAGGCGCCGGTCAGCCGGTTCAGCATCTGCAGCATGGCGGCGCGCGGCTCCAGGCCCTCGCGCAGGTATTTCGCCATCAGCTGGCCGACGACCTCGGTGTCGGTCTGCGTTTCGAAGACCGCGCCTTCGGCGGTCAGTTCGTCGCGCAGTTCGGAGAAATTCTCGATGATGCCGTTATGGACAACGGCGACACCTTCGACAAAATGCGGATGGGCATTGGTTTCATTGGGAACGCCGTGCGTCGCCCACCGCGTGTGGGCAATGCCGACCAGGCCTGGCAGCGGTTCGGCGTCGAGGCGCTTTTCCAGATTGAACAGCTTGCCCTCGGCGCGGCGGCGATCCATCACCCCCTCATGGATGGTGGCGACACCGGCGGAATCATAACCGCGATATTCGAGACGCTTCAGCGCATCGACCAGTCGCCCGGCAACAGGCTGAGTTCCGACGATCCCCACAATTCCGCACATGCAATATCCCCACAAGGCTCCGACAATCGAGGCCAGTCCTAACGATTCCCGCTTAGTTATCAATCACCTCGGCGGTCACTTTCAATTTCCGCCGGTTACGCAAAGCGGCTTCAGGCCTTAGCCTTCTTCGCGGCCTTGATGGCGAGCGCGCGCTCGCGCAGCAGTGTGGCCCGACCGGGCTTGATCTCCTGCCGGGCACGGCCGAGCGCCAGCGCATCGGCCGGGACGTCGGCGGTGATGACGCTGCCGGAGGCGATATAGGCGCCGTCGCCGATCGTCACCGGGGCGACCAGCGAGGAGTTGGAACCAATGAAGGCGTTTTCACCGATCACCGTCTCGGCCTTGTTGACGCCGTCATAATTGCAGGTGATCGTACCGGCGCCGATATTGCTGCCGGCGCCGATAACGGCGTCGCCGATATAGGTAAGATGGTTGACCTTGGCGCCGTCGCCGATCCGGCCGTTCTTGACCTCACAGAAATTGCCGACCTTCGAACCATTGGCGAGATCGGCACCTGGCCGCAACCGCGCGAAGGGGCCGACGGTCGCGCCTTGGCTGACATGGGCGCCTTCTATATGCGAGAAGGCATGGATGACGGCGCCGCCGTCGATCACAGCGCCGGGGCCGAAGACCACGTTCGGCTCGATCAGCGCGTCCTGGCCGATGACGGTGTCGTAGGACAGAAAGACCGTTTCCGGCGCAATCATGGTGACGCCTGACAGCATCATGTCGTGGCGGCGGCGCTCCTGCCAGAACCGCTCGATGACGGCAAGCTCAGCCCGGGTGTTGCAGCCGGTCATCTCGATCTCAGGGGCGTCGACGGCGGTGACGCGGCCGCCGAGCGAACGGGCGATTTCGACGAGATCGGTCAGATAGAATTCACCCTTGGCATTGGCATTGCCGATGCGCGAGAGCAGATCGAGCGCCTTGCGGCCGTTGATCGCCATCAGCCCGCTGTTGCACCACGTCACCGTGCGCTCAGCATCGGTCGCGTCCTTTTCCTCGCGGATGGCGATGAGTTCGCCGTCCTTGACGAGCAGGCGGCCGTAGCCTGTGGGGCGATCGGTGTGGAATCCGATGACGACGATATCGCTGCCTTCGGCAAGGCCCTGGCGGGCGGCCTTCAACGGCCCGTCGGTCTGCAGCGGCACGTCGCCATAGGTGACGAGAATATCGTCATAGCCCTTGGCGATCGATTCGCGCGCCGCCAGCACCGCATGGCCGGTGCCGAGGCGCTCCTTCTGCAGGCAGGATTCAATTCCGACGCCGCCAATGTGTGCTGCCTTTGCCACTTCCTCGGCATCGCGGCCGACGACGAGTGCAGCGGAGGAAATGCCGGCGGAGGCGACCGCCTCGACCACATGGGCGATCATCGGCCGTCCGGCGACCGGATGCAGCACCTTCGATTTCGAGGATTTCATCCGCGTGCTGTCACCGGCGGCAAGGATGACGGCAAGACAAGTACGTTCCATGATCTGCTCCGCGAATCCGCGCCATGAGGCGGCTTTGTTGCCTCATACTGCATAATTCCTCAAATCGGAATCGATTTTCGGGAAGTGCGCTTTGTGGATCGAAAGTCTTGCGGCGTGCTTTGCGCCCCGAAAAAGACGCGGGGCGCGCGGAACAGAGCAGAGCCTCTACAGGTGTGAGATATCGGCTGAAATCGGCACGATGACTGTCTCCGAACCGCGGGCGGCGAACGCCTCGTGCACATGATGGCGGCCGTCCAGGATGACGAGTTCCATGGCGCGGCGCGCAGCAAGGCTGTCGCCGGAAACGATCGCGTCAACGATACGCATATGGGTGTCGGCGATATTGGCGAAGCCGTTTTCGGATGGCGGCGTGCTCATGCGGAACATGCCGACGAGGGCCGCTTCGATGAGGCTGCCCAAGGTGCGCATGAAGGGATTGTGCGAGGCCTCGGCGAGCGCCAGGTGAAAGTTAAGGTCGGCGAGCGCGAGGCTGTCGGCGGTATGGCCGCTCGCCGCCATCTCGAGCGCCAGCGCGCGCAGCGTCTCGATATCCTCGGCATTCGCCCGTTCGGCAACGAGACCGGCGGCGAAGGGTTCGATGGCGAGACGAATATCGTAGAGCTGCAGCAGAAACTCTTCCGTCACGCCGTTATCGAAGTGCCAGGCGATGATCTCGCTGTCGAACATGTTCCAGAAGTTCTTTTCGGTCACACGCGTGCCGACCCGCGCCTTGGCGACGACCATGCCCTTGGCGGCAAGCGTCTTCATCGTCTCGCGCAAGACGGTACGGGACACCTTGAAGCGCTGCGCCAGCTCGGTGTCGCCAGGCAGGATGGTGCCGACGGGATAGGTGCCGGCGACGATTTCCTTGCCGAGTTCGTCGACCACCTGTGCGTGGCTCGTCCGGGTTCTGCGCCCCGTCTTACGGGTCTCGTCCAATTTGTTGCGCAAGCGATCCCTCTCCCCTCAGGCGTACCTCTTGTTCAGACTGGAAACGAACAGGATGGCTTTCTGCATCAGGATGAATGCAAACAGCAAAAGGCCAATCAGAATCTTGGTCCACCAGCTCGACAGAGTGCCGTCGAAGGTGATGTAGGTCTGAATGAGCCCCTGGATCAGGATACCGATGAAGGTTCCCGCCACGAATCCCGCTCCTCCGGTCAGCAGCGTCCCCCCAATGACGACCGCCGCGATGGCATCGAGTTCGACACCGACTGCTGCAAGAGAATATCCGGCAGAGGTGTACAGCGAAAAAACGATCCCGGAAAGGCCTGCTAGAAAGCCCGACAGCGCATAAATCTGGATTGTCGTGCGTCCCACAGGCACGCCCATCAACCGGGCCGTCTGCGGGCCGCCGCCGAGCGCATAGACATTGGTGCCGAAGCGGGTGCGCTGGGCGATGAAAATGCCGACGGCAAAGACCAGAAGCATGATGGCGCCGATCAGCGTCAGCCGGCCGCCGCCGCCGGGCAGGCGCCAATAGAGGCTCGTCAGCGTCGAATAATATTCGTGGTCGATCGGGATGCTGTCGATCGAGAGCACGAAGGCCATGCCGCGCGCCAGGAACATGCCGGCGAGCGTGACGATGAAGGCCGGCATTTCGAGATAGTGGATGATTGCGCCCATGACCGCGCCAAAGGCGGTGGTGATGACCAGCACCAGCGCGAAGGCCAGCAGCGGATGGATCGAGGTCTTCTGCAGGATCACCGCGAGGAAGACGCCGGTGAAGGCGATGATCGATCCGATCGACAGATCGATGCCGCCGGAGATGATGACGAAGGTCATGCCGACGGCGGCGATGCCGAGGAAGGCGTTGTCGGTCAGAAGATTGCCGATGACGCGGGTCGACAGCATGTTCGGATATTGCAGCGTGCAACCGGCATAAGCGAGCACGAAGATGACGATGGTCGCCAGCAGCGGCAGGTATTTGGAGTTCATTTCGACTGCTCCCTTCCGCCCTGCCGGCGGCTGGCGAAGATGGCGAGCGACTGCACCGCCGGCGACTGGATGACGAGGATGACGATAATGATGACGGCCTTGATGATCAGGTTGAATTCGGGCGGGAAGCCGGAGGACAGGATGCCGGTATTCACCGCCTGGATGATCATCGCGCCGATCAGCGATCCGAGGATGCTGAAGCGCCCGCCGAGCAGCGAATTGCCACCGACGACGACGGCGAGGATGGCGTCGAGTTCCAGCCAGAGGCCGGCATTGTTGGCATCGGCCCCCTTGATGTCGGCGGCGACGATGATGCCGGCGATCGAGGCGCAGAGACCGCTCAGCATGTAGACGGCCATCAGCAGGACCGGCGTCTGGATGCCGGAGAGCGTGCTGGCGCGGCGATTGATGCCGACGGCCTCGATCAGCATGCCGAGCGCCGTGCGGCGGACGAGCAGGATGACGAGCAAAGCGACGAGCAGCCAGATGACCACAGGCATCGGCAGGAGCGCCAAGGAACCGCTACCGAAGAAGGTCAGCCCGTCATCGTTGAAGGTGAGGATCGCGCCTTCGGTGATGAGCTGGGCGATGCCGCGGCCGGCGACCATCAGCACCAGCGTAGCGATGATCGGCTGGATATTGAGGACCGCCACCAGGAAACCATTCCAGACGCCGCAGGCAATGCCGATCGCCAGCGTCAGGACAATGGTGTAGGCCACTGAATTTCCGGTGACAATTGACGAGGCGGCGACGGCGCCGCAGATGGCGATGACGGCGCCGACGGACAGGTCAATGCCCTTGGTGGCAATGACCAGCGTCATGCCGATCGCCAGCAACGCCACCGGCGCGCCGCGATTGAGCACATCGATCAGGCTGCCGTAAAGCCGGTCGTTCTGAACAACCACATTAAAAAACTGCGGCGACGTGATGAAATTCAACAAAAGAATGACAACGAGCGCGATCAATTGCGGCGCCAGGCGATAAGCCAGCGCCTTCAGCGAGGACCTCATGCATCCTCCTTCTTATGTTCGGCGGCGGCAATGGCTTCGACAATGCCCGCCGCGGTGATACGTTCGCCGGTGAGTTCGGCGATATGCTGCCTGTCGCGAAGGACAATGACACGTGAACTATAGGCGACAAGCTCTTCAAGTTCCGAGGAAATCACGATCAGCGACATGCCTTCGGCGCAGAGTTGCTCAATGAGCTTGATGATCTCGGCATGGGCGCCGACATCGATGCCGCGGGTCGGCTCGTCGAGGATCAGAAACTTCGGATTGGTCGCCAGCCAGCGGGCCAGGATCGCCTTCTGCTGATTGCCGCCGGAGAGGAGCCGGATCGGCTTTTCGCGATCGGTGGTGCGGATATCAAGCGCCTTGATGTAGCGGTCGGCAAGCGCATTCTGCTCGGCGCGCGACAGCGGCCGGGTCCAGCCGCGGCGCGCCTGCAGCGCCAAGGCAATGTTCTCCCGGATCGACAGGTCGCCGATGATGCCATCGGTCTTGCGGTCCTCGGGGCAGAAGCCGAAACCTTTTTCGATGGCCGATCGCGGGCTGGAAAGCGTCACCGGCTGCCCGTCGATCGTGGCGCTGCCGCTGTCGGCATGCTCGATGCCGAAGAGAAGCTCGGCGGTTTCCGTGCGGCCGGAGCCGAGCAGACCGGCAACACCGACCACCTCGCCGGCGCGCACATCAAGATCGAAGGGCTTGACCTTGCCGCGTTTGCCGTAGCCGGCAAAACGATAGCGGACCTCGCCGGCCGCAAGGCTGTGCTCCCGTACCGTCTCCTCGACATGCGCCAATTCACGGCCGAGCATCATGGCGATCAGGCCCTGGCGCGGCAGATCGGCGACGTCGCGGGTGCCGACGAGCTTGCCGTTGCGCAGCACGGTGATCCGGTCGCTGATCGCATAGACCTGTTCGAGAAAATGGGTGATGAAGACGATGCCCAGACCGCGCTTCTTCAGGTCCTCGATGATGCGAAAGAGCAGCGCCACTTCCTGGTTGTCGAGGCTGGCGGTGGGCTCATCCAGGATCAGCACCTTGCCGGAAAGATCAACGGCGCGGGCGATGGCGACCACCTGCTGGACGGCGACGGAGAAGCGGCCAAGCTCGGCGGTGACGTCGATATCGATGCCGTAGCCGGTGAGCAGATCGCGCGCCTTGCGGTTCATCGCGCGCACGTCGGTCATGCCGAAACGCCTTGGCTGGCGTCCGAGAAAGAGATTTTCGGCGACGCTCAGATTGGCCAGCAGGTTGACCTCCTGGTAAACCGTGCCGATGCCGAGCTTCTGGGCGGCGAGCGTATTAGCCGGATTGATTTCCTGGCCGTCGAGGGTCAGGCTGCCCTCGTCACGATGATAAGCGCCGGTGATGCATTTGATCAGTGTCGATTTGCCGGCACCGTTCTCGCCCAGCAGCGCGTGCACCTCGCCCTTGCGCAGCGTGAAATCGACCTTGTCCAACGCCACTGCGCCGGGAAAGAATTTCGATATTCCGGAAGCCGCGAGAACGTTCTCGAAATCGTGAATCATAAGGGTCTGTTTTCCTGATATTGACGGCAAAAGCCGCGCCGCGGCCGGACATGACGTCCCAAGGCGGCAAGGCAGTTCCGCACCGGTCCATGATGGGCCGGTGCGGTTCTACAGCGCTTGAATGCTGCATCATTCTACCCTCAAATCGATCCCGATTTGAGGATTATGCAGCGGCGTCAAATCAGATCAGTAGCCCTGACCCTTCTTCTCTTCGTAGACCTTCATCGGCTCGTCGGCGGGCGTGTAGAGCTTGGATTCGGTCTGGATCCACTTCGGCGGAGCCTTCTTGTCATTCAGGTAGGCATCGAGCGCATCGAAGGCCGGACCTGCCATATTAGGCGTCAGCTCGACCGTGGCATTGGACTCGCCTTCGGACATGGCCTTGAAGATATCCGGCACGGCGTCGATCGAGACGACGAGGATATCCTTGCCGGGCTTCAGGCCGGCTTCCTTGATCGCCTGGATGGCGCCGACGGCCATGTCGTCGTTATGGGCGTAGAGAGCGCAGATGTCCTTGCCGCCATTTTCGGCCTTCAGGAAGCTTTCCATGACTTCCTTGCCCTTGGTGCGGGTGAAGTCACCGGTCTGGCTGCGAACGATCTTGAGGTTGTCGTGGCCGGCGAGAGCTTCTTCGAAGCCCTTCTTGCGGGCGATGGCCGGCGACGAACCGGTCGTGCCCTGCAGCTCGACGACGTTGCACTTCTTGTCGCCGACGGTCTTGACCAGGAAGTCACCGGCGACCTTGCCTTCGTGGACCAGGTCCGAAGTGACAGCCGTCAGGTAGAGATCATCAGGAGCCTTGATGGTGCGGTCGAGCAGGATGACCGGAATCTTGGCTTCCTTGGCTTCCTTCAGAACGTCATCCCAGCCGGTTTCGACGACCGGAGCAATGAGAATGGCATCGACGCCCTGAGCAATGAAGGAGCGCAGAGCCTTGATCTGATTTTCCTGCTTCTGCTGTGCATCGGCAAACTTCAGATCGATGCCGCGCTTCTTGGCCTGCTCCTTGGTTACGGTCGTTTCAGCCGCGCGCCAGCCCGATTCCGAGCCGATCTGCGAGAAGCCGACGGTCAATCCGCCGGCCGAAGCCGAACCAAACATGCAGGTAGCAAGAATCGTGGCACTCAAAAGTGCAGTCTTCAATTTCATGATTTCCTCCCAAGCCGCGTCTCGCGGCGCACGGTCAAAAAATCATATAGTATTACTTTTGTAAATCGGAATCTTTGCATGCAGCGCAGCAAAAAAGAGCGCCCACAAGGGGCGCCCTTCGCACGTGCGAATTGAAGACTGCTTATTGCGCCGGTAGCTTGTCGTCGACGCCTTCGACATAGAAATTCATGCCGAGCAGCGTGCCGTCATCGGCCTTCTCGCCGGCCTTCAGCCAGGGCGTGCCGTCCTGCTTGTTGATCGGGCCGGTGAAGGGATGCAGCTCACCCGACTTGATCTTGGCTTCGGTTTCCTCGGCCATCTTCTTCACATCGTCAGGCATGTTGGTATAGGGCGCCATCTTCAGGATTCCGTCCTTCAGGCCGTCCCAGCTCTGCTCGGACTTCCAGGTGCCGTCCAGAAGCGCGTGGACGCGCTTGGAGTAGTAGGTGCCCCAGGTATCGACGATCGCCGTCAGCTGCGCCTTGGGGCCTGCCGCGATCATGTCGGATGCCTGACCGAAGGCGTGGATGCCGCGTTCTTCGGCAACCTGCATCGGCGCGGTCGTATCCGTGTGCTGGGTCAGCACGTCGACGCCCTGGTCGACCATCGCCTTGGCGGCATCGGCTTCCTTGCCGGGGTCGAACCAGGTGTTGACCCAGATGACCTTCAGCTTGAAGCTCGGATCGACCGACTTGGCGCCCTGCTCGAAGGAGTTGATGCCCATCACCACTTCCGGAATCGGGAAGGAGGCGATGTAGGCGGCGGCGTGATTCTTCGAGGTCTTAGCGGCGATCTGGCCGAGGATATAGCGGCCTTCATAGAAGCGCGAATTGTAGGTGGCGAGATTGGGGCCGGATTTGTACCCGGTGCCGTGCTCGAACTTGACGTCGGGGAACTTGGCGGCAACCTTGACCGTCGCATCCATGAAGCCGAAGGACGTCGTGAAGATCAGCTTGCAGCCGGAACGGGCAAGACGCTCGATGGCGCGCTCGGCATCCGGGCCTTCCGGCACGTTTTCGAGGTAAGGCGTGTCGATCTTGTCGCCGAATTCGGCCTGGACCTGCTGGCGGCCGAGATCATGCGCCTGCGAATAACCGCCATCGGTGTGCGAACCGACATAGACGAAGCAGACCTTCGTCTTATCAGCAGCCTGAGCGGCCGACGAGATGCCGATCACGGCGGCAGCCGAGGCGGCGAGTGCGAATGCGTATTTCTTCATGGTAACCCCTGTTGGTTTGAAGTTATTTGCGGAAACCCGTCTTTGTCTTTGCCTTATCGCTCCGGCACGAAGGCTTTTCCGAGCGAGGCGGGCGTATTGATCAACGTCGTGCGCCGATTATGAGAAATGATGATGAGAACCACAATAGTCGCGGCATAGGGCAGCATCGAGAGGAACTGTGAGGGAATGCCGAGACCGAAGGCCTGCGCGTGCAGTTGCAGGATGGTGACCGCGCCGAAGAGATAACCGCCGGCAAAGACCCGCCACGGCCGCCAGGAGGCAAAGACCACCAGCGCCAGCGTGATCCAGCCGCGTCCGGCCGACATGTTCTCCGCCCATTGCGGGGTATAGACGAGCGACAGCTGGGCGCCGGCAAGACCGGCGCAGGCGCCGCCGAACATCACCGCCAGATAGCGCGTGCGGATAACCTGAATGCCGAGCGCATGGGCCGAAGCGTGACTGTCGCCGATCGCCCTCAGCTTCAGCCCGGCCCGGCTGCGGAACAGGAACCAGCTGACGCCGACCACAAGCGCAATCGACAGGTAGAAGATCAGATCTTGCCGGAAGAGAACATGGCCGATGACCGGGATGCCGGAGAGGAGCGGAATAACGATCTCACCCAGACGAATGCCGGGCATGCTGACATAGGCTTCGCCGAGCATGCCCGACACGCCGAGGCCGAGAAGGGTAAGCGCCAGACCCGTTGCCACCTGGTTTGCCACCAGCGTCAGCGTCAGGAAAGCGAAGAGAAGCGAGAAAAGCGCGCCTGCGGCAATGCCGCAGACCATGCCGACATAGGGCGAGCCCGACATTTGCGCTCCGGCAAATGCGGCGACCGCGCCCATGATCATCATGCCTTCGACGCCGAGATTGAGCACGCCGGAGCGCTCGGTGACGAGTTCGCCCAGCGCTGCGATGACGAGCGGCGTCGAGGCGGTGATGACGGTCAGCAGAATTGCTTCGAAGATGCTCATGCCGCGCCCCTGACCCGCGACCAGACGATGCGGATTTTGTAATAGATCAGCGTATCGCAGGAGAGCACGAAGAAGAGCAGCAGCCCCTGGAAGACGCGGGTGACCTTGTCGGAAACGCCGAGCGACAGCTGTGCGGCCTCGCCGCCGAGATAGGTCAATGCCAGCACCAGGCCCGATGCGATGATGCCGAGCGGATTGAGGCGTCCCAAGAAGGCGACAATAATGGCGGTGAAGCCGTAGCCCGGCGAGATCGCCGGCTGCAGGTGGCCGATCGAGCCGGAGACCTCGGCTATCCCGGCGAGGCCGGCAAGGGCGCCGGAGAAGAGGAAGCTGAACCAGATCATTTTCTTCGACGAGAAACCGGCAAAGCGCCCTGCCCGTTCCGACTGGCCGAGCACGACGATCTCGAAGCCTTTCAGCGTGTAGCGCAGCATGAACCAGACGCCGACGGCCGCAATGAGGGCGAAGATGAAGGCCCAATGGGCCCGGCCCGACTCTTCCCAGATCGCCGGCAGCACCGCCTCAGGCGCGAAATCGCGCGAGACCGGAAAGTTGAAGCCCTTCGGATCGCGCCAGGCGCCACGGATCAGCCAGTCGAGGAAGAGCTGGGCGATATAGACCAGCATCAGCGACGTCAGGATTTCGTTGGTGTTGAAATGCGCCTTCAACAGCGCCGGAATGGCGGCGAAAAGCGCACCGCCGAGCGCTCCCAGGATGAGCATCAGCGGCAGGACAAGCGGCGAGTGCCAGTCGTAGAAGACGATCGGCAGATAGGAGCCGGTGATGGCGCCGATGGTGAACTGGCCTTCGGCGCCGATATTCCAGTTGTTCGAGCGGTAGCAGACCGCCAGGCCGACAGCGATCAGGATCAACGGTGCCGCCTTGATCGCCAGTTCGTGCAGAGACCAGACCTCGAGCAGCGGCTCGACGAAGAAGGCGTCCAGCGCCTCCACAGGGTCCTTGCCGAGCATGGCAAACATGATGGCGCCGAACACCAGTGTCAGCACAAGGGCCAGCAGCGGCGAGACGAAGGTATAGAGCTTCGAGACGTCGGGGCGTTTTTCGAGTTCAATGCGCATGGGCTGCCTCTTCAATGCGCATGCGGCGCCTCTGGGGCACCACCGCTCTGGTGCAGGCCGCCCATCAGCAGTCCGATCTTTTCGCGTGTCAGTTCGCCAGCCGGGAACGGGCTGGAAAGGCGTCCCTCGGAGATGACGGCAATATCGGTCGCCACTTCGAAGATCTCGTCGAGATCCTGGCTGATGACGACGACGGCGGAGCCGGCCTTTGCCAGATCGACCAGAGCCTGGCGGATGCGGCTTGCAGCCCCGGCATCGACACCCCAGGTCGGCTGGTTGACGACGAGCACGGCCGGCTGGCGGTCGAGTTCGCGGCCGACGATGAATTTCTGCAGATTGCCGCCGGAGAGCGAGCCTGCGGCCGGGTCGTCGCCGCTCTTGCGCACATCCATCGCCTCGGAAATCCGCCGTGCGGCAGATTTCACCGCGCCATGGCGGATGATGCCGAGCAGGCCGAGAAAGGCCTTGCGGTCCGACTGGCTGCGGGCGAGCACCAGATTGTCAGACAGTTTCATGGCGGAGACGGCGGCATGGCCGTGCCGCTCCTCCGGCACGAAACCGGCGCCGAGCAGGCGGCGGGCGGTGATGCCCTCCGTGCCCACAGGCTTCTTGCGAATGACGATCGCTTCTGCCGACGCGACCGGATATTCGCCGGAGAGGGCATCGAAAAGCTCGCTCTGGCCGTTGCCGGCGACGCCGGCGATGGCGAGGATTTCGCCAGCGCGCACCGCCATCGAGACGTCGCGCAGCGGCATGGCGAAAGGCGTGCGGGGTGCGACCGAAAGGTTGGCAACGGCAAGCTGCACCTCACCCTTGTCGCTCCGCTCGGGATGGGTGACGCTCGCCACCTCGCTGCCGACCATCATGCGGGCAAGCGAGGCCGGCGTTTCCTGCTTCGGATCGCAGGCGCCGGTGACGCTGCCATGGCGCAGCACCGTGGCGCGATCGCAGATGCGCTGCACCTCTTCCAGGCGGTGGCTGATATAGAGAACCGAGCGGCCCTCGGCGCGCAGCTTGAACAGCGTTTCGAACAGCCGGTCGGCCTCCTGCGGCGTCAGCACCGAGGTCGGCTCGTCGAGAATGATCAGCTTCGGGTTCTGCAGCAGCGCGCGGACGATCTCGATGCGCTGGCGCTCGCCGACGGAGAGATCGGCGACATGGGCATGCGGATCGAGCGGCAGGCCGTAAGCTTGAGACAGCGCCCTCGCCTGCTCGGCGATCTTGCCGATCGGGATGGAGTCGTCGAGCGACAGCGCGATGTTTTCGGCGACGGTCAGCGCCTCGAACAGCGAAAAATGCTGGAAGACCATGCCGATGCCGAGCTTGCGGGCCTCGCCCGGCGAGGCGACCGACACCGGCTTGCCCTGCCAGAGGATATGCCCGTGCGTCGGCTCCAGCACGCCGAACAGCATCTTCACCAGGGTGGATTTGCCTGCGCCATTTTCGCCGAGAAGCGCGTGAATTTCGCCCGGCGCGATATCGAGATCGATTTCATTGCAGGCGGCAAAGCCACCGAAAAACTTCGTCAGCTTCTGGACGGATAACAACGCACCGGGTTCCGGCACATTCAATGGCGACACGTTCCCCTCATTTCTTCTGCCGATCGGTCCGTTCGGATCTCATGGAATCAGCAGCGTCGTTCCTGTTGTTTTTCTTGTTTCCAGATCCGCGTGAGCCTGCCCAACTTCACGCAAGGGATAGGTTTGATTGATATTGATACGCACTTTGTTGCTTTGCACAACATCAAATAGCGCCTTGGCGCTGTCGGTCAGCTCCTGGCGGGCGGCGATGTAGGTGAAGAGCGTCGGCCGCGTCGCAAACAGCGAGCCCTTCTGCGCCAGCATCGCCAGGGTAAAGTTCTCGATCGGCCCGGAGGATTGGCCGAAAGAGGCAAAAAGGCCGCGCGGCTTCAGGCAGTCGAGCGACTGTGGAAAAGTATCGCGGCCGATCGAATCGTAGACGACATCGACGCCCTTGCCCCCGGTGATTTCGCGCACGCGGGCGACGAAGTCTTCGCTCTTGTAGTTGATCACATGGTCGTAGCCATGGGCGAGCGCCAGCTCGATCTTGTCTTCGGAGCCCGCCGTGCCGATGACGGTGGCGCCGAGCGCCTTTGCCCATTGGCCGGCGATTAGGCCGACGCCGCCGGCAGCGGCGTGGAACAGTAGGACCGTCTGCGGGCCGACCTTGAAGGTGCGGTTCAAGAGATATTCGGCGGTCATGCCCTTCAGCATCATCGCCGCTGCCGTTTCGAGTTCTATGCCGTCAGGCACAAGCACCAGATGCCGCGTCTCGATATTGCGTTCGGCGCTATAGGCGCCGTCGGCGCCGGCATAGGCGACGCGGTCGCCGATATTGAAATCGGTAACGCCGGGGCCGACTGCCGTCACCGTGCCGGCGCCCTCCTTGCCGGTGACAAAGGGCAAATGCGGCGCCTTATAGGTGCCGTTGCGGAAATAGACATCGATGAAATTGAGGCCGACCGCCGCCTGGCGGATCTGCACCTCGCCGGCTGCGGGCGGCGGCAGATCGAGCTCGACGTAATCGAAGACCTCCGGCCCGCCCGTTCTCGAAAATGAAATCGCCTGCGTTTTCGTCATCTGGCTTGTCCTAAGCTTTTCGTCCGAGGGCGGGGAAGAATTGCAGCACCGCGCCGATGACGTAAAGATAGACCCCGGTCACGATAAAGAGAATGAGCGCCCATTCGGGCGTGTCGAAATGCATCAGCAGCGAAAAAATCCCCAGCGCCGACCACAGGAAAAAGACGCCGAGGTTGAGCGGGCGCAGCCTTTTGACCCGGACCGGGTGGAGGAAATTGATCGGCAGGAAGGTCAGCACCACCGAGACGATGACAACAGTGAGCGCCGTCGTGGCGCTCGCATCGATGACGAACAGCGTGAAGACGATCATGTTCCAGACGACAGGGAAGCCGGAGAAGAAATACTCGTCCGTCTTCATGCCCATATCGGCATAGTAGATGGCGCTGGAGACGACGATCATGCCGGCGGCGACGAAGGACCAGGGCTCGCCGATCATGCCGCTCTGATAAAGCGCGAAGGCCGGCAGAAGCACATAGGTGACGTAGTCGATGATATTGTCGAGCGTATCTCCCGACCAGTTCGGCAGCACTTCCTTGACGCGCACCTTGCGGGCGATCGGCCCGTCTATGCCGTCAACCAGAAGGGCGAGGCCCAGCCACCAGAACATGTCGATGAAGCGGTGTTCGGCGGCGGCAACGACGCCGAGAAAGGCAAGGAAGGAGCCGGATGCCGTCAGGATATGGACGGAAAAGGCGCGCATCTCCGCATAAGGAACACGCTTGTAGTTGAAAATCTTCATATTCCCCCGACCGCCCTATCGCGCTCGCCCCGGCAAGCATCTTTTTTTCGCCACCATCGCCGAACCCTGTTGCTGAATCGGGTTCGACGCCGTAGGTCTTTGTTGTCGCACCATTTTTGCCGAAAACCGGCATCCGTTTCCGGCGTGCTGCTCTAATATGCATCCTTTGCCGGGCTTCGCCAGCGGGAAATACGACATTCCCCGCCAGCCATTGAATCCTGACGATGACATGCATATTTCCCTTTAGAAGCGTCGCGTGGAATGGAATGCCTTTAATTCCGGCCCGATTTGTAATATCTCGCTCGCATCCGACTGTTCATCCGACGAAACGGGATCCGCTACCGAAATGAACGCGCCTGCAAAGACCGAAGACTTCGCCTTGTCCATCCCCGCCGGCGTCTATGCCGAGACGGTGCTCGATGTCACGCACTATACGGACCGGCTCTTCCGCTTCACGATGACCCGGCCGCAGGGCTTCCGTTTCCGTTCCGGCGAATTCGCGATGATCGGCCTGATGGTCGAGGGCAAACCGGTCTTCCGCGCCTATTCGATCGCCAGCCCCGCCTGGGCCGAAGAGCTTGAATTCTTCTCGATCAAGGTGCCGGATGGCCCGCTGACCTCGCATCTGCAGGCGATCAAGCCGGGCGATCAGGTGCTGATGCGCAAGAAGCCGACCGGCACGCTGGTGCTCGATGCGCTGACACCAGGCCGTCGTCTCTACATGTTCTCGACGGGAACGGGCGTTGCGCCTTTCGCCAGCCTGATCCGCGATCCCGAGACCTATGAGAAGTTCGAGGAAGTCATCCTCACCCATACCACCCGCGATGTCGCCGAGCTGCAATACGGCTTCGACCTCGTCAACGAGATCCAGAATGACGAGCTGCTGAAGGAAGTGGTCGGCGACAAGCTGCGCCATTATGCGACCGTCACGCGCGAGGATTTCGAATATCGCGGCCGCATCACCGACCTGATCTCGTCGGGCAAGCTGTTTACCGATCTCGGCGTACCGCCGCTCGACCCGGCGATCGACCGCGGCATGATCTGCGGCTCCTCGGCCATGCTGAAGGACACCAAGGAACTGCTCGAAAAGGCCGGCCTCAACGAAGGCGCCAACAGCAAGCCCGCCGAATTCGTCATCGAGCGCGCTTTCGTCGGCTGAGGTTTTTCCGACAATCAGACCTGACAACGGCTCCGGAAACGGGGCCGTTTTTATGTCTGGGCGAGATAGTCGATCAGCATCGCCATCGCGGCGCGCGCCGCATCCGGCTTGCCTCGGTGGATGGCCTGGATGACAGCGACATGCAATGCGATGGCGCGATCCATTCGCTCCGGGTTTGCGGTGGAGTACCAGAGGCGACGCGAATGCGTCTGCACCGGGCCGAGCGCCGCGGTGATAAAACCATTCGGGCAGACCTCTTCGAGGATTTCGTCGAAGGTCTTGTCGGCGGCAAAGAAGCCGGCGAGATCGCCCGTGGCGGCGCATTTGTCCATGGCCCGGGCGCAGTCGCCGAGGCGCCCGCGCTGTTCGTCCGTGGCATGCTCGGCAACGAGGCTTGCCGCGATCGGCTCCAGTTCACGGCGCACCTGCATGACATTGCCATGATCCTCCGGCGCGATCTCGGCAATCTGCAGCCCGACGCGCGGCTTTACCAAGATCAGCCCCTGCCAGGCGAGCTTCTGAATGGCCTCCCGCACCGGCGTCCGCCCATGGCCCGCCATATCGATCAGCTGTTTTTCGGTGACGAGCGCCCCGGGCTTCAGCGCCAGTGTGACGATCAGGTGTTCCAGCGCAAGATAGGCAAGATGGCTCTGTGAGGTCTGCATGCTGAAAATCCGCTGCCGATCTGATATATCACCTTGTCGCACGGCGAAAAGCCGAAGACAAGTCGGCATTGAAATATCGGAATAGAGACAAAGAGATAACAGCGGTGTGAATTCGACGAATGCGATTGCTGACCTGGTGGTCTACGCCGCAAAGAACTCCCTTCCCTCGCCCCACCTCCGTTATGCTCGGCCTTAAGCCGAGCATCCACACCACATCCACCAGCAGTAATGGCATGGATCCTCGGCCCAAAGCCGAGGAGGACAGAGAGCGGGGTTGGCGTCCACGTCGAATACAAGCTTGACGATGGATTGGCCGCCCCGCTGCCCTTTGGCGGCCTGATGAAGCATTATATTGGCGCCGCCGTCCTGAGCGACGAGTTCAACGATGCGATCGCCGGGCAAGCTGGTCGCCTTAAATCCGAAGTGCTTCTCATAAAACCGCGCCGTTTCCTCGACGTTCCCGGCGTAGATCACCAGCCTGTTGAGCGGCATGACGGCGCCTCATGTCTCCTCAAGTTTACTTTGAGTGCAACGCAACCGCTGTTCCTGCGGCTGCGTTGCCTCAGGCCAAACTTAGCTGAACAGAGTTCCCGAAACCTGCGTGCCATCCGCAAGGTAGAAGAACTCGATGCTGTTTGCTCCGGCGTACCAGTCTTGCAGTATCACCGTGGCGTTTTCATAGCCTGTGCCGGGCGTCGCGTCGGCATGAGATTGAAGAACGAGATCATCCCCCACTCTCAGGTTATCCAAATCCGCCAAGGATAGAACCCTGTCCAGATACACCGCGTCACTTCCTTCGACACCAGTGTCCTTGATCGTCGCAGCAAGAGCCATGTTCACATGGTAGCTGTCGCCGTCGTTGCCGCCATCTGCAAAACCTTGGCCCAATATCAGGTTCAAGGTATCGCTGCCGTCGTCGCCATAGAGGTGGAAATCGCCAGTGCCGCTAAAGAGCGTATCATCGCCGCTGCCCCCATGAAGCTGGTCTGCTCCGCCGCCGCCATTCAGCGTATCATTGCCGGTTCCACCGGTGATGATGTTGTCGCCGGTGTTGCCGGTCAGTGTTGCATTGCCGGTGCCGGTGAAAGTCAGCCGCTCGACGTTGGCATCGTTCGCCATCAAATAGCTTGTCAGTGTGGTGCGGATCTCGTCCGTCCCCTCTCCTGCAGCCTCCGTGATCGTCACACCCTGAGCGTCGATGAGATAGATATCGTCTCCCGCGGCTCCGACGAGGGCGTGTCCCGAAGTGGAAGAGGCCAGGGTGTCGGCGAAGGAGGAGCCAACGACCCGCTCGAAATTGGCCAGAACGTCACCTGACGCGTAGCCACCGCTGACGACCTTGGTTGTCAGGTTGATATCTACCGCATCGCTGGAGAGCGAATAATCGATCGTATCCAGAGTGCCCGCTCCGCCATTCAGATTGTCCGCCGAAGCTGAGCTGAAGAAGGTGTCGTTGAAGTTCGACCCTACGAAAGCTTCAATGCTGTCGAAGCTGTCGCCGGCGGCGTCGCCTGTATGGACCCCGGTCTTCAAATCGAGAGTGATTGCCGCCGCCGCATTGGCATAGCTGGCGGTATCCGCGCCCGCACCGCCGATCAACTGGTCGGCTCCGGCACCTCCGATCAGCGTATCGTTGCCTATTCCACCTGTTATGACGTTGTCGCCGGCATTGCCGGTCAGGGTCGCGTTGCCGGCGCCGGTGAAGGTGAGATGCTCGATATTGGCGTAGGCCGCCATCGAGTAGGAGGTCGCAGTGGTGCGGATCTCGTCGTCGCCTCCGCCTGCCGATTCGGTGATGACGATGTTCTGGGAGCTGACAACATAGGTATCGTTGCCGCCGCCGCCCTGCAGCGTCTGGGTGGTCGTGGCGGTCGAGCCGAGCGTGTCTGCGAAGGCCGAACCGATGACCTGCTCGATGCTGACGAGCCTGTTGCCCTCCGCGTCGCCGCCCGATGCGATGGCCGTCACTCCGCTAGCCCCAAGGATCACGCTGACCGCTGCAGCCGAAGAGGAATAGCTGACGGTGTCGGTGCCGACACCGCCGTTGAAGGTGACGGCTGTGCCGTTGCCAACGAAGGTGTCCTTGGAGGAAGAGCCGACGAACGTCTCAATGCTGCTGAAGGTGTCTCCGGCGGCGTCGCCAATGTGGACGCCAGTCTTCAGATTGATAGTGATTGCGGCCGCCGCATTGGCATAGCTGGCGGTATCCGTGCCCGCACCGCCGATCAGTTGATCGGCTCCGGCGCCGCCATTCAGCGTATCATTGCCGGTTCCACCGGTTATGACGTTATTGCCGCTATTACCGGTCAGGGTCGCGTTGCCGGTGCCGGTAAAGGTCAGCCGCTCGACATTGGCGAAAGCCGCCATCGAATAGGTTGCCAGCGTAGTGCGGATCTCGTCCGTACCCTCTCCAGCAGCCTCCGTAATCGTCACGCCTTGGTTGCCGACGAGATAGATATCATCTCCGGTTCCTCCGACGAGGCTGTGTCCTGATGTCGACGAGCCCAGGGTGTCGGCGAAGGAAGAGCCAATGACCCGCTCGAAATTGGCGAGAACGTCCCCCGCCGCATCGCCACCGCTAACGATGTTGGTCGTCAGATCGACGTTTACCGCAGCACTGGAGAGCGAATAGTCAATCGTATCAGTGCCTGCTGCGCCATTCAGATTATCTGCCGAAGCTGAGCTGAAGAAGGTGTCGTCGAAGCTCGAGCCCTCGAATGCTTCGATGCCGGTGAAGGTGTCGCCGGCGGCGTCGCCGGTGTGGACCCCGGTCTTCAGATTAAGCGTGATCGCAGCCGCCGCATTGGCATAGCTGGCGGTATCCGTCCCTGTGCCGCCGATCAGCTGGTCGGCGCCCCCGCTGCCGATCAGGGTATCGTTCCCGCCGGCGCCGTCCAGGATATCATTGGCCGCGCCTCCGATGAGGATGTCATCGCCGGCGCCGCCGGTCAGGTTCACTGCCCCGGTGCCGGTGAAGGTCACCCGCTCGACATTGGTGTAGTTCGCCATTGAAAAGGTTGTCAGCGTGGTACGGATCTCGTCCGTACCTTCGCCAGCGGCCTCGACGATGGTGACGCCCTGGTTGTCGACGAGATAGATATCGTCTCCCGCTCCGCCGACGAGGGTGTGTCCAGACGTGGAAGAGCCCAAGGTGTCGGCGAAGGACGATCCTACGACTCGCTCGATGTTGACGAGGCTGTTGCCTTCAGCGTCGCCGCCCGTTGCAACCGTCGTCACCCCGGCGGCCCCAAGGGTTACGTTGACGGCCGCAGCCGAGGTGGAATAATCGACGATGTCGGTGCCGGCGCCGCCGTTGAAGGTGATGGTAGTGCCGTTGCCGACGAAAGTGTCGTTGGCGGACGAGCCGCTGAGCATCTCGATGCCGCTGAAGGTGTCGCCGGCCGCATCGCCTGTATGGACGCCGGTCTTCAGATTAAGGGTGACCTGGCCGGTATAGGCTGCTGTATCGTTGCCCGTGCCGCCATCCAATTGATCTGCCCCCGCGCCGCCGGTGAGGCTGTCGTTGCCGTCGCCGCCCTGGAGCACATCATTACCTGCGCCGCCGATGAGGATGTCGGTGCCGGCGCCGCCGAACAGCTGGTCATTGCCGGCGCCGCCGTCCAGGGTATCGTTGG
>NZ_JAPPSO010000013.1:0-199176 GCF_036571585.1 Rhizobium sp. 268 | reverse complement strand
GTCACTGCTGGTCTTTGCCCGCAGGCGGTCAGGCAAGCCGACAGGAAGTAAATTGACCGCGGATGAGGATGATAGACTCGCCCGGCTTCTCGAATGAGACCGTGCTGTTTGACGGAGATCAACGCGGAAGCCTCGACCTGACGTTATCTTCATCGGAATACACTCCGATGCGAGGCAGCGCCATGCAGGCAAAAGACATAATGACCACCAGCGTGGTTTCGATCCGCCCCACGGTCAGCGTGCGCCACGCGGTTTCCGTCATGATGCAGGCCAATGTCAGCGGACTTCCAGTCGTCGATGACGATGGCCGCGTCTGCGGCATGCTCACGGAAGGCGACCTGTTATTGCGGAGGGAAATCCGCGCCACCACTCGGTCGTCTCGGGCCGGCGAGATCATTTCTGAGATCGACCTCGAGCGCTACATTTGCACGAATGGCTGGTCGGTCGCCGATGTCATGTCCCCGGACGTTATTGTGGCGACTCCTGACAGCGAGGTTTCCGACATTGCAGAAAGTCTCCAGGCACACCGGATCAAGCGGTTGCCGATCGTCGAGGACGGGCGTCTGGTGGGAATTGTTAGTCGCAGGGACATTCTGGGCATCATCCTGGATGCGCCGACGACCGCGCTCCCGCGAGAAGACGAATCCGTCCGGATGGCCGTTCGCACGCGTCTGCGATCCGATCTGGGGCTGACGCCGCAGAAGGTCCAGGTGTCCGTCAAGGACGGACAGGTGACGCTGGATGGGCAGGTGGAATCGGAACTTAAGCGCAAAGCAATCCGGATCCTGGTGGAAAGCCTCGGGGCCGGTGGCTACCGAGATCGGTTGCGAGTGACCCCGCTCCCCAACACTGATCTAAGTTAGGGATCGAGTCCGGCGGACCTGCGAGTATCGAAGAACCACTTTGCAACGCCAGCGCATTGTCCGCAAATCTTATCGATTGCCGTACCGGCACCTAAGGTTTCCGGCCGCCGGTCACCGTGGCTTAATTTTCCGCGGTTCGTGCATCTCGTCCTCAAACTGACGTGCCACGACCACATGAATTGCTCCTGCCGCTCGCGACAACAGAGGCGTGCGCCCACAGCGACAGCTCACGGTGGTTAGCTGTTCGGTGTCGCCGAGAGGTTGATAGTTGATGAGGCAGTGCGGGGCCGGTTCAAAGGCAAGCGCTACGCAATGCCGGAGCGTGAGTAATCGGCGAAGAACATCTTTCTGGCTTGCAGAAGCAGCCGACTGGCCTCCTATCAGCGAGGAGGCTTGCCCGGCGTCGCGCCCTCGTGCCGGGCAAGCCTCTGCCAAGTTCCTCGCTTGACACGGGACACCCCCGACTCGCCAGAGGATCTTAGGGGAAGCCGCAGCTCGTCTCTTTGACCGGCGTCAAACACTTCGAACGACTGTCGCGGAACCAATCTCATTTTGAGGCCACGGCGCCGGCGATGGCCAGCGCAATCTCGTTTGCGAGACTGCTCTCGTCGAGTGGACCCACGTGCTTGGCGACGATCCGGCCGGACGGGTCGATCACGAAGGTTTCGGGAACGCCGTAGACGCCCCAGTCTATGGAGTTCCGTCCATCAGGATCGGTCCCAACCGCCGCGAACGGATTTCCATTGTCACGAAGGAAGGCCAATGATTGCTGCGGGTCGTCCTTGTAGTTGATGCCTACAAGCCTGACCTGCCTGTCTTGGGCAAGCTTCATCAAGGTCGGATGTTCCTGTCGGCAGGGAATGCACCAGGAGGCGAATATATTCACGACGACCACACTTCCTGCCAGACCGGTGTCGGTGAGGCCCGGCTGCCCGAGGCCGGCGAGCGGAGGAAGATTGACGGACGGATGCCGAAGTCCGATCAGCGCCGAAGGAAGCGCCGCCGGCGAATATCCGTCCGACGCTTCCCGGTACAGCGTGTTTCCAACGGCCAAGGCCAGTCCAAGGAAGACGAAGAGAGGGACGCCGGCGAGCGCGTAGCGCCGCATCTCATTCGCCTTCGCGACGCTGCCGTCGACGGACGGCTGAGATGGCGGCGAACTGTCGGCGATAGCCTCGCCCCGCAAACAGCACCTTCAGCGCCACTATCGTCATGACTGAAAACGTCAACGCATAGGCTGCGGTCACATAATATTCATGGTCCATCCTGGTGTTCCCTGTGAACTGCGGCCCTTGCCGCGAGCCTCTGGTAGGAGATCAGCTTCCTTCGCCAGATCTCGTTTCTGATCGACGCGACATAGAGGGTCGCAAACAGTGTGCCGAAGGCAAAACTCATGACCAGGAGCGGACACAGGAATTCGACATCCAACGTGGTTCCACCCAGTCTCAACACGCTGGCGGGCTGGTGAAGCGTGTTCCACCAGTCCACGGAAAACTTGATGATGGGAATATTGACGAACCCGACGATGATCAACACGGCCGTGACGCGGGCGGCGCGGATGGGTTCATCGATCGACTGGTTGATTGTCAGGGTGCCGAGATACATGATGAACAGGATGAACATGGATGTCAGCCGGGCATCCCATACCCACCAGGTCCCCCACATGGGCTTGCCCCAGATGGCCCCAGTCACCAGGGCCACGAATGTGAAGGCTGCTCCAAGTGGCGCCGCGACCCGTGCGGAAACGTCTGCCAAAGGGTGCTTCCAGACGAGGGAGCCGATCGCATTTGCCGTCATCATCGTGTAGCAGAGCATTGCCATCCAGGCTGCAGGCACATGCACGTACATTATCCGGACGGTCTCGCCTTGTTGATAATCGACGTCGGAAGAAAAGCTGAGATACAGGCCTGCTGCGAAGCTGATCGTTGTAAGGCACAGAAGGTAGGGAAGCGCTCGCTCGGCGAGTTCCAAAAATCTCGCGGGTTGCGCGACGAGCGTGGCGGCAGCATCGGCCAAAGGTGAAAGGGGGCTCATGCGCCGTTCTTAACGTTACGTGTCCATTCGACAATTGATGCGGATCAACAACGGCGCGATATTTCGGGCGAGGACAGAGGTTTCGGCCCGTACGGTGTGCCCGTGCATTCGGCTGGCGGAGCGATTGCAGGTATTTTGACCAACGTCAAATACGGCTTCGACGGGTCGATGTATCGATGGCGCAAATCAGGAGCAGATGATGGATTTCGAAGCGTTTTTCAAAAACGAGTTGGACGGGCTTCATGCCGAGGGCCGTTACCGCGTTTTTGCCGATCTCGAGCGTCACCGCGGCAATTTTCCGCGCGCAACGCGCCATACCGCCGATGGCGAAAAGGAAGTCACGGTCTGGTGCTCCAACGACTATCTCGGCATGGGCCAGAACCCGAAGGTGATCGAGGCGATGAAAAACGCCATCGACCACTGTGGCGCGGGTGCGGGAGGCACCCGGAATATTTCTGGCACCAACCACTACCACGTCATGCTCGAGCGTGAGCTTGCCGATCTGCACGCCAAGGAATCAGCCCTGATCTTCACCTCGGGCTATGTCTCCAACTGGGCAGCACTCGGCACGCTCGGCGCCAGGATCCCCGGCCTGGTCATCTTCTCCGACGCGCTGAACCATGCCTCGATGATCGAGGGCATCCGTCATGCCAAGTGCGACAAGGTGATCTGGAAGCACAATGACGTCGCCGATCTCGAAGCCAAGCTTAAGGCCGCCGATCCGAAGGCGCCGAAGCTGATCGCCTTCGAGAGCGTCTATTCGATGGACGGCGATATCGCCCCGATCAAGGAAATCTGCGACCTCGCCGACAAATACGGCGCGATGACCTATCTCGACGAAGTGCATGCGGTCGGCATGTACGGCCCGCGCGGCGGCGGCATTGCCGAGCGCGAAGGGCTGATGGACCGGCTGACCCTCATCGAAGGCACGCTCGGCAAGGCTTTCGGGGTGATGGGCGGCTATATCGCCGCGTCTTCGGCGCTTTGCGATTTCATCCGTTCCTTCGCCTCCGGCTTCATCTTCACCACGGCGCTGCCGCCGGCGCTTGCCGCCGGCGCCGTCGCCTCGATCCAGCACCTGAAGGTCAGCCAGTTCGAGCGCGCCCGCCATCAGGACCGGGTGCGCAAGCTCCGGATGCTGCTCGATCAGAGCGGCATTCCGCATGTGCCCAATCCAAGCCATATCGTGCCGGTGCTGGTCGGCGATGCCGCCAAATGCAAGTGGATCTCCGATCTGCTGCTCGACAACTGCGGCGTCTACGTCCAGCCGATCAACTATCCCACCGTGCCGAAGAAGACCGAGCGTCTGCGCATCACGCCGACGCCGCTGCATTCCGATGCCGATATCGCCCATCTGGTCGAAGCGCTCCATTCGCTCTGGTCGCGCTGCGCGCTGGCTAGGCACGTCGCCTGATTGACGGTGGATTCGGAACGGATGCGGCGGGTGGTACGCGTTCTTCTCCCAACGAATGTGACTGCATACCACTGGTGAACTCAAGATTGACGGGAATTCGCGTCCAATGCCTATATCGCGGCTCGTTATTGATCGCGATCAAAGACGGATGCGACTTCGGAACGGAGAAGGATGTCATCAGGAACCAGGAGACGACGGCATTGATGATCGCTCAACACGATCGCCAAACCGAGACCTCATTAACCCATCCATTCGGCAGGGCTAACCCGGAGGAGGTGGCTTCGCATCCTGGAAGGGCGATGGGGCCGTTGTTCCGACTGTTGCCTTCGTTACGGTCTCATAGGCGATTGTCTGTACTCGCTGCCATTTCTCTGACGGCTGCTGCCCTGGTCCCGAGGATCACGTCGCAGAGCGTCTATACGGGCATCGGCCTCTCGCTCGTCGCGGTGGGTTCGCGGGGGCCGGATATTTCCCGCCAGTCGGTCGCGCCCCTCTTCAGGAGGGCATCGACGTAGCGGTGATCCTCAACGTCCTCCGTGCCCTTTAATGAGCGAGAAGGACCGGCATCTCGGCCTTGCAAAGAAGTTCTCGAGTAACGCCGCCGAGGATGAATTCGCGAATCCTGGAGTGGCCAAATCCGCCCGCCACGAGAAGATCCGCCTTCCGTTCGAGCGCTGCCGCCTGAAGCGCGGCAGCCGGAGACTCCCCCTTGGCTTGAACAGGTACGTCCTCCACCTCGAGCCCGGAGCGCTTTAACGAGGACATTAGGATGGAGCGGTTCGCTTTGTCGATCTGCTTGTCGTCGGTCACCGAGATGACCTGTATTTTCGTTGCTTGTTCGGCGAATATCCGTGCGCAGCAGATTGCCCGCGCCGCGGTCGCGCTGCCGTCCCAGGCGATCGCAATGGTATCGATGCGACCAAAGACGCTGGTGGCGGGAAAAAGGAGCAACGGACGCCCGCTCTCGAACAGCAGCGTCTCCGAGAACTGGCGAGAGAGTTCCGAAGCCTCCACTATCGACAGGTCATTGCTCCTGGCGATTTTCGTGAAGCATTCGAAGATGAACGGCTCCTTGGCGTCGAAGCCATGAATGCGTATGTCGACACCGCTCTCCGAGGCTGCGTCTGCAATATGTCCTCGAAGCGAAGCACCGCTGTCCCGGCTGTATCCCTCCGCTTGCCCGCGCCAGAGGTCGACATCGATCATGGTGGGGAATGGCTGGTGGATTGGCGGGACCCGTACCTGCGGGATGCTCGCGAAGAGGTCGGCGCCAATCTGGCGGGCGAGGTCGATTGCGTTGTCAACGATGGTGAAGGAACTCACGTCGGGATAGGTCGACAAAGGAAGATGGAATTGCGGTCTCATACTGGCCTCCTGTGATTATTTCTTCGCCATGATGCATCTGGAGTCGACCTTCGCATTGCGTTTGGTCAAAGCGGCTTGCTGATGAACAGGTACAATCGGACCTTGGATAGGCAGAGGAGGCCATCACCATCAAACTGACCGAAATGAACCCGGTCGAGTGCTGCCGCATTCTCGAACGCGAGCGCTTCAGCAATCGACGGATAAGGTGCAATATTTTCAATAGCTTGCGCTCGAACAAGAAGGTTCGTCGGCTACCTTATTCTGACTCAGAAAAATGGCTCAATACTTCAAAATCGACCGTTATTCGTTGAATAAGACTCCGATACATGAGCTTCATTCGGTGCCGAATTGAGATGCGTGAATGCCATAGGCCTAGCAGGAGGAGGCGTTGATTTTGATGTCGGTTACTGCTTCTTCGTTGATAAATGCACGATCGCATCGTTGTCGTCGGCGCGTTCGCGAGGGTCCGGCGACCTGGCAGGCAAGTCCCGCGCGCGCCGTAACAGGCCGATGCCCGTTAGAGGTCGTTCACGATGCTGACGGTCGCCCTGCGGTATCGGAATGGGGCGTTTCAGGGAGGGAAACTCCCTCCCAAGGTTGATGGCGAGGAGCAGAGCAGAGCTTGAAGCGAAGAGTCATCGACTAAATGGCAAGGGTTGTTGCTATAACGCCCCCGGGTCCAATAGGTTTATTACACCGCTCGGTTATCGCCATAGCCGGCCGAAAGCCAGCATGGGTGGTATAGGGGTTTCCGCTGCCCAAGGAAGGTGCCAACGTCATAAAAGCGTTATGCGACCCATCAGAAACATTGGGAAAATGCCCGCCGGCGATTGGTTTCCTTCTGCCGGGAGCCTAAATTAAGCCAAACGGAATCAGCGCGCCATGAAGCAATATCTCGATCTCCTCAACCATGTGATGGAAAAGGGCTCCGACCGGGGCGACCGCACCGGCACCGGCACGCGCTCGGTCTTCGGCTACCAGATGCGCTTCGACCTGCAGGAAGGCTTTCCCGTCACGACGACAAAGAAGCTGCATCTGCGCTCGATCATCCACGAGCTTTTATGGTTCCTGAAGGGCGAGACAAATATCGGCTATCTCAAGGAGAACGGCGTTTCGATCTGGGATGAGTGGGCCGACGAAAACGGCGATCTCGGGCCGGTCTACGGCTCCCAGTGGCGCTCCTGGCCGGCACCGGACGGCGGCCATATCGATCAGATCGCCAATCTCGTCAAAGGCATCGTCGACAATCCGAATTCGCGCCGCCATATCGTCTCTGCCTGGAATCCGGCCGAGGTCGACCAGATGGCGCTGCCGCCCTGCCATTGCCTGTTCCAGTTCTACGTGGCCGATGGCAAGCTCTCCTGCCAGCTCTATCAGCGCTCGGCCGACATCTTCCTCGGCGTGCCGTTCAACATCGCCTCCTATGCGCTTTTGACGATGATGGTGGCGGAGGTCACCGGGCTGAAGCCTGGCGATTTCGTGCACACTCTGGGCGACGCCCATCTCTACCACAACCATTTCGACCAGGCGAAGCTGCAGCTGGCGCGCCAGCCGAAGCCGCTTCCCTTCATGCGCATCAATCCCGATGTGAAAGACATCTTCAGCTTTACCTTCGACGATTTCGAGCTGATCGGCTACGAGGCCGATGCCAGCATCAAGGCGCCGATCGCCGTCTGATCCGAGACATTCCATGGCCGATATCCGCAGGACCATTATTGCCGCCGTTGCCCGCAACGGCATCATCGGGCGCGACGGCGACATGCCCTGGCGGCTGTCGAGCGATCTCAAGCGCTTCAAGGCGCTGACATTGGGCAAGCCTGTCGTGATGGGCCGCAAGACATATGATTCAATCGGCAAGCCGCTGTCGGGGCGGCCGAACGTCGTCATCTCCAGGCAGGCGGCGATAGACCATCCCGATGTTTCCATGGCGCATTCGCTGACGGAGGCGATGACGGCGGCCGAAAGGCTGGCACGCGAAAAGAGCATCGACGAGATCTGCATCATCGGCGGCGGGCAGATCTATGCCCAGGCGATCGGCCTTGCCGACCGGATGTGCATCACCCATGTCGAAGCCGATCTCGACGGAGACGCCTCGTTCCCCGCGATCGATCCCGACATCTGGCGGGCAGGGGAGTCTATAGCGGTGCCGGCAGGCGACAAGGACAGTCACCCCACGCGCTTCGTCGTCTACGAGCGCCGACACGCCTGAAAATGAACTATTTTCCAATTAAATTGACCAAGTTTCTCACGTTGCGTTGAAAGCCGATGCGGCGATACTTATAACGGTCCCAACGCATCCGCCGGTCAGCCCCCACGGTTCCGGATGCGTGGAAGACTTAACGAACAACGAGGTTTTGATGCCCTGGAGCAATCAGAATGGCGGCGGCGGCCCTTGGGGCGGCGGCGGCGGTAATAATCAGGGACCATGGGGCCAAGGGCCGAACCGCCCGCGGGGCGGTGGCAGCGGCAAGGGCGGACCGCCCGATCTGGAAGATATCATCCGGCGCGGCCAGGACCAGCTGCGCAACATCGTTCCCGGCGGTTTCAACGGCGGCGTGGCGGTGATCGTCGCGGCGGTCGTCGCCATTTTCTGGCTGATCCAGTGCGTCTACGTGGTGCAGCCGGACGAACGCGGCGTCGAGCTGCGGTTCGGCAAGCCGAAGGACGAGATTTCGATGCCCGGCCTGCATTTCCATCTCTGGCCGCTGGAATCCGTCGAGACCGTCAAGGTGACCGTGCAACAGCTGAATATCGGAGCGACCTCTGCATCGTCTTCGAACGGGCTGATGCTGTCGAGCGACAAGAGCGTCATCAACGTGCAGTTCGCGGTCTTCTACACGGTCAGCGATCCGAAGGCCTATCTGTTCAACGTCGAAAATCCGGCAGAGACCCTGCAGCAGGTTTCCGACAGCGCCATGCGCGAAATCGTCGGGCGTCGTCCGGCGCAGGACGCCTTCCGCAGCAATCGCCAGCCGATCGAAGTGGATGTGCTCAATATCGTGCAGGATACGATGAACCGGTATGGCGCCGGCGTGACCGTGACCGGTGTGACGATCCAGAACGTGGCGCCGCCGCGCGAAGTCGCCGATGCCTTCGAAGAAGTGCAGCGTGCCGGCCGAGACCGCGACAGCACGATCGAAGATGCCAACCGCTACACGAACCAGAAGCTCGGTCAGGCGCGAGGCGATGCGGCACGAATCCGTGAAGATGCAGCCGCCTACAAGAACCGTGTCGTTAAGGAGGCCGAAGGCGAGGCGCAGCGCTTCACCGCGATCAACGACGAATATTCGAAGGCGCCCGAAGTAACCCGCAAACGGCTGTTCATCGAAACGATGGAGCAGGTGCTGAAGAACTCGAAGAAGGTCATCATCGACGAGAAGCAGGGCGTGCTGCCCTATCTGCCGCTCAATGAGCTCGGCAAGCCGGCGCAGCAGGGAGGTTGAACCATGACATCGAACAGACTTCCCATCATTCTCCTCATCCTCGCCATCGTGCTGGTCGGCCTCTATTCGTCGATTTTCGTGGTGAATGCCCGCGAGCAGGCGATCGTCGTCCGCTTCGGCCAGATCCAGTCGGTCAAGACCGAACCCGGCATCTATTTCAAGCTGCCCTTCGGCTTCATGGATGCCGACCGCGTCCAGCTTGTGGAAAAGCAGGCGCTGAGGCTCGATCTCGACAATATCCGCGTTCAGGTTCAGGACGGCCAGACTTTCGACGTCGATGCCTTCGTGATCTATAACATCTCGGATGTTCGCCGCTTCCGCGAAACGGTCTCGGGTGACCGCGAGGCCGCGGAAGCGCGGCTGAGGGCGCAGCTCGATTCATCGCTTCGCCGCGTCTACGGCCTGCGCGACTACAATGCCGCGCTCTCGGAAGAGCGTGTCGCGATGATGCTGGAAATCCGAGACGACCTGCGCACGGATGCCGAAAATCTCGGTCTGCATATCGACGACGTTCGCATTCGCCGCACCGACCTTTCTCCCGAGGTTGCGCCCAACACCTACAACGCCATGCGTTCGGAACGCCTGGCCGAAGCCGAGCGCATCCGCGCGGAGGGCAATGAAGAAGGTCAGCGCCGCCGGGCCGTCGCCGATCGCCAGGTCGTCGAGTTCACCGCGGGCGCCCAGCGCGATGCGGAAATCCTGCGCGGTCAGGGCGATGCGGAACGCAACCGTGTCTTCGCCGACGCTTTCAGCAAGGATCCGGCTTTCTTCGAGTTCTATCGCTCGATGGCCGCCTACTCTTCAGCGCTTTCATCGCAGGACACGACGCTGGTGTTGTCGCCGAATACGGAATTCTTCCGCTATTTCGACAACGCCGCCGGCACCCTGAAAGCGCCGACAAGCCCGGCTCCGGCAATTCCCGGCGCGGCTGCTCCGGCAGCACCCGCCCAGCCGGCGAACTGATACCGAGGGATGCCATTCGCATCCTGACAATCCTGAAAGGGCCGGCCCGGGTGCCGGCCCTTTTTTCGTGGAAAGGTCGAGATAATCAGGCTTTTGCGAGGGCCCGTCATATTGCACGGGGATTTCGCGAAAAGGTGATTTCGCCCTCCATCATTCCGCCTTATGCTGGTGCTCAATGTGCGCATTTACCCCTTATGAGGAAGCTTGATGGCCCCCACGAATCGCTCGCCCTTCAGACGAACGCTCGCGCTTATGGCCAGCGCTGCAATTCTTGCGCATGCTGGCATCAACGGGGTCGCCTATGCGCAAACCGCGCCGCAGACGACGGCGCCCGGAGTTGTTACACCCGCTCCGGCTACCCCGGAAACGGCTGCTCCTGCACCCACGCCGCCCGCAACGGTTGCACCGCAGCAGGCACCGCAAATTCAGGCCGCAGCCCCGAACAACGGTCCGGCTTCGGTCGCCGATCTGGCCGAGGGACTGCTTGACGCCGTGGTCAACATCTCGACCTCGCAGAACGTCAAGGACGATGAGGGCGTCGGCCCGGCGCCGCGTGCGCCCGACGGCTCGCCGTTCCAGGAGTTCTTCAACGACTTCTTCGACAAGAAGCAGGGCAACAATGGCCCGAACCACAATGTCAGCTCGCTCGGCTCCGGCTTCGTCATCGATCCGGCCGGCTATATCGTCACCAACAACCATGTAATCGAGGGCGCCGACGATATCGAGATCAATTTCGCCAATGGTTCGAAGCTCAAGGCAAAGCTGATCGGCACGGATACGAAGACCGATCTTTCGGTGCTGAAAGTCGAGCCGAAGGCGCCGCTGAAATCGGTGAAATTCGGCGATTCCAGCACGATGCGCATCGGCGACTGGGTGATGGCGATCGGCAATCCGTTCGGCTTCGGCGGTTCGGTGACGGTCGGCATCATTTCCGGGCGCGGCCGCAACATCAATGCCGGCCCTTACGACAATTTCATCCAGACGGATGCCGCGATCAACAAGGGCAATTCCGGCGGGCCGCTCTTCAACATGAAGGGTGAGGTGATCGGTATCAACACGGCGATCATTTCGCCGAGCGGCGGCTCGATCGGTATCGGCTTCTCGGTACCCTCCGAGCTTGCCTCCGGCGTCGTCGACCAATTGCGCGAATATGGTGAGACGCGGCGCGGCTGGCTCGGCGTGCGCATCCAGCCGGTGACCGACGATATCGCCGACAGCCTCGGGCTTGACACCGCCAAGGGCGCGCTGGTCGCCGGCGTCATCAAGGGTGGGCCTGTCGACGACGGTTCGATCAAGGCGGGCGACGTTATTTTGAAATTCGACGGCAAGACCGTCGGCGAAATGCGCGATCTGCCGCGCGTCGTGGCGGAAAGCTCGGTCGGCAAGGAAGTCGACGTGGTGGTGCTGCGCGACGGCAAGGAGCAGACCGTGAAGGTGAAGCTCGGCCGGCTCGAAGACAGCGATCAGGCGGCAGCATCCGGCGACGCGGCGCCGGACGGTTCGCAGGATGACGGCGTTATCACCCCGGATCCCGGCGAGAACAACGATATGGACGAGCCGGATTCCGGCGATCAGGCCCAGCCGACACCAGGCGCGCCCACGCCGGACCAACACCAGGGCCAGGTGTCACCGGATGCATCAACGCCGAAGAACGTGCTCGGCCTGTCGCTGTCGCTTTTGAGCGCCGAGACGCGCAAGGCTTTCGGCATTGCCGAGAGCGTCGACGGTGTCGTCGTGACCGAGGTGACGCCCGGCTCCGCCTCGGCCGAAAAAGGGCTGAAGCCCGGCGATGTGATCGTCGAAGTGGCGCAGGAGTTCATGAAGTCGCCGGACGCGGTCGCCGCCAAGGTGAAGTCGCTGAAGCAGGAAGGCCGCCGCAACGCCCAGCTGATGATCGCATCGGCGAATGGCGATCTGCGGTTTGTGGCGGTGCCGATGGAGTAGGCGAAAGGCGCGGTCAGCCGCCGCATTTTCTGTTCTCGCTCAACCTCTCCTCCGTCATTCCTGTGCTTGTCACAGGAATCCAGCCATCGCGCGTCTGCGCGGTGAATGAGGCTCTTGAAGGCAAGGGGTGTCCCGCGCCCAAGGACTTGGGCGCGCTGCATCCCTGTGACGAGCACAGGGATGAGGAGATTGGGGTAAGCGTCGCGCCAATTTTTATGCCGACGCGTCGGATTGTGACCGTGTTTGGTTTAGCAACCGTTCGGAGATGGTGAGTTAAACATTCAACCCGTTACAAAATCCGTCTTCCGATACCCCTGGATGTAGAGCAGCGCCGTCAGGTCGCCGTGGTTGATGCGCATCTGGGCCTCGGCGGCGACGGCGGGCTTGGCGTGGAGGGCGACGCCGGCACCGGCGACGTGCAGCATGCCGAGGTCGTTGGCGCCGTCGCCGACGGCGATCGCATCGTCAGGCGAAATGCCGAGCTGAGCCGAAATTTCGTTCAGCGCATCGACCTTCGCCTGCTTGCCGAGGATCGGTTCGGCGACGAAGCCGGAGAGGATGCCGCCGTCTTCGAGCAGCATGTTGGCGCGGTTCTCGTCGAAGCCGAGGGTGGCGGCGATGCGGCTGGTGAAGACGGTGAAGCCGCCGGAGACGAGGGCGGTGTAATGGCCTTTCGATTTCATGGTGGCGATCAGTTCCGGCCCGCCCGGCGTCAGCGTAATGCGCTTGGCGATCACTTCGTCGACCACCGATATCGGCAGGCCCTTCAAGAGGGCGACGCGCTCACGCAAAGCGGGCTCGAAGGCGATCTCGCCGTTCATGGCGCGGGCGGTGATCGCGGCGACCTTCTCCTTCAGGCCGACTTCGGCGGCAAGTTCGTCGATGCATTCCTGGCCGATCATCGTCGAATCCATGTCGGCGATCAGCAGTTTCTTGCGGCGGCTCTCCTGCTCCTGGATGACGAGGTCGATCGGCGCGCCTGATATGACGGCAAGAATATCGGCCTCCGCCGCGGGCGCATCCGTGCCGTCACGCAGTGCGATGTCGCAAGCGATGCCGTCTGCCAGCCAGTAGAGGCCGGAAGCGTTCACCGCTTCGGCCGCCCGTTCGGCGATCTTGGGTGTCAGCACGGGATTTGACGGATTGGCAACAAGCGTGGCAACGAGAGCCATGATGGAAAACCTTCTGAGCACAGTGAACGCGATCCTGATAACCGGGCCGACCGCCAGCGGCAAGTCCGCGCTCGCCGTCGAACTGGCAAAGCGCCATGACGGCGCGGTCGTCAACGCCGACAGCATGCAGGTGTACGACACGCTGCGGGTGCTGACCGCGCGCCCGTCGAAAGAGGAAATGCAGGGTGTGCCGCATCATCTCTACGGCCATGTTCCGGCAGGCGCCGGCTATTCCACCGGCACCTGGCTGCGCGATGTCTCGGCGCTGCTGCCGGCGCTCAGGGCCGCCGGCCGGCTGCCGGTCTTCGTCGGCGGTACCGGGCTTTATTTCAAGGCGCTGACCGGTGGGCTCTCCGATATGCCCGAGATACCGGAGGCGTTACGGGAGGAGTTGCGGGCGCGGCTGCTGGAGGAGGGGCCGGAAGGGCTTCATGCCGAGCTCGCTGAGGCTGATCCCGCCATGGCGGCCAGTTTCAACCGCCAGGACGGGCAGCGCATCGTCCGGGCGCTTGAAGTGTTCAAGGCGACGGGACGGTCGATCGCCGATTTCCAGGGCCGGTCGGGACCGGTGGTGATCGACGCTGCCCAGGCTCGCAAGATCGTCGTGCTGCCGGACCGAGCGGTGCTGCATCAGCGCATCAACGGGCGTTTCGAAAAGATGCTGGACCAAGGCGCGGAAGGCGAGGTGAGGGCGCTGCTTGCGCTCGACCTGCCGGCCGAGGCGCCTGTGATGAAGGCGATCGGAGTCTCGCAGATCGCGGCGATGCTGAAGGGCGGGATGACCCGTGACGAGGTGCTGGAGAAGGGTGCTGCGGCGACGCGGCAATATGCCAAGCGGCAAATGACATGGTTCCGCAACCAGATGGACGACAGCTGGGAACGGCTGACGGCTTAGGCTCAGCGTTGGACTTCCACTCCGAAGATCTGCAGCTCCAGCAATTTGACGAGTTTGCCAACCGCCGCCTGTAAGTGCTCCGGCAGAAATCCGCCGAAGCCCAGCATCAGGCCGGGGGGCGCCGCCTGCGCGGCATACATCGGGGAGATCGCGCGAACCGCGAGGCCGGCCGACAGGGCACGGGCTGCGAGCTTTACGTCGTCGGTCCCCTCGGGCAGCCATAGAAGAATGTGCATGCCCTGATCACTCGGCTGAATGCGGCAGCCGTCCGGCAAGGCCCGCTCGAGCGTTGCGAGCAGGACTGCGCGGCGTTCGGCATAGAGGCCGCGAATGCGGCGGATATGCGCTTCGAAATAACCCTCCCTCATGTAGGCGGCCAGAACGTGCTGTTCTGCGGTCGGCGCGTGCCGGTCGAGAATGGCGCGGGCGCCCGCAAAGGCTTCTGCGAGCGGAGGAGGTGCGATGACGTAGCCGAGGCGCAGTGATGGAAAGAGCACCTTGCTGAAGGTGCCGAGATAGACGACGCGGGAGGGACGCAAGCCCTGCATCGAGGGGAACGGATGTCCGGCATAACGCAGCTCGCTGTCATAATCGTCCTCGACGATCCAGGCGCGGTTCCGATCGGCCCAGGCAATCAAGGCATTGCGCCGCGCCATGCTGAGCGGCATGCCGACCGGATATTGATGTGAGGGGGTGACGAAGGCGGCGCGCGCTTGCGGGCAGAGTTCGAAGCCGCGTTCGACGTTCATTCCCTGTGCGTCGACCGGGATGCGGTGCGTCTTGACGCCGAGATCGTCGAGCACCGCCGTCAGCCCCGGATAGGCCGGGTCCTCGGCCCAGACCGGATCGTCGCGCGACAGCAGGACCCGGCCCGCCATATAGAGGCCTTGCTGGGTGCCCGACGTGATGATGACCTGTTCCGGCTCGCAGCGAACGGCCCGCGCGCGTCGGACGTGTTCGGCAATGGCGACCCGCAGCTCGAACAGGCCCATCGGATCTTGACAGCTCGCGGGAGCTGCCTGTTTCGACGTGCGTACGCGATTGCCGAGGCGGCGCCAGTTGTCGTCGGGCGCGATGCCGGCAGCAGGGACGGCGATGGCAAAGGGAATGGGCGGGTGAGGGGTGAGCGCGCGGGCTATGGCGATGAGCCGCACCGCCGGGGAAGGCAGGTCGATGGCATCCGCTCCCGACGGCATCGCCGGTGCGGGCAGGGGTGTTGTTGTCGTATCTGTCAGAGCGGCGGCGACCCGGGTTCCGGCGCCGATCTTCGCTTCGAGATAGCCCTCAGCGGTCAGCTGATCGAATACGTCGACGACGGTGCCGCGGGCGATCTTCAAGGAAACCGCGAGGGAACGCGTCGAAGGGAGGCGCTCACCGGGCCTCAGTTCGCCGCGCGAGATTGCGCTCCGCAGAGCTTGGGCCAGGTGGCGGCCGACATTGACCGTTCGGTCGATCGCGTTGAGCGACGGGATTTCGATGGTGCTGCGCCGTTTGGGCATTGTAAAGTGGTCCATGAATATTTTTGAAAATGGCGCTTCAAGATGGACCAATTTGCGCGGAGAAGGAAGCGAATTGGATGCTTCCGGAAAATGGAAATGCAGGATCTCCTCGTCGTCTATATCGCCTATGTCATCGCGGCCGGCAGTCCCGGCCCCAGCAATATGGCGATCATGAACGTGGCGATGAGCCAAGGGCGGCGACCGGCTTTGGCGCTTGCCGCCGGGGTCATTACGATGTCCACGTGCTGGGGACTGATCGCGGTCACGGGCATTTCGACGCTCCTTGTCCGCTATGCTCATGCTCTGCTCATCCTCAAGGTCATAGGTGGGCTTTACCTCCTTTGGCTCGCCTGGAGGGCGGCTCGCTCGGCGGCTGCCCCGGATAGATCGGCAAGCGTGGTCGTCCGGCCCGCCGCGCAACTCGGAGCACTGTATCGCCGCGGTATTCTGATGCATCTCGGAAACCCGAAGGCGGTTCTGGCCTGGGTGGCGATCATGTCGCTCGGCCTCAAGCCTGGCGCTTCGCCCGAGATGGCCGTCACCGCGTTCGGCGGCTGCGTGCTTCTCGGGATCGCGATATTTTCCGGTTATGCGCTGCTGTTCTCGACGGCGCCGATGGTGCGCGGCTATGCGCGGGCGCGCCGCTGGATCGAGGGAAGCCTCGCCGTGTTCTTTGCGGGTGCCGGATCGCGCCTGCTGTTCTCCCACTGACCGCTTTTCAGGATCGTATCATGTCTTCAGTGTCTCCGTTTCATGGCCTTTCGGCCTTTCCGCTAACGCCCGCCGACATCAATGGCCGGGTGGTCACGGAAGCCCTCTGCCGCCTTCTCGAGCCTCTGTGTGACGCCGGCGTCACCTCCATCGGCCTTCTCGGCAGCACCGGCATCTATGCCTACCTCACGCGCGAGGAGCGGCTGCGTGCCGTCAAGGCGGCGGTCGAATGCGTTAAAGGACGTGTTCCCATCGTCGTCGGGGTCGGGGCTCTCCGGACGGACCACGCCCAGGATCTGGCCAGGAATGCCGAGGCGGCCGGCGCGGATGCGCTTCTGCTGGCGCCCGTATCCTATACGCCGCTGACCCAGGAAGAAGCCTACCAGCACTTCCTCGCGGTCACCAAAGCGGCGCCGCTGCCGCTCTGCATCTACAATAATCCTGGCACCACCCACTTCACCTTCAGCCGTGAGCTTCTGCAGCGCCTTTCCGACATCGAGGCGATCCGGGCGGTGAAGATGCCTCTGCCGGCCGACGGCGATGTGCGGGGGGAACTTGCGGCATTGCGCGGGAAGACCGATCTTGCGATCGGCTATAGCGGCGATTGGGGCGGGGCCGAAGCGCTGCTCTCAGGCGCCGATGCCTGGTACAGCGTCGTCGGCGGCTTGCTGCCTCGCACGGCCCTTGCCCTGACCAAGGCTGCGATGGCAGGCGACCGCAATGAGGCGCGCAGGCTCGATGGGCTGCTTGAGCCGCTTTGGAAGATGTTCAAGGAATTCGGAAGCATCCGTGTGGTCTATACGCTGGTCGAGCATGTTTTGTCGGCCCAATCAGAGCTGCCGCGGCCGCTCTTGCCGCTCGCTCCGACGGAGCGGCAGCGTGTGCTCGACGTTACCGAGCCGCTCACGGCTTTGGAGCATCAATCCTTGTTGTAAAGGCTGCTCAGCGGCTTTTTCAGAATGCTTTCGCGCAGCGACGGGCCAGGCTCCCGGCGGGTGACCGCGGGCTGATCGGCCGGAGGCGCCGGCCGCGGAAAGACCGGTTCCTCGCGGCGCATCTCGCGGCGGAGCGCGTCCAGCCGGGGATCGGTCGCCGGCGGCGCGGCGGGGTCGAGCCGTGGGGTCTGCGGCAGCAGTTCGCGCCGGTAGGATTCGAGCGGCGCGGACGAGGGGGCAGGCGGAGTATTCGGCTTTGCGTCGATTTCCTCGTCGGCCGCATCAACCTCGTCGAGGGCTGCCGCTGAGGCCGCATAGCTCTGTTGGAAATTCGAAATGTCGGGTCCAACGGTGACTGCGCGCATGCGGGTGACGATCTTGCGCAGATCGACCGTATCCGGATCTTCCTCGCTGTGCTTGCTGTTGGCGCTGGCAGCCTTCGGTAACAGTTTTTCGTCGACGCGGGAAAAGCGCATGCGCATCGGCACGCTGATCGCCTCGCCGAAAGCAATCGCCTCGCCGTTGCCGATCGAAGAGATGAAGCTCGTCGTCGAGATCGACGAATTCGGGATCGCCGAGCGGATGATTTCCTGGTCGCGGTCGTTGGCGAGGCGCATGGCAAAGAGCGTCGAGCACTGCGACAGGATCGTCTGATCGAGTTCGCCCGGCCGCTGCGTGATGATCCCCAGCGAGACGCCATATTTGCGGCCTTCCTTGGCGATGCGGGCGATCGCCTGGCGCGTTGGCACGAAGCCGAGCGTCGGATCGGAAGGGATGTAACGGTGGGCTTCCTCGCAGACGACGAGCATGTGGATGGCGCCGTCGCTCCAGAGCGCCACCTCGAAGGCCATGCGGCAGAGCACTGAGGCGACGGAATTGACCACCTCGGAGGGAATGCCGGCCAGCTGGAAGGTACAGATCGGCCGGTTTTCGCCAGGAATGCGGAAGATCTGCGCAATGGTCTCGGTGATCGTGTCGCTGATCGTGTTGTTGGAGAACATGAAGTGATAACGCGGATCGTTGATCGCAGCGATCAGGCGCATCTTCAGCGAACGCAGGGAGGGCTTTTCGGTGCGACCTTCCAGGCGGCCGATGCGCTCGTCGATCAGCGCCAGCAGGTCGGCCATGCGGTAGGGAACCGGCGTATCGGCGGTGATCGAGCTCTTTTCCGTCGTGCGGCGTACCAACGAGTTGTCGCTGCCGCGGAAGGCGCGCTTGGCCTCGGGCAGGATATCGCGCAGCATGTCGAGCTCTTCCGGCACCGGCGGGCGGCCGCGAAAGACGACTTCGGCAAATTCTTCCAGCCGCATCAGCCAGAAGGGCAGGTCGAGCGTATCGGTATCGATTGTGACGGCGTGCTTGGGAAAGGCGGCGGCGAATTCGTTATGCGGATCGAGGATCAGAACACGCAGTTTCGGATCCGCCGCGATCGCCTTATGCAGCAGCAGCGACACGGCGGTCGACTTGCCGACGCCGGTGGAGCCGACAACGGCGAAATGCTTGGAGAGCATCGATGGGATGTGGATCGCCGCATCAATGCTTTCGTCCTGGGTCAGCTTGCCGATGACGGCGGTCGTGCCTTCTCCGGCATCATAGATGCGCATCAAATCGGCGGCGCGGATGCGGTGGGCGATAGCGCCGAGATAGGGATAACGCGAAATGCCGGTCGAGAATTCCTCGCGGCCGTCCTCATCGACACGGACTTCGCCGAGCAGTTCGGTTTCGATCTTGAAATTGTTGTCCTCGCCTTCGCCCCAGGCATGGCTGCCGGTGTTCATCTGATAGACGAGGGCAACGACGCGGTTGCGGCCGACGCTGATCGAAATCAGCCGCCCGACGGACCAGAGTTCGGTCAGATCGGTGCCGCCTTCTTCGGCGACGGCGGCAATCGTCGCCCGCGAGCCGCTGCAGGCAACGACGCGGCCGAGAAAGCGATTTCCCGGCGCATGGCCGTCGCGTCGATCGTGCTCGCCTGCCTTGCCAGACACGCGCAAGTCGTTGTTGAGCAAAGGGCTACTCCCTGCAATGGGGCTTGATAATAAAGTCCATCCTTTAACAAATCCTTCAAACCATGGTTTTTAGAGGGTAAAGGAGCGCGCATGGATTTTTATTGCGGCATGCGTTGACGCTGCGAAATTTTCTGTCTATCACTTCCGACCATGAAAATCGCAACGGCTCTTATCGTGGTGGGAAAGCGCATGGGCAGGATGGTGTAACCATCCGGCGGTAGCCACCCATGCGCTAGATGACAGGCTCCTCCGGGGCCTTTTTTTATGCCCGAAATTCGGGCTTCCGGCCACAAACGCAAATCCCAGCATAAACGGAACAGACAGATGAGCACGGACAATCAGGCGGCAGGCAATCGGATGACGGGAGCGGAGATCGTTCTCAAGGCGCTGAAGGACAACGGCGTCGAACATATCTTCGGCTATCCCGGCGGCGCGGTCCTGCCGATCTATGACGAGATCTTCCAGCAGGAAGAGGTCAAGCACATCCTCGTCCGCCACGAGCAGGGGGCAGGTCATGCGGCCGAGGGTTATGCCCGCTCCACCGGCAAGGTCGGCGTCATGCTGGTCACCTCGGGTCCAGGCGCCACCAATGCAGTCACGCCGCTGCAGGACGCGCTGATGGATTCGATCCCGCTCGTCTGCCTGACCGGTCAGGTTCCGACGCCGCTGATCGGCTCCGACGCCTTCCAAGAATGCGACACGGTCGGCATCACCAGGCCCTGCACCAAGCACAACTGGCTGGTCAAGGACGTCAACCAGCTCGCTGCTGTTATTCACGAGGCCTTCCGCATCGCCCAGTCCGGCCGTCCGGGTCCGGTCGTCGTCGATATTCCGAAAGACGTGCAGTTTGCCACCGGCACCTACACGCCGCCCGCCGATTACGCGATCCAGAAGAGCTATCAGCCGAAGATCCAGGGCGACCTCAACCAGATCCATGCGGCGATCGAGCTGATGGCGACAGCGCGTCGTCCGATCATCTATTCCGGCGGCGGCGTCATCAATTCCGGCCCCGAGGCTTCCAAGCTGCTGCGCGAACTGGTCGAGCTCACCGATTTCCCGATCACCTCGACGCTGATGGGCCTCGGCGCCTATCCGGCTTCGGGCAAAAACTGGCTGAAGATGCTCGGCATGCACGGCTCCTACGAGGCCAACATGGCGATGCACGACTGCGACGTCATGGTCTGCATCGGCGCTCGCTTCGACGACCGCATCACTGGCCGCCTCAACGCCTTTTCGCCGAACTCGAAGAAGATCCATATCGATGTCGATCCCTCTTCGATCAACAAGAATGTCCGGGTCGATATCGGCATCCGCGGTGATGTCGGTCATGTCCTCGAAGATATGGTCCGCTTGTGGCGGGCGCTGCCGAAGAAGCCGGAGAAGAACCGTCTCGAAGACTGGTGGACCGATATCGCCCGCTGGCGGGCGCGCAACTCCTTCGCCTACACAAGGAGCAACGATGTCATCATGCCGCAATATGCGCTGGAGCGGCTCTATGCGCATACCAAGGACCGCGATACCTACATCACCACGGAAGTCGGTCAGCATCAGATGTGGGCGGCGCAGTTCTTCGGCTTCGAGCAGCCTAACCGCTGGATGACTTCGGGCGGCCTCGGTACGATGGGCTACGGCCTGCCGGCCGCGCTCGGCGTGCAGATCGCCCATCCCGACAGCCTCGTCATCGACATTGCCGGCGATGCCTCGATCCAGATGTGCATCCAGGAAATGTCGGCGGCGATCCAGCACGATGCGCCGATCAAGATCTTCATCATGAACAACCAGTATATGGGCATGGTGCGCCAGTGGCAGCAGTTGTTGCACGGCAACCGGCTGTCGAACTCCTATACGGAGGCGATGCCCGATTTCGTCAAGCTGGCGGAAGCCTACGGCGCCGTCGGCCTGCGCTGCGAAAAGCCGGATGAGCTGGACGACGCCATTGTCGAGATGATCGAGGTCAGGAAACCGGTCATCTTCGATTGCCGAGTTGCCAATCTCGCCAACTGCTTCCCGATGATCCCCTCGGGCAAGGCGCATAATGAAATGCTGCTGCCTGATGAAGCCACCGACGAAGCGGTCGCCAATGCGATCGACGCCAAGGGCCGCGCGCTCGTCTGACATTTTTAATTGCGCATAATCCTTTCCGATTTCGGGGTTATGCGGCAGGGAAGAGGAAACTCAAGACCATGAACGCACACCTACAGCCCACGGGCTCCGCTTACTTCATCTCGCCGGAAACGGCGGCGATCGAAAGCCATACGCTTTCCATTCTCGTCGACAACGAACCGGGCGTTCTTGCCCGGGTCATCGGCCTGTTTTCCGGTCGCGGCTACAATATCGAGAGCCTGACGGTCTCCGAGACCGAGCATCAGGCGCATCTTTCCCGCATCACCATCGTCACACGCGGCACACCGCACGTGCTGGAACAGATCAAGGCGCAACTCGAGCGTATCGTACCGGTGCACCGCGTCGTCGATCTGACGGTGCGCGCCCGCGAACTCGGCCAGGACCGGCCGATCGAGCGCGAGGTGGCGCTGGTCAAAGTGATCGGCGAGGGCGAGATGCGCGCCGAGACGCTGCGCCTTGCCGATGCCTTCCACGCCAAGGTCGTGGATGCGACCGTCGGTCACTTCATCCTTGAGATCACCGGCAAGTCGTCCAAGATCGACCAGTTCGTGGCGATCATGAAGCCGCTCGGCCTGATCGAGGTCTGCCGCACCGGCATCGCCGCGATGAACCGCGGCGCGCAGGGCATGTGAGCCGGGCACGCACCACAACAGTGCTGAAAGCCGCTGGAGGTCAGAGCATCTCCAGCGGCTTTTTCTTTGCCGGCGGCGGGAAGGCGGCGTCGAGCGCCTGCCAATCCACGTCGGTGATCTCAAGCGAGACGCAGTCGCGATTCTCAGCCGCGCGGGCGGCATTCGACGTTTTCGGGATGACGATGACGCCGTCGCGTTCAGCAGGAAGGCGAGCGCCAACTGGGCGGGTGTTGCCTGATAGGCCTTGGCGATGCGGATCAGCTCGGGATGATGCAGGATGTGCCCCTGCTCGATCGGCGAATAGGCCATGACCGGAATGCCGCGGTTCTGGCACCAGGGCAGGAGGTCGAATTCGATGCCGCGGCGGGAGAGGTTGTAGAGCACCTGATTGGCGGCGACATTGGCACCGTCGGGCACGGCTAGCAGTTCCTCCATGTCGCCGGTGTCGAAGTTGGAGACGCCCCAGGCGCCGATCTTTCCGGCGGCCTTCAGCATTTCGAAGGCCGCGACGGTCTCGGCCAGCGGATGGCTCCCGCGCCAGTGCAGGAGATAAAGATCGATGCGGTCGGTGCCGAGCCGCTCCAGGCTGTGCTCGCAGGCTTCGATTGTGCCTTTCAGGCTGGCATTCCAGGGATAGACCTTGCTGACGATGAAAACCTCGTCGCGCCGTCCCTTGATCGCCTGAGCGACGATCTCCTCGGCGCCGCCGTCGCCATACATTTCGGCGGTGTCGATCAGTGTCATCCCCAGATCGATGCCGGCCTTGAGGCTTTCGATCTCGGCCCTGGCATGGCCGGCATCCTCGCCCATCGCCCAGGTTCCCTGGCCGAGCGCCGGCACTTCCGCGCCGTTCGGAAATCTGACGAAGGGAATTGGGTCGTCCTGCATGGGTCTTTTCCTGGGAAAGAGATTGGGCCGCGCCGCCATCTTTCAAGTAATCCTGTCACCATGACAATGATGTAATGGCATCGCCGATTTAGGGCAGTTATGCTGACCTAAATAAACGGCCTGCGGGAAAGCCGGCCCCGGGAGGTCGCATGCCGCTGGATACGTTTCTCGCCCTTGTACTCTTTGCCTTCACGACGTCGATCACGCCGGGGCCGAACAATATGATGCTCTTCGCATCGGGCGTGAATTTCGGCTTCCGCAGAACGATACCGCATATGTTCGGCATCGGTGTCGGCTTCTTCTCGCTGCTGATCGGCGTCGGCCTCGGGCTCGGCGCCTTGCTGCATACCGTTCCTGTCGTCTATTCGGCGCTGAAATTTGCCGGCGGCGCCTATCTCGTCTGGATCGCCTGGAAGATCGCCTCATCGCGATCGATCAGTGAAGGCAAGAGCGCCGTCAGGCCGATGTCTTTCTTTTCGGCGGCGGCCTTTCAGTGGGTCAATCCGAAAGCCTGGGTGATGGCGGTCACCGCGATGGCGACCTATACCAATCCCGAGCTCTATCTCGGCAGCGTGCTTCTCGTCGGCCTCGCCTTTGCGGCGGTCAATGTGCCGAGCGTTTCGACCTGGGCAGGCTTCGGCTCGGCGCTCAGGGAATGGCTTTCCGATCCGGTGCGGCTGAAATGGTTCAATATCAGCATGGCTGTACTTCTGGTGGCGAGCCTCTGGCCGATGTTAAAATAGGGTGATCGACGGTTTCGTCAGCATCAGCCACAAAATGCCGATGACGGCAAAGAAGGCCGGAAAGCCGCAGGCGAACCAGATGCGGTAGAGGCTGAAATAGGCCGGCGGCAATGCGCTTCCGGACTTTGCTGCGACACGGGCGAGATCGCGCAGCCGGATCTGGATCCAGACGACCGGCAGCCAGAACAGGCCGGTGACGATATAAAGCAGCAGCGACAGCGCGATCCAGCCTTCCGACAACTCCCAGCCGATTGCCCGCGCCAGCAGATATCCGGTTACGGGCTGGAAAATGGCGGCAGTTGCGGTGAAAATCGTATCGGCAATGACGACGGTTCCGGCGACATGGGCGACTAGGACGGGATTACGCGTGCGATGCGCCATCACCATGAAGAAGGCGATGCCGGCGCCGGTGCCGAAGAGCACGGTCGCGCCGATGACGTGGGCAAGCAGCAGCCACTCCTCGAGCATCAGCGTTCATCCAGGGTGGCAAGGGCCGTCAGCGTCAGTAAGATCGACGGCAGCACCTTTACGAGGGGACCGAGCGGGTCGAGCCAGAGCGTCGGTTCGAGCAGGCTGGCGCCGGCGAGATAGGCGAAAGAGACGGCGAGCATGCCGAGAAGAGCGCGTTTGGCGAGCGGACGGACAAGCACGGCAGCGCCCAGCGCCACGTCGATGAGGCAGGTCGCAAGCGTCAGCGCCGTGGCCGTGGACTCCGGCATGAACGGCAGGAAATGGGCGGATGTCTTCTGCAACGCCAGCAGCGGGATCAGGCCGGAGAGCAGCCAGAAGGCGGAGAGCCCCGATATGACGAGTGGTTTCAGCAGGTAGAGCCGGGCAAACCAGAGATCCTGCACGCCGGATGGATTGGCTGATAGGGTTGCCGCAGCGGATGTCGCGACGAGGCCGCTTTCTCCCTTTACGCTTCGTATGCCCTCCGACATGGCTGTCATCGCCGTCGAGCGCAGCGGCGAGCGCCAGCCGAGCAGCCCTGCGACATCGGCAAGCCACATGACGGGCTTTGCAAGCCACGGCGCAAGGGAAAAGACGCGGGCGGGCGGGAGGCCCAGCCATTGCCGGTGAAGGCTGACGAGATCGGCAAGCGTAAGGATCTCGTCGGCTGCGAGATTGATATCACCGCAGAGGCCGACTGCAACCGCCCGCGACACGGCTTCCGCCACATCGTCCACCGACAACGTTTCGACCGGGCTTTCGGCATGGACGAGCGGCAGCGCCAGGGGGAGGGCGGCAAGCGCCCTGAGCAGCGACGAACCGCCATGGGCATTGCGGCCGAGAACGAGGGCAGGGCGCAGGATGAGGCAAGGCAGGCCGCTTGCCGCCAGCGCCTCGTCGGCCCGGCGCTTGGTGGCGAGGAAGGGCAGGTCGCCCGCCGCGCCGGCCGTCCTCGCCGATATCTGCACGATCAGCGGCTGCGACCCGCGTTTGGCTGCGGCATAGAGCGCCAGCATAGCTTCGGCTTGCGTGGCCGCCAGATTGTCCGAGAGGCCGTCCTGCAGGGCGCCGGCGCAATTGACGACGGCATGCTGGCCGTTGAGGATCTCGTCCCAGTCGTCCGCTTTCGTCATATGTGAGAGATCGGCCCGGCGCCAGTCGATCGCCGGCTGCTTTGGGCGGGCACGCATGGGGTTGCGGCCGAGCCCGGTCACGGCATGCCCATCAGCGACGAGCTGGGCCGCGACGACGGAGCCTATGAAGCCGGTTGCACCGAGAATCAGAATGTTCATGGCGGGAGATTAGCGGAAAAGTTTGAGTGGGGTAGGAGGGCTTGGCGGGCTTGTGGTGTGTGGTAGAAGGAGGAAGCGGAGGATACTGTTAGGATGGCGAGACGTTGCCCACGATTCCCCTTCTCCCCAGCGGGGAGAAGATGCCGGCCGGCAGATAAGGGGGTGAGCGGCACTGCCGCGAATGCACGGAGCGCAAGCAAAGGGCAACAATGACGGGCATGCCGTGCGGCCCCCCATCCGACCCTTCGGGACACCTTCTCCCCGCTGGGGAGAAGAGGAGGAGCGAGTCCGCGCGCATTGAGGAAACAGGACGGCCGATTGCCGTTTGGAGGACATTGCCTTGAACGACGATCACGACCACGACCACCACGATCATGCCCACGACAACCACTACTCCGACATGCAGGCCCGCGTCAAAGCCCTGGAAACGCTGCTGACGGAGAAGGGGCTGATCGATCCGGCGGCGATCGATGCGATCGTCGAGACTTATGAGACGAAGGTGGGGCCGAGGAATGGGGCGCATGTCGTCGCCAAGGCCTGGAGCGATGCCGATTTCGCCGAGTGGCTGAAGCGCGATGCGACGGCGGCGATTGCGAGCCTCGGTTACACCGGCCGGCAGGGCGAGCACATGCGCGCCGTCTTCAACACGGCAGAGACCCATAATCTCATCGTCTGCACGCTCTGCTCCTGTTATCCCTGGTCGGTGCTCGGGCTGCCGCCGGTGTGGTACAAGGCGCCGGCCTATCGCTCGCGCGCCGTGATCGATCCGCGCGGCGTGCTTGCCGAATTTGGGCTGACGCTGCCCGAGGAAAAGAAGATCCGCGTCTGGGATTCGACGGCGGAACTGCGTTATCTCGTTATTCCCGAGCGGCCGGACGGCACGGACGGAATGAACGAGGCAGCACTTGCCGGCCTCGTCAGCCGCGATGCGATGATCGGCACGGCAATCGCAGGTAGCGCGAAGATTTCAGCTGCCGGCAGCCCGGAGGCTCTTCCATGAACGGACCGCACGATCTCGGCGGGCAGATGGGCTTCGGGCCTGTCGCGCCTGAGAAAAACGAACCTTATTTCCATGCCGAATGGGAAAAGCGGGCACTCGGCATCACGCTTTCCTGCGGCGCTTTCGGCGCATGGACGATCGATGAAAGCCGGCATGCACGCGAAAACATTCCGCCGGCCGATTATCTCGCCGCCAGCTATTACGAGATCTGGATCCGCGGCGTCGAGACGTTGCTCGCGCGGCACGGTTTTGCGACGCGCGAGGAGCTGTTGTCCGGCCGCAAGCTGCAGGAGGGCGCTGCGCCGAAACGGGTGCTGAAGGCGGAGATGGTGCCGGGCGCGCTGGCGAAAGGCGGGCCTTGCGATCGTCCTGTCGAAACCGCACCGCTCTTTGCTGTGGGCGAGGCGGTGAGGACGAAGAATTTCAATCCGGCCACCCATACGCGGCTGCCGCGATATGCGCGCGCCAAGACGGGTGTCGTCGAGGCGGTGCAAGGGGCTTTCGTCTTTCCCGACGACAATGCGCATGGCCGAGGCGAAAATCCGCAATGGCTCTATACCGTCGTCTTCGGCGGCGGTGAGATCTGGGGCGAGGGAGCGGATCCGTCGCTAACGGTCTCCATCGATGCGTGGGAGAGCTATCTTGAGCGTTTGTGAGACGCCGTCTCAGCTGGCGCAATCGCTTGGGTTGCCGAAGTCGCCCGAAGGTGATCCGGTTTTTCCCGAGCCTTGGACGGCGGACGCGTTCGCCATGACGGTGCATCTGCATGAGAAGGGGCTGTTCGCCTGGAGCGAATGGGCCGAGGCCCTGTCCAAGGAGTTGCACAAGCCCGGCCGCGCTAGGGATGGCAGCGATTATTTCGACTGCTGGGTGGCGGCTCTTTCCGAACTGCTTGTCAGCCGCGGCGTAGCGGATGCATCCGTCATCCTCGACCTGCAGCAGAGCTGGCAGCGGGCCGCCGAAGCCACGCCACACGGGCAGCCGATCGAACTTGCCAACGATCCGCTGCGCTGATCTGTGGAGCGGTTCAACGGAAGCGCAGAACCGCTCTAGTCTTTTGTTTTACGCAATTCCGGACGGAAAACCGCTTCGCACTTTTCCTGGAGTTGCTCTAGGACGGAAACTGTCTGTAGCATTCCTCGGCCACACCCCGCAGGGTTTCACGCGAGATTTCGCCGGTGACGGCATAGCCGAGTTCGCCGTCGATCCAGTAGAAGGTTTCGAGATTGCCCGAGGAGGCGAAGCGAAAGCTCGTCGTGCGGTTTTCCGTGTTGCGGCCGACAATGACGGTCAGGCGTTCGCCCGCCTGGTTCTCATACATGAACATGGCGCCCGGCCTGTCATCGACCGGCAGCAGGCGGCCGCCAACCAGCTTGAAGCCGAGCGATTGCAGGTTCGGGATCTTCAGGTTCTGGATGGCGAGGCGCTTGCCGAGCCAGGTGGCGAGATGGGCCTCCTCGTCGGCGAAGACCTCGACCGGGTGGCGAACCTCGGCGGCGTAGACCATGAATGCGGTCTCGGCCTGTTTCGGCAAGGTTTCTGAACCGGTAAGCTGCAACGCCGGCCTTTCCAGCAGTGCCGGGCCATAATGGCCACTGACGGTGCCGAGCGCAAAGACGACGAGGGCCGCGGCGGCAATCGCCCAGCGTTTCGGCGTAGAGGAGACGGCACGTGTGGGGGCGACGAGCAGTGGGTCGGTGTCCTTTGCCTTCTCGTAACCGGCAAACAGCGATCGGATGCCCGTGTTCTGCGCCTGCCATTCGGCCACCAGCGCCGCTTCGTCGGGATTGTCGGCAAGATAAGCCTCGATGCGAGCGCGTGCCATTTCGGGCAGCTGCCCGTCGGCAAAGGCGTGGAGATCGGCTTCGGTGACGATCGGATTGGTTTCGTTCATTTCGGTCTCCGAAGCGTAATGACGTTATCGGCCTTCAGCCTCTCGGCGACGCGCAGGCGGGCGCGCGACAGCCGGGACATGACGGTGCCGATGGGAATGTCGAGGGAAGCGGCGACCTCGCTGTACGTGTATCCTTCGATGACGACGAGCATCAGCACGGCGCGGTGCTCCTCCGAAAGGCTGTTCAGCGCGTTATCGAGCCGCGCACGCTCCAGCGGATCGGCCGGCGGTTCGGGAGCGGCCATGTCCCCGGCGGCGTCAAGCTCGACCAGGCCGTCGCGCGCCTTGCCGCGCCGGCCGTTGCGGTAGAGATTGGTCATAATGGTCAGGACCCAGCCGCGCAGGTTGAGGCCGCGCCATTGGCCACGGCGCGCCAGCACCTTTTCGACACAGTCCTGGAGCAGATCCTCGCCATCGGCATCCGAGCGCGTCAGGCTGCGCGAATAGCGCCTGAGCGAGGGAAGGAGGGCCAGGATCTGGCCCTCGAAACTTTCAGGTGCGGGTGTTTTCACGCCAGCCGCTTTCTGATGAGCAAGGCGATCAAGGCTTGGCAAGCTCCCAGTTGCCGCCGACGCCATCGCCAGTAATGTCGCCCGCCTTCTTGTCCTTGACCCAGTAATACAGCGGCATGCCGTCCTTGGCCCATTGCTTCTTGCCATCCTTGCGGTCGATGATCGAATATGCACCATCGGCCTTGGCATCGGAAGCGGCCATCAGCGGCGGCCAGTTTTTGGCGCAATCGTCATTGCAGTTGGAAACGCCCTTGGCGTCCTTCTTGAAGGTGTAGAGGGTCATGCCGTTTTCGCCGGCAAGAACCTTGCCCTTGGCGGATTCGACTTCCTTGACGGGAGCGGCTGCGAAAGCAGCGGTCGCTGCGAGGGCTGCTGCGGCCACGACGGACAGGAATTTCACGGATTTCATGATGTCTCTCCTCAGGTTGGGCACGCAATTTTGCGGTACCTGACATGAGACACGAGACGAGGCGGTATTATTCCGCATGCAGGCAAAGTTTTATCTTGGGCGGGTGATCATTCGCTGTGAGGGATTGTGCCGCCGGCACGAATATAAAGAGATTTCAACTCACGCAACACGCTGCTTTTACGGGTCGTTTACATCATTTCAATTTGCGGATATGATGTATCCTTAATTCCTATTCGCAGAATCAGCCATCACGCGAGTTGCTGAATGATCCTGAAAAGCCAGGTCGAGTGGGCGCTCCACTGTTGCGCCATTCTCGCGGGCCTGCCCGAGGGCAGGTATCTCTCCACCAAGGCGCTCGCCGAGCTTCATGGCCTGCCGAAGGAATATCTCTCCAAGGCGCTGCAGAGCCTTTCGCAGGCATCGCTGGTCGATACCACGCTCGGCCCGAGCGGCGGTTACCGGCTTGCCAAACCGTCCTCCGAGATCAATTTTCTCGACATCGTCGAAGCGGTCGAGGGCAAGGCGCGCAGCTTCACCTGCACGAACATCCGCGACAACAATCCTTGCCGTCCGGCAGGCTATTGCGACAGCAAGCCCTGCGCAGTCGCCCGCGTCATGTGGGAAGCCGACGAGGCATGGCGCAATACGCTGCGGCGCGTCCGGCTTTCCGATCTGGTCGGCACCTTGTCCGAGGAAGTGCCGGCCGAGCTTTGGCAGAGTACCTTCGAATGGGTTCTCAAGCGCGCCGGCTGATTACAGGGCCGCGCGTCTTATTATCGTGCTAGCCCCTGAAGATTGTCCTGATGGTTTTCAGAATGGCGTGCGCGCTGTGGGCGGGTTCCGGGGGGAGTGCTGCGTCGCGAAAGCGCGCCGCGCGGCTGGCGAGCTCTTCGGCGATTTCTTCCGCCAGCGCCGGACGCTGGTTCAGCAACGGAGCGAAGGCCTGTTGATCGATTTCATAGACCGTCACCGGGGTCAGAGCCTCGAGCGTGCAGACTTCCTGCATGCCCGCGAGCAGCCCGGTCTCACCGAAAAAATCACCTGGTGCGAGCCGCCCGCGTTCCCCATCGCCGTGCCGCGCTGCAATAATGCCGGCCCGCACCATCATCAGCGACGGCAGCATTTCCCCCTCCCGCACGATCACGTCGCCCTTGCGGAATTCACGCACGGCGGTGGTCTCGGCAAGCTTCTGCTTTTCATCTGCCGTCAGCGTCGCAAAGATCGGAATGGCCTCGATGAGTTCGAGCGGCGTCACCCGCGGCGGTCGTGCGCTCTCTTCGGTCGGCAGATCGCCCGTCAGCACCGAGGCCGCCGCCGGAACGGCGAGAAGCAGGCCGGCCGATTTGCAGTGGCGATAGACGAGATCGAGCACCTCGTTTCGCGCCTGGACACGCCGGCTCGGGCTCGTCACCCGGAACTGCAGCTCGACTTCGAGCGCGGTGGCGTCCAGCCCCTTTAATGCGACGACCGGCGGCGGGTCGCGCCCGATCGAATTGCAGCTCGTCAGCGCCGATAACATGACTTGGCGGATCGATTCCGGCATCCGTGTCGGGGCGATGCGGATGGTGAGGACAAGGAGATGGCTCTCGTCCGGCCGGCTGACATTCGTCAGGCCGAGCTTGGCGAGAAAACTGTTCGGCAGAACGACGATATTGTTGGCGCTGGTTAGGATATGCGTCGCGCGCCAGTTGCTCTCGACGACGCGCCCTTCCGTGCCATCGCTCAAAAGAATCCAGTCGCCGATGACATAAGGTCGGCCGAGTGTCAGCGCGATGCCGGAGAAAACGTCGGCGAGCGTGTTCTGGAGCGCAAGGCCAAGAATGATGGCGACTACGCCCGAGGTCGCAACGAGGGTCCCGATCGGCACGCCGAAGACGAAGGCCAGAACCGACAGGGCCATGCCGATATAGACGACGCCGATGACGAGATCCTGCAGCAGGCGAGCCTCTCGGGGGCTGCCTTCCAGCACCAGATACAGCCTGATGAAACCGATGACAGCCCATGCCAGGTGAATCCACCAGAGCGTCTTCGCGACAATGACGAGCAAAGCCTGCGGATCCTCGGACCCATAACCTTGAAACCGGTGGGGTTCGATGCCGCTGCCGACGAGGATCAGCGTCATCACGCCAAAAAAGACGATCTGCACCACCAGACGCGTCGTCGGCCGCTGGCGGGACAGCAGGTGCCAGACGACGATTCCGGCGAAGCCGACTGTTATCAGGGATATCAGAGGCTTGCCGAAGAGCGCGTCATAGATCATCTGTCTCGGTTCTCCGGGGTGAGCGGGCGGCCCATGATCGAGCATGTCGGCCGTCAGCGCAAGCATCGGCCTCGCGCGGACGGGTTTGGCGGCCCTTACTTCTTGAGGGGATAAGTCAGCTCTTTCTGGTCGGTGTCGACAACGAAGACGGCGAGCAGGCGGGCGGGCTTCGTCTCGCTGCCGTTGGCGCTGACGCCGTGGCGGTCGCCCGGCATTTCGGAGAAACTCTCGCCGGCATGATAGACCTTGACCGGGCCGTCATTGACCTGGCTGCGGATCGCGCCTTCGAGCACGGTTGCGTAGATGAAGGCGGAGTCCGGATGAGTATGGCCGTCGGAGAAGCCGCCCGGGCCGTATTCGACCAGCACGCTCTTGATGCTCTTGCCCGGCACGTTCGGAAGTTCGTGCTCGTAGACGAGGGTGACCTTGGCAGATTTGCTGTTGTCGTTAGCGCCGGCGCCGGTGGCCGCCAGGCAGGTGAGGGCGGCGGCAAGGATCGATGCTCTGATCATTGGAATCTCCATCTTTGCTGGTGTGGGAGGACGCGCCCCAGTGGTCGCGCCCCGGGGCAAGATCACTTCGACTGGGCGGATTTTGCGAACCATTCTTCGAAGCTGATCGAACCGAGCCGCGGGTTGTTGTCGGAAACAAGCGACTGGTCGTTGAGCCGGACGCCGAAATATTTTGCTTCCGGATCGGCCTCGACGGTGCGCGGGTCTTTCATCGCCTTCAGATATCGGGCGACGAGTTCGCTCAAGCGGGCCCGTTCCGGACCTGATATTTCGATCGTGGCGTTGGCGGGGGCCGACAGCGCCACGTCAGCCATGGCATCGGCGACATCGTCGGAGGCGATCGGCTGCACATAGGCCTGCGACAGGCGAACCGTCTGGCCGACCGTGCCCGACTGGGCGATGCCGCCCAGGAATTCCATGAACTGCGTCGAATGCACGATGGTATAGGGAATGCCCGACGCCTTGATCAGCTTTTCCTGGGCGAGCTTGCCGCGGAAATAGCCGCTGTCCTGTAGCCGCTCGGTGCCGACGACGGAGAGCGCGATATGGTGCTTCACGCCGGCAGTCTTCTCGGCGGCGAGAAGATTGCGCCCCGAGGTCTCGAAGAATTCGAGCACGGCTTTGTCTTCGAAGGACGGCGAATTGGCAAGATCGAGGACGACTTCCGCGCCCTCAAGCGCCGCTGCCAATCCTTCTCCCGTGATCGTATTGACGCCGGAATTCGGCGAGGCGGCAATCACCTCATGCCCCTTCAGGCGCAGGCGTTCGACAGTCTTCGAACCGATGAGGCCGGTTCCGCCGATGACGACGATTTTCATAACAGATCTCCGTTCGCTGCCGGAGGTGCGGCAGCGTCAAAGGTGAATCTTCTCAATGAATTGTGAGGGTTAGTTCAAGCCGGCCTTGTCGAGGCCGTACGCCTTGTCGGCGGAACCGGGGACGGTCTTGAAGCCGACATTGACGCGGTTCCAGGCATTGATCGCCATGACGACGAAGGTCAGATCGGAGATTTCCTTTTCGGAAAGCTGGCCGCGAACCCGTTCGTAAATCTCGTCGGGAATGCCGCCTTCTGGAAGTTTCGTCAGCGCTTCGGTCCAGGCAAGGGCTGCCCGCTCGCGCGGGACGAAGAGGTTTGATTCCCGCCAGATGGCGACGTGATGGAGCCGCAGTTCCGTCTCGCCGTGGATCTTTGCCTGCTTCACATGCATGTCGAGGCAAAAGCCGCATCCATTGATCTGGGAAGCGCGGATCTCGATGAGGGCCTGAAGCTTCTCGTCGATCACGCTGCTACGCAATGCCATGCTGAATTCCATGAACTTCTTGAAAAGCTCGGGGGACTGCTGGGCGTAGTTCAATCGCTGGGTCATGTCGTCTCTCCGTTAATTAAGGATATCTGATATCCTTATGGATAAAATATATCCTTAATTGCTGGACTGTAAAGCCATTCCAGCGCAGTCTGTCTGCATAAAGCCTATGCACAAAAGTATGAGGGGGCAGAGATGGATATCGTTTCGGCATTGCGGACCTTCCAGCGCGTCGTGGAGACGGGCTCGTTTTCGGCGGCGGCACACGATCTCGACGTGACTCAGCCGGCGGTCTCGCGGCAGGTCGCGGCCCTTGAGGGGCATTTCAACACGCGCCTCCTGCACCGCACGACGAGCGGCCTGTCGCTGACGGCGGAGGGGGAGCGGATGCTGCCGATGGCGCTCAGAATTCTCGAAGCGGTGGAGGAACTCGGCGATGCCACCGGATCGGACGGCGTCATGGCTTCCGGGAAGGTCAGGCTCAGTGTTCCGGCACCGCTCGGCCTCTATCTGAGCGAGCGGCTGGGCTATCTTCTCGCCGCCCATCCGAAACTTTCAGTCGAACTGCTCTTCAGGGAGCAGAGCTCCGATATGATCGAGGAGCGCCTCGACCTCGAAGTGCGCCTCGGTTCGGTCGCCGACAGCAGCCTCGTCTGCCGCCGGATCGGCTGGACGACGGCCTTCCTCGTCGCCTCGCCCGCCTATCTCGCGCGCAAGGCGCCGCCGCGGACGCCGAAGGACATCAAGGACCATGAATGCCTGTGCTACAACAGGGCGGGCGATGCCGCGACATGGTCGTTCTCCAACGGCTCCGAAGACATTTCGATTCGGATCTCGCCGCGGCTGACCGCCTGCAGTGCCGTCGCCATTCACAGAGCAGCCCTTGCCGGTGCGGGACTGGCGGTGCTCTCCCATATCATCGCCGTGCCCGATATCGCCGCCGGCCGGCTGATCCCCGTGATGGAGGACTTTCAGCCGAGCCGGCTGCCGATCACCGTCGTCTATCCCTCGAGACGGAACATGCCGCTGCGCGTCAAGACGGTTCTGGATTTTCTGACCGATGCCATCGGGCGGGACCCGTCGATGTGCGCGAGCGGCATGGACCGGCGCTGGGAGGGATGATCATCCCGCTGGGCGATTTGCGGTTTTCCGCCTTGCCTAACGTCCGCGAATCCTGCCAAGTCCTCCGATCATGCAATTTGCGCCGCAACAAGATGAAGCCCTCAAGGCTGTTTCGAAATGGCTGAATGAAGGGCGCTCGCCACTCTTCCGCCTGTTCGGCTATGCCGGGACGGGAAAGACGACGCTTGCCAAGCATTTCGCCGAGAATGTCGACGGCGACGTGCTGTTTGCCGCCTTCACCGGCAAGGCGGCACAAGTGCTGCGCTCGCGCGGCGCCTCCAACGCCAAGACGATCCATTCGCTGATCTACCGGCCACGCGGCGAGGAGGCAGTGGAGGACGAAGAGACCGGCAAGACCTCGATCGCGCCGATGTTTTCGATCAACCGGCAAAGCCCGGTCGCCAAGGCGGCGCTGATCATCGTCGACGAATGCTCGATGGTGGACGAGGCGCTCGGCAAGGATCTGATGAGCTTCGGCACGCCGATCCTGGTGCTCGGCGATCCCGGCCAGTTGCCGCCGGTCAGCGGCGGCGGATACTTCACCAACCAAGATCCGGATTACCTGCTGACCGATATCCACCGGCAGGCGCGCGACAATCCGATCATCAAGCTCGCCATGCAGGTGCGTGAGGGCAATGAGGTGATGTATGGCGACTACGGCACGGCCAAGGTGATCTCGAAGAACGAGGTTACGCAGGATCTCGTGATGAAAGCCGATCAGGTGCTCGTCGGCACCAACAGGACGCGGCGGCGCTATAATCAGCGCCTGCGCGAGTTGAAAGGCTTTAATGCCGAGTATCCGCAGACCGGCGACAAACTCGTCTGCCTCCGCAACGATCCGGCCAAAGGCCTGCTCAACGGCTCGCTCTGGCAGGTGATGACCTCGTCCAAGGAAACGACGAAGCCCGGCATCAATCTGCTGGTCCGGCCCGAAGACGACGACATGGATCGGGGCGCCGCCAAGATCAAGCTCCTGAAACAGGCCTTCGAGGATGTCGAAGGCGAAATCCCCTGGAACACCCGCAAGCGCTACGACGAGTTCGACTACGGCTATGCACTGACCGTTCACAAGGCGCAGGGTTCGCAATGGAACGACGTCGTGCTCTTCGACGAGAGCTGGGCGTTTCGCGATACGCGGGAACGCTGGCTTTATACGGCCATCACACGCGCGGCGGAGACGCTGACGATCGTGCGCTGATAGGATTGGCGGGAGGCGACGGTGGCGGCCGTCGAGAGCGTGGGCCAGGCTTGCCCGCGGTGCAGTCAGGCGTTCAAGATTATGCCTGCACGATGCCGAGCAGAACGGCCTTGGCGATCGCCTGGAAGCGGTTGTTGGCGCGGAATTTCAGGATGATTGCGGCTTCGAGATCCCTCGTCTCATCATGCTTCAGATCGAGCGCCCGGGCGATTCGCTGGGTGGAATAGCCCTCCGCCATCAGTTCCAGGCAACGCCGCTCCTGCGGGGTCAGGCTTGCGCTGTCCTGGTTGTCGTTGAGCGGCGGCTCTTCGACACTGTTGTCGTAATCCAGAAGGTCGCCCACCTGCTGGAGCTGGCGGTGCAGCGTCGACATCTCTGCAGTCAGCTCGCGCTTGCGCACCTGCAGCGCCTCGCGGAACATCGCTTCGGCCCTTTCCTGCGAATCGGCCTTGCGAAGCTCGTCCATCAATTCCTGGATGACGGCGATCGGCATGCCGGTCTCGCGGCAGACGGTGATCACAGCCATGCGCATCACGTCGTCCTGGCCGTAGACCCGCATCAGCCCGATTCGATTGGCAGAAATCAACCCCTTTTCTTCGTAGAAATGCAGTGTCCTGTGCGTAACGCCGAATGCGTTGGCCATATCGGCGATTGGCACCGGACCGTCCGGTAGATCCGGCGGCAGCGCAGCCGAAGGCAGAAACCGGTATTTCGACCGGACCTCCGAAGCGATACCGGCGGCAGCAAACAGGCGTTTGGAACCGTCTGGCATGAACCCTCCTAGGGCATCGTGTTGCACCTCATGCGGATTTGCCAGTTGCTTCCCAGGCGCGGCGAGTGGGGTTTTCCTCTGGCGTTCTTGTCATTGGGAAAGAAGCAGTACGCGGCCTACGTTTACGCGATACAATGTCCACGTTATGCGTGAACGATCTCTTTTATAAGTGCTAAAAATAATCTCTTTTAAATGGGATAGCAACGTAAGGGCATATTTTGCCGGCACGCCTTCTGTGCTGCAGCAAAACATGTGCTGCACTGCCGCATGATCCGGCCATCTTCGGAAGGTAGCGGGAATTACTGTTTGCGCTACGCTTGCCGTCGATGTTCGATTGAAATGCTTGGGTTTCATCAACGTCCGGCATCGCATCCATCTGCGAATCTCGTTGGCCATTGCAGAGCACTTGGCTTAAAGCAGGGCATCCCGTTTCCGTGACCGATGGATGCCAGCCATGCCCGCCAAGCTCTCCGTGAACCTCAACGCCGTCGCCATGCTGCGCAACCGGCGCGACCTGCCCTGGCCGAGCGTCGAAGCGCTGGGGCGAATCGCCCTTGCGTCAGGAGCGAGCGGCCTGACGGTGCATCCGCGCCCCGACCAGCGCCACATTCGCTTTTCCGACCTGCCCGTGATCCGCAATCTGATCGATGACGAATTCCCGAACGCCGAGTTCAACATCGAAGGTTATCCCACGCAGGAATTTTTTGACCTCTGCGCCGGAGCCGCGCCCGAGCAGGTGACGCTGGTGCCTGACGATCCCGCGCAGGCGACCTCGGATCACGGCTGGGATTTCCGCAAGCACCGGGCATTTCTGACCGATGCCGTCGCACGGCTGAAGACGATGGGATGCCGGGTGTCGCTGTTTGCCGACGGAGACGGGGATGCTGAAGCCGTCGAGATCGCCAAGGCCGTCGCCGCCGACCGGATCGAACTTTATACCGGTCCCTATGGCGGCTGTTACGATGCGCCGGAACGGGCGGCCCCGATTCTCGAAGCGCTCGGACGGACGGCGGATGCGGCGCTGGCGATCGGCCTTGCCGTTAATGCCGGCCACGACCTGACGGTCGCAAACCTGCCCGATCTGGTGAAGCGCATTCCGGCGCTTGCCGAGGTGTCGATCGGCCATGGGCTGACCGCCGATGCGTTGGAATATGGCATGGCCGAGACGGTCAGGCGGTTCTGCAGGGCGTGTGGGCAGAAGGTTTGATCGCGACTCACTCAATTTGCCGCGAGGAAAGAGTGCCCTGCGCCCAAGGACTTGGGCGCGCTGGATTCCTGTGCTTGTCACAGGAATCCAGCCACGGCGCGTCCCGCCGTGAATGACTCCTCTGCAATGAGGAGCTTCTTCCACTAAAGGATCAAGCATGCCGTGCCCCCTTCCTCAGGTGAAATCCGAGGAAGGGGGCAAGCCTCGGTCTCAAGCCGTCAAAGCAGCCTTATGCGCCACGAAGAAATCCTTCAGCGATTGCGGCTGTTTGCCCGTCAGCTTGGTGAAATCCTCGGTGACGATGTCGAACTTGCCGGCGCGGATGTTGGCGTCGGCCGACACCAGCATGTCGGCGACGAAGCCGGGGAGGCCGGCACCGCGCATGCCCTGACCGAGCTGTTCGTCATTGACGTCGACCACTTCGAGTGGCTTGCCGGCGGCTTCGGCGGCGATGCCGGCGATCTGGCGGTTGTCGAGAGACACCGCACCGGTCAGCGTGTAGGTGGCGCTGTCCGATGTGCCGGAGGCAAGGACGGCGGCGATCGCCAGGGCGCAGTCGTCACGCGAGATCGTCGAGACCTTGCCGTCGCCCGTGGCGCTGTACCATTTGCCGCCCTGCAGGTTGTGCGGCATGCTGTGCAGGTAATTGTCGTGATACCAGGCGTCGCGGATGATCGTGTAGGCGAGGCCGCTCGCCTTGATGGCGTTTTCGCTGCCGAGATGATCAGGCGCGAAGGTGACGAGCGAATCGTCCGGCGCCGGCATCGAGGTATAGGCGATGTGCTTGACGCCGGCCTTGGCGGCAGCGGCAACGGCCGCCTTGTGCTGGGCGAGGCGTTTGCCGGGGGTATCCAGCGCATCGGTGCTGATGATCAGCAGGCGGTCGACGCCGGCGAACGCCTTCTCGAGGCCTGCCGCGTCATCGAAATCGGCCTTGCGGGTGATAACGCCCCTGTTTGCGAGTTCGGCGAGCTTTTCCGGGTTGCGCGTCGCCGCGATGATCTGGCCGGGGGCGACCTTATAGGTCTCGATGAGGTGATGGATGACGCGCTGGCCGAGCTGTCCGGCGGCGCCGGTGACCAGGATGGTTTCGCTCATAAGTCGGTTCCTTCTGTGCTCGATAGGTAGTCTCAAAAAGAGAGCAGCACTAGAATAGGAATTGACTTGGCGGTGTAAAGGAGGCAGTTTTTCGGCTCTACGTTACCAAAAGGGAACCAGCTCATGAGCGGCGCGGTCGTCAGTCTGAAAAACAGGATGCCGGGGGCGCGGCGCAAGATCGATCTTGCCGGCCTTGATTTTTCCAACTGCCCGGTCAGGGACATGATGCAGCAGATCGGCGGAAAATGGTCGACGCTGCTGCTCGAAGTGCTGGCGGCGGAGCCCCGTCGGTTCGGTGAGTTGCGGCGGATGCTGCCCGATATTTCGCAGCGCATGCTGACACAGACGCTGCGTGATCTGCAAAGGGACGGTTATATCGCTCGTGAGGTCTTCCCGACCAAACCGCCGAGCGTCGAATATTCGATGACCGAACTGGGCCGCTCGCTCTACCAGCCGCTGTCGCAGCTGTTGAACTGGGCGGAAGCCAACCATGATGCGGTGCGAGCCGCCCGCTCACATTTCGATTCCGCCGATGGTTAAGGGGTGAGGACCTCTTTACGTCGATCGCGTAAACAGAGCGCGGAACAATTCCTCCGACCGCTGCAACCCTTCGTCGCTCAGAACAACTGATTTGGCCTTGCCCGCGGGATTGGCAATCAGACCCTTCTTGTACAAACGATCCATCGCGTCCCAGTCGAACCCTTTCCAGGCCCGATCGCCGTCATGCAGCGTCAGCCAGAGCAAAGCGAGAACGGCATCGTCGATCTTTTCTTCATCCATTTGCATGCCGGAAGCATCCCTGTAAGAACGAGAAAACCCTGTCGTCCTCGTACTTTAACTCACGTATCATCCTGAGATCGACTCCGATTTTCGGGATTATGCGTCAGGTCAGCTTACCTGTCGCGCCGTTCCGTGAGGAACAGCAGGAAAGCAAGCGCCGGGAAGGCGAAGCCGATCCAGGCGGTCATCGTCCAGCCGCCGGTCGCATAGGCCCAGCCGCCGAGCGCCGAGCCGAGCGCGCCGCCGGCGAAGAAGGTGGCCATGAACAGGCCGTTCAGCCGGCTGCGATGTTCCGGGTTCAAGCCATAGATGGCACGCTGGCCGCAGACGAGATTGGTCGTCACCCCGAAATCGAGCATGATCGCCGCCACAGTCAGTAGGATCAGGGCGGTCAGCGAGCCGTCCGCGGCGAAATGGCTGATCAGGAAGGAAGCCATGCCGAGCAGCATGGCAAGCGTCGAGGCAATTTTCGTCATGCCGCGATCGGCAAGCCGGCCGGCAATCGGCGAGGCAACGGCGCCGGCAGCGCCGGCAAGCGCAAAGAGGGCGATGCCGTTTTGCGTCAGGCCGAAGGCCGGGCTTGCGAGCAGCAGCGGTGTCGTCGTCCAGAACAGGCTGAAGGCGCCGAACATGCCGGCCTGATAAAGCGCCCGGCGCTGCAGCACGCGTGAGGTCAGCGCCAAGTGGCCCATGGAAGCCAGCAACTCGCCGTAGCGCAGCTTCGTCTTCGGCACGCGCACCGGCAGGTTGGCGCGCAGGATGACTGCGAGCACGATCATCAGCGCTGCGGTGACATAATAGACCACATGCCAGGACGAGGCCTCGGCGACGAAGCTTGCGAAGGGGCGGGCCAGCATGATGCCGCAGAGCAGGCCACTCATGACGTTGCCGACGACCTGTCCGCGTGTCGCGTCGGGCGCCATGTTGGCGGCAAAGGGAACCAGGACCTGAACGGCGACCGATGAAAGGCCGATGCAGAGCGAGGCGACGAGGAAGGCTGTGGGTGTCGAAGCCAGGGCCGCACCGATCAGCGCAACAGCGGAGACGGCAACCAGCAGCAGCACAAGCCGGCGGTTCTCCGTGAGGTCACCGAGTGGCACGATCAGCAGCAGGCCGAGGCCGTAGCCGATCTGCGTCAGCGTGACGATCAGGCCGGTTGCGGCAGGCGTGAAACCGAGCTCGGCGCTGATCGGACCGGCAAGCGGCTGGCCGTAGTAGAGATTGGCGGCCACCAGACCGCAGGCGGCGGCAAAAAGAAAGGTGAGCCAGGGGGATAGCGCCCGTGGAATGGCCTTATCCGGCGCGGTGGCTGAAATGCTCATCAGAAACTCCGGTATGATTGAATGGATTAATCGCAAATCGGTCTGCCGGCGGCCACCCGTTTCCGGGCGCGCAGGGGAATGCAGGCATTCCCCTGGGCGGAAGTCAGGTCACCAGCTTCATCGCGGCTTCGGCAGCCGCGGCCATTTCTTCGCCACTGCGTTCCGTCTTGCCGATGACGCGCATGCCCTTGGTGAGGCAGAGAAGCGCAAGTGCCACAGCCGATACATCGATATCCGCCGAAATCGAGCCGTCGGACTGGCCGAGGCGAATGAGGTCGGCGAGAAGCGTTTCGTCGGTGATGAAGGCGGTGGCGACGCGCTCAGCCGCCTCTTCGTCGAAGAGGGCGAGATCGCCGGCGCTGCCGACGACGAGGCAGCCCTGCCTGCCGATTTCACCGTGGGAAGAGCCGGCAAAGAAGGTGATGAGCGCATGGAGCTTGTCGCGGCCGGTCTCTGCACGTGCCAGCTTGGCATCGAGCAGGCCGCGACGCACGGCACGGTAGCGGTCGAAGGCGGCGAGGAAGATGCCGCGCTTATCGCCGAAGGCCTTGTAGACACTGCCGGCGGCAAGCCCCATGGCTTCGGTCAGTTCGCTGATCGAGGCGGCATGGTAGCCGCGCTCGGAAAAGACACGCAGCGCCGCGTCGAGTGCCGCCTCGGCGTCGAATTCCCGCGGACGGCCGCGACTGCGGGTTTTCAGTTGGAGTGTCGTTGCATTCATGTACGCCTAATTAGGAAATGAACGTTTCCAAATCAAGCGAAATTTTGCGACGCAGTGATTCAGAGGGTGAGAACCCAGTTTTGGCCATTCGCTTCGGGGCCGAACATGCGATGTCTCTCTTCGGAGACAAGGCGGAAGCCTGATTTGACGTAGATGGCGCGGGCGGTCTCCAGCATGTCATTGGTCCAGAGCTGAAGTTCGCGGTAGCCTTTCTGCCTGCAAAAGCGGATGCATTCGTCGACCAGCAGCTTGCCGAGCCCGAGGCCGCGGGCCGACTTGTCGACATAGAGCAGCCGCAGCTTGGCGATGCCATCGCCGCCATTGGTGACGAGGACCGAGCCGACATTGACGCCGCCGCGTTCGGCAATCCAGCAATATTCGTTGGCGGGATCGAAATTGGCGAGGAATTTGCCGGCGACCTCGGCGACCAGCGCCTCGAAGCGTAGGTCCCAGCCATATTCCTCGGCGTAGAAGCGGCTCTGGCTCTGAACGATCCAACCGATATCGCCGGCGCGGTGGGCGCGGATGACAGCGGGGGCGGGCTTGGCTGCCGGGTCGAGCAGGGCGCGGATCGTGTCCATGGCCGAGACGATGGCTTGCGGTTCGCCGATCGCCAGATTGTCGAATCGGGCGGCGATCTGGGCATTGGCGCGCCGGCCGAGTTCCTCGAACTGCGCGCGTCCCCGATCGGTGACATCGATGATCTGGCTGCGCAGGTCGGCCGGATCTGGACTGGCCTCGATTAGCCCTTCGGCGCGAAAGCGCTTGAGAATGCGGCTGAGATAGGCAGGGTCGAGATGCAGGTCGCGGACAAGGGCTGCGGCGCTGATGCCGTCATGCGATCCGATCTCGAAGAGAATGCGGGCATCCGTCAGCGTGAAGGGGGAGTCGAGATAGGCCTTGTTCAAGAGGCCGAGGAAGTTCGTGTAGAAGCGGTTGAAATCGCGGGCGGTTTCGATGAGAGCGGTATCGGACATGGCAAAGGCCTCCCAATGGAGACCTCGGACTTGCCGACAAGGCCGGCCACTCACCATTCGTCATGCTCGGGCTTGTTCCAAGCATCTGCTTCCGGTCGATGGGTAGCAGATCCTCTGCACAAGGTCGAGGATGACGGCGCGTAAGTAAGCTAGGCTCGTCGATGAGACCGAGGCCTTCAAACGAAGACATTCGTTATATATTTAGTGGACTGAGTCAACTAAACTGTAGCGTACTCACGCAGCTTCTTCCGTTTCCGCTTCGTCGTCGCCGAGAGCGAAATCCACCGCCGCATGGGCATGGATCGACGTGGTGTCGAAGCCCGGGAGCGGCAGGCGGGTGGGATCAAGGATCAGGCAGATCTCGGTGCAGCCGAGGATGATGCTGTCGGCGCCGTGCTCTGCGGCGCGGTCGATGATATCGATCAGTTTTTCGCGCGAACTGTCGTGCACCCTGCCGGCGCAAAGCTCGTTGAAAATGATGTCGTGCACAGTGGTGCGGTCGGCGGCGTCGGGCACCATGATATCGAGACCGAGGCTCTTCATCCGGTCGGTATAGAATCCGTGCTCCATCGTGTAGCGGGTGGCAAGCAGCAGCGGACGCTTACGGCCGGCCGCATGCAGCGATTTCGCCGTCTCGTCGATGATGTGGATCAGCGGCGCGGAGATCTTGCCGGCGACCTCATCGGCAATCAGGTGCATGGTGTTGGTGCAGATGAGGATACAGCCGGCGCCCGCGGCCTCAAGACGCGCTGCCACCTCGCCGAGGCGGCGAGCTGCGCCAGCCCAGTCGCCTGCCTTCTGGAGTGCGACGATCTCCTCGAAATTGACCGAATGCAGAATGAGCTCGGCCGAGGCAAGGCCGCCTTTGCGGGCGCGCACCATCTCGTTGACGAGCCGATAATAGACCGCCGAACTTTCGAAACTCATGCCGCCGATCAGGCCGATCGTTTTCATCTCTTCATGCTCCCATGCTGCGAGTTTTGAAAATGATGCCGCAATGCTCGCGCGGTGTGTTTGCGTTGTTTGTCTTCCATATCAAATATCTGCTATGGTTTTGCGCAGTTTTTAAAAACCGTGCAAAAATCGGGCGGAGGATTTCCTTAAGGCACATGCTTGATGATCGTGACAGACGCATTCTCGACACGCTGCAGAAAGATGCAGGCATATCCGTGACCGATCTGGCCGAATACGTGGCGCTATCGGTCTCGGCCTGCTCGCGCCGCATTCAGCGGCTGGAGGAAAGCGGCCATATCCTTCGGCGCATCATCGTGCTCGACCGGGAAAGGATGGGCGTGCCGACGACGGTCTTCGCGCTCGTCAAGACGGCACACCATTCCGACGAATGGACGGAAACCTTCCGCAGGATCATCAGCGACATCCCCGAGATCGTCGAAGCGCACCGGCTGACCGGCAACCACGATTACATCCTGAAGATCGTGCTGCCGCGCGTCGAGCATTACGATGTCATTTATAAGCAGATCGTGCGCAAGCTGGAACTCTTCGACGTCTCGGCGTCGATCTCGATGGAGGAGTTGAAACAGGGAATGGCGATACCCGTGGGCTATGCCCGATAAAACGGCATTTTGAGAGGCTGCGATAATATGAGCAACAGCGATATTCATAGCTATTTTCTGCCAGGCGAAAAACTTCTTTGGTCGGGGCGTCCAGCACAGGGATTTCGTCTGACAATGTGGGATTTCGCCCTCGTTCCCTTCTCTCTTTTTTGGGGCGGCTTCGCTCTCTTTTGGGAGACCAGCGTATTGACCACGCCGGGAACGCCGGTTTTCATGCGCCTATGGGGTATCCCGTTCGTTCTGATAGGCCTTTACCTGATCGCGGCACGCTTTGTCGTCGATGCGGCCGTGCGGGCGCGTACCGAATACGCCCTGACCGACCGGCGCGTCATCATTCGCAGAAGCGGTCTCCTTCCGAATTTCTCTGCCACCCAACTCGACCTGCTGCCGTCGATCAATCTCGAAGAGGGCAGTTTCGGTAGGGGGACGATCACATTCGGCACGTCTTCTTTTCAGCGATACAAAACGGCAGGCGTCTGGACGCCCAGCCTGTCAAGAGACCCTCAGCTTCTGGGAATCGACAGCGTGCGGCAAGTTTTTAATCTTCTGGAAAAAGCACGGCTCGATTGCATGAAAAGCCGATAGTTCTCCGCGCCATCGATGGCGATTAATCTGCCTCGATACGGAACGTTTTTCGACATATTGCGTTCACCTTTGGTTCAGGAGGAGGGGAAGCTATGCCTCCTCTTGGAGGAGTAGAGGAGAACAGTCATGAGAAAGCTAACCATTTCAGCGTTATGCTTGATCATAGGTATGCCCGGCGTACCGGCGCAGGCGTTTCCGGCTATCACCGCACCCAGGATCGAACCTCAGCAGCCGACAGAGTATGTGCAATGGCATGGCGGCCATGGCCACGGGGGTGGCGGCCATCACGGTGGTTACCATCACAGTCATGGATCGGGTTGGGGCTGGGCCTTGGGCGGTCTGGCCGTCGGTACGATCATAGGCGGCGCATTGTCCCAGCCCTATTACGGCTCGTATTATGGCTCACCCTACGGCGGCTATTACGGTACGCCTTACCGCTATTATGGTTCGCCCTATCGCTACTATGGCTCGCCTTACCGCTATTATGGCCGGCCGTACCGCGCCTATGCATCTTCTGCCTATTATGGAGGAGGCGGAAGCCACGAGGCTTGGTGCTATTCGCGCTATCGTTCGTACAGGGCGTTCGACAATACGTTCCAGCCCTATCACGGACCCCGTCGCCAGTGCGTCGGTCCCTATTGATCGGCGCGTTACGCATCTGCGCCGTGAACTGCTTCGAGGCGACCCCCGTATTGCGACCCGGCGACACGGCATGCCTGTGTTGAACCGCGGCTGACGCTCGGGCTGGGTGGTTACGACTCGGCCCGAGTTCGGCTCCCATGAGCTTTCCCACAGGAAAAGCCGATAATCATCGAACCCTCTCCACTGCCGGCGGCGCAGGGCAGGCATGCCGAAACGGCAGTTGCAACATTCGCGGCAAAAGCCACATTGGTTTCGAGCGAAATGGCGCAAAAGGGGCAGGTCATGAGCGATCATCATGTCGTCGTTGTCGGCGGCGGTTTCGGCGGGCTGCAACTCGTCAACGGGTTGAAGGGGGCGGGTGTGAAGGTCACGCTCGTTGACCGGCGCAATCATCATCTTTTCCAGCCGCTGCTCTATCAGGTGGCGACCACCATCCTTTCCACCTCGGAGATCGCCTGGCCGATCCGCCGCCTCTATGCCGACCGGCCCGATGTGACTGTGCTCCTCGGCGAGGTCACCGGCGTCGACAGCGGCGCCAGGACGGTGTCGCTGCGCAACGGCATAACTCTGGGTTACGATACGCTGGTGCTGGCGACCGGGGCGACGCATGCCTATTTCGGTCGTGACGAATGGGAACCGGTGGCGCCCGGCCTGAAGACGCTGGAGGATGCGACGACGATCCGCCGGCGCGTGCTGCTTGCCTTTGAGAAGGCGGAGATGGAGCGCGATCCCGCCGCGCGCGACGCGCTTCTTACCTTCACCATCGTCGGTGCCGGGCCGACCGGCGTCGAGCTTGCCGGCATTATCGCCGAGCTCGCGCATTTCACGCTGCCGAAGGAATTCCGCAACATCGATACGCGCAAGACCCGCGTCGTGCTGGTCGAGGCGGGCCCGCGGGTGCTGCCGACCTTCGCCGAGGAGCTTTCGGCTTATGCTCAGACGGCGCTGGAAAAACTCGGCGTCGAGATTCATCTCGGTAGGCCGGTGACCGACTGCAACGCCGACGGCGTGAAGATCGGCGAGACCTTCGTCGCCAGCCGGACGATCGTCTGGGCGGCTGGCGTCACCGCCTCGCCGGCGGCCCGCTGGCTCGGTGTGCCGGCCGACCGGGCGGGGCGCGTCGTCGTCGAGAAGGATCTGAGCGCGCCTGGCCTGCCCGATGTCTTCGTCATCGGCGACACCGCTTCCGTCATGCGCGGGGACGGCAAACCGGTGCCGGGCATCGCGCCGGCGGCCAAGCAGCAGGGCGGCTATGTCGCCAAGGTCATCCGCGCCCGCCTGTCGGGAAAATCGGCGCCAGCGCCTTTTCGCTACCGGCATCAGGGCAGCCTTGCGACGATCGGCCAGAGTGCGGCGATTATCGATTTCGGCCGTATCAAGCTGAAGGGATGGATCGCCTGGTGGATCTGGGGCCTTGCCCACATCTACTTCCTGATCGGCACCCGCTCGCGCTTCTCCGTCGCCTGGAGTTGGCTGTGGATCTATCTCAGCGGCCAGCACAGCGCCCGGCTGATCACCCAGCGGGAGACGATGCGGGAGGAGGGGTAGCCTCTAGCTTCGAGTCGAGCCGGTGGACAGCAAGGGGGTGCCACACGGTAAACCCTCTCCTCCGTCATTCCTGTGCTCGTCACAGGAAAGGGTGGGTGGCGAAGGCCCGCACCGGATTTCTACCGAACGGTGGCTGAGGCAATACTCCCACGCTTGACTCATCTCCCCACACCGCCTTAGCATCCCGCCCGCGTCCCCCAACCACCACCTGGGGTGTCGCATCCAGCCGTATCAACGGATAGAGGTTCCAATGCGCCGAGTCACTTCTCACGAAAATCACGTCCGAATTTCTGAGAAGTTGGTGGTTCATGCGCACTTTGAATCTGGGCATCCTCGCCCATGTGGATGCAGGCAAGACTAGTCTTACCGAAAGACTGCTTTTTGACGCCGGCGTCATCGACAAGCTTGGCAGCGTCGATACCGGTAATACACAGACTGATACCCTCGAACTCGAGCGACAGCGCGGCATCACGATCAGGGCCGCGGTGGTGTCGTTTGCGATCGGCGACAGGGTCGTCAATCTGATCGACACGCCCGGCCACCCCGATTTCATCGCCGAGGTCGAGCGGGTGCTTGGATTGCTGGATGCGGCGGTCGTCGTCGTTTCGGCGGTCGAAGGCGTACAGGCGCAGACGCGTGTGCTGGTGCGGGCGCTGCGGCGGCTCGGCGTTCCCTTCGTCTTCTTCATCAACAAGGTCGATCGTCTCGGCGCGCGGTACGGGGATGTGACGGAGGCCCTTGCCGCGCAACTGGCGGTGCGTCCCATCGCCATGTCCTCCGTCATCGATGCCGGCAGCAAGCTTGCCCGGGTGGAGGCTCTGGCGCCGGGAGACGAGCCGCTTTTTTCAGCGCTCTGCGAGGCGCTCGGTGAGAACGACCAGGCGCTGCTCGACGACTATGTGCTCGTCCCAGAACGACTGACCACGGAAAGGCTCGGGCGCAGTCTGGCCGATCAGGTGGCAATGGGCTTGGTGCATCCCGTTTTCGCAGGAGCGGCCATGACCGGCGCCGGCGTGCCGGCGCTAAGCTCGGCCATCGCGACGCTGTTGCCCGAGCGGCGGCTTGATCCGGACGGGCCGGTCGCTGGCAAGATCTTCAAGATCGAGCGCGGCTGGGGCGGCGAAAAGCTCGCCTATCTCTACCTGACTTCGGGGACCCTGCGGCTGCGGCAATATCTGGATCTGCCGGGGGGAGAGGAACGGGTGACTGCAATCCATGTGTTCGAGGCCGGCCGCAGCCATGGCGCCGCGAGCTTCTGCGCCGGCCAGATCGCCCGCGTCAGCGGCCTTGCCGGTGCCCAGATCGGTGATGCGGTGGGCCGCAATCCGGCCTCGGGCGGGCGGGCTTACTTTGCCCCGCCGACGCTCGAAACGCGCGTGCTTGCCCGGCGGCCCTCGGACAGCGCGGCGATTTGGCTGGCGCTGAACCAGATGGCCGAGCAGGATCCGCTGATCAATTTGCGCAGGGCCGAGGAGACGAATGAAGTCTTCGTGTCGCTTTATGGCGAGGTGCAGAAGGAAGTGATCCAATCGACGCTGCTGACGGATTTCGGCCTCGAGGCGGGTTTCGAGGAAAGCACGGTCATCCTGGTCGAAAGACCCGTCGGCAGCGGGGTCGGCCTGCAGATACTCTTCAAGGAGCCAAATCCGTTTCTCGCCACCATCGGCCTGCGCGTCGAGCCGCGTCCTGCCGGCGCAGGCAACAGCTTCGCGCTCGAGGTGGAGGTCGGCCAGATGCCCGTCGCCTTTTACCGGGCGGTCGAGGAAACCGTGTTCGAGACGCTGAAGCAGGGCATTTTCGGCTGGCAGGTCATCGATTGCCATGTGGCGATGACGGCGGCCCGGCACAGTTCGCCCGCAAGCACTGCCGCCGATTTCCGGCAATTGACGCCCTGGGTGCTGGCAACGGCGCTCTCGGCTGCGCAAACGGCCGTCTGCGAGCCTTTCGACCGCTTTCACCTGGAAGCGCCTGTCGAGAGCTTGAGCAGCGTGCTGACTCTGCTGGCGAAGTCCGCTGCGGCGACGTCGCATTCCGTGATCGCCGATGGCGTGGCGCGGCTCGAAGGCATTCTCGCGTCTCAGATGGTTCAAAGCGTCCAGCAGCAATTGCCGGGCCTGACGAGCGGGGCAGGGACGATGGAAACCGCTTTCGATCACTACGCCCCGATGGCCGGGCCACCGCGCCTGCGCCGGCGTTCGGGGCCCGATCCGTTCAACCCGGTCGAATATCTGCTGCAGCTGCAGTCCGCGAGAGCCTCCTGCTGAGATGCGCAGGCCGAAGGCCGGAGCCTGGAAGCACGGGGCGGTCACTCCGATATGGCGGCTAGGAGGATGCCGGCCCATCAATAAAAAGGCGGCCCCCGAAGGAGCCGCCTTTCATTCCTCAAGCCGACAGCGAGGCAATATCGATGACGAAGCGGTAGCGGACGTCGCTCTTGACGACCCGCTCATAGGCTTCGTTGATATTCTGGATGTCGATCTTCTCGATCTCGGAGACGATGTTGTGCTTGCCGCAGAAGTCGAGCATTTCCTGGGTTTCTTTGATCGAGCCGATCATCGAGCCCGCCAGGCTCTTGCGCCCGCCGATGACCGAGAAGGCGTGCACCGGTACCGGGTGTTCGGGAACGCCGACCAGAACCATCGTGCCGTCAGACTTCAGCAGGTTGAGATAGGCGTTCCAGTCGATTGTGGTGCCGACCGTGTTGATGATCAGGTCGAAGGTGCCGGCGAGCTTGGTGAAAGTCTCTGCGTCGCTCGTTGCATAATAGTCCTTGGCGCCGAGCTTGAGGCCGTCTTCCTTCTTCGACAGAGATTGGGAGAGCACGGTGATGTCGGCGCCCATGGCAGCACCGATCTTCACACCCATATGGCCGAGACCGCCCATGCCGACGATCGCGATCTTCTTGCCGGGACCGGCTTTCCAATGCGCGAGCGGCGAATAAAGCGTGATACCGGCGCAAAGCAGCGGGGCGCCGGTATCGAGCGGAATATTGTCGGGGAAGCGCAGCACATAACCTTCCTTGACGACGATCGTGTCGGAGTAGCCGCCGAAGGTCGGGGTCGCGCCGTCGGCTTCATAGCCGTTATAGGTCGGGACGAGGCCCGGCATGTAGTGCTCGTAATCCAGGTCACGCGTGGCGCAGCCCACGCAGGAATCGACGAAGCAGCCGACGCCGACGCGGTCGCCGACCTTGAATTTCGTGACCTTGGAGCCGACGGCGGAAACGACGCCGGCGACCTCGTGGCCCGGTACCATCGGGAAGATGGAATTGCCCCACTCGTTGCGGGCCTGGTGAATGTCGGAGTGGCAGACGCCGCAATATTGAACTGCGATAACGACGTCGCCATCATTGGGTTCGCGGCGCTCGAAGGTGAAGGGGGTCAGCGGTTGCGACGCGTCGGTTGCGGCATAGCCTTTTGCGATAGCCATCTGAAGCTTCCTTTTGGGGTTGGGAGGGGTTGAGCGGGATGGCAGACTATTGCCCGGATGTTAGCGAGGGCGTTAGAGCGATCCTCTCAGCTTCTTGCACGATCCTGCAAAAGTCGGGCACCCGCCTGTTTGCGAAATGGCAAAGACACTCTAGATAAGGGCGGTATCGCCCGCGCCAGACAGCTGACAGTCAGACAGCTGACAGAGAGAGTTGCAGCATGACTTTGCCCTTCAGCCCCTATCAGGAGATCGTCGATATCGCGATGCGCTTTGCGCCTCACGACGGTGAGTTCTCCACTTCAATCGGCAATCTTCATGTCAGCCGCCGGTCCAAGCCCAGCGATCCCTTGCACAGCAGCTACCGGCCCTGTTTTGCCTTCGTGCTACAGGGAGCCAAGAGCCTTCAGCTCGGCACGGAACAGATCAGCTACGGGACGGGGGATTATCTGCTGACCTCGCTCGACCTGCCCGTCGCCTGGCGGGTCACGGAGGCAAGCCCCGAGGTTCCGCATCTCTGCCTGGGGCTGGCAATCGATTCCGAAAAGCTTTTGGAGCTGCTCAGCCGCATCGATATTCCGCGTCCGGCCGCCCATACCGACGGGCAGCGCGGCATGGTGGTGAACGTGGCGCCGCCGGAACTGATGGATGCCGCCGTCCGCCTGCTGCGCTTGCTCGATCGTCCAGGCGACATTCCCGCCATGGCGCCACTGATCGAGCAGGAAATCCTCTACCGGGTGCTGACCGGGCCGCATGGCGCCCGGCTGATCAACATCGCCACGTCAGACAGCCACAGCAACAGGATCGCGCGCGCCGTCGCCTGGCTGAAGGAGAATTTCGCGCGGCCGCTGCGCATCGAAGACCTTGCCGACCGCGTCAACATGAGCGTCTCGTCCTTCCATCATCACTTCAAATCGGTCACGGCGATGACGCCGGTGCAGTATCAAAAGCAGCTTCGCCTGCATGAAGCACGCCGGCTGATGTTCGTCGAGCGGCTCGACGCCGGCACCGCCGGCCACCGCGTCGGCTATCAGAGCCCGTCGCAGTTCAGCCGCGAATACAGCCGCCTTTATGGAGCCTCGCCCGCCCGCGATGTCGATGGCGGGCGCGAGATCATGGCGGCGGAATAGTATTCAAGGACCTTCGGCGGCCGCCATCCGGTCATTAAAGGATGTTTGACGTTTCCGGGCTAGGCTGGCGCGATCAATCAAGCAGGCACCGCCGTCCGCATGACGCAAGCACCGTCTCTTTCCATCGTCGCGCCTTGTCACAACGAGGAGGAGGGGCTGCGCGAGTTCTGCCGCCGCGCTGCCGCCGCGGCGCAGAGCGTTGCCGGCGACAGCTTTGAGCTCATCCTCGTCGATGACGGCTCGTCCGACGGCACCTGGGAGATCATCTCGGATCTGGCGGCGAAGCTGCCGCAGGTGCTCGGCGTTCGTCTCCTGCGCAATCACGGCCACCAACTGGCCTCGACGGCCGGCCTTTCCGCGTCGCGGGGCGAGCGCGTACTTTTGATCGACGCCGACCTGCAGGACCCGCCCGAGCTGCTTTTGATGATGATGCCGATCATGGAGCGCGGCGCCGATGTCGTTTACGGCCAGCGCACGCGCCGCGAGGGCGAAAGCTGGTTCAAACTCGCCACCGCTTCGCTGTTCTATCGCACGCTCTCCAGGCTCGCTTCCGTGACCATCCCGCGCGATACCGGAGATTTCCGGCTGATGCGCCGGCGCGTCGTCGATATACTGCTGGCGATGCCGGAGCGCGACCGTTTCATCCGCGGCATGGTCAGCTGGATCGGCGGCAGGCAGGTGGCGCTGCCCTATGAGCGCGACGCCCGTTTTGCCGGCACGACGAAGTATCCGCTGCGCAAGATGATCAATTTCGCGCTCGATGCGATCACCAGCTTTTCGACGACGCCGCTGCGCATCGCCACATGGCTCGGCATGATCAGCGCCAGCGTCGCGATGGCGCTGCTCGTCTATACCTTTATTCGCTGGCTGCAGGGCGAGACGGTCACCGGCTGGTCGTCCATCATGGCCGCCGTCAGCGCCTTCAGCGCCATCCAGCTGATCTGCATCGGCATCATCGGTGAATATCTCGGCCGTCTCGTGCAGGAGAGCAAGCGGCGGCCGATGTTCATGATCGAGACGATCCTTCGCGGCAACGAACATGCCGAGCTGCCGACCGCTTTTTCCGAGATGGGCGCCGGCGACAAACGCGCAGCATTGGATGCGGCCTTTGCACCAGGCGAAGCGCGCTCGAAAAAGAACAGCCGGACCGGATGATGGACCGGATTGCTGCACCTGTTCATGCGGCTGCCGGGCCTGAGGATTTGACCGCCCGGCAGGATTCCACGGTCGCGATCATTGCTTTCGTGGTCCTCACCGCGGTCCTGGTGACACTGTTCCGCTTTCCGCCGGTTCTCGACTACGCAAATCACTACGCCCGTATCTGGCTTCTTTCGGGTGGGATCGGCGAACGGCCGTTTCCTGAGATCTATGCGATCGATTGGAACCGCACCTTCACCAATGTCGGGATCGATCTTCTGGCGATCTCGGTAGGACCGCTGGTCGGCGCCGATAGGTTGGCGCGGACTTTGCTTTTCCTGGCGATCGTGCTGCCGCCGCTTGGCGCGATCAGCCTGCACCGGGCGCTTTTCGGCGGCCGGCACTACTGGCAGATCGCCATGCTGTCGCTTGGCTGGTGCGCCACGATGATCGGCGGCTTCATCAACTTCCAGATCGGCCTCGGCATGGCCTTGTTCTTCGCCTGCGCCGACCTGCGGCTGCAGCGCCGAAATCCGGTTCTGCTTTTTGCCTGGCGACTTGCCGCCGCGCTGCTGCTGACTGTGATGCACATCTTCTCACTCGGCTTCTATATGGCGATCGTCTGCGGTCTCGAATTTTCCTGGCGTTTCGACATCGTGCGATCGAAGGCGGGGCTGATGAGGCTCGCCGGCCGTTTGGCGCTGGCGATCGGCGCCTGCGTCCTCCCGCCGCTCGCGCTCTATCTTCGCACGACCGCTTTGCCGAACGCCGGCGGCGATGGCCTTGGCCTTGTCTGGAACGATGGCGTCATCCTGATCGTCATGAACCTGTTTTCCGCCATCACCACCTATGTCCCGGCGGTGGATGTCCTGCTGATTCTGCCGCTGATCCTCATCTGCACGCGCGCCGTTCGCGCAGGCGACATCCGTATGCATGCGGGCCTTGCCGTCGCGGCCTGCGGGTTGCTGCTTCTTTCCTGTGTCGCACCGCTCCACATGCTCAACACCGGATGGATCAGCTGGCGCTTTCCGATCATGACGGCGCTTGTCGCCATGGCGATGGTGTGCCCCTTCGCCAATCTCACGCGCCGGCAGGCGCTGTTGCTGGCGCTTGTCGTCAATCTCGCGGTTTTCGGCCGGACCGGCTGGATCGGTTGGAACTGGTGGCTGGCGCAGAGGGACGTCAATGCCGTCGAGACCGTGTTGAAAAAGGTGCCGGCCGGCGCGGCTGTTCTGCCTCTAGGGCACGAACCCGAGATGGTCGGCGACATCGCCCATTCCAACCGGCATTTTGCCTGGGGACTGGACACCTTCCGGCATTTGCCGACGCTTGCCGTACCCTTCTCGCATGCCTTCGTGCCGACGTTGTTCACCGCCAAAGGCAAGCAGCCGCTCACTGTTCTGCCGCCTTGGTCGGAGATCGCGGTTCCCGAGGGCGATCTCGTGTCGATCGGCGTGCTTTCATGCCCTGACATGATGCAGGAATATAGAGACTATGCGCCTTATCTCTCGGACTGGCGCAGGCGTTTCGATTTCATCCTCGTCGCCAATGCGGATATGCCCGACCGGTATGTCGGCACCGCGATGCCGGCCGGCCTGACGCTGATCGAGGATGCCGGCTTCGCCAAGCTCTACGCAATCGACAAGGCGGCACCGGCAGAGCCTCTCTCTGTTCCCGCCGGTTGCCCCACGGCTCTATGAACCGCTGCGCGCCCGGAGATCGAGCGCAAGCTGTCGTGCTTGCCGGGCCGTCTCTTCATCGCAGATCAGCACGTTGCCCAGACCCGACAGCAGCACAGCAGCAATAGCCTGCGCCTTGTTCAGGCCGCCAGACGCGAAGATGACGTTCGGAATGGCGCGCAGGGCTTCGAGCTCGGGAGCGATCGCGCATCTGTTTATCGCATGTTCGATCGGGCGCCCGGTTTTGTCGACGAACTGGCCGAGCACATCTCCACAGGCGCCGGCTGCGACGAGCTCCTCGATATTGATGCTGCTCGGCAGGCCGTAGCGCATTAGCAGCGAGCGTTCGGTCATGTCGCCGATGCTGAGCACGATGACGTCATTGGCCTCGATCTGCCGAAAGGCCGTCTCGAAGACATCCTGCCTGATAATCGCCGTGCGCGACTCCGGCGTGCCGGCATAGATCGGCGCAGCAAGATAGGAACATTCCGCGTTAAGCTGCCGAGCAAGATCGCTCGCAATGTCGAAAGTATTGATTTCGATGCCGTGGGTCAGCCCGCCCATGACCGAATTGACACAAATATCAGGGCGTCTCAGCGATGGCATATGACGCACCATTTCGCGGAGCGTCGCTCCCCAACCGACGCCGACGCCGCGGATGTTGCCGCCGTTCAGCAATTGCACGAGATAATCGGCTGCCGCCTGGCCGAGCAGAACAGGGATAAGATCCGCATCTTCAGGTGTCGGTACAATGATCGCGCGATTGAGAGAGAATTCCATGGCCAGCTGCTGTTCCAGGGCGACACAGGAGGTCAGCCGGGAATTGAGGGTGATCGTCACCAGGCCCGACCGGCGCGCCTCGGCGATGATCTTGTTGACGCGAAGCCGGTTGGTCGAAAGCGCTTCTGCAATCTCACCCTGGGTGCGTCCCTCCATGTAATAGAGCCAGACCACGCGCACCTGCATCTGCTCGTCGGGGAGCGCCATCGGTTGGAAAGAAGCACCTCTGTTCTGTGACATGCAATAATCTGCGCCTCCAATTCGATGGCCATGGATCTCAAATCCCTGACGCTTGTCAATCGCAAGGGGCAATCGTCATCTGCTTCACTCCCCTCAATCGGTTCGCCGCCCAGTCGTCCTGTTGAACGGATGCAAACCGTCCCTTCTTACATGGCACGAAGTACGATCGCCTTCCTGCAGGCGTCGATCGGTGGAAACGCTCGCCACGATGCGCTTGTCGCTGCCATCGATGCGCAGGTGGACATTGTTCTCGTCACCGACGGTTTCGATCAATTCGACATTGGCGTCGAACCGGAGGTCATGTGCTGCCCCATCACCGAGGTTGATCGCACTCGGCCTGATACCTAAAAGATCCGTGTCTCTGGGAAGTGCCAGGTTACAGGGTCCCAGCTCGTCGAGATCGACAAGGTTCATCGGCGGAGAACCGATGAAGCCGGCAACGAAGACGGTCTCGGGACGGCGATAGACCTCGATCGGTGTCCCGATCTGCTCGATCCGGCCGCCATTCATGACGACCAGCCTGTCGGCGAGCGTCATGGCCTCGAGCTGGTCGTGCGTCACATAGAGGCTCGTGGTCTTGAGCTGCCGCTGCAGCCTGCGGATTTCGACGCGCATTTGTACGCGCAGCTTCGCATCGAGATTGGACAAAGGTTCGTCGAACAGAAAGGCGGCGGGATCGCGGACGATGGCGCGGCCCATGGCAACGCGCTGGCGCTGCCCGCCCGACAGCTGGCGGGGGCGCCGCTCGAGGAAGTCGCCGATTTCCAGGATGCCGGCGGCGCTGGCGATCCGCCGGTCGATCTCGTCACGCGGCACGCGGCGGTTCTTGAGCCCGTATTCGAGATTCTGACGGACAGTCATGTGCGGATAGAGCGCGTAGTTCTGGAATACCATGGCGATGTTGCGGTCGGCCGGATCGACATGGCCGACATCGCTGCCTGCGATCCTGAGATGGCCGGAGCTGATGGCCTCAAGGCCGGCAATCATCCGCAGCAGGGTCGATTTCCCGCATCCCGAAGGCCCGACCAGCACGATCATTTCGCCGTCGGCGACGCTGAGATTGATCCCTTTTACCGCGGGAACCGCGCCGTAATTCTTCTTCAAATCGATCAGTTCGATAGCTGCCATGGCATCCTCCTCAGGTGTCGTCATACATTTGTAACACGCTATTGACATTTGTAACAAGTAACCCCAACCTTGTTTATCGCCACTCTGGGAGGGGTTGATCGGCGCTGAGCGCGCCGGTCGGCGAATAACGGCAATGGAGAGGAAAACGAAATGACGGCAAAGTCTTCGATAGGCGCCCGCATGGGGCGGACGATCCGGTCGTTCGCGGCGGGTGCTGCACTGGTGACGCTCGGATTGGCCAATGCTGGCGACGCCGGCGCGGCCGATCGCATCAAGATCGAATGGTGGAATGCGGCCGGCGGTCGGCTCGCCGAGATCACCAACAAGCTGATTGCCGACTTCAACGCCTCGCAGGACAAATACGAGGTCGTCGGCATCGGCAAAGGCAATTACGAGGAGACCATGGCGGCGATGGTGGCCGCCTACCGCGTCCACCAGCAGCCGGTTCTGATCCAGGCTGCCGAGCGAGGTTTCCTCACCATGTACAATTCCGGCGCCGTCATTCCGGTGCCGGAACTCATGGAGAAGGAAGGTTACAAGATCGACTGGAACGACTTCCTCGCTCCCGTGGCCGGCTTCTATCTCGTCGACGGCAAACCGGCGGCGATGCCCTTCAACAGCTCGACGCCGATTTTCTGGTACAATGCCGATCACTTCAAGGCGGCCGGCTTCGACAAGCCGGGCGAGACCTGGCAGGAACTCGACAAGCAGCTTGGCGCCATCAAGGAGAAGGGCGTCTCAAAATGCCAGATGGCGCTCGCAAACGATTTCTACTGGAGCCTGATCGAAAACTACGCGGCGATCCAGGACCAGCCTTACGGCACCAAGGCGAATGGTTTCGGCGGTCTCGATACCGAGTTCATCTTCAACAAGAGCCCGCTGGTCGTCGGTCAGGTGACGCGCCTGAAGACGTGGCTCGACGCCGGCATCCTGCAGATCGCCGGCCAGGGCCTCTCGCCCGACCAGTTGTTCACGTCTGGAACCTGCTCGACCTATGTGGCCTCCACAGCGGCGCATGCCGCCGTCGAGAGCGGTGCAAAATTCAATTGGAGCGCAACGTTCCTGCCACATGAAGAAGGCATCGAGCCGAAGAACAGCACCATCGGCGGCGGCGCGCTCTGGGTCCTGAAAGGCAAGTCCGAGGAAGAATATGCGGGTGCTGCCGCCTTCTTGAACTTCCTCGCTTCGCCGAAGACGCAGGTCTGGTGGAGCAAGCAGACCGGCTATGTGCCGGTCACCAACGCCGCCTATGAGCAGGCCAAGTCCGAAGGCTATTTCAAGGATCACCCGACTCGCGAAATCGCCATTCTCCAGCTCACCCGGGGCACGCCGACCGACAATTCGCGCGGCTTCCGCTTCGGCAATCATAACCAGTCGATGGCGCTTCTGGTGGAAGAGATCCAGGGTGTGTGGACCGGCCAGAAGACACCGCAGCAGGCGCTGGATGCAGCGGCGGCCCGCGGAAACCTGATCCTTCGCCAGTATGAGCAGCTTCATGCAGCAAAGTAGAACCTTCGGAAAGATGGGGGGCGCCGCCAGGCGCCTTCGCATCCCGGATATTCTGTCGACAGGCCGGAGGAGCGCGCAGCCCTCGGAGCCCGGGTTGAAGTCGGCTCATTTCAACAAGCCCTGGCTCGCCTTCGGCTTGGTCGCGCCGCAACTGCTGATCCTCCTGTTCTTCTTTTTCATCCCATCCTACAAGGCGCTGTCGCTGGCCTTCGTTCAGGTCGATCCCTTCGGCGGCACGCAGATTTTCGTCGGGTTGGAGAATTTCTACAATCTATTCGCCAGTCCGGAATATCGCGGAAGCGCGCTGTTCACGCTGTGGTTCACCGTCGCGCAGAATGCCGCAACGCTTCTGCTTGCCGGCCTGTTTGCCTTCGCGACCGATTTCGTGATCAAGGGAAGGGGGATCTATAAAAGCATCATCCTGCTGCCTTATGCGATCGCCCCCGTGATCTCAGGGGTGATCTGGGCCTTCCTGTTCAATCCTGCGGTTGGGCCTATTGCGCAATTCCTGCATGGGCTCGGTCTCGAATGGGATCCGAACCGGCGTCCGTTCGATGCGCAGTTGCTGGTCACCATCGCCTCGGTCTGGAAGAATGTCTGCTACGACTACATCTTCCTCGTCGCCGCATTGCTGGCTGTGCCCGTCTCGCTTCTGGAGGCGGCAAAGCTCGACGGCGCAAGACCCGTGCGGCGCTTCTTCACCATTTCGCTTCCCCTAATCTCACCGACGATCTTCTTCCTCGTGGTGATGAATTTCGTCTACGGACTGTTTGAAACCTTCGGCATCATCGACGCGGTCACCCGCGGCGGTCCGGCGGGGGCGACGAACAGCCTGGTTTACAAGGTCTATCAAGATGGTTTCGTGCAGCTCGATCTCGGCTCGTCGGCCGCCCAGTCGGTGCTTTTGATGCTGATCGCCATCCTGTTCACCATCGTTCAATTCCGCGCCCTCGAGCGCAAGGTCAATTACCAGGTGTAGCCATGCCCGAACGCCATCTCGGTCTATCGATCTTCTGCCACGCGGTGCTGCTCATCGGCGCGATTTTCGTCTGCCTGCCGCTCTACTTCGCCTTCGTCGCCGGCTCGCTCACCTTGCAGGAGGTACAGCAGGCGCCATTCCCGGTCTTGCCGGGCTCGCAATTTCTCGAAAACCTCGCCGCCGCCTGGCAGCAGGGCGAGTTCTCCCGACTATTCCTGAATTCGATCATCGTCACCGCCGGCATCGTCGTCGGCAAGCTGGCGATCTCGCTAATCGCCGCATTCGGCGTCACCTATTTCCGCTTCCCATTTCGCATGACGGCGTTCTGGCTGATCTTCGTGTCGCTGATGCTTCCTGTCGAGGTCCGCATCATCCCGACCTACGAAGCGGTCGCCGATGCCGCCGGGCCGCTTCGCTGGCTGGCCGGGACGATCGGCCTTTCCGGTATCGTCGAGCGGCTGACGGGATACAGCATCGAAGCGTCGCTGAAGTGGAACATGGTCAACAGCTATAGCGGCCTGATCCTGCCGCTGATCGCCTCGGCCTCGGCAACCTTCCTGTTCCGGCAGTTCTTCCTCTCCGTTCCCGACGAGCTTTGCGAGGCGGCCAAGCTCGATGGCGCCGGTCCGCTGAAATTCTTCAAGGATATCCTGCTGCCGCTGTCGAGCGCCAATACAGCGGCGTTATCGATCATCCTGTTTCTCTATGGCTGGAACCAGTATTTGTGGCCGCTGCTGTTCACCACCGACAAGGAGATGGGAACGGCGGTCCTCGGGCTGAAGCAACTCGTTCCGGTCTCGGACTCGGCACCTGCCTGGAACATCGCGATGAGCGCTGCGCTGCTCGTCATGCTTCCGCCTGCCGCCGTCATTCTCTTCATGCAACGCTGGTTCACCAAGGGGCTGGTGGACTCTGGAAAGTAACACGCCGAATCTCAAGGATATTCAGACGATGGTGCATATCATCGGCCACCGCGGTGGCCGCAATCTCTGGCCTGAAAACAGTCTTTCGGGCTTCCGAAAACTTGCGCAAATGGCGGTCGATGGCGTGGAGTTCGACATCCACCTGACGCAGTCTGGCGAAATGCTCGTCATTCATGACCCGACGCTGGAGCGCACCACGGATGGGCGCGGGCCGGTTGCCGACCTCGGCCCCGGAAAACATCGTGAAATCTGCCTCAAGGACAGCGACGGGGAGACGATCCCGACGCTGGAAGAGGTCCTTGCGGTCTTCAAGGACACGCCGCTCGAGCTTCATATCGAACTGAAGAACCATGCCGATGGGACGCCTTACGAGGATCTGGCGGCCAAGGCATTTTCCGCCGTCGAGCGGCTTGGTCTTGCGGAGCGCTCGATCCTGACGAGCTTTCAACCCGATGTGCTTGCCGATATTCGCAAGGCCGCTCCCGGGATTCGCACCCTGTCGTCCTTCGACGCCAAATCGGCGGAGCGTCTCGGTCTGACAAGCGGCCTCAGCCTGATGAGGCAATACTCGGATGTCATTGCCGTCGAGAAATCGCTCCTGCGGGCAAAGTGGGACGAGATTACCCAACTTGTGCCGCTCGACCAACTCGGGGTCTGGGTTCCGAACGAAACGAGCGATCTCGAATACTGGCTTGCCAAACCGATCCGGCAGATCACTACCGACCGGCCGGATCTCGCCTTGCAGACGCGGGGGTGAGGCATGCTCGATAGCCGCATCGATTATCCCGGTATGCCGGGGCGCATGGATAACGTCGACCTCGTGATCTTCGATTGCGACGGGGTGCTGATCGACAGCGAGCCGATTGCCAGCCGCACTTTGGCGGAAACGCTGCAGGGCGCCGGCATAGCGATCAGCGCGGCGGAGGCTCATGTCAAATTCACCGGCAATTCGGAAAGCATCATTGCCGAGATGTGCCGGCGCGAATACGGGATCAGCGATGTCACCGGGCTGTTCGAGAGGTGGCATCGTCATCTGTTCGACGAATTTGCCCGTTCGCTGACGCCGATTGCCGGCATTGCCGAGGTTGTCAACAGCCTCAACCGGCCGAAATGCGTCGCATCGAACAGCACGATGCAGCGGCTGCGCAACAGCCTGGGCAAACTCGATCTGTGGAGCGCCTTCGGTGAGGACGTCTTCAGCGCCGAACTGGTCCCCCGGCCGAAGCCGGCGCCGGATCTTCTGCTGCACTGCGCCGAGCGTTTCCGGGCCCGTCCGACCAAATGCGTCATGATCGACGACAGCGCCCATGGCGTGGCGGCAGCCGTAGCCGCAGGCATGACGGCCATCGGATTTGTCGATCCGGCCGATCCGAGGCCCGGCCGCCGCGCGGTGCTCGACGCCGCCGGAGCGGCCGCCGTCGCGACAGGGGCAGGGGAGCTCACTGCCATTCTGGAAAATGTCGGAGGAAGGCTGTGACTGCATCTGCCCAGCGTGTTGGCATCCTTGTCATGGCGTCGCGACCGGGTAATGTCAGCCTCTCTGGAGGCGATCTTTCCAGGCACAGAGTTTGAAATCCGGCTGAAACTGCCCATCAACCCGATCCCTGGCGATCTGAAACGAGAGACCATGAGCGACACATCTCATACCCCGGAAGCCGGCGCCAAATATGTCATCGGCGTCGATGTCGGCACCGGCAGCGCCCGGGCCGGCCTGTTCGATATGGCCGGCACCATGCTTGCCTCCGCCAAGCGGAATATCAGCCTGTTTCATGAAGCCGGTTCCATCGTCGAGCAATCGAGCAGCGAAATCTGGCGCGCCGTGTGCGCGGCCGTGCGAGAGGCGGTTTCCACCGCCGGCGTCGATCCGGCTTCCGTGGTCGGTCTGGGATTCGACGCAACCTGCTCGCTCGTCGTCCTCGGCGAAGGCGGCAAGCCGCTCGCCGTCGGACCCTCAGAAGATCCGGACCGGGATATCATCGTGTGGATGGACCACCGCGCCGTCCCGCAGGCGGAGCGCATCAATGCGTTGGGTCATGACGTGCTCCGTTACGTCGGCGGCCGCATCTCGCCAGAGATGGAAACGCCCAAGCTTCTCTGGCTCTGGGAAAACCGGCGTCAGGTGTTCGATGCCGCCTGGCAATTCTTCGATCTTGCGGATTTTCTGACCTGGCGGGCGACCGGCGATCTGTCACGCTCGACCTGCACGGTCACCTGCAAGTGGACCTATGTCGCCCATGAAAAGCGTTGGGACGACAGTTATTTCCACCAGATCGGCCTCGGAGTGCTGGCAGACGAAGGTTTTGTCCGCATCGGCAAAACTATCGTCGAGCCCGGTTCAGCGCTCGGCGAGGGACTGACTGCTGCTGCGGCAGAGGAGCTTGGCCTGACGCCCGGAACGGCCGTTGCAGCCGGGTTGATCGACGCTCATGCCGGCGGTGTCGGGACTGTCGGCGCCGATCCGCAGGCCAATCTTGCCTATGTCTTCGGGACCTCTTCCTGCACGATGACCTCGACGGCAGAACCGTCTTTCGTTCCCGGCGTCTGGGGACCCTATTATTCAGCGATGGTGCCAGGCTTATGGCTGAACGAGGGCGGCCAGAGCGCTGCCGGCGCTGCCATTGATCAGCTTCTTTCCTTCCATCCGGCGGCCGGCGAGGCGAGGGAGCTTGCGAAGAGCGCGGGCGTTCCGCTGCCGGTGCTCCTTGCAGACATGGCTGCCGGCAAGGCGGGCCGTTCTTCCGATGCCGTCACGCTGGCGGCCGGCCTGCACGTCGTTCCCGAATTCCTCGGCAACCGTGCGCCCTTTGCCGATCCGCATGCCCGAGCGATCATTGCCGGTCTCGGCATGGAGCGGGATGTCGACAGCCTGGTCTCTCTCTACATCGCAGGGCTCTGCGGCATCGGCTACGGCCTGAGACAGATCATCGAAACGCAGGCCGAGGCGGGGGTCACCGTCGAAAACATCGTCATCAGCGGCGGCGCCGGCCAGCACGATTTCGTCCGCCAGGTGCTTGCCGATGCGAGCGGCAAGCCGGTGGTCGCCACGAAGGCCGAGGAGCCGGTATTGCTCGGGGCGGCCATCCTCGGCGCCGTCGCCGGCCGGTTATTTGTCGATGTCGGCGAAGCGATGAGCAGGCTTACGAAGGTGGAAACACGCTTTCAGCCGTCTGAGGGTGAGATTTCGGATCTCCACGGCAAGCGTTACGAAGCCTTCAAGGAGCTTCAGACGCTCGCGCGCAAGCTTCGCAGCGATGCCTGACATCGCTGCACGACAAACGCTTCGGGGCTAATTATTGATGGCGATGATCGCCCAATGGCTCTCCTCGCAGGCGTTGTCGTCGCAGACCGCGCCTATCCAGACGGCGCCGTTGGCGAGCATGACGCCGTCGCTGTTGACGAAGAGGTCTTGATATTGCTGATGGCCGACGGCGCGGCGGGTCTCCGGCGTCACCAGATCGTCGAAATTCTCGACGAAATCTTCGGCGTTCTCGACATCATAGGTCTCACCATTGGCCTTGACGGTCAGCGGATATTCGGCAAGGCCGGCGACGGTCTCGGCATCGCCGGAGCGCATCGCCAGAACGAGCTGGCGCAGCGGCTGATCGAAGGCCCGGGCATTGCCATGCAGCTCTTCGATGCGATTATAGACCTCGTTGTCCGACTGCGCGGCGGCGCGACCGGTGAAGGGCGTCGCGGCGAGGAGCATCGCTCCGGCCAGGAGAAGGGCAGCAGAAAGGCGCGACATGGAGGCTCCGGCAAATAGGGTTCCGCAGCATTATGCAGTCACCACGGCGTCTCCGCCTATCCAATTCTGGTGCCGTGCCGGTCTTTCCCGTATAAAAATCTGCCGGAGCTGCTTGACGGCCCGATGGGTTTGCCGCATAAAGCTCACGAACCGTACCGTACGGTACGTATATGGGAGCCGTGACCGTGTCCGTCGATACTGCAGAGCCGAGCGAGTTTTCGCCGCGCCAGAACGCCGTTCTGGAGCAGGCGCTGCGGTTGCTCGTCGATGGCGGCGAGAAGGCGCTGACGACCTCGGGGGTTGCGCGCGCCGCCAATTGCTCCAAGGAAAGCCTCTACAAGTGGTTCGGCGACCGCGATGGTCTGCTGTCGGCGATGATTGCCTATCAAGCGAGCAAGGTGCGCACCTTCGAGCGCAATGGTGAGCGGTTGACGGCGGCGAGCCTTCATGACCATGTCGTCATTTTCGCGCGTGACCTGCTGGAGGTGCTGGCCGGTGATGTCTCGCTGGCGCTGAACCGGCTCGCCATCGGCCAGTCGAACCGCGACGGCTCGAAGCTCGGCAAGCTGCTGCTTGAGCGCGGCCGCCGGCAGATCGACCGCCGCGCCATGGCGCTGATCGATGCGGGAAAGAGGGCAGGGCTCTTGCGTTTTTCCGATGCCGATGAGGCTTATCACACGCTTTACGGCCTTGTTGTTTCCGACCTGCATGTGCGCATGCTGCTCGGCGAACCGGGCCTCAAGGATACCGCGCGCCAGGCGGAGAGGGCGGTGACCGCCTTCCTCCGGCTTTATGGCACGGACAAGGTTCTGGCGGAGATGCCGGTTCTCGGCTGATTTCGCTTTAATGACAGTCAACAAGACAAGCACAAGGGAAGGAACTTCAAATGCGCGTCTATTACGATCGTGATGCCGATCTCAACCTCATCAAGGCCAAGAAGGTCGCCGTCATCGGCTACGGCTCGCAGGGCCGCGCCCATGCGCTGAACCTGAAGGACAGCGGCGCCCAGAACCTCGTCATCGCTCTCAAGGCCGGTTCGCCCACCGTCAAGAAGGCCGAAGCCGACGGCTTCAAGGTCATGACGGTTGCCGAAGCCGCCGGCTGGGCCGATCTGATGATGATGGCAACCCCGGACGAGCTGCAGGCCGACATCTACAAGGCCGACATCGCACCGAACATCCGCGACGGCGCTGCCATCGCCTTTGCTCACGGCCTCAACGTTCACTTCGGCCTGATCGAGCCGAAGGCTTCGGTCGACGTCGTCATGATCGCGCCGAAGGGCCCGGGCCACACGGTTCGCGGCGAATACCAGAAGGGCGGCGGCGTTCCCTGCCTCGTGGCCGTTCACCAGAACGCCTCCGGCAATGCGCTTGAACTCGCTCTCTCCTACGCCTGCGGCGTCGGCGGCGGCCGTTCCGGCATCATCGAAACCAACTTCCGCGAAGAGTGCGAAACCGACCTTTTCGGCGAACAGGTCGTTCTCTGCGGTGGTCTGGTCGAGCTCATCCGCGCCGGTTTCGAAACGCTGACCGAAGCCGGTTATGCGCCTGAGATGGCCTATTTCGAATGCCTGCACGAAGTGAAGCTGATCGTCGACCTGATCTATGAAGGCGGCATCGCCAACATGAACTACTCGATCTCCAACACGGCCGAGTGGGGCGAGTACGTCTCCGGTCCGCGCATCATCACCGCCGAGACCAAGGCCGAGATGAAGCGCGTCCTCAAGGACATCCAGACCGGCAAATTCACCTCCGAGTGGATGCAGGAATACCGGTCGGGTGCAGCCCGCTTCAAGGGTATCCGCCGCAACAACGACAGCCACCAGATCGAAGAAGTCGGCGCCAAGCTGCGCGGCATGATGCCCTGGATCGGCAAGAACAAGCTGGTCGACAAGAGCGTGAACTAAGCGTTTTACCGAGCGCGCCGCACGAGCATTGGTTCGTGCGGCGCGCTCGGTTTTTTGGTTTTAGGCATGTCATCTCCCAAAAGGCTACATGGTGCCTAGGTAGGATCTACTCGCCGTTGTTCCGAATGCGAGTCTTGGCAGCCGCATCCGGATGGTTCTTCATGTGATCGACGAAGGCGCGTAGTTTCGGTGTCATTTGCCGATGGCCGGGATAATAGAGAAATACGCCGGGCGTCTTCGGCGCGAATGATGCAAGCACCTCGATGAGCTTTCCCGTTCTGATCTCTTCGACGGCGATCGGCTCCGGCACCTGGGCCAGGCCCATCCCCTCGATGGCTGCGCCGAGCATTGTCGGGAAGTCGTGAGTGATAAGCGGCCCCGCGACGGCGATCTCGATGACTCGGCCATTGTCGTCGAGCGACCACCGCGCGAGCGCACCATTGGAGCGGCGTATTCTGAGGCATGCATGGTGACGCAGGTCGTCCGGGCACGCTGGCAGATCCCGGTTGTAGAAATAGATCGGGCTCCCGACGATGATGAACCGAAATGGCGGCGTCAGCCGAACCGCGATCATGTCGGCATCGATGAACTGGCCCATCCTCATCCCTGCATCAAAGCCTTCGATCGCGAGGTCGATCAGCTTCTCGCTGACGGCGATTTCCACCTCGATCTCGGGATAAGCTTGGGAAAAGGACGCAATCAGCGGCTCGATCAAGACCGGGACAACGGCGCGCGGCACCGAGAGGCGCAGCCGTCCGGCCGGTCGCTGTCCAAGCTCATGCGCGTCAGCGCTTGCGGCGACGAGCTCTTCGAAGGCTGTTTTTGCACGCGAAAAGAAACGCTCGCCGGCTTCCGTCAGCCCTACGCTACGCGTCGTTCGGATGAACAGGGCTGCGCCGATCCGCGCCTCCAGCGTGCGCACGGCCTGGCTGATCGCGGAGGGAGTGACGCCGAGTTCCGCCGCTGCCCGGCGAAAGCTGCGGTGCTGCGCAACGCTGAGGAACGCCTCCACCCCGTCGAGCGCGCCCTGCCTGACTGTGAAGTTCTGCTTCATGCCCTGTCCATATTATCCCGAATAGTCGCTCGGTATAAGCGGCCGTATATTGCGCTGGAAACCCGCAGCCCAACAGGAGGCAAAATGTCCCCCGCCGCCATCTTCCAGCTTCACCTGCTGCTCGGCTACGTCGCCTGGCTGCTTTGCATCGGCGTCTATGGCCTGCCCCGGCTCAAGTCGATGGACCGCGCCGGGGCGCAGCGGGCCGTCGCAACGCTCCATAGCTTCCGCTTTTTCGGCCTCGTCTTCATCCTTCCCGGCGTCGTCGGTCCCGATCTGCCGTCCGGCTTTGCCGTCACGGCCGCCTATGGCGATCTTGCTGCCGGGCTGCTGGCCATGCTGGCGCTGATTTCGTTCCGCATCCGCCCACTGTTCTGGCTATTCGTCGTAGCCTTCAATCTCGTAGGCGCCGGTGATCTGGTCATCAACTATTATCACGGCGCCCAGTCCGGCCTGCCTGCCTTGGCTGGGCAACTAGGCGCAGCCTATGTGGTCGTGATCGTCTATGTTCCATTGCTGATGATCACCCATATGGTTGCGTTCTATTTGCTCGCGGCGCGGCAGCCCATGACCGCTCAAACCCATCGCGGGGAGCCTGTTGCCAACTGACGGCCAGGACACGCTGACATTGTTTCGAAAGGTAATTCCGCTGCAGCTTAAGGCCGAGGCGAAACTTTGGCCTCTATCGTTCTGCGCTCACGGCGAGCCAGCGGGTCGGTTTGCCGTCATAGCCGCCGCCGTCGCTTTCCTTGATGGCGAGGTTGCGCCAGCCGCCTTTGGTCAAAAGCGCCGACAGCCATTCGCGTGAGGGGTAGTTGTAGTAGCGCCCGAAGCCGTCATGGCCTTCCGCTTCTCCCGCCTTGAAGCTGGCGTGAAGAAGGCCGCCGGTTCTGAGCGCGCGGCGGATGCGGGTGAAGACATCTGGCAGTTCAGCCCTGGGGACATGAAGAAGGCTCGCATGCGCCCAGACGCCGTCGAAGGCGCTGTCGGCGTCGAGTTCCTGAAACAGCATGACCTTGACCGGCCTGCCGATCAGCGCTTCCGCCTGTCTGGCAAGCTCGGCCGAGCCATCGGTCGCCGTCACTTGGAAACCCTGCGACAGCATGTAGGCGCTGTCCTGGCCGCCGCCGCAGCCGAGTTCGAGGATTGCGCCACCCGGTGCGATACCGGCGAGAAAGACGTCGAGCTGCCGCTTCGGCAAGCTGCGCGCCCGGTTGGCGTATGTCTTGGCGTTTTCTTCATAAAAGGCGGAGGTGCTGTCACGAGACATGCGGGTCGGCCGTTGGGGAGCGTCGTCTTGATTGAAGATGTCTTTCGGGAAGCCGGTCGGCGCCGATAATGTCGATGACGAGGATGCCGTCCGGTATTTCGCGGTAGAAGGCGACGTGGCGCATGTGGAGGAGGCGGCGGAGGCCGGAGCCGAGTTCGTCGCACTCGTCTCCCATGGAGGGCACGCGCGAAAGCAGTACGAAAATCCTATCCCAATCGAGAAGATAGGCATCCGCCTGCGCCTCGCCGAAATGCAGGCTGGCATATTCGTCGATGCCCGACAAAACGGCGTCTGCGGTTCGTGTCAGCCTATAGGTGGTCACGCAGCTTCGCCTTGGTTTCCATCAGAATGTCGGCAATACGTCGGTCGCTGATGCCGCTCTCCTCAGCCAGCCTCAGGATCTCGCGCACTTCTTCGTCATCGAGCTTGCGGTGGTTCTGATCCTTCAGGACGAGTTCCGCCAGATAGGCGCCGGCACTGCTATATCCACCGCTTGCAACACGGCGTGCGACATAGCCCGCCAGATCATCCGGAAGAGAGATCGTCATTTTCGCCATTGAATTCAGTGCCGTCCGTCCATGCCGGTTTCGGCGTCTCCGATGCCAGATTACCATTTCCCACTTTATGATAGAAGCGTTATGCGCCGCCGTCGAACACTTGGGTCACATCAAGGTCAGTCTTTTTTATCGATATGCACGACCCGCTCGAAATCCTTGAAATCGGCGTCGCAGGTCAGAATATCCGCATCTTGGTGCTCGGCCGTCGCGCTGGTGATGGCATCAGCGGTGGTAAGGTTGAGCGCTGCCGATATCTCCGCGGCATGGTGGGCAAGCCTCGTGTCGAGGGGCGCCACCATGCATTTCGCGGTATATGCTCGCTCCGGCGAGGGCGGAATATATCTCTAACCCGACGGCTTTGCGGGCGACGGTGAGCGGCACCCTGTCGGTGTTGACGCCGCCGTTCGCGTGGAATGTCCGACGTTCAGGTCGGGATGAGGCGCGTCCAGCCGTGCTCATCGTTCGTTACGCCCTTCTGCAGACTGACGAGCTGCTGGCGCAGTTCGCTGGTCAACTTGCCGGTCTGTCCGTCTCCGACCAGAAACTCGCCGCCGGCATGTCGAACCAGGCCGATGCCCGCCAGGACTGCGGCAGTGCCGCAAGCGAACGCTTCGACGAGCTTGCCGCTGGCAGCGTCGTCTTGCCATTCCGCGAACGAGTAGGGGCGCTGCTCGACGCGCAAGCCCCTTTCTTCGGCGAGCACGATCACCGACCCCCGGGTGATGCCCGGCAGGATCGTGCCGCCAAGGGGCGGGGTCACCACCGATCCATCGTTCATCACGAAGAAGACGTTCATGCCGCCGAGTTCTTCGACCCAGCGATGCTCTGCGGCATCAAGGAAGACGACCTGATCGCAACCCTTCTTCGTCGCCTCGGCTTGCGCCACGAGGCTGGCTGCGTAGTTTCCGCCGCATTTTGCGGCACCCGTGCCGCCGGCGGCCGCACGGGTGTATTCGGTCTCGACCCAGAGGGAGACGGCCTTCGCGCCACCCTTGAAGTAGGCGCCGACCGGAGAGGCGATGATGCAGAAGACGTATTCCTGCGCCGGACGAACGCCGAGAAACGCCTCGTTGGCGAACATGAAGGGGCGAAGATAGAGGCTGGCGTCGCCGGAGGGTATCCAGGCCTTGTCGACGCGGACCAGTTCTTCGACCGCCTTCAGGAAGAGTTCTTCGGGCACGGGAGGCATCGCCATGCGCGTTGCCGATTGCGCGAAGCGGCGTGCGTTCTCCTCAGGCCGAAAGAGCAGAATCCGGCCATCATCCGCCTTGTAGGCTTTCATGCCCTCGAAGATCTCCTGAGCGTAGTGCAGCACGGCGCTCGCAGGATCGAGTTCCAGGGGCCGCCTCGGCGTAACCTTTGCATCGTGCCAGCCCTTGTCGGCAGTCCATCGTGCCAGGACCATGTGATCCGTGAAGAGCTTGCCGAAGCCGGGCGTCTCCAGTGCCTGGATGCGATCGGCTTCCGGGACGGGAGACTTGTGGAGTTCGATTTTGATTTCAGGAGAGGCCGACGTCACGGTCATTGCTGGCACCTTGATAGTAAATTGAATAGTGGCGGCGACACTACTGCCGCCGAGCTGGTCTTGGAAAGGTCTGAATCAGCCGGTTTCGGCTTTGACCAGAGGAATAATCACTTGATGCGGCTGACGTCGAGCAGCAAATTCGGGATCGAGCGCCGTCGCAAAGACGTTCGCCAATCTCGCACCAAAGCTTTGGAATATAAGATTTCCAACTTGTCACCATAACAAGAAAATAGGTCAGCATTATTGACATAATTTCCACCGCATGGTTTGTCGACGGTATAGAAAATACGAGGAAACCCCATGCTGAACTGGGACACCATGTTTGCGTCGCGCTCGTCGCGCATGCGCGCATCCGAAATCCGTGAACTCCTGAAGCTTCTCGACCGGCCCGACATCATCTCCTTTGCCGGCGGCATTCCGGATCCGGCGCTCTTTCCGGATCGGGAGTTCAAGCAGGCCTATGCCGATATCTTCGACGGCGCCGCCGTCAATTCGGCGCTGCAATATTCGGTCAGCGAAGGCTACAAGCCGCTGCGCGAATGGCTGGTCGGGCAGATGGCTGCTCTCGGCATTCCTTGCGAACTCGACAATGTCTTCATCGTCTCCGGTTCGCAGCAGGGCCTGGATTATCTCGGCAAGCTCTTCCTGTCACCGAACGACACCGCGCTCGTGACATGGCCGACCTATCTCGGCGCGCTGCAGGCCTTTAACGCCTATGAACCGGCCTACGACCAACTGACGCCGAACGGCAACCGGACGCCCGAGTCCTACCGCGCGGCCGCTTCCGCTGCCGGCGGCAAAGTGAAGTTCGCCTATCTCTCCGCCGACTTCTCCAATCCGACCGGCGAAACCGTCGATCTTGATGGCCGCAAGAAGGTCCTGGCGCTGGCGGAAGATCTCGACATCGCCGTCATCGAGGATGCGGCCTATCAGTCGCTGCGTTACGACGGCGATCCGATCCTGCCGATCCTGGCGCTCGAAATCGCCGAGAAGGGCCATATCAACGATACGCGCACGATCTATTGCGGCAGCTTCTCGAAGACGCTGGCGCCCGGCCTTCGCGTCGGCTTCATCGTCGCCAATGCGCCCGTTATCCGCAAGCTGGTGCTGATGAAGCAGGCGGCCGACCTGCATTCTTCGACGATCAACCAGATGGCGATATCAGATGTCGCCGAGCGCGGCTTCGATGCGCAGGTCGCCAAGATCAAAACCGCCTACAGCCAACGCCGCGACTGCATGCTGGCAGCGCTCGAAAAATACATGCCCGAAGGCTCGAGCTGGACGAAGCCGGAAGGCGGCATGTTCATCTGGATCACGCTGCCTGAGGGGATGGACGGCGCCAAGCTCTTGGCGAAATCGCTCGAAACCGCCAAGGTGGCCTTCGTACCCGGCAAGGCCTTCTTCGCCGACGGTTCCGGCGCCAACACTTTCCGCGTCAGCTTCTCCTGCGCCAACGAGCAGGTGATCGAGGACGGCATCGGCCGCCTGGGCGCGCTGATCTCGGCCGAGATCGGCGGCTGATTGTTGTCGATTGAGAGAGTGTGGGTGCGACGATGCCACGAGTCCCTTCTTCCCAGCGGGGAGAAGATGCCGGCAGGCAGATGAGGGGGCGCGACGTCAGGAGCGAATGCGCTGAGCGCAAGCGAAGGCAAGCAAAGGCGTGCGGTGCGGCCCCCTCATCCGACGCTTCGGGCCACCTTCTCCCCGAGGGGAGAAGAGGGAGAGAACCGCTTGCTCTCGTATTCGCAATGGACGTTCACCAATCAGAAAATCGTCGTCCACCCTTCATTCGCCGTTTCGCTCTTGCCGTAGCCGACGCGGTCGGCCACGGCGCCGTCGGCATTGCGCAGGATGATGTCGCCGCCTCTGTTGGCAAGCTGGGGGCCGCTTGCGGCATCGAGCGCTATGGTGCGGAGTTCGCCGGCCTCAAGCGTTCCCGACAGCGTCTGGGTCCTGTCGTTTTCGTCCTCCAGCTTCCAGCCGTCGAGCGATGCCGCCATGTCGGAGCGGTTGATCAGCGTCACCGTTTCGGCTTCCGTGCCGCCTGCGCCGTTTACCGGGTTGATCAGCGCGGCGATGATGCGCAGCGACGAGGCCACGATCGGTTGCGGCCGGCGGGTGCCTTCGCCGCGACCCTGGCCGCCGCGGCCGTCGGAGACGGGATGGCCCGTTGCCGCATCGGTGTTCCAGTTCTGCGACTGGAAGCAGAGAAAGATCGCTGCCCATTCGTCGGTGTCGTTGAAATGGACGAGCAATGCACCATCCTGGTTCGGCCCGTTGGTGGCCTTGAAGCTGCCGCCATCGCCCTGGTTCATGTGGATGTCGTGGATGCCGTTGCCCGGCTCGAAATCGAAATATTGGTCTGGCTTGTTATTTTCAGGCCCCCAGGCCTCGCCGAAGGCGTAGAAATGCACGTCGGAATCGGCAATGCCTTCCTGGACGATCGGCTCGATGAAATCACGCAGGTCGTTCTTCGGGCCGGATAGCTGGAAGGGCGCGACGTTCATGTCTTCGCGTTCGATCAGCCCGCCGCGGACATAATCGATCGCAGGGCCCGGACGGTCCTTGCGGATGTCGGTCAGGCCCATCGGCAGCTCTTCGAGCGCTTCCGTCAGCGCCGGGTGCTTGAAATCGACGATGTTGGCGTAGAGCAGGTCGTGCGGCGATTCCTTCGAGCGGACGTTGAGCGCGATGCGGTAGCTGATACCGTTCGCCTCGATGCGGATCTCGATGTGCGGATCGTTGTCGTCGTCAAGGGCGAGTGCGCTGGCCGTACCCTTCAGGACCTTGTAATTCCTTAGCATGCCGAACCTCGCAGGAGTAGCGGGCTCTTACGCTAACACGGCGAAAGTGCATCTTTTATGACGCCTGTCTTTCGCCGTGCAATGGCGGGTTCATCATCGCCTATTGCTGGAGATGCGGGCCGAAAAGCTCGAGATCGGCCTCACCAAGCCTGTCGCTCACCGTGTTCAGCTGGTGCCAGTAGGGATAGATCACCGGCGGCAGGCTGACGGCATCGAGGCGCTTGCGCTCCTCGTTCGTGAGCTTCAGCTCGGCGGCGGCGATGTTGTCTCGGAACTGGGCTTCTGTGCGGCCGCCGATGATGACCGAGGTGACCGCCTTGCGGCCGATCAGCCAGGCGAGCGCCACTTGTGCGGCCGAGACGCCGCGCTCCTGCCCGATCGCGACCAGGGTCTCGACGATGTTCCAGAGGCGGTTCTCATCTCGGATCGGCGGTTCGGTCCAGCCGGCAAACTGGCGCGTGCCTTCAGGAGCGGCCTGGTTGCGGCGGTGTTTGCCGGAGAGCAGGCCGCCGGCAAGCGGGCTCCAGACCAGCACGCCGAGGCCCTGGTCGATCGAAATCGGCAGCAGCTCGTATTCGGCGTCGCGGGCTTCCAGCGTATAGTGGATCTGCTGGCTGACGAAGCGCTGGTAGCGGTGCTCGTTGGCGATGCCGAGCGCCTTCATGATGTGCCAGCCGGAATAGTTCGAGCAGCCGACGTAACGCACCTTGCCCTGCTTGATCAGCGTGTCGAGGGCTTCCATCGTCTCTTCGAGCGGCGTCTGGCCGTCCCATTCATGCACCTGGTACAGGTCGATGACATCGGTCTTCAAGCGTTTGAGGCTCGCTTCGCATTCCCGGATCAAGTGGTAGCGCGACAGTCCCTGGTCGTTCGGGCCGTCACCCATGCCGAAACGGGCCTTGGTGGCAACCAGCACGCCTTGCGGCCGCTTGCCAGAGAGCACGTCGCCGATGATGTTTTCGCATTCGCCGTTGGAATAGGCATTGGCGGTGTCGATGAGGTTGATGCCGGCATCGATGCAGATATCGATCATCTTCCGCGCCTCGGAGACGCCGAGGTCCCCGACGATCTTGGCCCATCCGATGCCGCCGAAGGTCATCGTGCCCATGGTCAAAGTCGAAATTTTGAGGCCTGAACGGCCGAGCAGACGATATTCCATTGAAATTCCTCCTTCATCGAAAACACGAGTGACGTACCTCAGCGCGGCGGAATGGCAATGGCTGGGTATTCACGCCTGCGTGAGGCTAGGCCAGATTTCGAGCGCCTACATCTTTCGGGCCGGGCGCCGTCGACGCGCGTCTCCGGCGGCAGGGCGCCGGCAGACTGATCGTACAATATGCCATCGGCTTGTCGACGGAAATCGTTCGGGCGCAGCGATGACGCGCCGCGTCAGGTCTCTTCCTCGTTCTTCTTGTGAATGTCGTCGCGGATGGAAGCGATCGTTTCCCGAATCGTGTTGACGGTCGCGGCGTCGAGACCGACGGCTTTTCCGATGCAGTCGAACACTGGGGCGGCACGGCTCTTCAAGGCGTGCCCCTCCTTCGTCAGGCGCAGGAGGACCTGGCGCTCATCGGCGGGATTTCGGTTGCGGGTGACGAGGCCTGATTTCTCCAGCCGCTTCAACAGCGGGGTGAGGGTGCTCGAGTCGAGAAACAGGGTCTCGCCCAGATCCTTCACCGTGCGGTCGTCATGCGCCCATAATGCGGTCATCACCAGGAACTGAGGATAGGTGAGATCCAACTCATCGAGCAGCGGGCGGTAAAGCTGGTTAAAGGCATGGCCTGCCGAATAGATTGAAAAGCAGAGCATTTCATCTACCTTCGGCACGTCGGTGAGATCATCTGGTGTGGCGTTTTTCATCACCTTCTCCTCAGGCCTCAATATAATTTGTGCGCGATCTATTTGCAAGCTATTGACGTCTCGAGCTTTCTGGCCTACATAGATCGTGCACAAACAAATCGCTTACAAATTATATATCATCGAGAATATGGGCGGCCTGCCGCGTCAGGAGATGCGGAGACGAGTGATTGCCCTCCAGGTACGAATCTTAGTCAAACCCAACCGACGAAAGGAAATTGCCAATGTTCAAGTTTGCTGCTGTCGTCGCCCTGGCGGGCGCACTTCTTTCCGGTACTACCGTTGCCGAGACGGTCAAGCCGACCGTCGTCCTCGTCCATGGCGCCTTTGCCGATTCCTCCAGTTGGAACGGCGTCGTCGAAATCCTGCGAAAGGACGGCTTCCCGGTCGTGGCTGCTGCCAACCCGCTGCGCAGCGTTTCCAATGACGCCGCCTATGTTTCCGATGTGGTCGCCAGCATCGCCGGCCCGGTCGTCCTCGTCGGCCATTCCTATGGCGGGCAGGTGATCTCGGCGCCGCAAACGGCCACGACAATGTCAAGTCGTTGGTCTATGTCGCGGCCTTCGCACCTGATGCAGGGGAATCGGTTGCCGATCTCGCCGGCAAGTTTCCCGGCGGCACGCTGGGTACTGCGCTTGCGGCGCCGGTGAAACTGAGCGGAGGCGGCGTCGATCTTTATATCGACCAAGCGAAGTTCCATGACCAGTTCGCCAGCGACGTGCCGGCTGAACAGGCTGCCCTGATGGCGGCGGCGCAACGGCCGGTCACCGACGCGGCTCTCAACGAAAAGTCGGGCGAGCCTGCCTGGAAGAAGCTGCCGTCGTGGTTCGTCTACGGCACCGGCGACAAGAACATTCCGGCCGCAGCCCTTGCCTTCATGGCCGAACGGGCCGGGTCCAAGCGAACCGTCGTGGTCGAGGGCGCTTCCCACGTCGTGATGGTTTCGCAGCCGCAGAAGGTGGCAGACCTCATCGAAGAGGCGGCAAAGTAACATTCGATCAGGGCCACGGCGCTGAAGTGCCGTGGCTCGGCTTTTGGCAAGCATGAGCCTGCATGCGAGGCCGCGATCGACCGGGTTTGCAGCGATGGCTTGTCGGCGTCCAGCGGCGGCGCCTGTCACATCCCTGTCAACGACCCCCAATAAGGGAGGGGTGACCGCAATGAGGATCCCTCCCATGAAAACGATCGTTTCCGCCGCTGCACTTCTTGCCGCGAGCTTCCTCGCCGTTCCGGCCCTTGCCGCAAACCTCGTTCTCTACACCAGCCAGCCGAACGAAGACGCGCAGGCGACGGTCGATGGCTTCATGGCTGCCAATCCCGATATCAACGTCGACTGGGTGCGCGACGGCACGCCGAAGATCATGGCCAAGCTCCAGGCCGAGATCCAGGCCGGCAACCCGGTTGCCGACGTTCTCCTCATCGCCGACATGGTGACCCTGGAGCGCCTCAAGGAAGACGGCAAGCTCCTCGCCTACAAGTCGCCGGAAGCCGGGCAATACGACGCCACGCTCTATGATGCCGACGGCTATTATTATTCAACCAAGCTGATCACGACCGGCATCATGTACAATACTTCGGCCGGCATGAAGCCTGCGAGTTGGAAGGATCTGACCAAGCCGGAAGCCAAGGGCCTCGTCACCATGCCGAGCCCGCTCGCTTCGGGTGCGGCCCTCATCCACGCCCAGACGCTCACCGCCGTTCCCGGCCTCGGCTGGGATTTCTACAAGTCGCTTGCCGAAAACGGCGCGATTGCCGCCGGCGGCAACGGCGCCGTCTTGAAGTCGGTCGCTTCGGGCGAAAAGGCCTATGGCATGGTCGTCGACTATCTGCCGATCCGCGAGAAGGCCAAGGGCGCTCCGGTCGAGTTCGTCTTCCCGAGGGAAGGCGTTTCGGCCGTCACCGAGCCGGTCGGCATCCTCGCCAGCACCAAAAATGCCGATGCCGCCAAGAAGTTCGTCGATTACGTGCTCTCAGAAAAGGGCCAGGAAGGTTTTCTCAAGCTCGGCTACATCCCGGCCCGTAACGGCATGAAGCTGCCGGAAGGTTTTCCGTCGCGCGACACCATCAAGGTCCTGCCGATCAAGGCCGCAGATGCGCTCAAGAATACCGATCAGGATCTGAAGACCTTCTCGGGTCTCTACGGCTCGAACTGATCCTTCCATGCACGGCTATGTCAGAACCGGAAACAGCCAGCCCGCCTGGCTGTTTCCCTTTGTCGTCATCACCGTCCTGATCCTCAGCGTGCTGCCGCTCGCCCGCCTTGCGATGGTCGGGATCGCGGCCTTCGCCAACGGCGGCGTTCTGACTGTGCTCGGCGACCCGTCGGTTTGGTCGGCGACCTATTACACCATCGTCACGGCGCTTTTCGGCACGATCATCTCGCTCGTCATCGGCTGTCTCTTCGCTTTCCTGCTGACGCTGACCGATATCACTGGCAAGGGGCTGCTCAGCTTCTTCTTCGTGCTGCCGATGATGATCCCGCCGCAGGTGACGGCGCTGGCCTGGGTGCAGATGTCGGGGCCATCAAGCCCGCTGTTGAAGGCGCTCTCCATCGCCCCACCGCTTGGCTCGCCGCAGCCGCTCTATTCGGTCGGCGGCATCGCGCTGCTTTATGGCGTGCAGCATGCGCCGCTGGTCTATCTCGCGCTCCGGGCCGGGTTGATGACGCTGCCGCGCGACGGGGTCGAGGCGGCACGGCTTTCCGGCGCCTCCAGCCTGCGGGTGTTCCGCGACATCATCCTGCCGCTGTCGCTGCCCGGCATCATCGCCGGGGCGGCGATCTCCTTCGTCTCCTGCACCGGCAATTTCGGCATTCCCGCCATTCTCGGCATTCCGGCCTCGATCTTCACGCTGCCCACACTCATCTTCACCAAGTTTTCCGCTTTCACCAGCCGCACCTTCGGCGATGTCGCCGTGCTCTCGGGGATCATCGCGATGATCTCGGTCGCTGGGCTGATGATCCAGGATCGGGCGCTGCGCGGCCGCGATTATCGCATCATCGGCCTGTCGGGGGCGAGTGCCGCCTTCGAGCTCGGCGCCTGGCGGTTCGCCTTCACGCCGCTTCTCTGGGCGATCCTGTTCTTCATGCTGGCAGCACCCTTCTCCGCGCTCGTCGCCGGCGCGCTGGTGCCGGCCTACGGCGTGCCGCTCACCTTCAAGACCATGTCGCTGCATGCCTTCGAGGAAATCCTGTTCCGGCAGGCGGTGACGCGCACCGCCTTTGTCAATTCGCTGTCGCTCGCCGCCGCTACCGCTATTTGTCTCCTCACGGTGACCGTGCTTGCGGCCTATGCGCTGACGCGGCGAAGAGATGCTGCTTCCCGCATCGCGTCCAGCCTGATCGAGATACCCTATTCGCTGCCCGGCATCGTCATGGCGGTCTCCTTCATCCTGGTGTTCGCGGCACCCATCCCGTTCCTGCACATTTCGCTCTACGGCACGATCTGGATCATCCTGATCGCTTACCTCTCCTCCTTCTTCGCCGTCAGCCTGAAACCCGTCGTCAGCGCTTTCCACCAGCTTGACCCAGCGTTGGAGGAAGCGGCACGGCTTTCCGGCGCCGGCTTCTTCCGCCGGCTTTTCGATATCATCGTGCCGCTGATCGCGCCGGCCGCCGGCGCTTCCGTCATCCTCGTCTTCCTGATTGCCTGCAACGAGCTGACGATCTCCGCGCTTCTCTGGTCGGCCGGCACCCAGACGCTCGGCGTCGCCACCTACAATCTCGACGACAGCGGCAGTTCCGACCTCGCCTCGGCGCTCTCGGTGCTCGTCGTCCTCATGGTGGTCGTCATGATGCTGCTGCTCGAATTCCTGGCAAAACGCCTGCCGAAAGGGGTAGTCCCATGGCGAAGCTGATCCTCAACCGGCTGGCCAAGGATTTCGGCACCGGGCGGCCGGCCGTCAGCGATTTCTCGCTCGATGTGCGGGAGGGCGGCTTCCTGGCGCTGCTCGGGCCTTCCGGCTGCGGCAAGACGACGGTGCTCAGGATGATCGCCGGTTTCGAGACGCCCTCCGACGGCTCGATCCATCTCGGTGAGCGGGTCATTGCCGATGCTGCCCAGGCGCTGCCGCCTGAGAAGCGCAACATGGCGATGGTGTTTCAGTCCTATGCGCTCTGGCCGCATATGAGTGTTGCCGACAATGTCGGATACCCCTTGAAGGTGCGCGGCATTTCCGGCGAGGCTTACCGCGCGAAGGTCGGCGAGGCGCTGTCTTCCGTCCGGCTTGCTGATTATGCCGGGCGGCGTCCTGCCGACCTTTCAGGCGGCCAGCGCCAGCGCGTGGCGCTCGCCCGCTGCCTGGTGACCTCGCCCGACGTCGTGCTGCTGGATGAGCCGCTCGCCAATCTCGACCGGCACCTGAAACAGGAGATGGAGGAAACCTTCCGCGAGTTCCACCAGCGCTCGGGTGCCACGATGATCTACGTCACCCATGATCAGAGCGAGGCGATGGTGCTTGCAACCGACGTTGCCGTCATGTCGGAAGGGCGCTTGCTGCAGGTGGCGCCGCCGGCCGAGATCTATGCCCGGCCGGAGGGACGTGTCGTCGGGGGGCTGATCGGGCGAGGGGCAATCCTGACGCTGCCGGTGATGGGCAGCGAACGCCATCTGGAGTGGGACGACCTGCAGGATGCGCTCCACGCGGCCAACACCGACGGCGCCGATATTCTGGTGCGGCCGGAAGATGTGACGATCGGCGGCGAGGGGGCTCCCGCAACCGTCGAAGCCGTGCTTTTCGAGGGCGAGCGTTATGCCGTCAAGCTCACGCTCGGCAACAGCCAGACGTTGCGCGGCTTTAGCCGTGTGGCTGTCGTGCCCGGTGAAAGGGTGCGCGTCGTCATCCGCGCCGGCTGGCGGCTTTGATGGAGGCAGGCAATTGCATCCGGGGCTTCAAAAAGGGGCGGTTGTCCGCATATTTCTTGGCCCCGCCATCTTTTCCCCGTGCGATTGCCGGATAAGGTACTGCCCGCAACCGGACCTTTGCCATGTCGCTTCGCCTAGCCACCTTCAATGTCGAAAATCTCCTGACCCGTTTCGATTTCACCGGTTTTCGCAACCAGTTGCGCCAGGATCGCGTCATCAAGCTTTTCCAAGTGTCGAGCGAGGGCGTCTATCAGCAACTGGAGCAGGCGCGGGTGATCGCCGCGACCGACGACACGAGACAGATGACGGCGCTGGCGATCGCCGATGCGGATGCCGATATCCTCTGCCTGCAGGAAATCGACAATATGGCCGCTCTCCAGGCCTTCGAATACGGCTATCTCTTCCGCATGGTCGGAAACGGTTACCGGCAGAAGTATCTGGTCGAGGGCAATGACAGCCGCGGCATCGATGTCGCCGTGCTGATGCGCGAGGAAACGCGCGACGGCCAGAAGATCGAACTTAAGGAAGTCCGCAGTCATGCGATGACGACCTATCGCGATCTCGATCTCTTCGACGAGGAGCTGGCGCTCACCAACCGCATCGATGACAAGATCTTCAAACGCGACTGCCTGGAGCTCGATCTCCTGATCGGCGGTCGGCCATTCTCGCTCTATGTCGTGCATTTCAAATCGATGGGCAATCCGCGCGACGAGCTCGACGGGCGGAAATCGACGATGCCGATCCGTCGCGCCGAGGCGCGCGCCGTGCGTCGCATCATCGAGGATAGTTTCGGCGCCGGGCACACGGCCAAGAAGAGTTTCGCCATCTGCGGCGACATGAACGATTACCAGGAGCGCGTCGATGTCATCGGCCGCCGCGGGGCCGGCTATCGTTTCGAGCATCAGGACGAGGCCGAAAGCGCCCTTGACGTTTTCAGCCATGACGGCTTTGCCGAAAACGTCGTGCGCCGCCGTGCCGCCCTCGACCGCTGGACGCTCTATCACTCCCGCGGGCCGCAGGAGCAGTGGCTCTGCCAGCTCGACTATCTCTGGCTTTCGCCAGCACTTGCCGCCCATAATGCCGGCCGCCTGCCTGACATCATCCGCAGCGGTCAGCCCTATCGCACCATCTTCCCGCCGGGGCAGGAGGTGGAGCGTTATCCGCGCACAGGCTGGGACCGGCCGAAGGCGTCCGATCACTGCCCCGTCGTCATGACACTGGATCTCCCCTGAAAGCGAACATGAAAACCAATTTGAACATGAATTTTGCAAACAGCGATTTTTCCGATGATTTCGCCGGCTGGCCGCCGGAGGCTACGGTCTTCCCGATCGCCGGCGTCGATCTGCGCGTCCTGCCCGGCAGCCATCCCTTCGTGCTTGCCGAGGAAGCAGCGATCCGCGAGAACTGGGCCAAGGAAACCGCCGCCAACCCGGCGCTGTTCGACGGACGCCTGGTGTTCCAGCAGCGGCTGTCGTTCAGTGAAGACGGGATTGCGGGCGAGGGCTACGTCACTCCCTTTTCCGCTTTCATGTGGTGGCGCCGGCAGCCGCAGCGCCAGGGCGGCCTGCATATCTTTGCTTATCCGGTGCTGGAAAGCTCAGACGGCGCGCTGGTGGCGATCCGCATGGGCGCGCATACCGCCAATCCCGGCCAGGTCTATTTCGCCGCCGGTTCGCTGGAACAGGAGGATATCGTCGACGGGCGCTGCGACATCGAGGCCAATATGCGCCGCGAGGTCCATGAGGAGACCGGCCTCGACCTTTCCGATTCCGTGGCAGGGCAGGGACTCTACGCCAGCTATTCCAGACGCACGGTCACGCTTATGCGGCTCTTCCGCTTCGACATGACGGCGGATGAGATGGTGAAGCGGATCGAGGCTCACATGCTGGTCGCCGAGGACAAGGAGATCGCCGGTGCAGTGGCGATCCGCTCGGCCGATCCCAAGGCCTATCCTTATAACATCTCCATGCTGCCGGTGATTAGCTGGTATTTCGGCAAGGCGAGCGCATAAGAGGCCAAAGGCCGAAGCCTCGAAGCACACGCTCCGGCTTGGCTCCTTGCATCCATCTGACTTAGCGCCTTGCACTCGGCCGTTTGGTCGGGCAGGTTGGCGGCGCGATGACCGATTCAAGGAGGCCGATGTGGCGCGAAGCTACAGCGTCTATGACGTGTTCACCGATCGAAAGCTGGCGGGCAACCCGCTGGCGGTGATCTTCGACGGAGACGATCTCAGCGACGAGGCGATGCAGGCGATCACCCGGGAGATCAATCTCTCCGAGACAGTGTTCGTGCAGCCTTCGAGCAATCCCGCCTATGCGGCGAAGCTCAGGATCTTCACGCCGGGGCGTGAGCTGCCGTTTGCCGGTCATCCCACAGTCGGCACGGCGGTGGCGCTGGCCGAACGGGCGCATAGCGCGGCGACGCTCGATCTCGTGACGGTGCTTGAGGAAAACGTCGGGCCAGTGCGCTGCGCGGTGCGGCTGAGGGAGGGCGAGGCGAGCTTTGCCGAATTCGACCTGCCGCGGAAATCGCAACCGGCCGTCATGCCGCTCGACAAGCTCGGCATGGCTGATGCGCTGTCGCTGAAGGTGACCGAAATCGGCTTTGAAAATCATGTGCCCTCGGTCTGGAGCGCCGGCGTTCCTTTCCTGCTCATTCCGGTGCACGATGTCGGAGCCGCGCAGCGGGTCGAATTCGATCCGCAGCTCTGGGAAAAGATCGTGCCCTTCGTCGAGGGTGCGCTTGCCTCGGCCTATGTCTATTGCCGCGGCGGGGTCAACCACGTGGCAAAGTTCCATGCGCGCATGTTCGCAAGCGGCATGGGCATCGTCGAAGACCCGGCCACCGGTTCGGCGGCGGCGGCACTCTCCGGCGCGATCCACCATTTCGACCGGCTGACGGACGGGCATCACCCGATCATGATTGAGCAAGGCGTCGAGATGGGCCGGCCATCCTTCATCCATTTGCATATCGATGTCGACGGCGGCGCGATCTCCAACGCGCGGATCGGCGGGCAGGCAGTGCGGCTGGCGAGCGGCACGCTCGACCTTTAATTTTATGGCGTGCCGCGCGTCCGAAGGCGCGCGCGCTGCCTTATCGCTTTGAATCTGCGTCTAATCCTGTCCGAAAATCGATCCCAGTTTCCGGGATTATGCCCCGCATTTCACCTATGCCGAAAAATCTTCGCGATTAACCAAAGAATTTTCGCCTATGCGCTGGACAAGCCTGCCGATCCTGTTTATACGCCCCGTCACACCGCGCAGCCAAGCGCGAACGGGTGATTAGCTCAGTTGGTAGAGCAGCTGACTCTTAATCAGCGGGTCGTAGGTTCGAGCCCTACATCACCCACCACTTTTATCTCATGATATCAATAGGTTGCGCTGATGTTCTCGGTCAGCAGACGGAACACGACCACCCTGCTAGATCACCATTAGATCACGCAGGGTAAGTATCTGTTTTCCCGTTCCTTTTCCGTTCTCGGTCAACAGAATTGTGGATAACCGTTCGACGGGCGACGTCCACCTCCTGAAACTATGCCCTGCTAGCTGCAGAACACGAGAACCGTGACGATCGGAATTAAACCGATGCGCCTCCCGCATCGGCGGTAATTGCCAGGGTTCGCTTCCTCCAACGAGCTGCATCACTCAACTAAACTGCGCCAGCCGTCTGCAACATTCGAGTCGACTGAAACGAAGAAACCCTGCCTCTTGCGAAACAGGGTTCAACGTTCATCGTGCCTGTAACGAAGGCTGTCGTCTGCCGTGAGCGGGGGGACACATGTTGCCAATGAGGTGCGGCCAGCAGATGCCAATCTCATTGGGGTGGCGATGAACTCCACCCCCAGATGATGTCCGCCGGCGGAACTAGGTGCAAGGACCTCACGCGGCTTGAGCGAGCCCCATCTTGTACCGGACGGCAGCCGTGGAACCGAGACGCTTCTTCACCGCCTCGATATCGAGACCTGCGGCCGCCATGGTGTCAGCCTCTTCCTTGACGACGTCGGCGACGATCCAGCGCACGAAGTCTCCTGTCGACTGCAGGGCGATGGGCAGGCCGTGCTCCCGCAGGAACTCAACGCCCTGATGCATACGCCCATCTGTCAGAGCATTATCGATGAACTGGGTGACAGTTTCTGGGCTCTCGGTGGTGATCATGGCAAGCGTCCGGACACGATAGCTGGAGTGCTTCTCGCCCTTCACTTTGAATCTGACCCGCTCGCCGAAGACGTCGGCTGACCAGACGACACCTTCACCGACACCGGACACACCGAATGCCTTTCCGACGGGACACTCGGCCTCGACCGAGTTCGTAATCTCTACGAGACGGTTCTGGACGAGCTGCGGGTTCTCGAAGTCGATCTCAACTTCCCAGGTCGGAAAGTCGGTGATCTTGTAGGCGCCCTCGGGCAGCCAGTCGATGTCCTCGACGTCGATCTGCCTGTTGTCGATGGTCAGTACCTCGAAGACTACGAACATCGGAGCCAGCTCAGAGAGAGCAACGCCCTTTTGAATTCCACGGCCACACCACTCGCCGAACAGGATGATGTCGCCAAAGGGAGCGGCGACGCCGGCCCATAGGATCTCGTGCTGCGCGGCCCAGGCTGCGAAGCCCGCGTTGTCGTCCTCGACCGTCAGGACGCGATTGCGAGATTGGTAGCTCACCTTGCCGCCTTCGACGACGACAGCAGCATTCGTTCCGTGAAGCTTTACGGTCCCCCGAAACCGGACAGGCGGGAACTTCCAAGTACGCTGCTGTCCTTCGATGATCTCGCCTTCGGCGTCGCGTCTGGCTCCGTTACGGTGCGCGAGGCGTTGCACCATGCCGATAGCGTTACGGAATTGGTCGATCGATGGGTACTTGTACATGACATCCTCCTCTGGTGGTCAGAGGAATCGTCAGTCGGCCGGCGGAATGTCAGAAACGTCGGAGCGTTGATGGGGCCCTTCCGGCGCCGAGCCGGGCCCCATCATTCAGGAGTACAGGCGAAAGGAAATCGAGGGATCTTGACTCCCAATGGAAAGAGAACAAAATAGGAACAAATTCCGTTGACATCGGAAAGCCTTCCTGCCTTTTTTCACGGAGATGTCCGTTATGCCTGAGCAGCTCGCCCTTCCGATTGCCGCCGTGGAATGCTCGCCCGAGGCCACGAAGGAAGTTGACCTCGTCGAGTCGGTTATCCAGGCATGCGGCGGGGATCCTCGCGCGGCGGTGCGCGAACTTCTCGCGGATGCCGACTTCCTGCGCGGAGAGCTTTACACGGCGTCCTGCTTGCTGAGCCGAGGGATCGGACGCGGATGGAAGCCACGATACGAGCGCGTGGGATGAAGCACAGGCGCGGCATCGACCTTATCAGGTCGGACACCGGCTACACCGTCGGGGAAGGCTCCGCGCGCACGACGCCGCCGTCGGCGGAAGCGGGCTACCGCGTGGAGGTCTGGAGCGAAGAGCCGGAAGCCGGTGGCGAGCTGCTGGAAACGATTTCCCGCGCAACGGACTTCTCCGTGAGCTGCGCCGCGCACAGGGCATCTATCCGAGCGCGGCCGGGAAAGATCGTCATCCATTTGAACGGGCGTCACCGGATGTCCTGTGAACGAGCGCCGGATCCATCACTCCCGGAGCCAGCGCGGCCGCCTCGGTGACGTCGGCGGCCGCATCGAACTACAGTCGAGAGACTGTCACCCTCGGAACTCTCGAGCAGTGGTATGTCCTTGGAGGCCGGTGCGCTAAGTGCGGCCACAAAGGGTGGATTGACCGGTGGGAAGAGCAGCGAAAGCGCGGCCGAGGGGTATATGTGTCAAGCCTTGCCCCGCTCTTGAGATGCACTGGGTGTCAGAATCGGGAAGGCAACACGCTGAGGCTGGGTAAATTGAAGCGATGACTAGAGTCGGTACCAGTTCTCCATACTATGCGCGATTCTCCACATGACGCGCCTCCAGCCGGTCTTGCTCCTGTAGTCCGGCTCCCTAGGCGACCAGTCGACCGCAGCCCACCTCCGCGCTTCCTCAATGATTTCCTTTAGCTTCATGAGCGCCTCCTAAAGTCTGATTGCGATCGCAATACGGCGTCCGAGCCTCGGCGTCGATCGATGTCTTGTGGTCGGCCTTCGACAACTGGTTAACGTTCGGCGTCCGGCATTTATAAGATCCTAAGTGCTTGAAAAATAATGTTGACAAGTGATTCCGGGTGCGATCGATTGCCTCCAATTATTGACAAAAGGAGTGCAGCGTATGTCCAATCTCTTCACAACACGCGATCCAGCCGGCATGGCAGCGGGCCAGCTTTTCTTAGGCACGGCCATCGTCGCCAACCTGTTGAACGACTGCCACCAGAGCGGCATGGAGGGCGTCCGCCGCGGCCGCGAGCGCCGCGCTGCCGCCCAGTACGCGGACGAGCTCAACGCCGCCCGCGGACGCGCCGACGAGTTGGGTCGTGTAGCCATCCGCGCCGTGCGCCATGTCGCTAGCCTCGAAGCGGAGGTCAGCCGCCTTAAGGCCGCTCTTGAGCAGCGCCAGGGTTACATCGACCGTCTCAACGCACGTCAGAAGGCCGGCGCATGATCACGATCCCACGCGCCGCGCTCGCCGATCTCCACGAACGGTTCGGCCACCTGCTCTCGGAATACGACGGTCTCGCCGAAGCCATTTACGAGCACGACCTGGCAAAGACGACGAAGGCCGCCCCGGTGAAGGAGCGGCCTCAAATGTTCCCTGGTGTCCGGATGTCTCTACCGGCCGGGCGCGTAGTCCAGCCCGTACGTGTCGGCGTCGTCTTGAGGAAGCCCGCGAACCGCGCGTAAGAAGCGCTCGCGCACCAGCTCCGCCTTCGATGGCTCCGGACGAATCTCCGGAGCCATTTGCATTTCCAGCCCCGGCGGGATCCGCCCGATGAGCGCGGCTTGCAGTTGACCGACCGGGCCGCGGCGCCGCAGTTCCTCAATGTCGTCTTCAGTCAAGCCGAGAACGAAGTCCTGCAGGCGCTCGTCGAATACGGAAAGGTCGAACGCCGCTCTCTCCGCCGGGCCGCTCTCGATGTAACGGAGAAATCCACGCACTCGCTGATCGACCTCCGGCGAGAAGTCCCGGACGTTTTCCGCTGCAGAAGCGTCGCGGTACGCGTCGTCGACGTCCTCGGTCGTCAGATTCTCGTGCTGCACCATCGGCTGCGGGACCGGCAGTCCCAGGAATCGAAGAATGCCTCCAAGCACGCTTCCGAACGCGCTCCATAGCGCTCCCACCCAACAAAACGGGTTAAGCCACCGTTTCCATGAATCCTTCATCTCGTCCTCCTCCTGTTGAGGATTCGAGCTTCGTTGCCGGCGGCGCGAACGGCAACGTGTCCTTCCGCCGGCGGAAATCGACGTCGACCGGGCAAGGATTCAAAAAAGTATGTTGACGCCGCGAGCGATCGCTCAGAGCATTTTTACAGGACTGAGCGGACTGCTGTCCGGCGTCTTGTCTACATCAAGGTAGACAACGATCATCAGTGGGCGGGCGCCAGGGGATGCCCGAAGAGGAGAACGAATATGACGATGTATCTCGTGAGCGAACTTGGCGAAGTCGTGCCGCTGGAGAGGTGCCGATACTGGGTCGTGAGCAACGACAGCGAGGCCCTTTTTGACGCCATGGAGGATGCAGGTTTCAAAGTACCGAAGCCGCAGAAGGTCGTGACGCACCGGGAATCCACGGTTGCCGCGACGTTCGACTTTTCTCCTACAGCCGCCTGACGATGCCGCTTTGGGCAAGCGGCGAAACCTCCCGTGCGGGAGGTCGCGGTGGCCCACCCCACCCAACCAGGAACCATCAACCCAACGAGGAGGACAGATGTACGCTTATGCGTTGAACATGCACGGCGACGTCGTCGCGGAGGCCGAAGCGCCGTCCGCTGCGCGCGCCGTTTTCAAGGCCGCCCAGAAGGCAGCAAACGAGGAGCACGTTGACATGACGTTCGTCGAGACGAGCGACCGCGATTTCGGCCAGGACGGCGTCTTCGAGGTATGGGTCATGGATTCGCCCGCTACCGATGCCGCCGACTTCCACGACCGCGCGGAGCTGGCCACTTGGATTCAGGTCGTGCCGCGTCCCGGCTCACGACTGGCTGCGTGAGGAGACGAGAATGCTGCAAATCAATCTCACTGCTGAACAGATCGTCACGCACGTTCGCGACGTCGTCACCACGCTGACGAATTTGGGCTGCGGTCCGAAGACCCGATCAGCGCTCACTCACAAGTCTTCGCAGACGCTCAAGCAATACGCTACGGCACATACTTCTGCGCAGCACCGGCTGATTCCAGCCGAAGACCTCCAGGTGCTGCGCGACGAAGCCACGAAGTTGCACTGGGAACTCGTCGACAGACCCATCTCGAGGTGGTTCTCGCTCGAGGGTTACGGCGTCGCGAAAGACATCCGGCCGGAGCGGTACACCCCGTTTGGCCGGGATGGCCTCTCAAAAGGCGCCCATTCCTTCCTGCCCAGGGTCATCGAGCTGGCGGAGAACAACGGCGGCTACGTCCATCACCGGAACAACGAGAGGTTCCCGACGGAAGAAGCCATGGCACGGGTTGGCTCACCGAAATTCGAGCTAAGATCCCGCTGGCGTCGAGCGCGGTACCGGCTTCGCGTGGCCGGCCGGGAGCATGTCGTGACGGAGATAGCGCTCGCACACGGGTACGGGCCGCATTCGATCGGTCAGATTGCGGCGGAGTATGAGCAGTGGAGAGTCGGCATCAAGCCCGCCGCGCTCGATGCTCTCGAAGAGGCGGCCTATTCGACGGAAACAGCGTGATGGCGAAGGCGAAACGGTGGGTGCGGTGAGAATGGAGCCACGGGCTCGGGGTGCCCATCCGGACGGAGCTGAAGACAAAGGGCAGCGCGACATCTTCGAACTGCTTGCCGCCTGAGGACGGCGGGCAATCCTTCCAACGTGAGGCCGGGACGATGCCCGGCCTTCGTGTTTTCGATGCCAAGAAAGAAATTTCGAAGTTGCTTGAAAAGACCTCTTGAATACTCGGATTGGCACGCCCATCTGAGATCCGTTTTGATTAATGGAGTATTAAATGACATCTTTTGTATACGTGGATAATTCCAATCTCTTCATCGAAGGTTGCCGGATCTCGGCCGTCAAGAAAGCCCTCGCGAAGGACATCTACGAGGCGATGAACATGTTCGTCGTCGATCACACATGGCAGGTCGACTACGGGAAACTTTATACCTTCCTATGCGGTCAGGATGCCGTGGCAAGGCTCTGGGGGTCTCCGCCTCCGGGCGACAGCTTCTGGAACATGCTGGAGAAGAAGGGCTTCAACCCGACTGTCTACGAGAAGAACTTTTCCAACAAGGAGAAGAAAGTCGACGTCGCGATAGCTCACCGCATGACGAAGGACGCCTACACCCTCATCGACAAGGCTAAAGACGAGATCATTCTCGTCGCCGGGGACTCTGACTATGTCCCGGTCGTGACCGACCTGAAAAGCGAAGGCTTCAAGGTCGAGGTGGCGTTCTGGAATCACGCGGCTCGTGAGCTGAAGGACGCGGTGAAGGATGCCGACAAGAGCAACTTCATCTCGTTCGACCAGTACCACGCTCACTTCACTCGATAAGAGTGCCTAGGGCGCCCAGCCACACTGCTGGGCGCCCATTTCGTTATGGCTGAGGATCGCTCTTGCGGTTCCGGAGGACATCGTCTCGACGTCGCTGGCCGTCGGCCTGATCGGCCGGTTGGCCGCGCACCAGCTAGCCGTCGTTGCGCACCCACTTGCGGAGCTGATTGCGAACGTCAGCATTAGGCATGCGGTCAACCGCTTCATCGATCGTCGTCCTTTTGGTGATGGTCTCGGCGTCGCGCTGCGCCTCGGCGGCTCTCTCTGCCGATCTGCCGGATTCGTAGATGCGCCAGTAGATCGCCATCGCCGTAGCCACGGCGGCCGCCCAGGTGGCTACGGTTCTGCCGAACCTCGACGACAGCCACGCAAGGATGGCCGTCAGCATGGGCGGTCTTCTTTCGAAGGACGCCGGAACTTGCCAGCGCGGTGGTCGCTGTGGAGCTGCCAGACGATCCCGGCCACGGTCACCAGAAGGCCGGCCGTCTGCATGGTGAGATCGGACATCTGGTCGGGGTCGAGGTACGCCGCGGTGCCGGGGCCAGCCATCAAAACGGCGCGCAGCAAGGCGGCGATCAATGGGATCAAGGGGGCGATCAAGGACATGTTCATGCGGAGGCTCCTTCGGCGGCGACGGCTGCGTAGGCGGCCGCGCGGGATGACTGGATTCGAGAACGGTGGATGAGGAAAATGACGAGGACGGCGATGCCGATGGCTCCGGCGGCGAGAAGGCCGATCTCGAAGGTCGTCAGGTGCGCCCAGTCGAGTTGTGTCGCCGCGGTGCCGCTTCCGACGCCCGTGCCGCCAGCCGCTCCGGACGACGCCTTCGCCGACTTCTTCGCGGAAGAGGATTCGAGCTGAGCGAATTCGGCTACCTGGGTAACCGTGGCTCCACCGTAGCGCTTCGCCATGGACACGGACGCAGCCTCGACCCGTGCAACGCGGGACGACCACCCCTTGCCAAACACGGCGAAGGTCTTCAGCCCATGCAGGAATGATGTTCTCTTTGAGCACAGCCGCTTGATCGTTGTCACGGCGTCGGCCTTTGCGGCCGCCTCAATGGTCTGTTTCCCGACCACACCGTCGGAAGTGACACCCAGTGCCTGCTGCAACCAATTTGCCCCGCGGCTGACACCGCTGTTTACGGCCGCATCCATGGTCGAGTAGTCGACCCCGGCCGGCAGATCGTCGTACCGGATCTTGTTGGCATACCTGGTGCGATAGATGGCAGCGACCTCAGCGTCTGTGATCAGCCTGACCGATCGCGGTGCCAGACCTTCGGCAGCGAGGTATTCGTCGAACACCGCCTGGGTGATGCCCTTCATCGTGGCCTTACCGGGGTCGGCTGGATGATTGGAGAAACCGCCTTCGGAATACCCGATACCGTCCATTGTTTCCGGATACGTGATCTGCATCTTCAGACTTTCAACACAGGTTCTAGGCCGATGGCTTCTGCAAGAGCGGCCAGCATCCGCCAGCCCATCGTGTCGCCGTTGCGAAGGCGGTCGAGGTGGCTTTTTCGAATGCTGGGGTACCGTTGATGGATGTCCGCCGACGTGATCTGTCGGGCATCGACCCGAGCGAGGATCGCATCCCGGAGGGCATCTTCGATCCTCGCGGCCGTGGCCGATCTGTACTTCTTCGGGATGCAGGGTGAGCCCATGAACGTCTCCAGTAGGAGTTCATGGTGCGGGGATCCCTTGCAAGATTCGACGCCTGCCGGTTAGTGTCCGCCACTTATTGGAGGAACCATGACGAAGCCAGACATCCCGAAGAGATTGGCCGCCCGCATCCGCGCAGCGCAGACGCGCCTAGAGGACTGCTGCAATTCGGTCTCAGGGTCGGATTTCAACCACCGGCAGGCTGCCGACGAGCTCGCCGAATACGATGCCAACCCCGAGGCGTATGCCCGCAAGAACTACGGCAATCACGGGATCGACTCCTATCCGGTGACCACGCGGATCTCTCGGCTCCGGGAGAAAGTCGCCTACCATTCGACGAGGGGCGACGTTCGGAAGCAGCGGATTGCCGACGCGGTTGCCGAGCTGGAGATGGTCGAGGCGGAGGTTCTCGCCGAAGTCTCTGGCATGCGTCCGACGTCTGGCCGAGTGCCGTGGCCGAAGACCATCCCGGCGGCCGAGCAGCTCCTCCGCGATCACCGGAAGGAACTCGACGACCTCGCCGAGCGTGTCCGGCTTGAGCACGAGGCCCGGAAGATCGCGCAGGCCGAGGAAGACCGGATCGAGGAAGAGAGGGATCGCATTCGCCGGGAGAAAGGGGACGCCGAGCATCAGGCGTGGCTGGCGACGCAGTCGCCGGAATACCGTCGCGAGTGGAATCGCAGGATTCAGATGATCGTGGATGGAATCCGATCCGGTCGGGTCGGACTCCATAACATCGGGGAGTTCATCGAGAACGAGGTGAACGGCCGCAGCTAGGCTCGATACTTGTCGCCGACGAGCGTGCAGAGCTGCCGGTTTCCGTCAGAGTGTCCTAGACCGGTCATGTTTCCCCAAGATGTCGGCCCAGTGGCATACGGGGCGTCGAAGATCAGATTGCCAAGATCATGGGTACGGCCGCGGATTGCGGGGCTATGCGAGTGCGCTTTGGTAATGCAGATGCCGAGCCTTGATAGACCGGTTGTACTTCCCTTGGCGCCGTTAGTCCCTTTGTGACCGTGAAATTCATAGTGACAGCCATAGAATACCAAGGGCGTGTCTACATCAACGAGCGTGAAATCGACGTGAGGATTGCTCTCGCGCAGCACCCAGTCGTAGACGTCGAACTTCTCGCCGTTGTCGATTGCTTCCCGGAGCATGTAGTTGGCCTTGTGCCAGAGCTTGCTGTTCTCCACCGCGATTTCGGTCGATGGCCGCTGGAGCCACCTGGCGAAAAAATCGTCGTGATTGCTATATGTGACGAATGTCTTGCACCAAGGGCGCGAGATCTGCCCGAGAAAGTCGGCAGCCTCCTTTAATTCCGGTTCCAGAAGATGGTTTTGGCTCGAGCGTCGCTTGTAGAGCGCGATCGGATTTTTATCCTCATGATGATTTATGGACACCCCGTCCGTCAGGTCGTTGATCGTCTGGCCGCATGCCTGCACGAGATCGATGAGAGGAACGTCACCTGCAGGCTGCCCACCGATACCCCAGAGCGCGCGCGCGAAGGGCGCATGCAGATTTTTCCTGTGGGTGCATCCGACCGGCATGAACGGTCGATCTACGAGGCCGCCTGACACCTCGATGGCCTCGGCTAGCGTATAGACGTTCCCGACTGTCACGTAGAGATCTAGGTCGTGGAAGTTCCCGGTAACTGGATCGGCGTCCACATTGCGGCAGAATACCCTGTCCTCGGTGTCGATCTCCACGATAAGGAAGCCGATGGTATGATTCTCCAGGGCCTTGAGCCCGGCCTCCATCTCAACATAGTTCGGAACGGTGCAGGCACCTGTCGTCCAAAGATAGATCGGCTCCGCTGACTTCGGTCGAGGAAGGGAAAGCATCTCGCGGCGAGGATGCGCGAACACGGCGCTCTTTCCGCGGACGTACTCGTGAAGACCATTGAGCGGAGCCGATTTTGTGGGGCGCAAGTTCATTTCGTAGCATGCCTGTACCTTTGGCGAGAGGTGACGGCGGCTCCGGGTAATCCTGTCGGCGATCATTCCTGACCACGGCGCGACGTCGACGATGTCCTTTTTCTTTTTCTCGGTGAAGAGCGACTTGCCGTAGGTGAACGGCCCGATTTCGATGTAGTCGTAGCCTCGAGCGGCCGCGAGGGCATGCATGTTAATGACAAGTGGGCCATGAGCTGGGGTCTTGTTCTGAGCGCCTGACAGGATGAAACCTTGCTTCAGGGTGCGACGCGGCGCCGGGACGTTCGGCGAGATCCAGATGTCGTCGACAGTCTTCGGTCCGGTCCAATCGTCCGGCCACAGGACGCCGGGATCGATCTTCATGCCGACGAGTTGCTGGACGCCGTCTTCGTCGGTTTCGTACACCTCCTGAGCGTCGCCGGCTTCACGGACCCATCCGTGACCCAACCAGTTCGAGAAGGGAACCGTCAACTCGTCGGTCGCAACGCGTTCCCGGATGTCGTCTGCTGTCGGCTTGGAGGATTTCTTCTGCGGCTTGGTGGCGATCCGGATCTCGGACTGATCGATCCCGCTTTTGTACTGCTCTGCGGCCGACTCTTCGAGACGGGCGGCGATCCTTCTGACCTGCGTTTTCGAGATGCCGAGCTGGGCGGCTATCTGGTTGAAAGAGAGGCCTTCCAGCCTCATGGCGCGGACGGACTCCGCGTGTATTTGATAGGTAGTCTTCATGCTCTTCTCCCAGTGACCCCATTTCTTTCCGGTGGGGTTCTGCAGGAGATCGTTGTCGTCGACCGGGCGCACTGCAAGCCGTCAACACGTTGATTTTGTGACGCTATCGGCAACCATGTTGACAACCCGGCGAACGGCATGGGCTAAACGCCGAGAAATTTCTTCAGCAAAGGCTCGGCAATCTGGCCGGCGACCCACGCGAGTCCGCCGGCGGGGATCGTAAGGAACGCCAAGTTGGCCATCGTGATACGCCGCTGCGTCTTGATCTCTGCGACGTCCGACTTGACCGCAGCGATGTCTGACTTAACGGTATTGACCTCGTCCTTGAGAGCCGTCTGAGCACTGAAAAAGGTGTCGATCTTGGTCTCGAGGCGGGCTTGCCCCTTGATAAGCTCAAGGATCTCGGACGACGGGAGGATGTCGGTCATGTTGTGCGGGTGCTCGTAAACAGAGTGCGTGTTGTCCTGATCGGATCACGGAGTCCTGCAAGATTCGAGGCCGTCAGCTTGCGGGAGGCGTCCAGGTGACATCGGTGGATTCGAGGCAGTAGGACACGTCGACGGGCGTCGTGCTGCCGATGACGATTCCGAACTCGCCGTCTACGTCCCATCGGCCTTTGAAGTCATAGGTGATGGTTTGCGGCCGCCCATCGAGCGCGCTGCGGACCTGTCGTTGAACGAAGGCGGTCAACGGAAGAAGGCTGGGGGGCTTAGCCATGGCTATACCTCGGGAGTGAGATTGATGCCGCGCGGCACGTAGATCGGCAGGGTTGTCGCACTCAACCGGCGAGTGATGACATCCTGTTCGGCTAGCGCGTCGAATGCGATACGGAGCTGGGTCGGGTTCTGGCCGATAGCGATAACTGGGTCCTGACCGCCGAGAGCTGCAGAGTTGCCAGCGGCTTCCTGAACTGTCCAATCGTTGGTGATCTCGTTGACGCGCGGCGACTTGGCGGGGAGAGATGACGCCTTTACAGGCTCTTTCACGCCAGGCTTCGTCCGCGTGTAGACGATCCCGGCCGTCTCCTCCTGTCCGTCTCCGACCACGGGTGCCGCCGCTCCATTGCCCACAGCACAGGCAATACTAATGGACACCGACCGGTTGCCGCCCTCAGCGATCTGCGCAGACCACGAAATCACTTTACCGGTCGCCTCGCCACCAGGGATCAGTCGATGCTCGACACGGCATGAATCCGCACAGGAAATGTGCTTTCCGCGACTCCATTCGACGTCGAAGGAAACCTCCACGCAGCGTGAACGCTTCAGAACGACGCGGTGGAGCCGCCGGAGACCGTGGCGGATCGACCGGATACCTCGCGGCAGGTCAATGAATTTCGGACTGTCGGGATCTTTTAGAGGCGCGCGTTTCGAGCGGATCGTCCAAAGGACGTCGTTGGTCACAGGGTCGCGAACGGTGAAGTCCTCTGTCGCATCGTGATCCTTGGCGCAGGTCCACGCCTTGTCCGAAGCCAACACCTCTTCACCAACGGAGTAGTGTTTCCGCTCCAAAGTGTCCGGGTCTTCGTGGACCCAATCTTGGGTGATGTTGTCGATGTTGAGCTGAGCGAGGTCCTTCGTCTCCACGGTCTCCTTGCTCTCGTCGTCGTAGAGTACATCCTGAACCCCGGCGAGAAGACTGAGATCGACAAACTCCTGCCGCTGCTGGCGGTAATCGAAAGCCGCGCGCCACGTGTACGACACCACCTTGGGTCTGCACTTTACGTGCCCGTTCGCCGCCCAGCCCCACCTGTCGCCGTTCAGCAAGAACGTCGACAGCACACCATCGGCGACGCCGTCGACGGACGCCTCAGAGAAAGTCCAGCCGGTCGATGATCCGATGCTGTCGCCAGGCTTGGGGAATGCATCTTTGAAGTCCTGCCAGGAGAACGTCGTCACGCTGGCTGGATACGATACGGTCTGCTTTCCCTTAGCCTCCTGCGTCCAGGATGCAACGAGGCGGATCTTGGTGACGGCTTTCGGCGGCAGCCCGATCTTGATGTTTGGGCCATCGCTTCCTCGTCTGGCGATACCATTTCGACCGATGTCATGCAGTACGGCTCCGTCGGTCAGGTGAGTCCTAGTGATCGCCAAGGTTCTCCGATCCCACCGCCAGACCTCCGGCCGGCCCGCGAGTGCCGACGCAGGATCGTCCGACGGATCGCGAGATTGAAAAAGTGGGTCGTATGCCTCGGCGGCATCGCGTTCCGCAGCAGGCGCATCCGGATCGTAGTCGACCTCACCGGTCCGAAGGGCATCTGCGGCGGCTTGCAGGACATCGTCGCTGGAAGGCGGCTTGCAGTGGAATTCCATTTCGACCTTGGCGCCTCCCAGCGTTGCCGGGATGGACAGCAGTTTCCCGCGGGCGATCTCGACATCGTCGTCGACTAGCGAGTAGTAACGCGATGAACCATCAACTACTCCAGCAATGCCGGGGTTGCGAATTGTGGCACGGAAGACCGGCGTGATGATGTCGCTGTCTTCGACCTCAGAGATGGTCGCGGAGAATACAGCCCATTGGTTGGCCCAAGGCTTCGGCGGCAGCGCCGCGTTCCAGCTTTCGAGAGGTAGGAGATACCGCGCCATCAGAGAGTCCCTCCAACTTCTTCGCATGTAAGCGACCACGACACGTCTGCCGCCTGCTCACGCAGCGTAGCTTCCCACGGTTCGGTCACGACGACCTCCAAGATCGGTTGGTAGTAGATCCTGACCGGGGCAGCAGCGGGCGACGACAGTGTCACGACGTCGCCGTTGAGCGTGAACGGGACATCCTCAAACCCCAGTGTCAAACAGCGCACCGAGGGGGCATACGGCGTCCGTTCTAGCGTGCGAGACTGGAAGCCAGTCGGGATGACGTCGCCGAGTGGTAGCGGCGGGACGATGCTGAACACCGTGTCCGGCCACATGCGCGACAGGGCTGGCATCCGGTATTCGCCTGCGCCAGAGGTGATCCGGTAGGAGTACAACCGGAATTCGGGCGACCCGAGGCCGACGATTTTGCCATTCCAAGTGCGCTCCTTCTGGGCGCTTTCGGAGATCGGACGCATGGTGAATGTAAGGTCGGTGCCGCTCTGCCAGCCGAGGGCGAGGTCCGGTGCGATGAGTTGAGTCAGAGTGCCGGGATAGTCCATAGGTCACCTTCACCTGCGATTGTAGGATTCGAGCGTGCTGGTAAGGCCGTCGGCAGTGCTTTCGTCCGTGAAGACTGGGAACTGCAGACTGCCGACGTTGAGGTCGACCTGCACGCGCTTCGCGATTGGCGGCTGCTGCCTGAAGGTCTCCGGTTGGTTTGCTCGGTACTGGGCTTCGGCGTCGGCACCAGAGTACATCGGCTTGCCCCAGACGAGCTGGTCTAGCTTCTGCTGGGTGGCCAGGGCTTGCTCGGCGCTGGTCTTTAGCCACGAGTAGTCGTTCCCACTCTTGTTGCCGTAGTACGCACGCATGGTCGCGTAGTCGCGCTCCTCGCGGCGGCCGAGCCTCATGTTGAGATACTGGTCGCCCTGGTCGCGCATCAGCTTGGCCTGCGCGTCGAGCACTTGGTTCTGCAGAGCCTCTGTGCCGGCGAACTTCTGGAACTGCTCGGCTGCCTTCTGGCCGAGCGCAAAGCCGCCAGCGATTGCTAGGCCCATTACGCCGGCCGCTCGAGCGATGCCGCCTAGCGCAGTCTGGACGCCGACAAGACCAGCCGTGAAACCTGCGACAGTTGTAGATGCTCCGCCGGCTGCCACGCCAACGCCGGCAAGACGCATGCCCGCCGTCACAACCCCGCCTCCGAGTGACAGGACCTTCGAGAGCGCACCCCACACAAGTCCTGCCGCGGCTGTCACACCTCCGAGGACGCCCGTGAAACGGGCGATGCCCAGGAAGAGCGCCATCGTCGTCGGGTCGATCCCGAACGGCTTGAGAACGACCGCCATGACTTCACGGATACCGGACAGGAACCCTTTGAACATGTCCCAAGCCTTGCCAAATTCCTCGGCAAAGGACTTCACTTGGTCCCGCAGCGTGTTCAGGAATGGGAAGTCCTTCGCGTCGCCGCCGGTGATGACCGACCAGGCATCGACGGCGAAAGCCTTCACTTGCAGGAGGTAATCGCGGATCTTGTTGACCCACGCGTAGTCGGAGTCCTGCCCCGACATCAGCTTAGCGACCTGAAGGCGGACATCGGACCACACGTCACGCAGGACGGCAGACTTTTTAATGACGGTATCGAGCCACTGGGTCTTGATGTTCGAGGTATCGCCGCGGAAAAGCGAGATCGCGTCTTCGGCGAAGTTCTTCAGCGAGATGAAGGCCGACTTCGCGTAGGTAGCGATAGCTTGCCTGGATTTGACCAGCCATTCGGTAACCTCGACGTTCGTGTCGGTGAGGCTAGGCAAAAGCTGCCGGGCGATCTCGAGCTTGACGCCGCTGATCGCGGTGCGCAGGTTTTCCGCGCTGGCCTGATATTTTTCGCCGAGGTCGACGTCGGTTTTCGATACGACGCCGCCGAGACGCTCCAGCTCTGCTCGATACTCTTCGATGCCCTTCCTGCCCTTGTTCATCAAGGTCAGCATTTTCGGGCCCGCGTCCTCGCCAAAAAGCAGCATGGACAGCCGCACCTTTTCGGCTGCATCCGGCACGCGCGACATTGCGTCCGAGAGGGCGACGAGTCCTTCCGTCCCGCCCCGCGACGCCTTCTCGATATCGAGTCCAAACGGTTTCAGGGCATAAAGCGCCTGGCCCTCTGGTCCGAAAGAATCGATGATCTGGTCTCGCTGCTGAACAAGCCCCTGCTGCGCGGACAGGTATGAAAGGCGATCCGCGATCTCGTCATCGGCATCGCGCTTGTAGTCGTCAGCTCGAATTTGGTGGTGGCCGCTGTAGTTCCTCGCGAGCGCACCTTCGATGTAGTCGATCGACGACTGCGCGGCCGCCGAGTAGGACTCGAAGTCCTGCTGGTACGCAGCCTGATTGCCTTCGCTTCGGAACGCCGGATTCCGCCGCATCAATTTCAGAGACTCGGCTACCTGCGTGTACCAACCCTGATATTCGCTGCGTGTCCGAGCGATCTCATTCCTGACGGTTTTGAAAGTTCCGGCGATGTGCGCGAGGTTGACCGAAATCTCGTCCTGATCGATACCCTCGCGCCTGCCGGCGAAAGCCAGCACGGATAGATCGCCCGGATTCTGGCCGAGACGGCGGGCGTCCTGGCCGATCTTCTGCAAAGCTTCGGCGGTTTCCTTGCTCGCCCTGACGGCCGCCGTACTGATAGCCGCAAACTTCAAAGCAAGGCCGCCGACACTGGCCGCTGCCGCTACGGCGCCGAGCTTGATGCCCTTGAAGGCGACTTGTCCACCAACCTTTGCAGTCTCCTTGGCGAGCTGCTTGACCTTGTCCTCGGCCGCCTTCACGCCTTTCGTGAACGGCTCGAAGGTCTTGGCTGTCTTCTCACGAACGGAGTCGAACGCGCGACGAACAGACTGACCGAACGCACGCAGCTTCCCGACGGCCTCCCGGATGCCGTCGAGTGTAAATCGCGTTTTGATTTCGGGCGTCGTGCCTGCCATCTGCTATTCCAATGCCTTCCAAGCTTCCTTGCTGCCGCTCATCGCGACGGCGACCGCCGCCGCCACTCTCTGCGTCTCCGCCTTCTGCCGCTGCTCGAGAATTTTCATCCGGAAGAGCAACTGGCCAGGCGTCATGTCCATGGCCGACCGTCCGGTGGCGAGCTCGAATTCAACGGCTAGCTTCATGAGCCGTGTGAACACGCCGTCGAGCCTCAGGCCGCCTTTCGTCCAGACCGGCTTGCGGCCTTCTTCTTCGACGCGGAGGCCTTCAGGGAGGGCAACTTCTTCGAAGTCGAATCCAAGATCCTCAACAGCAGCGCGGACAGCGGCCCCAGGCCCAGATCTCTCATCCGGCCCAGGACCTTCGTAAAAAGGTCGGTCACCGTGCCGTGCTCGCGATAGAGTGCCGCGACGCCCGCGAGGGCCAATTCGTATTGAAACGTGTCGCTCGCATCGAGGATGGCCGCCTCAACCTCGACGTTTCCTGCCCGACCGAGCGCGCATGCCGAGAATGCGGCCACGGCTTTCGGCGCACGTCCCATGAGGTAGACGATAGCGTCCTGATCGGGGTCTTCCTCGGACGATTGGATGCCGTCGATGATGACGAGGATGTCCTTGTGCCGGCCGATGAGGTCGCACAATTCGTTCAGCGTGGGCGCCTGCACCTTGGTCGGCTCGCCGTCGACGAAGACGTCGGTCTTCCGGCGTTTCACTTTTGACAGCAGGTCTTCTGGCGACAGGTATTGGATTTCATCTGGCAACATGCGGTTCTCCTCCTATGCATGTTTAAGTGGTTTCGAGGCGGCCGGAACCGCCCCAGATAAATCAGGCTTCGACGATCTTTCGGCGTCCTTCGAGCCGGCCGTAGCTGCCGGTGTTGTCCTGATAGACGTCTGCCTGAATGGTCCCCGTATTGAGGTTCGAGGCGTCGCCGATGGCGGACGCGCCGTTCGGGCGGAACTCGACGCTGGGGAGGTACATGCTGACCGGATCGCCGTTGCCGTCGGCGGTCATGCCGATGCACATGTACTCGCCCCGGATGCCGCCCACTGACATGATGTCCAGATCGAGGAGACCCTCGGTCTCTGTGATCGCCGGAGCGGAATAGGTGATGACAACGGTCTTGCTCGCAGGAGCCTTCTTGATCTCGCCGAACCTAGTTTCAGGAGAGAAGATGAAGTCCGTCTCGGCAACCAGTTCTTCTGCACCGACGGTATCTCCATCGGCAACCGATGCGATGGTTGCGTTCCGTACCGGCAGATCGAACACGAAGCCGTCTGTGACGTCGGTCAGTTCAAGAGTAGCCGCTACGACAGCTTCCTGCGTGAGGTACTTCTTCCGCGACAGGTAGGACACCTGGTACAGGAACTCGGTCCACATCTGGACGCCTGCGAGATTCAGCGTCGCTGTCGCACCCGTCGTGAACTTGCGGAGGAGCTTCTTCAGCCCGCTTTCGGCCGAGCTGGAATCTACCGTTTCTGGAGCAGGATTGAACTCGGCGCTGTCGGTCGGGCCGATCTTCAGCCAACGCTGCGAGCCTTCCGGCCGAAAGAGGGAGATAGCGCCCATGAGCCGCTGCTTGGCGACGAGAGGAACGATGGGAAGTGCGGTGGCCATGAAGGGTCTCCTGAGGATTACGGATGAAGGTTGCGGTCGGGCTCGGCGTCGAGCGTCTGGATCTGGCCCGAGTACAAAAGCGTCTGGGTGATGAGGATGCTGTCTTCCGTCGGCTGCGCGACGACGGCGGAAGTGGCTTCGTACTTCCAGTTCTGGACGGCACCGATCCCGAAAGCCGACGACACCATGGCCTTCTCGACGTCGACGCACACTGCATCGATCGCGTCCTCGGCATCGCCGATGTCGTCGAGGACGACCTGCAGATGCACGCGGTAGTCTCGCGTAACCGGGCGCGCGCCCTCGAAGCTGCCGGGGGCTGCCGAAGAAGTTTCCTCGACGGCGACCAGGACGGCCGGCAGGTTGTCTGACTGGAAGCCGCGCAGATGTCTTGTCATGTTGTGGACGCCCTTCAGCGACGCGACGGTCGAGAGCCGCGTCTTGACGGCATTCCTAAGCTGTGTGCGGACGTGCGGCATGCGGTGCGGGCTATCCTACGAGATCGATCTGCAGGAAAGCGTATCCGAGCGGTTTGCAAGATTCGATGTCGTACGATTGGCCGTTGATGACGAGCTTGTCGCGGCCGTCGTTCCTGAAGACGTCCTTCTGTTTCCAGCCGGCGCGCGCAGGTTCGATGGCAATCGCATCCGAGAAAAGGACGGATGCCTGCGGTTTCCCGGTGGCCATCTTGATGCCGTCGATGTCGGTGTCGACGCCTTCGAGAACGAAGGTCACCTTGATGGGATCGGTGGCAATCGTGCCGTTGTCGCCGGCGCGGACCCACGTCGCGAACTGCTGCTCGGAGAACGCGCGGTGCATGATGCGGAGGGCGGGGCCGAAGACGCGGGCGGTCATCGTACCAGCCACTCCTCGACCGCGTCGCTCACGTCGGCGAGCTTGATCCACCGGGAACCGGTCGGCTGTCCTTTGTAAAGACGGAGACGGCCGGTCAGACCGACGGGCGACCATTCCACTCGATCTTCGCGGGGCTTGTACGTGACCTCGGGATCGAATGCGGGATTCAGAATGGGGGCGCCGTCTGCGTCTTTCTGAACACGACCGAAGTCGTCGGTCAGGTATTTTCCTTGCCAGCTATTCCAAGCCGCGTTCCCGACAACCGAAGGGAGCGCAGAAATAACACCGAACGCATCTTCGCCCTCGGCCGCGAGGCGGATCTTTTCGCCGACGAGGACAACGCTCCGGCCAACGCGATCTTCCGCACCGGGATTACCATCCGACCATTCGAAATATTCGCAATAGTCCGCGCCATTCGCGTTCCAGGCGCCGTCGCAGAAGCCGTAGCCGTCGCCGCGTAGACTGAATTCGATGTCCGGACTCGTAGCTGTCGCGGACCGTGCGACAAAGAATGCAAATCCGCTGCTCGCGGTACGCGCGACGTCGGCCTGGTAAGCGAAGCCGGAATAGCTAGCATGCGTGCTGGATGTGTAGAACGACCCGACGCCCTGGTCTGCGACTAGAGCAGAGAAGCGCGCCGCCGCGTCGCTGCCGCCGATCGACAATCCGGCTTGGTTAAAGCGATAGTCCTGGTTTCCGCCTGAGGATACATACTCGATGCCGAACAGGCCATTCGACCGGCCGAATAGGCGGATGAACTGAGCGACGGAGGGGTTCTTAATCGAAACGACGGTATTGGTAGCGGACTGCCCGCCGAGGTTTTCCGACGTGAACGTTGTCGTACCGTTCGTCTCGAAACGGGCAACACGGATCGGCCCCGGCGCGACGGTGATCGGGAAGTGCAAGCCGACGCCGGTGGCGACGGACGCGAGCCGGTATTCCCCGGCCTTTTTCGAGATCAAACAGAAGCGCTGCTCATAGGACCCGTTCTTGTGCTGCAAGGCAAAGCTCGCCGTGTCCTCACCAACAATGTCTGCTGGTTCGCCGGAAGGACACAATGCCAAGCGGTTCGCACGGTTGGCGACGTTTGGATAGGACGCGATCGATCCCTCGTCGGCGTCCCTGATGAATCCTTCCTGGCGATAGCGAACACCTTTAAGCCCGCCAATGCAGATGCCACCACCGTCAGGAACATAGTTTCCGTTGCCATCGTCGGAGAGCTTGCCGGCGAAAACATAGTTGGCCGTGATGTTGTTGTTGGCATCGTATTTGACCGCTGCAGCGACGGCAGTCTCCACGGACTTCAGGCGGCCGCTCTGGCCATCGGCGCCGATGATGCCGTCGATGCGAGACGTCTGGGCGCCTAGATCCGCGCCGGCGGCCTTACCGGCGACCGTCGTTTCGACGTTCGACACCCGCTGCCTAATGGCGGTGTCGTCGTACGCGACAGCGTCTCCGGGAGGGCCCTTGAGATCGGCAAGCAGGACGAGATCCGTCCATACCCCGTCAGGCACCTCCATCCACTGGATAGCGGTCGCTGTCTTCCGAAGGGCGATGGACTTTCCATCCTCACCAGCCGGAGCCGAGAATTCGACCCAGTTGACCTCGTCATCTTTCGGCTCGACAGCAGCGGCGAATTCACCGTCCGCCTGCGCGATGAACATGCTTGTCGTCGTCGTCGAACCGGCTGCGAAGACGTAGTCGCTGGGCTTGTAGATGGTGCCGAGCGCGAATGCACCTCGGTTCGTCAGGCCCGTGCCCGCAGCGCCGGGCTCACCCTTCAAAGATTCAACCCACGAAGCCTTGTCGCCAACGAATCCTTCGTCGACGGCGATCTGATACGCGGAGTCGCCCTCCAGAGATGCAAGCCATTCTGCCTCCGTGCCCACGAATCCCTGCTGCTGCGCGATCGCATACGCAGAAAAGCCGCGAGGACCTGGAGTGCCGGAGCCGAAACCCGTGCTGGTGATATTGGGAACCATCATGGCGAGTTAGTTCTCTTGAATACGGACGACGGATTCCGTCTCATCGGCAAGCGCCCTGAAGCGCAGCCTGCGGATGCCACCCGGAACATTGAGGGGATGCTGGCCGGGCTGGAGGAGCCAGTCGTGCTCCTCGTCGAAAGCGTCGTCGAGCCGGCAGACGAGAACGCCCGCCGAGGCGGAGTCGACGTTCAGCACGATAAGGGTGGTATCGTCCCGCAACTCGTGGACGGCGTCATCGGTCGTCGATGTCACGGACACCTTCGTGACACGGCTGGAGTCCAGCAGCATGGCTTCGAAGGCATCGCCCAGTGCCGATACGGCGGTCGGAATCGTGTGTGCCATGGGGGCGGTCTCTCAATGGAAATGGGAGGTGCCCGGCCGGAAGGAGGAGGACGCCCGGCCGGGCTGTACCTCTTCGTTAGCCGAAGAGGATACGGACGATGGCGCGCGGCTTCTCGCAGTACGCGAGGAAGTTCGTCTCGGCGATCAGGTCGACGCCCTTGCCGAACGGCATCAGCTCGCTGCCCATGTAGTACGGCAGGCCGATTGTGTTCGCGGCTTCCAGAGTGTCGGCAGGAGAGTAGTTGACCTTTAGGAGGCCACCGGCGTTCGGGATCAGGAATCCTTCGTCGTTGGGGATCGTCGTCAGGCCGTTACCGAGATCGGTGATGTCGACCGACTTCACTTCCACGTTGTCGGCGATCATGAAGCCCGCGCGGTTGTCGGCGCGGAGGAATGCTCCGTCCTGCCAACGATCGTAAGCTTCCTTGAGGCTCGGATGCGAGACGAACTTGTCGAAGACGGCGGCCGGCAGCGCGAGAGTGAACTTCGACCAGGTGTAGCCGCCGAGCTCCTTCTCGGCTGCGCGCTTCAGCTTGATTACCTCGTCGCGGAGGTTGAGGGTCGCGTCGCTCAGATCGATCGAGAATTCGTTGCGGGCAACGCCAAATTCGTCGTGCCAGTCGAAGAGGATCGAACCGTCAGCGTCGTAAAGAACGCCCTGTACGGCACCCCACTTGCCCGCATCGATGGTCGTGTTCAGGAGGTCCACGAGGTCGGAACGCTTCTCGGCGAGCTTCGCATCGACGCTTTCCATCGTGTTTTCGCTGCCAAATGCGCGCACTCCCTGCACTTCAGAAGCCATAATGGCGTCAAATTCCGGGTAGTGCGGGACATCGAATTTGCGCATGCGGCGCTTCTTGGATGACTGGCCGCGACCGATGAAGCCACGGGGCTGCGACTTCACGATGCCGATCTTTCCGTCCTTCTCTTCGACGGCGACGGTGGTGGTGGTGATGCCACTTTCCGCGAAGGTGGCAAATCCTTCGATGGTCGTTGCCCGCGGAGGCAGAATATTGATGGCGGCAGTCAGGCTCATGAAAGAGAAGACGTCGCTCTTGAAGACGTTTGCGAGATTCATTTTGAACTCCTGTTCACTTTTGTTCGGGCGACGATCAGCGGGTTTCGCGGACGATGACGTGTGCCTTCGCCAGCAGCGGAGCCACTTCCGCGACGGTGAGCCCGGCGCCGGTGACGAGTTCGCTGGACTTGACGGAGGCTTCGCGGACGACAGCGGCCGCTTTGAATGGAGCGGAGCCGGAGACGTTGCGGCAGACGATGCCGTATTTGGCGTTGCCGTCTACGTCGGCGTCGACGAGCGCCTGCGTGGCGAGCTGGTAGTTGCCGCCGTCCGAGATCACGACGGATCCAGAGGCATAGGTGCCGGCTGCAAGCGTGACGATGTCACGGCTACGGCCTGATCTTTCGTCGCCGTGGAGGAAGGCTTCGTCGGCAGCGCCCTGAGTGAGTACGTAAGGCATAGGTGTATCTCCTTGTCGCGCCGACCGATCAGCGCTTATTGTTCCGGGCCGCGAAGATCGCGGCGGTGTCGATGGTGGCGGGGGCAGCCGAGCGCTGAGCCGGCTTGACTACGGCGGCGGACGCATTGGGAAGAAGGCCATCCTCCTCGATTTTCGTGCGGAGCGACTTCTTGATCTTCGAAGCGCGGAAACCGAGCGCAGCCATGTTGTCTACGAGCTTGGTCAGGCCATATGCGCGAGCGCTGGTGCGGACGGCGTCGATGTCCTTCTTGTCTTCGGCAGACATCTCATCTTCGTCATCACCGTCGGCGCGGGTGCCACCCTCATCGTCAGGCTTCGTGTCGGCGTCCGGGCCGGTGTCGTCCTCGGCAGCGCGGAAGCGACTGCGAAGAGCGGCCGCGCGCTCCATGATTTCATCGCCGGCATCGTCGCCAGCGGCTGAAACAGCCTCGTCGAGTGCATCGACAGCAGCTTCGGCAGCAGCGACGGCGTCTTCTGCCTGGGCGATTACGTCGTCGAGCGCCGGGGCATGGGGCGTCGTGCCTTCGTCGGCGCGCTTGCGGCCGAGGCCGCGCTTCAGGTTCTTCATGTTTCTCTCCTGGGATTTCGGCAGCGCGTGAAAAGTGACCTTGGGAGCGGCTGGCGCGCCCGCGCTGCGAATGAAGCTGTTGGGGTCGGCACCGACGGCTACGAGGCTGGCCTCTGTCAGCAGCCATCGCTTTGCGACGGCGAGCGGCACCGTGTCCGGCCGTTCGGTAATCTCGTATTCGAGGACGCAGTATCCGGCCGAGCATTGGCCGTAGAATCCCTCAGCGATGTCGGGAAGCAGGTCGGCGCGCTTCGACGTCAGGAATGCGCGGCCGACGACGCTCTGACCTTCGGCGCGGACGTGCTCGATCTTGCCGGCGATCTTGTCGATGCTTGAATAGCAATCGTGGCTGTCCAGCAGCGGCATGCGCGGCGTGCGGGAGTAGTCGAGTCCTTCCGTCAGGAGGACTTCGTCGACCTCAATATACGAGCAGTCCTGCGTCTCGACGTCGACGATCCGCGGGTCGGGGATCCATGTGCGAACCGGCGTTTCGGTCGTGATGACGATGTCGAAGGAGCGGGTGTCCGGGTCAACCGACGTGGGCGATCCGGCGAAAGCACGCACGGAGAACGGGCGCTCATGGCGCTTCTCGGTCGTCGACTTTCTGGGGGCTGCAGGCATTCTCGCTCGTCTCGAATGGGTTATCGAGACGAGGGTCACCTAGGGTTCTGCAAGATTCGATAGCGATGTCGCAGAAAAAAAGAAAGGCCCCGGTTAAGGGGCCAATGCACTAGGCAGCGCGCCTTTCCTCGAAGACGCCGCCTTTGATCAGATATCTCCAATCATCTCCCCGAAGAAAGTCAGCAGCCGATGCGAAGGAGACATACCCTGGCGCGTAGAGCTTGGAGAAGGTCACTGTACGAAAGGCAGTGACATCGTCGGTATCGAGCGTGTACCGGAATTCACGGTAATACATGTCCCACAGCGCATCGTAGGTCTGCCCCAGCCGCACGATGCAGTCATTCTCGACAAAGAGAAGACCAAGGACCAGGCCTTCGCGGTCGAGCATGCGCTCGTCGTCTGGCAGCCGATCGATAAGATCAGCGAGGTGACAAGAGCTGGCGAGGATGTCTGAAATGGTCTGCTTCGACAAAAACATGACGCTGATCTTGCCGGATTCTTGGACTTGCTTGGGCATGCGACGGATTCCTTCTCGTCGGGGTGAAAGCGAACCGCCGACACACGTCGACGGCAATCAATCCCAAATGAAGTCCCGGTTACTCACATCTAGTTTCGCCCAGCGCCGCCGGCTCGTTGTCCGGCAGTCGTCTTGTGTCGGGACCTATGACGCCACCGAGCGACGGCGTCAACGGCGCCCGATCAAGAATTTTGAGGTTGCTCGAATCCTTGGTCTGGTGCCGGCGGGCCGGCATCATCACCTACGACGGAAGACCCGGCGCCTGACGGAAGAAATCCCCGCCCTCATCGGACGGTAACGGATTCGTCCGTGGCGGCATCGTCCTGCTCCGGATCGTCGTCGGCGTCGGATTCGGCCATGGATTGCTTCAGGACCTGCTCGAATTCGAGCGCCGGGTAGACATCGTACTGGAGCCCCTTGGCACGAGTACGATCCTGGTCTTCCTTATTTTCTTCGTCGATGACCTCGGCATCTTCACCATATGAGTTGGAAACACGCTTCCTCGACGTGATGCCCGCCCTGATGGCTTGGATGTAAGCTGCGACTTCTTGAACCGGGTTGATGTAGCCGCGCGCGGGTACGATCCACTCGACTTCCATGTAGTCCTCGACGGTCTTGCCCTCGGCGGGCGCCCAGAGGTCATTCAAAAAGGCCTCGCTGACGAAGCGCTCCCAGATCGGATCGAGGCCCTGCGGGCGAAGCATATGGTTCTGCAGGACACCGAAATAGCGCTCGTTCTCAAGCATGAGGGCGCGATACTGCCTGTCGTTGATGTCGCGAAAATCGAGGTCGATGTGCTCCGGTGCGAGACCGAAGGAGACGGCCAGTTCTGCCGTGGCACCGCGCTTGAAGTCCTTGTAGTTAGGATCGGTCGGCGGCAGTTCGGCGAACTTGACGTCGTGTCCATCCGGCAACACTGTCCACGTGCCGGGATCCATGCCCGCGAACTCGATGCCGTCGTTATCGACGCCGTCGGCCGACAGGACGGGAGCTTCCTCGCCCTGTGGCTTCGTGATGAAACCGCCCCAGACCGCCTGACCTTTGCGGGTCTCGACGTACGCGTCGTCGACCGTCTTCGCCGATTGAGCCTTGCGCAGTGCGGCGGCGCCGTGTGGAACACCACGAGTGTCCGACAAGCGGTCAGGCATATAGATGTGCAGGACGTCGGCGGCGGGCACGCGCTTTGGCAGGTTGCCGTTATTCGAACGGCCAGTGTCTTTCGGATGGTAATCACGCAGCCAGTATGCGACGACGCGCTCGATCTGGTCGCGCTCAACGCCTGCCGTGATGAGATTGCCGTCTGCTGTCAGCTCGTTCTTTTCTAGTGGGAGGTAGTCGGACTCGATAAGTTGAAGCTGGAAATTAATCCCCGACTTCATGTCCCCAGGACGCCGCTGCCTGATCCGGACGAGAGCCTCACCGTCGCGGGCGACCGCGGCGACGATGGCCCACTGGGCGCCGTAGAAATCTAGTCGGCCGCGAGAGTCGCACTCCTTCACCCACTTCTTCCAGAGCTGCGCGAGGATCGGATCCTTAATGCGGGGCATGATGCCGTAGGACACGATGTTGTTCGCGACCTGGCGAACGGCCTGACGGAAGAAGGAATTGTTGGCGTAAGACCAGCGGGAATCCTTTCGGATGACCTCGATCTCGCCGTTGTAGTTGTTCGGCCCGGTGTCCGGGGCGTCGTCAATCCTGCTATGTCGGGAGGCGGCCTCGAAATAGGTCTTGCGCGAGGCGAAGGCGAGGTCGTCGAAATGGCTGGAGCGGACCGAGACGGCGCGCTTCGGGGAGCGGAATGGTGCCGCCGGCGGAGCGGAGATGCGCTTCTTGGATGCGGTGCTGCGGTTCGGGGTCTTGCGCATGTCAGTAAGGGCTCCGTCCGTAGATGCGGATCTGCTGCAGGCCGGGCTTGTTGACGATGCCGTCGGCGCGGTCGTAGGCGTCGTTGAGGTCGGCGAGAATGCGGTTGAAGTTTTCATACGACGTCCACTGGACGGTACCCCCTCCTGGGATCTGAGCCGACACCGTAGCTGCTCCCGTCGAGATGCCTTCCTCGAGAGCGATGATCGCTACCCGAATTGCGTCCTTTGACCAAAACCTATATTTCCTGCTCAACTTACCAACCTCGTCCCCAACTGGACTTGAACTGCTTCAGGACCTTCTTGGCCTTCGGCGCAACCTGTTTCGGCGGCTGCGCGACCGGAGCCGGAGCAGGAGCGGCCTTCCGCTCCTCGGCTTGCGCAGGCACCGTGTCACCTCGGCGCGGTATTCGAGGAGCCTCGGCTTCCGTGAGCAGTGGGCCGGCCATGGCGCGCCGTTCCTGCGCGTGTGCCGACATGTCCATGCCGCGGTATCCGATCTCTCCCGTCTCCGGGTCGTGGATCACTTCTGGGATTCCGAGGGTTCGCCCTGCAACATTCAAGTCGCCCCAAGTCCCGATCTTGACCATCTGGAGTCCTTTGAGGGCCGCGTAGGCATAGGCAAGACAGACCCACTCCTCCTCAGGGCGTCGTCCACGCTTCGCATCCCAATGATACCCACCCGTCTTGACCGGCTTTCTCTCCTCGCAAAGGAGGCGGTCCAGATAGTCTGGGGGCATCGACTCCGGAAACATCGGAGCGTGGTCATCCTTGTATTGCAGCAGCCGGAAGACCTCGTCCTTCGCCCGGCCGGATTCGATACGGTAGTAGGAGCCACGTCCGCGTTTGCCCGGCGTCGGCTTCTTCGGCCAGACATAGTCGCCGCGCTTGCCCGTCTTGGTGTTGTTGCCGATGATGGCCCACACGTGACGCGCCGAGGGGAAGGACGCACAGAAGGCGCGTACCTGCTCGTGAAAGCCGCCGTTGCTATCCATGGCGGTGGCGAGGATCGACATTGTCTTGCCGTCGCGGCGCTTGAACTGACGGTTCAGGAAAGCCCTTACCTCCGCGTCGGATGTCTGTTCTCCGGGTGTGCCTTGGAACTTCCAATGCCCGATAACCCGCATCTGGCCGAAGCGAGTCCATCCAACCACCGAGAACTCCCGGCTCGGGATATCGAACTCGGTTCCCTTGCCCTCCTTGTTTCGCTGGGTATCTCCGCCTGCGGTAAGCAGCACGACGTCGTCGGGCACCTCTTCCGAGTACGGCTTGAACAGGCTGGCAACGACTGCCTGGTCGACGCCTTGGCCTAGCTCGTCCCATGGCTCGGCCATGTTGAACGTGACGAACTTCTTGAGCTTCGCCGGATCGCCCTGTGCATTCACCCACTCTTGCGCAAGCGTGGACCACGCAGCTCCGGGAGACATCGACAACCACGAGGGGATGTGAACGCCGACGTTGCCTGGCACCTTTGCGATCGCTGTCGGCTTATAGATGCCGGCGTCGATCATCTCTTCCTTGACCGTCTCGTCGATGCGGCATTTCGCCGGACTGTCGCACTGATAGTAGACGTCCGACACATGGTCGTTCTCGTCGACGGTGTATTTGAACCCGTACCTCGTCTTCGGCCCGCCCCACCGCATGATTTGCGGCTGCTGGCAATGCGGACACTTCACCTCCAGCATGCGCTTGTCGGACGTTTCCCATTCCCTCCAGATGACGGAGATGTCGCGGATGCCTGGGGTGCTGCCGATGATCAGCTTGCTGTCGTGGAAGTCGATGCCGCGGTTACGGAGCTGGCTGACCTTGTCCCCGGCGGAATTGCCGCGGGACAGCCAGCCGGATCGGTCGGCCTCGTCGGCAATCTGGAGCCAGCTCGTAAAGCCCTGCAGGTCGTCTTCATTGTGGGCAGCGCGATAGTAGGCGATCGAGCCGTTCTTGTAGCGGTACTCCGACATGGAGTCAGCAACTTCGCCCCGTTTGTTTTCGCGCAACAGCACGCTGACCGCGGAGCATGACGAATGGAGTAAGGCCAACTCGTCCTTAAAGAACCGCTTCATGTCGTCGGTTACCGGGAAAGTTACCGACACGCGCTTTGCCAGCTCCTCGACTGCATAGCCGTAGATCGCGCGGAGCCCCTTCGAGTAGCCAATCTGCACGCCCTTGAGCGCCGTGACCTGCCGGCATTCGGGATTGTGGAAGACGTTGTTGCCGATCTCGCGCTGATAGACCGACAGCCTCATAGGGCCGGCACGAGACGACTCTTGGGATGTCAGGTTGATGTTGTCATAGGTCCACTGAACGAAGGGCTTCCGTTCTCTCCAGCCGAGGAAGTCGACCCGGTGCTGGGCAAGGAGCCTCCTGAATTCGACCAAACCCTCGGAGAAGTCCGACTCCCGTAGAAGCGAGCCAGCCTCCGCCCGGATATCCTTGAAATTAAGGCTCATGGATCACTCCTTGGAGCCGTCGTCGACCTCAGTGTCCGCGATAAGTGCTTTCAGGGCGGCGCGGATCTGCTCTTCGGCGACATCGCGGACTTTGGCCGAAAGCTTGGCATCGACCTTGCCCGCGATGGTGTCGGGGATCGACATGAGGCGTAGACGCAGCTCGGCATAGTCGCGACGGATGAGATCGAGCATGGAGGAGATTTTGGCCACCATCTTAGCAGACTCGGCGGCGTCGACCTCCCGGACGATCATCTTGGCGACAGCATCGCGGCGTTCAGCGTCGTCCTTCGAAAGGGACTTGACGTCGCCACCTAGTCGATCGGCCACGCTCTTCGCTGCGCGTTCTTCGAGCCACCTGATTGCCTCTGACGAGTCGATGACCCACGAAATCCCGCGGTCACGGTCCGCTCGCTCGACAACGGGCATGCCTTGTCCGAGGTACTTCATCACCGTATTGCGATCACGGTTCAGAACCTCGGCGAGCTGCTTCAGCGACATGTGCCGTGCGGAGACCGAAGATCTCGGCGAAGAGCTGGACTGACCATCATCCGCGGCGTCGAACGTGGGGTGCGACCCCGATCCGGGTGGATTCAACAGTGGGTCTGGCCGTGATTTTCTCGGTGCCATTCAAAAAGTCCTGTGATTTCTAGGACTATGGGGCGCTACCTACGTGCAAGATTCAATTCGAGGACGATGGGGTGTTGATGTTGAATGGGATTTTCGGACCTCTCTCGGAGAGATCGACTGGGGTCGCGAATTACCCGCATGGGGGACAGGGCCTCAGGGGCCCCGCCCGGTCTCAGTTTGTCAACATAACGGTCTCGGCGGTGATCGTGGATAGTGCACGCTTCGGTTCTAGCCCGTACTGATCCAGCCAATCCTGAAGCGTTTCCTCGGCGAGCTTCCGCGCCTCTTCAAAGCTGTCGGCGACGTCGGTGGACTCACCGCAGGAACCAGGAAATTCAGGGTATAGACGAACATGCCACTGGGCTTCCTTTAGCTGCTTCACTGTGCAGATCCAGTAGCGTCCGAGCCATCCCTCCCAAATATCTAGGGGAGTGTCTTTGAATCCGGAAACTTGCTCCCACCTGATGACGCTCATGCCACACCTCCCAGCCGCGGCACCCCACCGCGCTTCTCCCAGTACGCGGCCACGCTCGCCCGCAGCCAGGGTGCCGACACCAACCCGGCATCCTGCAGCCATGACTGCACGTAGTCCTCCACGGCCTGCTTGGCCTCGGCGATCGTCGCCGAGGCGTGCTGCCCGTATTCGTGGTGACCTTTTGCGATGATGCCTACAGGATGCCAATGCGGCATCGGCGCCCAACCTAGACGAACTGGATACTCACACACCTCGGCGATCGGTTGATTGCCTAGGTAAGCTACCCAAGCATGGGGTTCGTCCTCCCACCTGATCATGCCGCCCTCCTGATGAACGCGGCCCGGACGATATCGCTCAGGCTCTCGACGATCTCCTGCCGGATGAGCGGGTCGACGTCTTGCAGAGCATGCCCGATGCCGCCGCGGTCGCGCAGCTCATCGATCACTCCCCGGACGGCGGCATGCGCCCAGTCTGTGGCGGGAGACGCCTCACTGGGGTCTTCGTAGGGTAGCGCGGCGCCGCCCAAGAGCGAGAGAGCAGCCGTGCTGTAGGCGTCTGCATCCATAGAAAAACCCGTCTTCCCGTCGATAATCGTGACGGCTCCGTTATCACGGAGGTCGGCGATCGCTTTCGTGGTCTCCGCGTCGTGGAGCTGCTGACGGCTGAGATAGCCGACATACTGGAACTCGCCGTCGACTCCTTCGAGGCGGATATCGCGTGTGGCCGGCTTGCCGTTGTCATGCTCGTTCAACCGGATCGCCCACAAAACGGGCCGGCCGGTTAGGGTCTCACGGCCAACCTCGATGGCGCTGGTCGCCGGCAGCTCGTCGACGATGTCGCGCGTCACGAAGGCAGTGAACCGTGGATCGAGATCTTCCGCTGCAGGGACATCGTAGCCCTCCGGCAGCTCCGTCCACGACCCCGGCACCAAGCTGCGGAAATCATCCTCGAAATAATCCCGGTCGTCGCCAAGGACGTGGCCGGTTTCCTGCTTCACCTCGTTCGACATCGCGTCCTCCTCAGGTTGGGTGTCTACCCAAGGATTGTCGCCGGCGGCGCCGAACGCAAACCGCCGGCAGTGGTGGCTGCCGGCGGTGACGGGGTGAACAATCACATACCGACGAACGGGTCGGGACACTGCCGGGCGCGCTGCATTTTTCGATAGAGCCTCGCCTTCTGGGCAATCGTCGGCAACTTAACCGCTCTGGGAATTACCTCGTCTCCGCGGGCGTCAGATGCCTTCATCCCAAGGTAAGCCGCGATTTCGGCCGGCGGGTGCATGCCTCCCTGAAGCGAACCTTCGGGATCAAGGCCAGCAGACTTCCTGAAGGCCTTCGCGGCTTGAACCTCGGCAATGATCATCTCGGCGATTGACCTCCGACGGACGGCTTCGTCGGCGGTGATTGCGTCGGGTTCGGTATCCGGCATGTCGACGACACCGATGCTCAGGCCTAGCCGACTTTGGAGTTCACGAAGTCTGCCAGCAAGCCGCTCCGGCGTGTTGTGCCGCTGTCCGCCGTATTTCTTAGGATCGAAGCCCTGCGTCGGCCATGCACCATGTTCGATAACGCGAATCTGCTCGCGCAAAGCCGCTGTGACCAGCTCAAGGTCGTCATCACTCAATTTCAAAGTCGGCATCTTTCCCTCCTCGTTGGTGCCCGCCGATTATGGTGGGCGACGTACATGCCGGGCGCAAACCGCCGGCGAAAATCGTTTCAGCGAAATCGCGGGTGGAAAGCCTTCACTTATTGTGAGCTTTCTACCGAACAAAATGTCCACTGAGTGGGTAGGATATGTCCTATGGCATTCATTGTCAGGGCTAGTCATCTCATAGCGGGCGTTGTCATTCGGTGGTCCGACAGCCTGCGCGACATTGAGTAAAACAGTTTATTTACAGCGTCTGCGGTTCCTGTGGACAGTGGGGATAACTCAACATGCGAGGCCCACAGTAGATCAAGTGGGAGGGTAGCTATGAGGTTGCCAACAGGTTTCCGTGAGGTTGCGTGAGATTTACGACTTGCGCATAGTTAAGAGATCGTTTAAACCGGTCCCATGATGACCGAGACCGATTCCGAACCTGGCGAGCACGAGCTGCTCAAGAAGATCGCGACGCTGCGGAAGCAGCGGGACGCGCTAATGGCGCAGGTCGGTGTTCTCAATATTCAGTTGGCTAGCTACGAAGACGCCGCGACGCTCGTGTACGGGAAGGACCAGTTCTCCGCATTCATGGGTGCTCTGGTGGGCAACGTCGTGCCGTCAATGCCAACGATGTACGGCGCAGGCGCAGCAGGCTCGACCGAGACGAAGCGGAAGCGCTCGATCTCGGTCAACTGGGCAACCGTTCTGCTCGCGCTCAAGGGCATGCCGCAGTTCGGCTACGAGCAGATCGTCTCGGTGTCTGATCTCAAGGACCTAGGGATCAACATCGCGGCTGCCCGCTCTCAGATGAAAACGTATATCGGCAATGGCCTTGTCGACAGAGTAGCGGATGGTGTGTTCTCGGTAAGCGAGAAGGGCGTGGCTGCTGCGGAGGATGCACTCCGCAAGGCCCCTACGCCTCCGGTTCCGCCGCCCATCCCGGCGCCGCCGGTTCCTGCGCCTCCGACGATGACGCGCATCCCCCCGGCGCCGCCTCCACCCCCGCCGGAAGGTGCTTGGACGAGCGCATTGCCCGTTCCGCCACCGCCACCGCCTACACTGCCGGGTGTCCCGCAACAGGCACCGCTTTGGGAAACACCGACGACCGACTGGGAGACTTTCTCCGAGCCGGAACCTAAGAAGGGAAGCGTATTCGACTAAGTTAAGAAGCTGTTAATACTATATTTAGTGTTTGCATATTAACTGGTCGTTAATACGTTCAGCCTTCGAGCGTGATATACGTTCGGAGCAAACTAAAAGGGGCTCCCGAAAGGAAGCCCCTGGATAGATCGGCAAGGAGACGTCGCGAGTGGCATTGCAGTCGTCTCCGAGCCACCAACTCGAACCGAAAGGAGTCTTTATGGTCTGGCGTACCAGCAACAGAAGAGCCTGATCACTGACCTGGCCCCCTCCACAAGGGTTCAAGGAAGCGCGTCGCGGGGTCTCCAAAACCTCGCGGCGCGTCGCATACGTATAGGACACGATGTCTTGTGTGTCCAGAGTCGGCGACTACAGACGCTGTAGGTGACGGAAATTAGCTTCTCGTCGGGCTGCGCCCCACAATCACTCCAGCGCTATAATCTCTGGTCTCTCGATACATGATAATCCGCCCCGGCAATGCGGTGGCTTGCCACCCTTGCGGAAGGACATCCAGTACCGAGGTTAGTACCTCGCGCGTGGTCGCTGGCTTAACGGAGAATGGCTCGACGATGCTGTTGACGAGGTCGGGATGAGGTCTACGGCCTCTGCTTCCGTCGCCTTCAGCTCGAAGAGTGTAGGGCAATTCCGAACGCAGCTCATCAAGGATTCGCGCCGCAGGAACGCCGCCTTCGGTCTTGATGTCGACGGGATGATCCAGATCGATGGGGTAGACGGCGTCGAATCCTGCGGCCTTCAGCTCGGTCTGGTCACGATTACGACCGGGGTCGTTGCTTCCGAAGCCGGAGAAGTTCCACCAGACCTCGCCAGCGGTCTGCGCGTAATGGCGGATCAGTAACTTTTCGAGGTCCATCGCCGTGAACACGAAGACGCGGGCGGCTTTGAATTGGACGTCGCTGGGCTTGAGGTTCTGACGATGCTGAATCGTCCAGGCATGTTTGGATAGGCGTCCACGCAGGCCGGAGTCGGCGTCCGTCTTCCCGACGTACACGACCTTGCCACCAACCAGGAGCTGATACACACCCTGTTCGTCCGGAACCTGCACCGTGTGCTCGTGAGTCAAAGACGCCGAGGACATCTTAGCGAACTCGGCCACAAGGCTGTCTAGCAGGGCCGCCGGCAGATCGAATTCGAACTCGACGTACCCCTCGGCCATCAGATGCCTATCTGCGAAGCGACGCTGCGGCCGACGACCGCCGCCAGTTCGACGGGAACTGCATTTCCAAGCTGCCGCATCGTTTCCGTCCACGAGCCGTGGAAAACGTAGTCGTCAGGGAAAGTCTGGAGGCGCGCACTCTCGCGGACGGTGAAATACCGCACGCTGCCGTCCGGGCGCCGGAGCATGTTCTCTCCGCCCGGCACGCCGTGAACACCTGCTTTCAAGGTCTTCGCGGGTTCGTGCAGCGGGCTGCCCGTGTGTCCGGGGTACGAGCGCGCTCCACTCTGGAGCCGGTGGTTGTAGAAGATCTCGTCGGTTGGCATCGTCTTGGTGGGGTCAGGCAGCCCGATGAGCGCGTCCGCAACCGTACGCCATGGCAACTCGTCAGGCATGGTCATCTCTTGAAGACGAGCACTTGCCGTAATCTCCGGGCGGTTTTTCTTCGATACCCTATGTCGCTCCCAGTATTCGCCCATGACTTGATCCCACAGCAAGGATTCACGCGAGTGCGTTTCCAGTGGGAAATGAAATGCCTTCCCGAGATCTTCGCGAATCCCGACGAAGAAGACGCGCTCGCGCTTCTGGGGAATGCCAAAGTTGGCTGCGTTCAGGAGCTGCGTCACGACCCTGTAATTGAGACCGTCGCGGCTGGCGCTGGTGTGGTGCTGCTCAAGCCGCGACAGGTGATCCTGCCAAGACTCGTCGGTGCCCTTCACGATCTCAGGGTGAGACAACTGCAGGCGGATGTATTCAAAATAATTCCGGAAGGACGCACGCGTGAGCCCTTTGACGTTCTCGAAGATGAAGGCTTGTGGACGAGCCTGTCGAACGGCGCGGATGGCTTGCGGAAACATGTCGCGGGCGTCGTCGTAAGCCGCGTGCTTGCCGCCCATGGAGAAGGGCTGGCATGGCGGCCCTCCAGAGACGAGGTCGACCTTTCCTTCAAAGGATCGGAAGTCGACGTCGCGGACGTCGCCGTGCTTTACCTTCCAGCCCTTTACGGCCTTCATCCCCTTGCGCTGGTTCTCAGCGATCGTATCGACGCAATAGTCGTCCCACTCGAATACCGACGTCGGTCTGAATCCTGCGCTATGCAAGCCCAATCCAAGTCCGCCGGCACCTGCGAAAAGCTCAATCGACTTCATCGCACAAGAACCTTCGTATGTTCTCGCCTAGGACGGGCAGGTTCGTCTTCGAGACCTGGCATTCCCAGACAATCATTTCATCCCACCCCAATGCCGCTAGTCGGGCACTGTTCTCGGCGTCGCGCCGGGCGTTTCGTTCTAGCTTCGGAAGCCAGAAGTCAAGCCGAGACTTCGGGAGCCGCGCGAGTTTGCACGACGAATCACCGTGGCGATGCCAGAAGCAACCGTGCACGAAAATTACTTTTTTACGATTACCAAAAACGAGGTCAGGCGTGCCAGGCACATCTTTTCGGTGAAGGCGGTACCGGAATCCCATACTGTGGATGAGCCGCCGCACCGTCAGCTCAGGTTTTGAATCCTTGCTGCGGATCCGGGACATCCGTTCTGATCGATCTTCAGTAGTGAGTGTGTCGGCCATGGCTAGCGGAACCGGTGGAAAGCGATATTGTCTTTCACCTCAGATAGGGCGCCAAAGAATATGAAGCAAAAACTAGAGCAGAACGCTCGTAAAGTCGCTGCTGCTGCAAGGGCGCGGCCAGCCGAGACACGCTGGTCGCTTATCGGCGCTGCGGTCGGTGCTGTACTCGGTCTTCTCGTTGGCGGGGTCGGCGTCGCGGCCATGGGTGGCGCTGCAGGGGTGCCTGCTGCCGTTATCCTGGCGCTTGTTGGTGGCGTTGTCGGCAACCGGTATGGAATCTCCAAGGACCGGCCAGTTCGATGAGCGATGCGGAGAATATTGAACTTACGACGATGACGTTCACGGCATCGCAGTTGTCCAAGGTACCAGAGCCTCATAGGGAATTTTTCTTCTCCTGCTGCATGGCAACGAACGAAGTGAACGCTGCGCTTCGACTTTATATGATGGCGATGGAGTCGTTCTCCATTGCCCAGAAGGAAGGAAGCTATACCATCCTCCAGGTGGCATACTCGTCGATGACAATAGCCGAACGAAATGTCGCAGCGAAGCTGTACGAGGTCTTTCATCTCCTGAAGGAGTACGCTCGTAAGACGAAGAAGGACCGCGTCACAGCCTTTCAAAAAGTTCGCACCGACGCCATCGACCTCATCAACGACTGGAAAGAACAGCCGGTTCTTGAGCGCATCAAGTGGTACCGAGATCGAGCCTCGCACCATTACGGGTTCGGTGACGTGAAGGGCCTCGGCGAGCTGACGCGGTCAATTGGAGCGGACGGCGACGAGAGGACATTCATCGCCGTGATGCACAGGTATGTCGGAAGCAGTCTATATCCGATGGTAGACCAGCTTCTGATCGATAAGCTCGTTGATGATGGCAGGGATCCCGTAGAGCAGAACGAACTTGATCACCAGGAAGTCAAGGAGCTCGCGAAATCCTTCATGGTGTTCCACTACAACCTGTTCCGTGTGGTCTGGAAGTTCAGCGGAGCAGAGGCCGTGGACACTGCGACCTCGTCCGTCGATAAACGCCTGATCCTGAAAGCAGGACGCTCGCCGCTCCCAGTCATTTTCGAAGATAAGGACGGCCCGTCGCCCTCGAAAACTGCGTTGTAACCTTTTCGCGAAAACGTAACAACGACATCGATCGCACTCCCTTAACCAGCCCGACGCCCTCCCGTTGACTGGGTGTCAACTTCCTGTCACCCAGTTGAGATCGAAACCGATCACCGGGTGCATGGATGCCACGCAGAATCTGGGACAACGACCGCTTTCGGGCTTGGATGACCGCCTGTGGCCTCTCGGCGCCCATGGCGGCCGACATCCTGCAGGTCGGGGAGCGCACTGTGAAGCGGATGCTAGCCGACGACGTTGGCATTAAGGACATCATCGCCGCCAAAGCGGAGGAATTCTTGGGAAACTCCCGGACGACATCCGGCCGCGATGCGGAGCTGCTCGACAGCTATGCCGATCAAGCGGATTTCGCCCAGCTCTGTGCGGCGTTTCCGCATGCGCACTTGACCGGCATGTCGTCGGCCATCGCTCGCGGGTGGACGTCGGCCAACAGCAATTTCCACCGGCATGTCTCGCAACCCGTCCGCATGCCGCAGCCCGCCGAGTGGGTAGGATTCCAGCTCGAGTGGTGGTCGGCAAACGACCTGCCGTGGGGGGTTGAGTGCCGCCTCGACACCGATGGGCGACCATATCGCGTGGCGTCGGCCGAGAGGACGCTGCTGGAGCTTGCTGACCACGAGGGGCCGCTGGGAGAGGCGGACGTCAAGGAAGCGTACGCAGGTGCTTTCGCGCGGTCCGAGCAGCGTCCGGACGTCCTGATGGTGAGGCAACGCGCTAAGCTCAGAGGAGGCCCGACGCCTGAGCGGGTCTATCACTACATCAAGCCGTACCCGTCGACGAAATAGGTCTGCCGGCGGATTTGAGATCTGCCGCCGGCAGACACATGGTCATGGTGTTCTGGGGAGGACACGACATGACCGCACAAGCACCAACCACCGGCGACCGGGTAGCCAGCAAGCTCAAGGACTACGCCCGCAACGCGAAAGTGGACACGCCGCAGTTCGTGCAGCGGTTCGCGCAAGAGCGTCTCGCCGTGCGCTTGTTCTCGCTCCCGGAAGCTGACACTCTCATGCTGAACGGCGGCACGATGTACTACTGGTCGCCCGACACCAACGACATCCACCGCTCCACGTCCGACATCGACGTGAAGAGTTTCGTATCGCTGAGCCATGGAACCATTGAGGATCTCGTCCGCAAGGCGGCCGCCGTTGCGATCGACGACGGCGTCGAGATTGAAGTTGGCAAGTCCGAGGCCCTCAAGCACGAAGGACTCGAGCAGCCAGGTCTGCGCGTCCATGTCGTCGTGAAGATCGGCACTATGCGCTCGGCCGGCCATCTGGACTTTTCGATCGGGAGCGAGCCGGCCATGGGCACCCGGATGCTGACCCCAAATCCGGTCGTGAAGGGCCAGCCGGTCGTGCCGATCAGGTCGCAGCAGTGGATCTACAGCATCGCCGAGAAGCTGCATACGATATGCAAGTTCGGGATCGACAACACCCGGATGAAAGATTACCGCGATCTGCTGGTGCTCGCGCGCAAGGGATACGGCAAACATCCCGACCTGCCTGCCGCTATCGTGGAGGTCTTCGACGAGCGCCGGACGCTGCTGCCAGGCGTCATCCCAGCCGGGCTAGATCTGATGTTCGCGCAGTATAGGCAGCAGGACTGGGAGAGCTACCTGGCCAAGCTCTCGCCGCGGCAGCGCGAAGGACTGCCCACCGATCTCTCCGACGTCACCTCGGCACTCGAAGATGCTTACGTGCCTGCGCTAGTGCCCGAGGAAGAACTCGAATTTGCCACAGGCGCACGATACGCTTGATTTCGATCGATCTGCGGGCATAGTCGTCCTGGACAACTATGGGTCGGGGGATTTGATGACTATCCAGCAACAATATGATGCCACCGCGCGGGCCGATTTGATCGGTCGCCCAGTCTTCGCGATCTTCCTCGTCATCATCTACGGCGCCTACAAGCTGTGGCAGGAAGGAATCGCTCCAGCCGGCTGGCCGAACGGCAGCATCTTGTTCTTCGGCGGGATCGTTTCGACGGCGTTCATCGTCGTCTACATGCGGATCCTCGAAAAGGGCAGCGGGAAGAGCTTCGGCAAGGCGCTGGGCGCGCTTGGCGGCCTGATCCCATACGTCTACTCGCTCTACGTGATCGGGTACGTCGGCATCTGGTCCTTGGTGCAGCTCTTTACGGTGGGCTTCACCTGGACGGGATTGTTCGTTGGCATCGTGTTCGCCCTGCTGGGATACCGGATTCTCTACACCTTCTGGCAGATCACCGAGATCGGCGAAGGACTCCGCGTATCTGAGACCGGGTGATAGCTACTCCGACCGCTCGATGATCCGGCAGCCATACCGCGCCCGAATCTTTGAGCCTTCACGGCTGTAGGCGAAGAAGATCGGCAGCTCCAAAGAGTAAAGTGCGAACGCGTCGTCGAGCGTGAATCCTTCGGCGCCCTTTGTGGCCGCAAAGTCGACGACGACGTCTTCGACCGCACGAAGTTGCTTGCGCACCTCATCCCGCAGCGCGACCTCATCTCTGGTCGTCGGCGACCGCTGCAGCAGCGAGATGGGCATCAGCTCGTAAGACAATGCGGGCGCCTTCTTGGGCGGGGATTCGACGTCCGGAACTGGAGGGGTGGGCTTCCTTGCCATTATTTGTCCTCCCTGACCAGCCGCTCGTACGCTCTCTCGAGGATCGCGGCGATGGATTCGCATGCGGCCTCGGCCTCGCGGTAATCGGTGCACGGCGGATCGTCGATGTCGTCGAGCACGACCCAACGGCGGTCGACTTTGGTGTACTTGCCGTTGTGATCGTCCTGCAGGGCGTCGTGCAGCCATTCGAGCGAGCCGCACAGTTCGCGGAGCCGCCAAAGGTCGATGGCGACGACGTCATACGCCGCGCCCGGCTGTCGCAGGAGCCGCGCACGGTGATCCTTCCCACCTCGAAGGATTTCGACCATTGACCAGTAAGGATGTCCATCATCTGGAAGCTCCGCGAGATGCCGTCTCTTGAGCAGGGTTTCCCAAACACGAAGGATTCGACGGACGCCTGCGGCGTCGCCCAGGGGATGCCAAATATGCCGAGCGGTGGCCGGTCTCGATGATCTCACGATGTACTCCTCGAAGTGCTGAAGACATCGTGTGCCGGTCGGCGGCTTGAGGCAATCGCCGGCGGTTAGGCGGTTTCTTCGATGATCGTTTTGAAGACGTCTTCGGGGTCGGGGCGACCGTCGTCGTGGGGTTCGGGCTCCTCGTAGCTGCGCGGCACCCGTCTGATCGACCCGTAGGTCGTCGCGTGCTCGGCCCGGATCTCGTCGAAGTCGACAGCGGCCTTGCCTTTCTGCTTGTCTTGCAAAGCCTTCCGCTCGATTGCCGCTAGCTTCTTCGAATCGTCGGTGAAAGCGCGGTGGAGGCGAAGGGCGCTGCGAATGTCCGATTTCTTCGACACGGACATGTCAGTCACCTCGAGTGCGGCCTCCAGGGCGCCAATCTCGTGAGTAGGATTGGCGAAAGTCTTTCCCTGCAGTACGCGTCGAGCAGCGTTAACCCTGCTTCGAACGTTGCGAACGGACGGTGCCGTGTAGCCGCGTTCAAGAAGCCAATCCGAGAAACAGTCGTGGAGCGCTGGGATCGACCGTCCTTCATGACGAGCGAGTATGCACTTACCGATTGCCCGTGCGAGCGGAGGTGGAACGACGTTCCCGATCATTGTTGCGAGCGACGTCTTCGTTTCTCCGCTCCAGTCCCACCACTCCGGGAACCCGTGGAAGAGAGGCATCTCAAGGAGGTTTGGGTTATACCAGTCGCCCTCGATCGGATCATCGACCTCAGGTCGATGGACGAATGCCGGCTGGTTCTTGTGCGAGGCGCTCCGGATAGTGGGGGCTGGCTCGGACGTCGACCAAACCGCCTTGCGCGCGTAGTCCTTGGGATGGAAGTACACGCCGGATCCGAAACGGTCACCGAAAGCGTCCCGAATGGACATCTCCTTCGGGGTGGCAGCCGCGAGCAGAGCCGAGTCCAGGAAGCCGTCTTCTTCGCCCACGCGCCCTATAAGGATAAGTCGCGGTCGCCGCTGTGGCGTGCCGTACCTGGACGCGACCAGCACGTTCTCCGATAGCCCGTAACCAGCATTCCGGAAGAGACGCTTCGCGGCGGCATATTGCTGCGCACCCAGAGCACCTTCGACGTTCTCGAGCAGGAACCACTGCGGCCTGACGATGCAGATCAGTTGCGCGTAATATGCCGTCAGTCGCGCGCGCTCGCCCTCAATCCTTTTGCCGGCGGCACTGTAGTCTTGGCAAGGTGGCCCTCCTGCGATCAGGTCGGGGCGCTGCCCAAGGATCTCGTCCACCAGCTCAGGAAACCGCGCGGCGTCCGCAAACTTTGCGATGCTGCCGAAGGTCGGGAGGTGCGGCATCCTCCGCATGTTCTTGACATATATCCGTCGCATTGCGGGTTCGCGCTCGTACGCCCGCACAACCGACAGGCCTGCTTGTGTCAGGCCAAGGCTTAGACCACCGGCACCCGCGAAAAGTTCTACAACCCGCATCCCACACCCCATCACGAATTCGTCCGTGATGAATGGTCGACGTCGGTGAAGCGTGGGTAAAGACGCCGGTCGGAAATGTTGGGATCCTTTCCGAGTTCTTACCTCAGGAGAGGCCGACCTTCGCCCGGCGGAGAGCTTCCGCCCATTTCTCGGGAGTCATCTGCTCGGCGAAGTGCTTGGCTACGACACCGTTGTAGTCGAATAGGGGCTTATTCAAGACCGCTGATTTCACGCCGAACAGAAGCTCCGCGTGGTCGCCGGCCCAAGGATCGCCTTCCCAGCGTTCTGGACGCTTCCAGTAGCCTTTAACGCCGTAGACTGTGCCGAAAAAGGTGCCTGGCTTACCACGCGACACCGTCTGCCACTGAAGAGCTTTGCGCTGCTTCGGTGTGGCGTCGGGTCCAAGGGCTTTGCGCCGGGCTCTGAGTTCTTTACGCCTGTTGCGCTCGGTCTTGGCTTGCTTCGAGATCTTGCTGAGATATCTGCGATCGACGCCGCCGTATTGGGTGACCTTTGCCGAGTACACGAACAGATCGTACGGACCTGAGCCAGCGTCACCCGTCTGGCGTTTTCCGCCAAAGATCTGAAAGCGCAGATACTCCGCTTGCTTCGGTCGAGCCTTGACCGCTGCGAACATCTTTGGCCCCTGGGTTGGCTTTGCTTTGTCTACGACCCAGGCGTTGCGAGTGAATGTATTTGGGCGGTCGAAAATCTTCTTGGTGTAGTCGATCAGCTCTCTGCGGATTCCGAAGGCCGCCTTGTTCAACAACTCCGCCGCTGCATCCGGCATGGCCTTCCTCGCGATGCGGTCGAGGGAACTCTCAAGCTCCGCGTATGACATGTCGTAGCCGACGGTCAGGAGATTTTCATTGTAGTTGGCGCGTGCCATCCGTCACCTCATGGAAAAAAAGAACCCCGACTGCGTAGGGGACGCGAGCCGGGGCTGAGTTCTGGAAAGAAAACGATCGTCTCGTCGACGTCGTTGAATCCATGATTGTCGCCGCCGCCAACGGCCGCAAGAGGTGCCGGCGACATCAGTGCAGAATCCTTTTCGGTTCCTCGTCGGCATCGCCTCGAGCGGCAGCCAAGACTCCGTCCAGATAGTCTTCCAGGGCGTCATTGCGGCGGGATTCAGCCGCCAGCATGCGGCGCGCGTTCCTAAAGCTCGCCCGGAGCCGGAGGCGCAGGTGGTGCTCGTGGACTGCCAGCGCGACTGCCAGCAGCGAGAGTGCTGCGAGAAGTCCGGCGGCGGATGCCAGGGCGGCGACCGTGACCAGCACCAGGAGTAGCACGCGGTGGCGAAGGAGGACGTCGCGCATCAGAGGCCACCGTTCGTGAGGCGTTGCTGGATGTTCGAGATATCTGTCTCGGCTGCGGACATGCGATTCTTCAGGGCTGTGATGTCGTTCCGAATGCCGTTGATCGCCGTCTCGATGTTGTCGGCGAGATCATCGACGTCGGATTGTACGTCGGCGATGCGGTCGATGATCGTTTTCGCGCCGATGTTCGCGCTCGTTTTGAAAACTGCTTGAGCAAGGCTGCGCATGTTCTGCGACCTGATGCGGTCAAGGTAGCCGCTGCTGGTTTCACCGAAGACGTCGGTCGCAAGGCTCGATGCGTAGTAGCTGCCAGTGCCGGCCCAGCGCGTCTCGCTGTCGGAGAAAACCCGCGAGTAGAAGCCCTTGCCATCCTGGCACGTCTTCGCGTGAGCCGTATCCAACCCGAACAGGGTCACGTGCAACGAAAAGTCACCGGTATAGACCAAGGGATCTTCCCAAGGATCGTCTGTGCCGTGATCCGATGCATTGAGCACCATCGCTCTGTACAGCTTCTTCAAGAGCTCAGCGGTCTCACCGTCGCCTTCGCCCCCGGAGCCGCGATTGTCGAGGAGCCATTGAACAGCTTGCTCGGTGACAGAGTATCTGGCCGCGATGCTTGCGGGTGTTGCGGACATCTCGACCATTATCGGCGGCTCCCCGGCCGCGCGCGGCGATCCGTCTTGCGCGCGGCAAGCGGGGAGACAGGACAAGGATTCGGCGCGGTCGGTGGTGTGGTCATGCTACGATGGTGCGGCGTCCGACATGAAAGATTCAAGTCTGCCGGCCTCTCAGAGGAGAGAGAGCTGCGAGATCGTCGATGCCTGTCGCGAATAGCGGCGCCCCATTCCTAGCACCTTCATCGTCAGCATCTCGTCGCCTAGTACTTGGTCCACCGAGAGCTGTGACAGGGCATGTCCCTCTTGGTCGCTTTTTGAGAAGCCTCGTCCGTTCTGGGCCTTTGCATAGTCAGCGTCTTCTGCGGCAACAGTGGCAAGAACCCGCAGAGCTTCAGTGATCCTGCCGCGGAGGGCGTCACGCCGTGAATCCTTGGAACCGCGTTTCGAAGATGGGAAGTAACGGGTGGAAACGAGCGCCATGGAGGTATCACACTGTGACGCGGTGGAGCCGCCGATGCAGGAGGGCGGTCGCTGCGTCCCGGTCGTACCCGCGCTGTATGAGATCCCGCCGGGCCCGCTTCAGGATTGCGGAGAGGTGTTTCTTCAGGACTGGGTCCTTTACCTCGGCGGCGAGCTGATCTGCGGCAGTTGCGCAGAGAGCTGCGGCCATCGCTGCATCGACGACGTCTGCCTCTGGCTTCCCAGCTTCCCGCAGCCCCTCGCGATACTTCCGCTGACGCTCCTGGTGCCGCTTGCGCTGTGCTTCCGTACTGGGCTTCCGCGGCATGACTTCTCCTTTCGTCACTACGTGATACCGATGCACTACGGTCGCTCGCGGCCGCGCATGGCGCAAACCGCCGGCGGATCAAGGGCTTGACGGCTCTATGCGTCACAACGTGACATCGGCCGAGTTAGTCCTCGTCTTGCTCGGCGTCCGGGTCGAAGATGAACTCGGAAACGTCCCGCTGTGACGGCAGGCCATCGTCGTCCACCGACCCAATCTGCGTCCGCAGTGGGTATTGGTGCGAGAGAGCCTCATCCACCGAGCTAGTGTCACGAACGCAGGGAGCCTTCCCCGCGGCCGTAGCCTCTTCTTCTCCTTCGCCTACCGGGTATGTTTGATCCTTTTTAACATTAGACCGATTCCGTACACCTTCGACCCAGAGAGAGGCGACAACTTCTGCGACCTCGCTCTTCCGCGACTGGACGGTATCAGGGCTGACACCTGCGGCTTTCGCGAGCCTTCTGACCGATGGCGGCTCGTCTCCGGACGTCGCCATCGTTTCGAGCGCCGCTCTGATCTTCTCCATCGCCGCATGCTTCTTCATTTCAGCCGAGTACCTGCCACCGGCCGCCTGCGAATCCTTCCTGGTCATCCCGGTGACTACATGCAGCAGGGCGCCTTCGCCCTTCCGCTTCGACGAAGACTTCGAAGGATCCCAGTTGTCGGCCGCATACTGAGCGACCTTTGCCTGGATGGCCGTCAGGTCTGTATCGATCTCGGCCGAGACGGCGATCGATTGCAAATGCTGATGGACGTGGTCATGCAGTGCCCCCCGGTCCGGAGAGGACATCGCCTCGGTGTAGGCCAGGTCGCCACTCCACATCCAGATGCGGAGACATTCGAGCGCGGCCCTGCGGTAGGTCTCGAAGATTTCGTTCGAAGCCTGGATCGACAGGTTCGACTGTACCGCGGCAGCTTCACGGATCAGCAGGTCGCGGCGGAGGCCGCGTTTAAGGCATGGGGCGATCTCCCTCAATGGCCGCCAGTCGTCATCTTGCAGGATGACGGTGTGCAGTTCCGGGCTGAGAGGATTCTTGGTCTGCATCGTCGTTGCCGGGGCGCCAGGGTCGCAACCCACTTCGAGCATGGCTTCGCACATTCCGAGGTAGACGTCCTTGTAGAGCTTCAGAGGGGCCTTGCGGAAACCCTTGGCCGTCGGGTCCGCCATAACCGACTGTCCATACGGCAGTCCCCGCAAGGCATGCGGGCGCACGTATTCGCCGGTCGGCAGCAGGAGGCCGGTCAGAACATGCGGAATCGGGATGCCCTTATCGCGAAGCTTGAGGAACGCGGCCTTGGCTGCTTCGACGGACGGCCAGACGAAATCTGTATCCCAACGCAGAAAGCCCAAGCTGTCGCGTCGGCCTTCAACTGCAGGAAGATCGAGCGCGCGCACTTTACTCGTATGCGTCAGGAGGACTGTCTTGCCCCAGTTCGCCCGGATCTTGCCCCGCTTGGGGAGCCACGACGGAAAAAGCTCCATGAACTTGTTGCCGGTGAACGTACGGCTGCGTAGCCCCTTTTCGGATACGCGCGGGGCCAGCTCGTAGCCGGAGATTTTCTTTCCTCCGCCGACACGGACATATCCGTTATTGATCCGTTCGAGGTCAAGCTCGTGCTCGTAGCGGGAGACGTCGGCCCAGTGCTGCGCTTCTTGCTCATCCAGCCAGTGCACCTCGACGCCTGCGGCCTTTCTTGCGGCGCGGCGGCGAGCATCGGCTTCACGACGCTTCTGCCGGGAACGGTGCTGCTCCTGGGCGGCACGGCGCTTGTCGTCTTGATATCTTGCGATGAAGTCGGATTCCGCGAATTGCGGAACGACCCGGACGTCGTACTGCATGCCATGCCCCTAGGTTCAATTCGTTGTCCGGAGCCTCTTGTTGGGCTCTCGGTATGAACATGGTTTGGCGAGACGATGCGGCTCGCAAGACGCCGAGGGTTGAACCTGGGCGGCTGCTCCGAAATGTTTTCGGTCACATCGGAAGAGGTCAACGGACTTTTATTTTTTCAAACCGCCGGCAGTTTTGGCTTGTTGACGCCGTATGGAAATGGCGTCTTATTGCCGGTCCTGAAAAAACGAGGACCGGCACATGGCACGCAGCACTCTCCCAGAACTCGAAGGCGATCGCTTTCCGGAAAATCCCGAGGGCATCGACGCGATCCTCAAGGTTGTCGTCAAAGCGATGGTCGAATCCTGGACATGTGAAACACCCATCGCGTCTTCAGGCCAAACTCCTGCGGAGGCACGCATCCGACGACCCGATCGCAAAATCTTAGATCTCGTCGAGTAATCTCGATCCAAGCAAAAGATTGCGGGCTCCCAAGTGATTGGGGACCTGCTACGTAGACCGGACAACGAGGAAGACACTGAAATGAAGGCACTCCGAATAGCCATAGCCGCCTGATCCCACGCCCAGCCGGGCGACCTCATGCGCATGTCTATTCCAAGGAGTTCCCGATGCCCTTCGTAAAGAAGTTCTACACTTCCGACACCCACTTCGGTCACACCAACATTCTGACGATGCAGCCGCGTGACTTCCGCACGATCGAGGAACACGACGAGTTCCTGATCGAGCGCTGGAACGCCGTCGTCGGGGAACAGGATATCGTCTATCACCTAGGCGACTTCGCGATGGCACTGCACGAGCGCGCTGACCGCGTCCGGTGGATCTTCTCCCGGCTCCGCGGCCGGAAGTTCCTCGTCGTGGGGAACCACGACGTCGACAAGCACGGAAATCCGCACGCCACGCTGCTGTCCTTGCCGTGGGAAGCGCCGCCGACCGGCTTCCGGTTCACTGACGACGGCGGACGCCGGGTCGTGATGTCACACTATGCGCAGCGGAGCTGGCAGCATCAGCAGAAGGGCGCCGTCCACTTCTATGGTCACAGCCACGGCCATCTCCCCGGAGAAGGACTGAGCCGCGATGTCGGAGTGGACATGCCCGATGTCGACTACACGCCGCGGACGTTCGACGAACTGGCGAAGAACTGGAGGCTCAAGTGATCGATCGCTTCCCCAAGGGATTCGACGCTGAGCAGCACGCGCGCCTCCGGTTGCTCTACGGCGACCTTGTGCCCCTGCTCGAATCCATTCGTATCCGGCCGGGCTGGTGGCGGCTGGTGGACAACATGTTCGCCCGCTTCGGCCGTCTGCGCGACCGCCGTGGTCTGCGCGTGCTGTCCGTCGAAGCTCGCTACGCGGGTCATCTCGTCGTCCGCATCGACGGCATGGCGACGGACGTGCCGGACATCATCCACGAAGCTCACGAAGCCGCTTTCCGCACGTGCGAGCACTGCGGCCAGCCCGCCAGGCTCGTCCTCAAAATCGGCCTCGAGTCCTTGCTGTCTTCGCCCGAAATCGAACTCGGCGACCGCCTTCTCTGCACCGATTGCGCCCACACTTTCCGGAAGGAGGCTGGCCTATGACGGTAGTGGACATACCTAAAATCGACGCCGACCGCCTCCGTGCCTTGTTTCCGGACATGCTCGGCGCGTGCCGGTATTTCGACATCGGTTCGGGCTGGATGATGCCGGTGAGTCAGTTGTGCGTAGCTCTCCGCAAGCTGCCGACGGGATCTGTTCAGGTAGGGGAATTGTCGCAGAAGATGGGTGGCCTGCGCGTCACGCTCGAGGAGATTAGTCTCCCCCAGGAGCAGCAAACTGCCGCCCGGCACGCCAAGATCTTCGCAGAAGAGCGGTCGCGCTACATCTGCGAAGTCTGCGGACAGATGGGCGATATCCGTAAGCCGCCGGAAGGGGTTCCTTCGGCTTGGGTGTACTGCCTCTGTCATCGCCACCTTCCTCGCGAGCGCCGCGGCTGGCCAATTGACCGCCGTGCGCGCCGTTACCAGATCGGCGGCGTTCCCTGGGTCTATGATGACCTCCTCGGGCGCCTTCGCGTCGACGAACAAGGGGACGCGTGATGGATGACCGCCAGAAATACCGAGACATGTTCAAGCGGCATCCGCTGGCGCGCACTCCGCACGGCAGACCTCCGTCGGCCGCATGCGAGATCGGCTGGCTGCCGTTGATCGATGCGGCTCTCACCGAACTAGACGCCTTCGGCGTGCCGTACGCAGTCCGCCAGATCAAGCAAAAGCTTGGCGACCTGCGGCTCTATATCTTTTCTCCGGAGGAGCTGTCGGAGGACGACCAGCGACAATGGACCGACATTATCGACCTCGCCGAAGCGCGCAGCCGGTATGTCTGCGAGGTATGCGGCAAGCCGGGCAAGCTGCGGCGGTGGGATCCCGGTCCGCTGAAGACGGTCTGTGACGAGCACGCAGTCGACGAGTATGACGGTCGCATCGCCGAGCCGGTACCGGACGCCACACTCTACCGCGGCAGCTACTGCGACGGTGCGACGATGTGGGCGAAATACGACCCGGCGGCCGACGCCTGGGTGCCGAGCGAGGAGCCACCGCGATGACTGTCACCAGACCGACTGCGCGGGATCTCATCGCGGCCGCTCTCCGAGATCACGGAGATGTCCTTCACGACGTTCGCGTCGACGACTTGGCCGGCGAGGACGATGTCGTCCTGCGCCTTCTCGGATATCGTCTTGTCCGGAGCGGCGACCGCAGCGCATTCGAGACGGGTCGTCGCATGCTCGATCGCGCGTCGCACGGTCGGTTGTTCCCGCCGCCGCATCGACGCTGGTGGACAGGGCCGGGCAAGCGGACGGCGGACCTGCAAGCCGTGCTGCACCCGTATAGCGTCGAACTCGTATGGCGAGACGGCAGGCCACTATGGGAAATCGGCGGTCGCCTCTGGCTTCACGGCATCGACCGCGACTGGAGATGGTACCGTCTGTTGCACGTTGACCCCAACGCCGAGTGGGCGAGGACAAACCTTTGCTGGATCCAGCTTGGCCGGCGGATGCAGCATGGAGCATAACTGGGAGACGGAGACCATGCTTCTGATCGCGACGTGGGGCGATGTGATGCACGATATTGCTCGCGGCTACGTCTTGAAATACGGCGGTGACGGCCGACCCGATGACCACGAAATCTGGGACTGGGTTTTCAGTGCCCTTCATCAACATCGAGAGCTGTCGGCTAGGCAGCGGGATTACTTGGCCATGGAACTGTTCAAGTCGATATGGGACCGGCTGAGCAAAAAGGGAGGGTGCCGTGGCCTTCATTGAGCTTTCCGAGGCCGCCAGCCGACTAGGCGTCTCGATTTCGTACCTTCGCGATCTCATCGACCGGATGGACCGCATTCCGCGTGTTCGATTCCTCGATCCCAAGAAGGACTTCTGGTCCGACGACGACGGCCTCGTCGACGAGCAGGATCTCCGGACATACGAGCAGGTCCTCCGCCAGCGGCGCTTCATTCGCTTTCGAGAGCGCTATGCCGACGTCCTTCACGAGAACGTCGAGCTGTCCTGTCGACCGGGGTGGAAATCTCTCCTCGAGCGCGTCGCCGACCGGCTTCGCTGGATGCCGCCCGACTGGAATGCGCGGCTCCGGGAGGCGCGGGAGAAATCCGGATACCTCGTAGTCGGGATCGATTATGACCGTGCCCGGCAGGATGCCTTTAACGAAATCGAGCGGCTCCGGGAGGAAATCCGGCTGTCGTCTCTGTCGGTCTGCGAGGAGTGCGGACGTAACGGCAGGTTCCGTTATAGTCCGAGCCGGTCTCTGACGCTGTGCGATAAGCATGCTCGTCTCGCCGAGCCGACTCTGCCCGACGATGGGTTGATGGCCGACCCGGCGTCGAACGGCGCGTCGATCAGCGAGTTGCCGTTCGACTGAAAGTGACACCCAGTCGGCGGCAGGTCACCGACTGGGGATGTATTGATACAGGCTCACGCGGCCGCTTTCACGTCTAGCTGCTGGCAGAAGAGCCGGTAGCCCTCCATGACGTAGTCCTGCCAGAACGTTAGGATTTCCATCTTCACATCGAGATAGGTGTTTCGGTCGTAGACGAGCTGCGACACGCTCTCGCGGCCTTCGTTCGCATGCGTGATCATCTCAACTTCATCCGGCACCATCGGGCGCCCTGCGATCATGAACCGCGACATCTTGGGACGCATGACGCTCGTGAATGCTTTGCGAAGGTCATGTGTCGAGACGTTGAATGGCATCTTTTCGAAGATTCCGCCGGGCTTCCGCATATCTTCCAGCGCTTCGGATACCGTCCTCTCATTGATGTGTCTGTTCATGTCATCGCCGGTCCTACGGGGACGCTGCTTTGGGAAGAGGTAGTCGGACTGCGGCTGGTTCGATGCCAGCCGCAACGCTTGCTTCACGACACCCGTGGCGACGGCTGGCAGCGCCATCTTGCGCCAGTGATGGACCTTATCCTCCATGCCCCAGATGCAGTCATAGACACCGTCCACCTGGAAGTCACGCTTCCGTGCTGACGTTGCGGTGAATCGGCGCTGCCCGGTCAGTAGCTGAAGCTGCAGTACTAACCGTGCGGTCTCGTTCGGGCAGGCCTCTAGCGCGTACCAGAGGGCACCAATCTCGATCTGAGTCAGCGCACGTACCTTCTCGCTGCCCTCGATCACCGTCGGCCGCTCCAATGACTTCGAGAGCTCCGTTGCAGGGTTCTTGGTCACGCCAAAGTTCGGGTTGTTGACGAAATACTTGAAAGCCGCCTTGATCGCAGAGACCGTCAGGTCGGCTTGGCGGATGCCTTGACCTTTCGCATCTCCGGACTTGCCACGCGCGATGATGTTGTTGCGCACACGCGCAAGGTCTGCAGTGATGATCGACGCCAATGGCTTGCCGTGAATGGGTGCAAAATCCTCGGACAGTCCAGCGGTGGCTCCCAACGCAGATCGATAGCCTCTGGCAGTATCCTTGTTTCGGTTCGCAGCGCACCATTCGAGGTAGAAGTCTCGGCCCACCTCCCAGGTCACGCCGTCTCCATGGCTGACGTCGTGCAGGTGTCTGGAGTCGGTGACGCTGTGGCCGGCGGCAAAGGAGTGAATCAGGGTTTCAAGGTTCCGGCCCTTCTTGGATTCCTTCCGGAGTTCGGTCACGAGCTCGCGGAGAATGCCCAGGTCATCAAGCCCGAACGACGAGAAGGGAGCGATCTGGAGGTTGGCGTCGCGCGTGCTGTAGTACCACGACGCACCGGTCTTGGTGACCTTGATTGCCAATCCCGTTGTGTCCTTGTCGCGATACACCACGGGCGCGGCGACGCCTTTCTTCACGAGGTTCTTCACTTTGGTCAGGGTATGACCGCTGAAATGTTCTGATGGCATCCGGCTCGCTTTCTCTGCTGATGGAACAAGCGTGACGCCAAGCGAATCGGTTGTCGAGTGCTTAGACCCGAAAACACACGGTGGTCAGCAGCCAAATCACGCGTGATTTGGAGCTACCTGCTTAAATCACATCCAAAAATATTGACGAGAAATAGGTGTCACTGCACGGTGTCAACAAATTTGGCCTCGTTCCTAAGGCCTTGTAGCGCCAACATTGTTGACAAGCGTAGACAGGGCTGAGAAGGGAACGGGCTAGAGCCGATGACTCTTAATCAGCGGGTCGTAGGTTCGAGCCCTACATCACCCACCAAATCTCTTGATAGGATTGAATTATTTTAGCTCAGGCCGGATCTTCCGGCCTGCCGGAGACTGTTCCGGGCCGGGCGGCATGGTTCGTGTCGTCAGCATGTCTGGCAGCGTCGATCCCCGCGCCCTATTTGCTCTCTGATAAGCGGGAGGGTTCCATGAGAAGCGTCGTTCTGGTCGTTGCCTTGTCTCTGCCGTTGCCGGCCTTCGCCGCGGGGGCGATGGAGATCAAGGCGAGCGCGTATAGCTGCAGTGAGATTGCGCAGATCATCCGCCAGAACAAGAAGGTCTTCGTCCGTGTCGGCTTCGGCGGCCGTAGCTTCCGCTATCCGCCGGCGCAATGCAGCATGGGCGACAAGCGCACCAGCACGAGTTTCCGCGATGGTCAAGGAAAGCAGTGCATTCTCGACTATGCCTGCGTCTTCGATCCCGCATCGCCCTATAATTTTCCGTAGAGCAAATGGTCTTGGGCGGGTTCGGCCAAAGACGTTCTCCCACAATCAGGAGTTTTCATGAAAAGCATTGTTCTGGCGTTTGTGCTGCTGTTTCCGTCCGCAGCCCTTGCCATCGATGCGGTGGAGGTCAATGCCAGGGATCATACTTGCGACGAGCTTGCGCAGATCATCCGTAAAGACAAAGCGGTTTTCGTGCGCATGGGTTTTGGCGGCCGTAGCTTTCGCTATCCTCCGGCCAGGTGCAATCTCGGCGACAAGTACGACACGGCAAGGGTCAGGGATGCCAACGGCAAGATTTGCCTTCTCGACTACCAGTGCGTGTACGACCCCCAATCCTTCTACAACAGGATCCCCAAATAATATCCCGCTGCGAGAGCTGTCTGAGACCGAAGAAAAAAGGCCGGGCGAAAACCGCACCGACCCTTCCTCGATCTGTCTCGATAACGGCTGCCAGTACCTCCGTGGTCAGCCATCAGAGACAAATTCAATATCTCTAAAATAAGCTCTCTCTGCCGGTATTCAAGAGCACACGACAGAAAAGGAAGCCGGCACTGGGTCGGCTTCCTTTAGCCGAGCAGCGGTTACTGCTGGGCAGGCGCAGCCGGCGGAGTGGCCGGTGCAGGTGCCGGTGCGGGCGTTGCGCTGTTGTCGGTCGGAGCGATCGGCTTGGGTGCCGCCGGTGCCGGCTCGGATTGGGTCGTGGAGGCTGTCGTATCCGGGGATGTGCCCGGGGTGCTCCACTGCGAATAGGCGAATGCAGCGACAGCGATCACGGCCAATGCAGCGACCCAGACAACCCACGTATTATTGCTGCGCGCGCTCGGCGTGGTGCGCAGATCCAGATTTGGGTTCAGCGGGCGGTTCGGGTCGTTGGCATTATTGGGGTCGTACGTCATGGTACTTTCTCCTCTTTCGGTGAAACAATAATGCCGAAGTGAGGATTTTGTTCCGTACCGGGACCGCGAAGCAGTTGATATCAAGGCATTCCGGGCGGCAGCTGACCCGAATCGGCTGCGTTCCGCTGTTCTATGCAAGCGCCCGCTTGACACGGCGGGGTCTGTTTGCGCATGGTTTTGCCATGGGGTTGCGATCATCCCACGAGGCGTCATGCTGAAGAATCGCGTCCAGTAACACCGATCAACGGAGGACGCGTCATGCCGTCATTTCTCGAAATTTCTCCCGACAAACTCAGCCGCCTCATCGGAACCCCCGGCGCGCCTTGCATCGTCGACGTTCGCACCGAGGAGGACTTCGCGCTCGATCCGCGCCTAATTCCGGGCTCGATCCGGCGCGATCATGCCGAGGTTGCGTCTTGGGCGGACAGCATGAATGCCGCCACCGTCGTGGTGGTCTGTCAAAAGGGCAGCAAGCTCAGCCACGGTGTGGCCGCCTATCTGCGCCATGCCGGGATCGACGCCGAGAGCCTCGAGGGCGGCTTCGAAGCCTGGATTGCCGGCGGGGCGGCCGTGCCATCGGAGAAGCTTCCGCGCCGCGACGCGGAGGGGCGCACCGCCTGGGTGACACGGGCGCGGCCGAAGATCGACCGCATCGCCTGTCCCTGGCTGATCCGCCGCTTCGTCGATCCGAACGCCGTCTTCCTGTTCGTGCCGGCGCCCGAGGTTATAGCCGTTGGCGAACGCTTCGGGGCGGTTTCCTTCGATATCGAAGACGTGTTCTGGAGCCATCGCGGTGAGCTCTGCACCTTCGACGTGATGGTCGAGGAATTCGGCCTGGCATCCGAACCGCTTCTTCGTCTGGCGCAGATTGTCAGGGCGGCGGATACCGCAAGGCTCGATCTCGCGCCCGAGGCGCCCGGCCTGCTTGCAGCATCGCTCGGTCTCTCCAGGATGTTTTCCGACGATCTGGAGCAGCTCGAAGCCGGAATGCTTCTCTACGATGCCTTCTTCCGCTGGTGCCGGGACGCGACCGAGGAAACCCACAACTGGCCTACGCCAAAGAAGAGGGCATGAAATGGCCGAGTTGACGGACAACGGCCGCGCGGACAAGACGATGGAGAGACATGCGGACGAGGAGCATCACCACGGCGTCTCCTTCGGTGAGGCCTTCAAGGTATGGCTGCGCGTCGCCGCCTTGAGTTTCGGCGGCCCGGCCGGCCAGATCGCCGTCATGCACCGGATCATCGTCGACGAGAAGCGATGGATCGGCGAGCACCGGTTCCTGCATGCGCTGAATTATTGCATGCTGCTTCCCGGCCCCGAGGCGCAACAGCTCGCCGTCTATATCGGCTGGCTGATGCACCGCACGCTGGGTGGTCTGGTCGCTGGTTTGTTGTTCGTGCTGCCGGGATTCCTGTCGATCCTCTGTCTCAGCTATATCTACGCCGCTTATGGCAGCGTGGGCATCGTCGCCGGCCTGTTTTTCGGGCTGAAGGCGGCGGTGCTTGCTGTCGTCGTGCAGGCCGTCATCCGCATCGGCAGCCGCGCTCTTAGAAACAACGTCATGCTTGCGATCGCGGCTGTGGCCTTCGTTGCCATCTTCTTCTTCCATGTGCCGTTCCCGCTGATCGTGCTTGCCGCCGCCATCGCGGGCTTTCTCGGCGGCCGCTTCGGCATTGCCGCCTTCAAACCGGGCGGCGGCCACAAGGCCGGAAGCGGGCCAATGGTGTCGGATGCGGAGTCGGCGCTCGGCGAGGGCATACCGCCGCATGCACGCCCCAATCTCGGTTGGTCGCTCAGTATGTCGGCAGCGCTGCTCGCTCTCTGGCTCGCGCCGATCGCCGCCCTCTATGCGGCTTTCGGGGCACACGACGTTTTCACCGAGATCGGCCTGTTCTTCAGCAAGATGGCGGTCGTCACCTTCGGCGGTGCCTATGCCGCGCTCGCTTATGTCGCGCAGGAGGCCGTGCAGCGTTTCGGCTGGCTGAAACCCGGCGAGATGCTCGATGGTCTCGGGATGGCCGAGACGACGCCGGGGCCGCTGATCATGGTGCTTCAGTTCGTCGGCTTCATGGGCGCCTATCGCAATTCCGGTTCGCTCGATCCGATGCTGGCCGCCACGCTAGCGGCAATCCTGACGACTTGGGTGACGTTCGTACCCTGTTTCCTCTGGATCTTTCTCGGTGCGCCCTTCATCGAAAAACTGCGCGGCAATGTGGCGCTCGCCGGCGCGATGTCGGCGATCACGGCGGCGGTGGTCGGGGTCATTCTCAACCTCGTCCTCTGGTTTGGCCTGCATACGCTGTTTGCCGAGGTCGCGACCGTCCACCTTGGCGGCTTGCGGCTCGATATCCCCGTGCTGCAATCGGCCGTGCCGGCGACAATGGCGCTGTCTGCCGCCGCCGCCATCGCGATCTTCCGGTTCAAGACGTCTGTGATCGCGACGTTGCTTGCCTGTGCGATAGCGGGAATGCTCTGGACGCTGGCGACAGGTTAGAGCTCTTTATATATCATGTATGTCGTCCGGAACCGTTGCACACTTCCGGGCGACATGCATTAGCCTTCCGCCCCGTCCGCGGGGATGCGAGTCGCCAGCATCTTGTCAATGCGCATGCCGTCCATATCGAGCACTTCGAAGCGCCAGCTATCGAAAACGAAGGTTTCGCCGGCTTCGGGGATGTGCTGGAGCTGGTGCAGCGCGAAGCCTGCAAGCGTATGGAAATCGGCATCCGGACGATCGCGCAGGCCCAGCCGTTCGAAGGCGTCGAAGGCGGGCATCATCGCATCGATCAAGAGCGATCCGTCTTCCCGCACGATAATGTCGGGCTCTTCGTTGGATCCCGGCAGGTCGCCGGCGATCGCTTCGAGCAGGTCGGTCTGGGTGACGATACCCTCGAGGCTGCCATATTCATCGATGACGATGGCGAGCCGGACAGGCGAGGCCTTGAAACTGTCGAGCACGCGCACGACCGAGGTGCCCTCATGCAGCACCAGCGGCTGCTTGATCACCTCCATCGGCCGGACCTTGCCGCCGTCGAGAACCTGGTCGAGAAGGTCCTTCTTCAACACCATGCCGATCGGTTCGTCGATCGAGCCCCGGGCGACCAGCAATTGTTCGTGGCTGCATTCGCGGATGGTCTTCAGGATCTCGGCCTCGCTGTCGTCGGCGTCGAACCATTCGATATCGAGACGCGGGGTCATGATGTCGGAGATCGGTCTGTCGCCGATGTTGAACACCCGCTCGACGAGCTGCTGCTGCACCTGGTTGAGAAGGCCGGCCTCCTGGCTTTCGGCGACCAGCAGCTTGAGTTCCTGCGGCGAATGGAACGATGATTCCCCGGTTCCGGCGCGAAGGCCGACGCCCCGCAGCACAAGATTGCCCATGCCGTTCAGAACGAAGATCGCCGGCTTGAACAGCACCAGGAAGAGCCCCAGCGGACGCACGACGGCAAGCGAAGTGGCCTCGCTGCGCTGAAGCGCCAAGCTTTTCGGCGCCAACTCGCCCAGCACGATGTGCAGTGCCGTGATGATGACGAAGGCAATGACGATGGCGACCGTATGCGCGCCTGTTGCCGCCCATTGCCCAGGCAGCCAGGACACCAGAGGCTTGATCAGATGGGCAAGCGCCGGCTCGCCGACCCAACCCAGCGCCAGCGACGAGATGGTGATACCAAGCTGGGTGGCGGCAAGGTTGGCGTCGAGATTGTCGACAGCGCGCTGGAGGGCGGAGGCATTCATGCGGCCTGCCGCGGCAAGTTCGGTGACACGGCTGCGCCTGACCGAAACCAGCGCGAATTCCGCAGCGACGAAGAAGCCGTTAGCAGCCACCAGTAGAAGCACGGCGAGTATCCCGACATAGTCGAAGACGCCGCCTGCGGATTCGGACATGGTTTCCCTACCTCTGAATTGATCCGAGTCCGAAACTACACGCTCGGACAGAGGTAGCAAGGCACGGGTCGCCATTCTTCCAGCGGCGATGCCGATGCCGGCTGTCGTCAGATGATATGTGCGGTTTCTTGGTGTCGCGCGCAAGAATGCGCAGTTGAACACATGATTGATGCGCCTCGCATTTATCTCTTCGGCGCTTCGAAGAGTTCGATCGGGTTTCCGGCCGGGTCCTCAAGCAGGATCTGCTTACCGCCTATGCCCTGCACGATCTCATTGCGAAAACGCGCGCCCGCCTGGCGCAGCGTGGCAACTTCCGCCTCCAAGTCGGCGACTTCAATCTGGATGCGATTCCATCCGCCGGGTTCGGGTTTTCGCCCGTCGGACATTGCCTGGGACGCTCCGCCCGGACCGGTCGTGCCGCTGACGAGCAGACGAAAACCATCCCTTGTCAGGATGGCAAAGCTGGGCGCGGGATGAAGAGCGACCGAGAAGCCAAGATGTTTCGTGTAGAATTCCAAGGCGGCGTCGACGTCGTCGACGATATAGCGCATGCTGATGCCGGGCATGGTTTCCTCCATCTTTGTTGGATCGAGCGATCCCCCACGATGATCCGACAAGCGCCGAACGCTGGATCGGAGGCGCAAAGGACGCTCCATGAATGGAATCTGCGCCCAATCCTTCCGAAAATCGAATCGGATCTTCCGGGGCCCCGTGCCAGTTGCAGCCCCTGTTATTGATAAGGGTGTATAAGTCTAATCTGTAATATAAGCTTTGCGCCCCAGGCATCGGATTCCATTACGAAATTTTAATTTTCATTTCAGTTTCGGTTCATCTTTTCGGGCCTAGTTTCCTCCTGCGCCGAACATAAGGAACCCGACATGAAAAAGATTTTTGCAGCTCTCCTTTCCGCTTCCTTCCTTCTCTCCCCGATGGTTGTCTCCCAGGCCAGCGCTGATGACTATCGCCGTCCGCCTGTCGTCGTGCAGAAGAAGGTGATCGTCGAGAAAACGGTCGTGCGGCCGCACTGGAAGAAGGGATACCGCGTCAACGCCAACGAGCGCCGCTGGTTTCACGACGTCAACGACTACCGCCGTTACCGGCTCGCGCCTCCCCCGCGCGGCTATCGCTGGGTCCGGGCCGACAACGACTACTTGCTGATCGGCATCACCAGCGGTGTGATCTCCAGCATTATTGCTGGTCGTTGATTGGAAGTATGGGAGGGCGGCTTTGGCCGCCCTTTCCGATTCTGGGAGGGGTGCGGAGATTTCCGCTGGTGACTTGCCTGAAGGCACCGTCTGGTGCAGAACGCCGTCCCGATCAGCGTCGTCGCTCTCCCCACGCTCCCTCATTCCTGTGCTCGTCACAGGAATCCGGCACCGCGTGTCCGCGCGGTGATTGACTCAATGTGATTTTGGAAAAGAGTCATCCGCGCCCACAGACTTGGGCGCGCTGGATCCCTGTGACGAGCACAGGGATGAGAGTGGATGGGGCTCGGCCCCGCCTAATTTTGCCGCCGTGCCGCCGTCATCCTCTTTGCAATAATACCAAGCAACCCCTTCGGTCTTCCGGCATCAACCTTCACACTCCCCTCATGCATCAACGGATGCAGCCCCTCGATCGGCCGCAGCGGTTCACACTCCGTGCAGACGCAGCGATAGGGTTTGATTGCCGTCGCCTTCATGCCGCCTGGCGGCTCCAGCTGGCGAAGGGGTCGGGCAGGTTGCGCCAGCGATCGGGCGCGAAGACCGCGGTCTCGATGAGGCAGGCGTCAAGTTCTCTCCTGATCCAAGCCTCATCCATCGGGTCGGCGCCGATGAAGACGATCTCCTGGCGGCGGTCGCCCCAGACGGGGTCGAGATAGGGGCCGATGGCATTCATGAAGCCCGGTTCGTCAGGCCATTGTTCGCGCGGCACCGCCGCCCACCAAAGACCCATCTTGCCGGTGCGCACGAGGGCGCCCGCCTGGCTGATCTCGCCGACATGATGCGGCCGCGTCGCCAGCCAGAAAAAGCCCTTGGCGCGCACCACGCCCGGCCATGTCAGATCGAGAAAGGCTTGCAATTTTGCCGGATGGAAGGGCCGCTTTTCGCGGTAGACGAAGGAGCGGATGCCGTATTCCTCGGTTTCCGGCACATGGTCCTTGAAGCCGTGCAGCTCCTTGTACCAGAGCGGGTGGGTCTCGGCCCTGTCGATATCGAAGCGGCCGGTGCCGAGCACTTGCTTCAGCACCACCTTGCCGAAATCCGTCTCGATCAGCTGCGCATCCGGGTTGAGGACGGTGATGATTTTCCGCGCGGCATCCCGTTCCGTCTCGCTTGCCGTGCCGATCTTGTTCAGCACCACGACATCGGCGAATTCGATCTGCTCGACCAGCAGGTCGACGATGGTTCTGGTATCGCCATCGCCTGCCGTTTCGCCGCGGTCGGCGAGGAAATCGGCGGAGGCATAATCGGCGAGCAGGTTGGCGGCATCGACGACGGTCACCATCGTATCCAGCCTTGCGACGTCGGAAAGGCTTTCTCCGTTCTCGTCGCGGAATTCGAAGGTGGTGGCGACGGGCAGGGGCTCGGCGATGCCGGTGGATTCGATCAGCAGGTAGTCGAAGCGGCCTTGGGTCGCCAGATCGCGCACCTCTTTCAAGAGGTCGTCGCGCAGGGTGCAGCAGATACAGCCATTGGTCATCTCGACCAGCTGCTCCTCGGTGCGAGACAGATTGGCGCCGCCGTCGCGCACCAGGGCGGCGTCGATATTCACCTCGCTCATGTCGTTGACGATGACGGCGACGCGGATGCCGTCGCGATTGGCAAGCACGTAGTTCAGCAGCGTCGTCTTGCCGGCGCCGAGAAAGCCGGAGAGCACCGTGACCGGAAGTCTGTTGTCCATGAAACCTCGCATTTTAATGTTATATCATTACATCGGCGGGGCCGAAAAAAGGCGGAACGGGGTCATCCGCCTCTTTCCGCCTCAGCTCTCCCCGCAGCGCCGCATGATTATCATGCGCTGGAGAGGCAATCCTTCATGCTGTCGGCGATGCCGCGCATGAGGGTGAAGTAGAGATCGGGGCCGGCCTTCAACGTTGCGGCTTCGGGGTCGAGCACGCCGGATCTGGCGTTCGTGCCTTCGATGACGACATTGACGAGGCGTGGCTCGAATTGCGGTTCGGCAAAGACGCAGGTGGCGCCCAGTTCGCCGACCTTGCGGTGGATTTCTGAAACGCGCTCTGCACCGGGAATGGTTTCCGGGCTGACGGTGATCGAGCCGGCGACGCGGATGCCATAGCGATGCTCGAAATACTGGTAAGCGTCGTGGAAGACGATGAAGGGCTTGTCCTTGACGGGAGCGACCGTGGCGGCGATTTCCTTGTCCAGGGCCGTCAGCTTGTCGTCCAGCGCCTTGGCATTGGCCTGGTAGGTCAGCGCATTGGCGGGATCGGCGGCGACCAGAGTTGTGGTGATCACGGCGGCCATGGCTTTGGCATTCATCGGGTCGAGCCAGAGATGCGTGTCGAAGGCGCCATGGTCGTGGTCATCATCATGGCCGGTGCCGGCGGCATGATCGTGATCCTCACCCTCGGCGGAAGCGCCCTGATGCTCATCGCCATCCTCATGCGGCTCGAAGGCGCCGCCTTCGCGGAAGGGCAGCTTGACGAGGCCGGGGGCATGATCGAGCTCGGCGATGCTGGCCTTCGAGCCCAGCGCCTGCAGCGGCTTTTCCAGAAAAGCCTCGAGGCCGGGACCGGTCCAGAAGATCACCTTGGCTTCCTGCAGCGCGCGCGCATTCGACGGCTTCAAGCTGTAAGTATGCGGGGAGGCGGCGCCATCGACGATCAGCTCCGGTTCGCCCACACCCTGCATGATCGCTGCAACCAGCGAATGGATCGGCTTGATCGAAGTGACGACGACGGGCGCATCGGCCGCCCGCATGCTGCCGGCAAACAGCAAGGCGGGAACCGCCAGCGCCGGTAGGGCGAAGGCGAGCGGAATTTTGAAGGCCAGGATCTTCAGGGCTGGGCCCAGGGTGCGTTTCATCGAATGCTCCGCTTGAATTGCAGATGTTATGTTATTACATCAATTGCGTTATGCTATAACGTGTGCAATAGCAGGATGCAACAGCGCTGTCGGAAAATTTGATGCTCTCTCCCGCAAATACGAAGGGCGAACCGCTAGTTTCGCTTGAGAATGTCGGCGTTCTGCGCAACGGCCGCTGGCTTGTGCGCGGCGTCGAATTTTCCGTCTCGCGCGGCGAGATCGTGACGCTGATCGGGCCGAACGGCTCGGGCAAGTCGACCAGCGCCAAGGCGGCGATCGGTGTGCTGAAGCCGAATGAGGGCAGGGTGAAGCGTCTGGCCGGCCTGAAGGTCGGCTATGTCCCGCAGAAGCTTGCGATCGACTGGACGCTGCCGCTCTCGGTGCGCCGGCTGATGACACTGACCGGACCCCTGCCGGAACGTGACATGCGCGCGGCACTCGAAGCCGCCGGCATCGACCATATGCTCGATGCCGAGGTGCAGCATCTCTCCGGGGGCGAATTCCAGCGGGCGCTGATGGCGCGCGCCATTGCCCGCAAACCCGACCTGCTCGTGCTCGACGAGCCGGTGCAGGGTGTCGATTTCTCCGGCGAGATCGCGCTCTACGATCTGATCAAATCGATCCGCAACGCCAGCGGCTGCGGCATCCTGCTGATCTCGCACGATCTCCACGTCGTCATGGCCGAGACCGACACGGTCATCTGCCTCAACGGCCATGTCTGCTGCCGCGGCACGCCCGAAGCCGTCAGCCGCAGCCCGGAATATGTGCGTCTGTTCGGCAGCCGCGCGGCGCAGACGCTTGCCGTCTACAGCCATCATCACGACCATACGCATCTGCCGGATGGGCGCGTGCAACATGCCGACGGTTCGGTGACCGACCATTGCCACCCCGATGACGGGCATCACGCGCATGATCACGGGCACGACCATGCTCATGATCATGATGGTCATCATGGACATGAGCACTCGCACGCCCATTCCCACAGTGGGGAGGGCCGCCATGCTTGACGATTTCTTTGTTCGTGCCATCCTCGCCGGCGTTGGGCTAGCGCTGACGACTGGACCGCTCGGCTGCTTCATCATCTGGCGGCGCATGGCTTATTTCGGCGATACGATCGCCCATTCGGCGCTGCTCGGCGTCGCGCTGTCGCTGCTCTTCGAACTCAATCTGACGCTGGCCGTCTTTGCCGTCGCAGCCCTCGTATCGGTGGTGCTGCTCTTCCTGCAGAAGCGCCAGGCGCTGTCGGCCGATGCGCTGCTCGGCATCCTCTCGCATGCCACATTGGCAATCGGCCTCGTCATGGTCGCCTTCATGAGCTGGGTGCGGATCGATCTCATCGCCTTCCTGTTCGGCGACATCCTTGCTGTTTCAACGACCGACATCGCGCTGATCTGGGGTGGAGGGCTCTTCGTGCTCGTGGCGATGGCCTGGCTCTGGCGGCCGCTGCTGGCGGCAACCGTCAATGCCGAACTTGCCGAGGCCGAGGGTCTGAAGCCGGAGCGGGCGCGGCTGTTCTTCATGCTTTTGATGGCCGTCGTCATCGCCATTGCCATGAAGATCGTCGGCATCATGCTGATCACCTCGCTGCTGATCATTCCGGCGGCTGCGGCGCGGCGCTTTTCGGCGACGCCGGAGATGATGGCGGTGCTCGCCTCGGTCATCGGGGCGGTTGCCGTCGTCGGCGGGCTGTTCGGCTCGCTCACCTACGACACGCCCTCCGGTCCCTCGATCGTGGTCGCGGCGCTGATCCTCTTCATTCTCAGCCTGCTTCCTCTCAGGCGGCATCGCGCAGGCATGCAAGGACAAGGTTCATGACGACACCGCAACTCACCAAGAACCAGTCGCTGGTCTTCGACGTGCTCGAAAAGGCCGAAGGGCCCCTCAGCGCCTATACCATCCTCGACAAGCTGCGGGACCAAGGGTTTCGCGCGCCGCTGCAAGTCTACCGGGCGCTGGAAAAGCTGCTCGAATACGGTGTCGTGCACCGGCTCGAAAGCATCAATTCCTTCGTCGCCTGCGCCCATCCGGGTGACGACTGCCACAGCCACGGCATCGTCGCCTTCGCGATCTGCGAAAGCTGCGGCCAGGTGACGGAGTTCCACGATCACGAGGTCGACCACCGACTGATGGCCTGGGTGCGGGGGCAGAAATTCAAACCAGCGAAGACGACGATCGAGATCCGCGGTTTGTGCGAGGCTTGTGCAGCGTAAGCGGCCACACTATCCGTCGGCACCCTATCCTATCGCACCAACGGGACTTTGACGGGCGCCCACTTCTCCACCCTCATTGCTGTGACATCCCGCTGGTCAAGCCAGAGGACAGGAATGAGCGAGGGCGGAGCGGCGGCGTGCCCGAAGGCGACGATCCAGGCGTTGGTTTCCTCGCCGGGTTTGCTGCCGATCGATACACAAAGCGATGACCCAAAAAGGTGAGGCCGCAAGAGCGGCCTCACCTTTTGCATTTCTGTGCGGATAAGCTTAGTCCGGCTTGGATTCAGAGCCGCCCTTGCCGGAGCCGCCGTTGTCGCTCTTGCCGGAGCCGCCGTTGTCGCTCTTGCCGGAGCCGCCATTGTCGCTCTTGCCGGAGCCGCCGTTGCCGTCCTTGCCAGGACCGTCGCGTCCGTCATGGCTCGGGCCATCCTTGTCGTGCCCGTGATCTTTTCCACCCTTGCCGCCGTGATGATCGCCGTCCTTGTCGCCGTGGTGGTCTTTCCCATGGCCACCCTTGCCATGATCGTGATCTTTTCCGCCCTTGCCGCCGTGATGATCGCGGTCCTTGTCGCCGTGGTGGTCTTTCCCATGGCCGTCCTTGCCATGATCGTGATCTTTTCCGCCCTTGCCGCCATGGTGATCGTGGTCCTTGCCGTCGCCATGATCGTCGTCATCGTTGCCGTTGCCGTTGCCGTTGCCGTCGCCGGTGTCCGATCCGCCCCCGTCGGCAACCTGATCGCCATTGCCACCGGTTCCGGTGGCCGAACCGGTGCTGGACGACTTCTTGCCGCTGCCGATGCCTTGGCTGCCACGATCGTTATCGTTCGGGCCGAACTTGCCATCCGCCTGAATTGCTCTGGTCGGCATGCACAGCCTGTATTCGAGCGTGCCGCGAACTGCGCTGTTGCAATTAACGACCGCCGGGGCTGCCGTTGCCAAGCTGCTGCTTGCCAGGAGGGAAGCAATGGCAAGTCCGATTTTCGATGCTCTGCTGATCATTTCATGCGTCTCCCAAGGTTAACCGAATGTTAATGGGGAGGGTTCTTATACTAACAACGAATTAACGTGAAGAATAAACAATGGTTAATCTGTATCGCTTATATAATAGGGTTAAATTCGCAAGTATAAAATTTTAATAAATTTTTATCCCGACTCTGTTATTGTCTCGGGTCAAATAGGGGAATCGGCTATGGCGCGTCTCTTTTCTCTTGCTGCTATTTCATTCTTTTTTCTTGCTTTTCAGGCTGTTGCCGGATCATCGCTGCCGGTGACAAGAAGCATCGGCGCGCCTGTGGGATTCGGCGCAGCCTGTGCCAAGTACAAGTGGCTATGCGGCAGGATGGCGGCGCAACAGCGAAACGACGGGGCAGGAATAGCGCTTCTTCAAAAGATCAATCGTGCCGTAAATCTACGCATCATTCCCGCAGAAGATCGTCCGCCTTCCCACGGGGATGTTTGGTCTCTGCCGGTTGCCGGCCGCGGCGACTGTGAGGACTATGCTCTCCAGAAGATGAAGGATCTGATCGAGGCTGGTTTTCCATCGAACCGGCTGGCGCTTTCGGTGGTCATTGGGCCGCATGATCAAAACCATGTCGTTCTCATTGCCCGGACGGATGGCGGCGATTTTGTGCTCGACAATCTGACCAGTGCCGTGAGGCCTTGGCGCATGACGGGCTATACGTTTCTGGCCACTCAGGATTTCCAATCGCGCACGGGCTGGCGCGTGACGCTTGCCGGTCCCCGCGCCGGTGAATTCTCCTGAGGCGTGTCGTCGTTCAGGCGCCAAGGTGCCTGGCGCCACCTCGAACGACGCTCAAATCGGGTGCAGACGGCGGTAAACTCGACGAAGAATTGTGTGCCCAATACGATGCTCGACGCGTGCCTGATGTAAGAATCGGAAACACTTTGTGACTAAGTGCCTCCAAAAGCAGCGTTTTTTGACTTGCTGCGTAAAGAGAGATGAAGGATATTCTGCAAACGTTGAGGGAAGCCTTCATGATCAGAATGATTGAAAACCCTGCCGAACTGGCTGGCGAAGACATCACCGGCAAATATATTCTCCGGAGGCTGAACTATCATTGGTTCGCCTACGGCAAGGCGGCTATTGTAACCGCCTGCAAGGGAACGATCCTGCATCTCGAGCGGGAAGAAACGGTCTATTCCGAGCGTTGGGGCCGTCGCGCCTATACCGGAACCGGCAAGCGTTACCCTGGCGGCATCTGTCCCATTTCGGCGGTCGCCTGCGTCTGCGATACGCCCGATGACGTCAATGCCGTCATTCAACTGGATGTCGAAGCGCAGGACGAATTCTATCAGCTGATCGCCAAGGCGGAAGCCAGGGTTCAGGCGCTTGCCTCTTCCTCGCGAAACAGCCAGTTTCTCGAGGCTGCCGAGTAAGGCGGTTTTTCAACCAAATCAGTCTGGAGCCGTCACCCGGAGGCACCCATAGGGGTGTCTCGAAGGACGCGGCTGGCCCCGCTTCTTCTCTTGCCTGATCACCCGATCTGCTTGAGATCGCGGGCGAAGCGTTGCCAGTTGGCAACGTAGTTTTCCGCCGAGCGGCGGATGGCTTCGATTGCGGCGTCGTCGAGCTGACGAATGGCGCGGGCGGGTGCTCCGACGATCAGCGAGTTGTCGGGGAATTCCTTGCCTTCGGTCACCAGCGCATTGGCGCCGACGAGGCAGTTGCTGCCGATCTTCGCGCCGTTGAGGATGGTGGCGCCCATGCCGATCAGCACATTGTCGCCCAGCGTGCAGCCGTGGAGGATGGCATGGTGGCCGATGGTGCAGCCTTTGCCCATGGTCAGCGGGAAGCCCATGTCGGTATGGGCCATCACCCCTTCCTGGATGTTGGTGCCTTCGCCGACGGTAATCTTCTCATTGTCGCCACGCAGCACCGCGCCGAACCAGACGCCGACATTCTCGCCGAGCTCGACCTGGCCGATGATATTGGCATCCGGTGCAATCCAATAGAGGCCGGCGGCGGGCAGTTTCGGCGTCGATCCGCCGAGCGCATAGACGGGCATGGCTCTCTCCTCAGGCGACCTCGACCGATAGAGTGGCAACACCGTCGATACCGCAACTGATGCAGTCGCCCCTGGAAACGGCGCCGACGCCGGCCGGCGTGCCGGTCATGATGATATCGCCCGGCGCAAGGGTGAAGAGCTTCGACAGCTCAGCGATGATCTCCGGCACCTTCCAGATCATCTGGTTGAGATCGCCGTCCTGGACGCGTTTGCCATTCTGCTCCAGCCAGATCCGCCCTTCGCCGGGGTGGCCGAGGCGGCTGGCCGGCACGATCGTCGAGACAGGGGCCGAATGTTCGAAGGCTTTGGCGACTTCCCAGGGGCGGCCGAGTTTCTTGGCCTCGCCCTGCAGATCGCGGCGGGTGAAATCGATGCCGACGGCATAGCCGTAGATGCAGTCGAGCGCTTGCGCGGCCTCGATATTCGTGCCGCCTGATTTCAGCGCCAGCACGCATTCGACCTCGTAATGCACGTCCTTCGACAATGGCGGATAGGGAAAAGCGCTGCCCGCCGGCAGCAGGTTCTCGGCATTCTTCTGGAAGAAGAAGGGGGGCTCGCGGGTGGGATCATGGCCCATCTCGATCGCATGGTCGGCATAATTGCGCCCGACGCAATAGACGCGGCGTACCGGAAAGTGCTCATCGCTGCCTTCGACCGGCAGCAGAACCGGTTTTGGAAGCGGGATGACGGTGGCGGGATCGGACATGGGCGGGCTCTTCCTGGTTGACGAGTCTTGGGGCATATTAGACGGAAAACAATGCGCCGGGGAAGCATTCTCGGTGCATTGACGCTCCGGCCGCCGGGCGATATCCTCGCCGCCATGACCGGGATCTTTGCAGTTTCGACGATGTCTACGACCACCGCCCCGGGCGGTGGATGCAGACGCGTGAACTGAATTCCGTTCGTTGCTGCTGAGACCCAACCCGCCGGAAAAGAGCGGGTTTTTTCATATCCGCTCGTCTGCCGCCATTCGAGGACGAGATCGTGGACGACATCCAGAAACAGATAGTTGCGGAGCGGGCGCTTGCCGCCGCCCGCCGCGCTCTTGCCAGCCGCTATGCCGGAGCCGCCTTCGCTTACGCCACCGGGTCGCTGCTGCGCGGCGAAGGCACAGCGTTTTCGGATATCGATCTCGTCGTCGTGTTTCCGTCACTGGAACGAGCCTGGCGGGAATCCTTCACCCACGAGGACTTTCCGGTCGAGGCCTTCGTCCACGATGAAGAGACGCTGGCGTATTATATCCATGCCGATACCGAGAGCGGCTGTCCTGTTATGGCCAACATGGTCGCCACGGGGCGCGTGGTCGGACGGGATACCGGGCGCGCGCGCATCGTGCAGGCAAAGGCGGCGGCAATGCTGGCGGCCGGGCCGAAAGCGCTTGCCGGCACCAGCTACGACATGCTGCGCTATCAGGTCACCGATCTTGCCGACGATCTGCGCGGGACGCGCCCGCCCGAGGAGATCGCGGCGATCGCCGCGCAACTCTACCAGAAGCTCGCCGATCTCATTCTGCTCGGACGCGGCGAATGGACCGGCCGCGGCAAGTGGGCGCCGCGTCTCATCGGCAAGCTCGATACCCAACTGGCGGCGGAATTCGACGCGGCGTTCAAGTTGGCGGCAGGAGGCGAGGGCACACGATTGCTGGCTTTGGCCGACCGCGAACTTGCCTTGCATGGCGGCCGCTGTTTCGAGGGTTTCAGGCAGGAGGCGCCGCTGGAGGCACGGCGGCTGGAGTAGGCGTCGATACAGGAGCACTGTTGTCTTGATGAGTTCACTCTAAAAAGGCGTTGCTGCGGCGCCAACGCCCACGAGAGCCTCATCCAAAGGTGCTCCGCAGGGGCCTCGAAGGACGAGGCGGGTGCGTCGGCGTTGATGGATGCAAAGAGCAGCGTTGACGCGTGTCCTTCGAAGCTTCGGCGCCTTTGGCCTGCGCGCCTCTCAGGATGAGCAGTGTTGGAGGATGCCGCCTCCAAGGAGAGGCGTTGGAGAATGGTGCTTTACCTTCGGCGGGTGGAAGAGATCAGGCAGGCGCGAAGCATCTGTGAAAGGCTCGCGCCATTGCAATAAGCTGCCCATTGGATAAGGTGAATTGTAATATTATTAAAACCAAAGGTTGAAAGAAGCATGCCGCGTTCGCATTTTTTCAGAGCAAACCATATTCTAACTCCCATAGTTTTCGCAACCTTTGGTCTGTCTGCATGCGTTACCATCAAGGATGGTGTGCAAGTCTCCCAGGATCATAGCCGCGCCGTGAGTGGCGAGCGAACAAAAATGGGCCAGTCTTACAATTTGAATGCAGACTGCACCGCTGCGACAATGCCGAGCATAAAGCTGGTGCAGCCCCCCGCACATGGATCGGTAGAATTCGTTAGCGAGAAAATTCTTTCACATTATCCGACAGGCGCGCCCCAGATCAGGTGCAATTCCAGAAAATCTCCTGGCGTATCTGAATATTATACTTCCAACAGCCGATACTCCGGGAAGGATATGTATAAGGTGAGAGTGACCTACGGCGAGGGAACAATCAAGGACGTAACAGTCAATATCAATGTAAGAAAGAAATAGAGCCGAGCTGTCGTCGAAGTGTTCAACTGGTTATTCTTCGATGAACGAGTTGGTGGCGTGTGCGCGGCGCACTGTCGCCATCATTCCACGCCTCCCGGGTATCTTAGCCAAGCGCGCCTTGAGCCGCGCAAATCCGGTCGATCAAAGCATCGAGTTCACCCCTCGGTGGACGGCTTATGGCCAGACGCTGCTTGAGGTGCATGATCGGCTCGGCGAGGATTTCATCGAGGCTCTCGGCGCAGGTGAAGTCGCCCGCCACGCGCTTGACCTTCGAATTGTCGAAGATCGCAGTCCAGGCCTTGTCGCCGAGCAACGGGCCGATCCATTCCGGATTGTACCGGATCAGCGTGTCCGTCGGCACGTGGACGATCTTCGCCTCGACGCCGAGCAATCTTGCGATCGTCTTCTGGATATCGTCCCAGATATGCGCACGGTCGGAGGTGATATGGAAAATCTCGGCGAGCGCCGCCTGCTTGCCGAACAGGCCGACGAAAGGCATGGTGAAATCGATTGAGCGGGTCAATGTCCAGGGCGTGTGGCCGTCGCCCGCCACAATGATGGGCTCGCCATCCAGCATGCGTCTCGCCATGACATCACTGTCGCCCATCATAATCGGCAAGCCGGTGCGAACGGTGTGGCTGGGACGGACGATCGTCCAGGCGAGTTTGCCGGACAGTTTGAGCAGTTCCTCGCAGGCGATTTTCGCCTGGCTGTAGGGCCAGTAAGGATTGATCGCCGGGGTTTCCTCGGTGATCAGATAGTGACGCGGCGGCTTTTCATAGACTGAGGCCGAGGAGATGAAGATATACTGGCCGCAATTGCCCGAGAATACCTCGATGTCGCGGGCGACCTGGTCGGGCGTGAAGGCGATGAACTGGCAGACGACGTCATAATTACGCTTGGTGAGATCCGCATAGGCGCTCGATCCCAATTCGCCGACGATCGAGGTCACCCCTGCGGGCAGGGCAGCACTTCTCAAGCCGCGATTGTAGACGCTGACCTGGTGGCCCTCGGCAACGGCGCGCTCGACGCAGGGGTAGGAGATTTGGCCGGTGCCGCCAATGAAAAGAACTTTCAAAGCCATGAGAGTGACCTCGGGGTCTATGGGCGGGAACTATTGTCGCCTTTCATAGCGCGAAAGAATGTCATCGTCTCCCGCAAATCTCGTCTACGGCGGAGAGCAAAGGGAATAAGCCGTACTCTGGCCTCCTGCGGCGGCTTTAGGTTTGCCGCCGCAGGAACTGGACCGGGCCTATGCCTGCGCCTTGCGATAGGCTGCGACGACAAGCCAGATCGAGGAAAGCAGGAAGTAGAATGCGCCGAAGCCCGCATAAGGCACGATATCGAGGATCGTCGGCGGGGCGGCGCCAAGCGAGCGGCCGATCATGAAGCCGCCGGCAAGGGCAGACTGCGCGCCGCTCAGGATCATCACCCATTGGGCGCCCTCGGTGCGCCAGCGCCTCACACCAGTATAGAGCTGCAACAGACCCGAGAGGATTGCCCAAGCCCCGAACACGGCCAGGACGGCATAGGTGCTCACGCCGAGCGCGATGACGACGGCGAGAGATGTGACCGTGCTGACCGCGACATTCAACGTCTGCGACGGATTGGCCTGCAGGCCGCCATTGGCCTGGGCGTCGACCAGATTGGCAAGCGCGTCCCACAAGGGATAGATCACCAGCAAAAAGGCTGCGGCGCTCGGCTGCCCGGCGAAGGCAATGGCGGCGGCAATCCATACGATCGAGAATGCGGCGCGCGTGAAATAATAGGATCGCAGCCAGTAGGAGTGGTTTGAAGATTGAGCTTGCATCGACAGTTTCCTTGTTTTGTCTACCTACTAGTAGGAAGGTTATGCGATTGAAGTCAATGCTGCGGGCAGACACCTTCTTGTGATTGAAGAGAAAGCTCCTCGTCTTGACAATCTGCCTACCAGAAGGTAGGCGGCGCTATGAAATCAATGTCTTCGACGTCGGACAAGATCCTCGATATCGCCCAGTCGCTCATCGTGGCGGGCGGCTATAACGGCTTCAGCTATGCCGACATATCCGCCGCGATCGGCATCAGGAAAGCGAGTATCCACCATCATTTTCCGGCCAAGGCCGAGCTGGTCGCGGTGCTGGTCGATCGTTACACCAAGCAGGCGGAGGCGGGTTTGCAGTCTCTGCGCGAACGGGCCGCAAGCCCTGCCGACCAGCTGCAGTTCTACATCGACTACTGGCGTTCATGCATCGAGAACGCTTCGCAACCCTTCTGTGTCTGCGCGATGCTCGCTAGCGAAATGCAGATGCTGCCCGACGAGGTCGCATCACGCGTCCGCGCCCATTTCCAAAATCTCGCGGCATGGCTGACCTCGGTACTGCAGGCCGGAGTAGAGCAGGGCCTGTTTCGGCTGGACAGGCGGCCGGAAGAACAGGCACAGATGCTGATGGCCTCGGTTCACGGGGCCATGCTCTCGACGAGGGCTCTCGGCGATCCCGGATTGTTTATCGCAATCGTCGGGCCTGAGATTGCGAGGCTGCGGGGCGCATAACACATCTCCTCCCGCCAATCTGGAGGATGCCGCCAGCGCTCAAGAGAGCCTCATCCTGAGATGCCCCGCAAGGGGCCTCGAAGGACGAGGCGGGTGCGCCGGCGGTTGATGGCTGCAAGGAGGAACGTTGCGGCGTGTCCTTCGAGGCGCCGGCCCTTGGCCTGCGTGCCTCAGGAATGAAGAGCGTTGGTGAGTGCCGCGCCCAACTCATGTGTGGAGAAATGCTGGGCCGTCACTCCCCGCCATCACCAACCAGCGCATCCCGCACAATCGCATAATAACCGGCAAGCTCGGCGATATCAGCGGCCAGTCTATCGAAGGCCGGATCGGACGGTGCAAGCGTGCCGGCATATTTGGCCTCGATGAAGGTCTGGTGAGCGGCAAGCGCTTTCGCATCGGCCTTGTGCACGACAGTGTAGATCGGCGAGGGCACGGTGCGGCCCTTGACGATGATGCGGTCGAGCTCGACGACGATGTAGGTCTCGGCGACCAGTCTTGCGGTTTCTTCGCCGAGCAGCAATGCCACACCGTAATTCTTCGAGGCGCCTTCGAGGCGGGAGGCGAGGTTGACGCTGTCGCCGAGGCAGGAATAGTCGAAGCGGCGGGTCGAGCCCATATTGCCGACGATGCATTCGCCGGTGTTGATGCCGACGCCCATCTTCAGGACATGCGGCTTGCCGCCAAGCGCGGCCGCCTCCCGCTCCAGTTGGTTGTTCAGCCGCGAAATCGCTGTCTGCATGGCAAGCGCGGCGCGCACGGCGTGGAGGGCGTGGTCGGGATCGTCGAGCGGCGCATTCCAGAAGGCCATGATGCAGTCGCCCATATATTTGTCGATCGTACCGCCATGATCCATCACCACATCGGAGAGTGGCGTCAGCAGCCGGTTGATCAGGCCGGTCAGTTGCTCCGGATCGTCCTTCAGCGTCTCGGCGATGGTGGTGAACCCGCGCACATCGGAGAACAGTACGGAGAGCGTGCGCCGCTCGCCACCGAGCTTCAGCTGCGAGGGATCGTTCGACAGGCGCCTGACGAGATCGGGAGAAATATACTGGGCGAAGGCGCGGATGATCTGGCGCTTGTTGCGGCGCTCCTCGGCATAGTCGAAAGCGGCTTGTCCGAAGACGACCGAGATATAGGCGACGGTCGGGCCAAGCGGTGAGACGAAGACATGGGCAAGCCGGATGCCGGCAAAGCTGACGGTCGCGAAGGCGAGGAGGGCCGCCGCACTGGTGACGATCGTCAGCCATCCCGTCGAGCGCCAGACGGTCGTGGTGGCCAGCAGCACCGATATCAGGATGCAGGCGGCAACTGCCGGCAGCCGGGCTTCCGCGATCGACAGGCCGGCGCGGATATTGTCGTAGATCGTCGCCTGGATCTCGACGCCGGAGACGAGCTTGCCGGTGTGGATGGTGTAGGGTGTCGCAAAGGCATCGACACCGCGCTTGTCGATCTCCGGCGCATTCTGCAGGCTGAGGCCGACGAGGACCACGCGGTCCCTGAAATAACCTGGCGGCAGCAAGTTCTCGGGGTCGAGTGCCTGGTAGTAGGAGACCGTGGGGTAGCTGCGGGCCGGGCCGAAGGATTGGATGAGCCGGCCAGCCGGCAGGTCGGCGTTTGCTGCTCCCGACGCCGCCTGTATCAGCATGGCGGCAAAACCGTCCTGATAGCCCGGAATGCGCCGAAACATGCCGTCGCCGCTGAGATCGATCGAGGCGATGCCGGTCACGGCACCGGCTTGCGTCAGCTGCGGCAGCGGTGTGGCACGGATCAGCTGCGAGGCCTGCGGCGTCTCGATCAGCGTTTCGTCGCCGGCCAGCACGACATCCGGGCCGACCGCCTTGGCGATCGCCGCGTCGTTGTCGGGGTTCGAGGGTTCAGCCATGATGATGTCGAGGCCGATGACGCGGGCGCCAGCGGCGCGCAGCTGGCTGACAAGCTCGGCATGCAGACTGCGCGGCCAAGGCCATTGCGCGTTGATATCAGCAAGCGAAGGCTCATCGATCGCAACGATGACAGGGCCGCCGGCTGGCGGACGGGGATCGTCGACGGTCGAGAGATAGTCGAAGCTTCTGAGCTCCAGCAGTGACCAGGCGGGCAGGCGCGACAGCAGCGAAATGGCGATCAGCACGGCGAGCGACAGCACCAGCAGCCTCAAACGGCGGCCCCCGGTTTGCCTCGCCTGCCGCGGCTTGTCCCGCACCGGCATCAGAAGCGGACTTTGAGCGTGCCCTTGAAGGCGCGACCCCAGCCGGGAACGCCCGGCGTGATCTCGAAGTCCTCGTCGAGCAGGTTATAGGCGGCGGCCTCGAGGGCGATGCGCTTGTCCAGCGGTTCCCAGATCAGATGGGCGTCGAGGCTCCAGTAATCGTCGAGCTTGGTGCCGAGATCGTCGCCGTCGCGCTCGCCGACATAGTTGGCGGCAACCGTTGCCTTGACCTTGGCTTCGTTGACCCAGGTCAGCGCGATCTGGCCGGAATTCTTGGGAATGAAGGGCAGGGAGCCGCCGTAATTCGGCTCGAGCGGGTCCTTGTTCTCCGATTCCATATAGGCATAGGTGGCGGAAAGGCCGAAACCGGCACCGAGCGCCAGGTTTGCGGTGAGGGCGGCACGGTCGATGCTGCCGCGCGACAGCGGCAGGCTGTCGGCCGCCGGAAGCGAGATCAGCGGAAAATCGATCGAGAAATCATGCAGTTCCTGGTGCTGGTATTCGACTGAGGTAAAAAACCGGTCGGTCCATTCGGCGTCCCATTGCAGCGCCGCCGTATCGGCATATCCCTCGAGGCCGATAGAATATTGGTTGGCCTGCAATCCGAGGACGCCGATCGGGGCAAGAGTGGGTACGCCGGTGTCGAGGCTCTGGCGCATGAAGGCGGCGCGCAGCCAATGGTTCTGGGCGGGTGTCCAGGCAAGGCCGAAACGTGGCTCCAGGCGGTTGACGTCGACTCCGTCGCCTTCCATATGCGTGCCGAAGAGCGCGTATTCGCCCTTGAGATCGGGTGTGATCTCGTGCAGCACGTCGATATAGGCGCGGCTGATATTGACGCGGTTGCTGAATGTGTCCGGGCCGGTCGTGGTCTCTGGGATGATCACGACGAGCGGAAAGAGTTCATGAAGGCGAGAAGAGGTGGTCGTGCTGGCATCGATCCAGCCGCCTTCGATGCCGTACCGCCACGTCAGCGGTCCGCTGCCGATGGAATGGCTGAGCGCGCCGATATAGGTTTTTGAAGACAGATCCTCGGTCCCGTCCAAGAATGGGATGATGTCGGGATCGCGCAGGCCGAGAACCGGCGCATCGTCGACCTGAAGAGAGGTGGACGTCCGCGACTTGCTTTCCGAATAGAGGAAGGCGCCGTTCAAGATGTTTTCGTAGCCGAAGGTATGGCTCCAGCCGAGGCCGGCATTGGTTGTTTCGCTGACATTGCGCCGATAATTATATTCCGAAGAGACTTCAGTTGGAATTCCGAAGCCCAGGAGGTTGAGGAAGTCCGTCAGTGACGAGCCTTGCGTCAGTGCGTTCAGCGTTCCATCGTTTTTGGCATGGTTGACATAGGCCACCACGCGATCGTCAGGCGTCACCGTTGCCGTCAGATAGCCATTGCCGCCGATAAGCTTGTTGTCGGTCTGGAAGCCGCCGAAATCGCGATAGTCGCCATCGAGCGCCAGTTCTTCCCAGGTCAGGTTGCCATAGAAGCTGAGCGGGATCGTCTCGTTCGAGAAACCCTGGATTTCAGCTTCGCCGATACCCCTTGTATGGCCGTCGACGCTGTTGATGCCGCCGCCAAGCGAGCCTTCGATGAACGGCGTGCGCAGCAGCGTTGCCGAACGAGAGCGGCCGGAGAGCATGTGCGGATCAAGCAGCAAGCCCTGAATGAAGGATGAATAGCTCGATGCGTTGCCACGGTTCTGGATGACATTGTCGTCGCTGAAGCTCGTTGCGTTGACGTAAGGGAAGATGCTGCCCTTGATCGACTGGTCGATATAGCCGCTGCCTTCGAAGGGACTGAAGACCGCGTCCCCGTAATAGCGGCCCCAGGCATCCAGACCCTGCAGGCGAAAAGCGTTGTTCAGCGTCGAGCCGGCATCCTGATTGGCGCCAAGGGCGCTGTAGTCGCCGCCGCGGGCGCGCGAACGGCGGAGAAATTCCTGGGCGTTGCGGATCGCGCCGTCGGCGTCGTAATCGTCGATATCGACGGCGGTGCGGAAGGAGGAGATGACCGGATCGTTCTTATCGAGCCTGTCGGCATTGTCGACGGCTTGCTCGGAGGGGATGCGGTCGCCCTTTTCGTAATGGGCAGCGGCGAGCATCAGCTGCGATTGCGAATGGGCGGGATTGGCGGTGCTGGCGGCCAGCAGGTCTGCCAGCGCCTTGTCGCGCTCGCCGGTCTGCAGGTAATAGCGGCCGCGGGCGAGGAGGGCGATGTCGAAGGAGGGGTCGGCGGCGAGCGCCGCATCGATCTCGCGCCTGGCCTCCTTCATGCGCGATTGGTCGAGATAGAGGATGGCAAGGTTGCCGTGGGGGACCGGATCCTGCGGATCGAGTGCGATCGCCCTCAGGAAGGCGGCCTCGGCCTCGCGATTGGCGTCGCGGGCGCTCTGCAGCAGGCCCATCGAGTTCAACGATCCCGAAGCTCCCGGCGCAAGTTCGATGGCACGGTTCAGATCGGCAAGCGCCCCGTTGATATCGCTTTCGTAGCTCGCCTTGTAGGAGGCGCGTGCGGCAAGGGCGATCGGATGTTTGGGATCGAGCGAGAGGGCGCGGTTCACCGCCTCCCGCATCTGGGCGCGGTCATCGATCAGCTGCGCCAGCTGCGCGCGGATGGCAGGAAGAGTGGGATCATCCGGAAAACGCTTTTCGGCATCCTTGATCAAGTCGATGGACGCACGGGGATTTTTGAGGAAACCCGCCGTATAGGCCTGCATGATCGCACCATAGGGACCGACAGCCGATGACGGCGGCTTTTCGACATGTGCTGGATCGGCAAGTGAGCGGGCGAAATAGCCGCCATACTGCGCCATGTTCCGGCGGGCCGGATCGAGATGTGGCAGTGCAGCCGCAAACAGCCTTGCGGCGTCGTCGTAACGTTTTTCGGAGCCGGCGATCGTGGCATCGATCAAGTCAACGCGCGCCTTCTGGAGGGGCGTCAGCTTGCGCCGGCGAACCTCCAGAAGCGTCTCTGCGGCGACCTGCCGACCGTCGAAGGCGCTCTGCACTTCGGCAAGCTCCAACCAGTCCTCGGTGGTGCGACGTTCCGGCGGCAAGGCCAGCAGCCGGCGGCGCTCGTCGGCCATGCGGCCTGCCGGCAGCGGCGAAGTCGGCATCAGGCCGAAGCCGTCGCGCAGGTTCAGATAGAACAGCATCTGTTCGCGGTCGTCGGGCGTGACGATCACCAGCTTGTGCGGTGCTTGGCCGATGGTGGCGACCGCCCCTTCGCCCTCGTTCACCTCGACGCTGCCCTGCGGGTTGCTAAGCGCCACGCGGCCTTCGAGCACGATCATCGAGGTTTTGCTGCCCTCGACGGTCATCGTCCAGTCGGTGCCGCGGATGGCGGCTGCGGCCGCAGGGGTCTCGACCGTCAGGCCCTGGCCGCCGCGCTCGGCGCGTGCCCAGATCGTTCCCGATTGCAGCTCCAGTGTCGTGTCGCCGCTTGCCGCCATCTTCTTGACCTGCAGCGATGAATTGCGGCCGAGGCGAACCTGGGTGTGATCGGAAAAGACGATGGCGAGCTGGCCGTTGGCGTTGGTGCGCAGCACGTCGCCGGTCAGGAGATCCTGATTGATATCGACGACACGCCAATTCGACACGTCGATGAAGCGGACCTCTTCGCCGGTCTTGCGGGCGATGACGGAACCGGCGACCGGTGTTGCTCGCTGCACCGGCTCGGCCATTGCCGACGGCGCGAAACCGGGCAAAGCAAGCGAAAGCGCCATCCCAGCGCGACAGATGTTCTTGGAATAACCCCGCATGACCCAGACCCCATCCCCACTTCCCGTTTGTCCGTGTAGAGTGGAAAAGTCAAGCGCATTGCACACGTGTTCTTGCTTTCGCCGTCAAGTGTAATATCAGGGAAACACTTGGGGACGGAGTATTCACGTGAGCGAATTCGAAACTGCAACTGAGGTTATGCTGAGCCAGCCCACGAGCGCGGATATCGGCGTCGAGTATTTCGACCATATCAAGAAAATCAATGATATATTTTATGATCAGGTCAAGATATCCGATCAGAAGGCTGCCTATATCTTCACATTTATGCTGGCCTTCCTGGTGAGTTCCAGCGAGGTGAGGGCGGTCTTCAGCCCGGCGCGCTATATCACCGGCACGTCAGGCAGTATGCTGTTTTCCGGCCTGCTTGCCGCAGCCTCGGTCTTCTCAATCCTGTCGGCGATCCTCGTCGTGCTGCCGCGCCGTTTGGATAGCTCGACCTCGCTGTTCTGGGGCGCCTGGCAGAACCATCGCGAGCTGTTCTTCGACGCGGCGATTAGGCGCGACGAGCGCTATCTCTTCGACCAATATCTCGAAAACGCCAATATCCTCTCCGCCATCGCCCGCAGCAAATACCGCTGCGTGACCTTTGCGTTTCGTGGCTTGATGGTGAGCGTGATTGCTTATGTGCTGCTGTTGGTGGCGGTGTGAGGCTTGGGTGCGGCTTTGAGCTTTTCAGCCGGCTGAGGACGGCGTGAGCGCCAGAAGCCAAGAATGCGGGCGCGCCGAAGCGCGCCCGTCCGTTTTTAATCCTCGACCTCAACGATCAGCTCAAGCTCGATCGGCACGCCGAGCGGCAGACTGGCGACTCCGAGGACGACGCGGCCGGAGAGCTTTTCCTCGCCGAAGACTTGGAGCAGCATTTGCGACGCTCCGTCCGCGACCTTCGGGTGGTCGCGGAAATCGCCTTCAGTGGCGATATAGACACCGAGCTTGACGACTTTTGCGACCCTGTCCAGCGAGCCGAGATAGTCCTTGGCGGCCGCAAGTGCGCTGAGTGTGGCCGTTTCGGCAGCCTTCCTGCCGTCTTCAGCCGTCAGTGCGCCGCCGACGCAGCCGATATAGCGCGGCTCGCGGTTGATAACCGGCAACATGCCGCTGAAGAAGACCAGTTTGCCTGATCTGACCGCCTCGACATAGGCCCCGAGAGGTGTCGGCGGCGGGGGAAGGATGATGCCGAGTTCCTGCAGCCGCCGTTCTGCGCCGGCTGCCTGCGCTTGCGGGTGGTTTACCATTTGCCCAGATGTGCGCCGCCGTCGACGTGCAGCACCTCCCCGGTTACGCGCGGAGCTTCGGTCAGGAAGACAACCGCATCGACGACTTCCCCAACATTGGAAATGCCAGCCATGGGCGACAGCGTGCTGAGGAAGTCCTTCGGATTATCCTTGTGCAGCGGCGTATCGACGACACCGGGAGCCACCGTGTTGACGCGGATTCCCTCGCTTGCATATTCCATCGCCAGGTTCTTCGAGATCGCGTCGATGCCGCCCTTGGTCATCATGGCGACCGAAGCCGAGAAACCGGCGATCGGATGGTCGATCAGCGGTGTGGTGATGCTGACGATGCTGCCACCGGTCTTCTGGGCGAGCATCTGCCGGACGACCAGCTGCGTCAGGTGGATGAAGCCTTCAAGATTGGTTGAGGACAGCTTGCGGAAGTCGGTCATGGTGTAATCGACGAACGGCTTGGTGAAGAAAATGCCGGCATTGTTGACGAGGGCGTCGATCGAGCCGAACCGGTCGATTGCGGCCTGTGCGACCCGTGCGGCGGTTTCGGCATCGCCGATATCGCCGTCGACGAGCGCCAGCTTCTCCGAAGCCCGAAAGGCATCCGAGGCGCTGACCTGGCGCGAGGTGGCGACGACATTGTAGCCGCGCTCGATGAAGGCATTGACGAGCCCGGCTCCGATACCCTGGGAGGCGCCCGTGACGATGACAGTCTTTGCGGTAGTCATGTTGAACTCCATAATTTGGTCGGGCAACGGAGGTCTGCGCTTGCGAAGGCCGGGTCGCTCGAGATGGGGCGGCTGCGAATGCGCCTCCATCGGGTTGTGATTGTTTTCGCAAGGTGAATATGGCGAAAACTCCATTCCTCGATTAGATGGAAATATCTGGATTCTCTTTTGCATCTATGCAAAAATCGCGGCATGGCGGACCTGAACGACATCGCGGTTTTCGTGACGGTGGCGCGCTACGGCAGCTTCAGCCGTGCCGCCCATTCTCTCGGCATGCCGGTCTCGACCGTCAGCCGCAAGGTGACGTCGCTGGAGGAGCAACTCGGCGTGACGCTGCTGCAGCGCACGACCCGCAAGCTCAGCCTGACCGCGCAGGGCAGCGCCTATTTCGATCAGTGCAGCGAGCCGCTTTCCCATCTTATCGACGCCGAGCAGGCCTTGACGGAAACCCAGAGAAAGCCGGAAGGCTTGCTGAAGATCTCCGTGCCCGTCATCTTCGGGCAGGAGGTTTTCTACGAATTCGTTTCGACCTTCCTGAAGACCTATCCCGAAATCCGGATCGATCTCTTCGTCACCAACCTGTTCCTCGATCTGATCGCCGAGAATATCGATCTCGGCATCCGCTTCGGCGAACTCAAGGATTCGTCGATCGTCGCGCAGCGGCTCGGAAAGAGCGTGCGCTATCTGGTCGCGGCGCCGGACTATATGAAGGGCAGGGCGCCTCCCTCGAAGCCCGAAGACCTGAAGGATCATCAGTGCGTGCTGCTGAACGGCCGTAACGGCGAAGCGGAATGGCATCTCGTCAGCGGCCGCAAATCGGTCCGCCAGCAGGTGTCGGGGCCGGTATCGAGCCGGGATTTCGAAGCGGTGAGCGCCTTCACCTATCGCGGACACGGCATCGGCCTGCTGCCTTCTACCTATTGCGACGATCAGATCAGAAGAGGCGAGCTCATCCGCCTCTTGCCGGACTGGTCGTCCGAGGAGATATTCGTGCATGCGGTCTATCCGACACGCCGCTTCCTGCCCTTGCGCCTGCAGGTCTTTCTCGAGGCGCTGAAGGCGTGGAAGACCCCCTTGTGGCTTCCCCTGCATTGAGGCGCCCGATGCCATCACCGAAAATTGAAGCCGTGCACGCGGCTGCGCGTCCTTCCTCGATCAAGCTGTGTTAGAGTTCGCTGGCTTGGATGGCGCGGGGATTTACCGATGCTGACGACAGTTGCGGTGCTCATGGGGCTTTCCGGCCTCGTCCCGGCAGCACAGGCGGGGACGAACGAGGTTGACGTCAGCCTCGTGCTCGCCGTCGACACCTCGCGGTCGATGGATTTCGAAGAGATCGGCATTCAGCGCGAGGGGTATGTCGAGGCGCTCAAGCACCAGGAATTCCTTAATGCGGTGAGGGGCGGTCTGACCGGGCGCATTGCCATCAGCTATTTCGAATGGGCAGGCTACGTCGTCCAGGATTCGGTGATCGACTGGCAGGTGATCGAGACGGAAGAGGACGCGATCGCCTTTGCCGGCAAGATCGAAGCCCGGCCGATCGCCACGCAACGGCGCACTTCGATATCCACAGCGATCGGCCAGGGCGCCAGCATGATCATGACCAGCCCGTTTCAGGGTCGGCGGGAGGTGATCGACGTCTCCGGCGACGGCCCGAACAATTCCGGCAATCCGGTTACACCGGCGCGCGACAAGGCGGTTGAAGCCGGCATGATCATCAACGGCCTTGCCATCATGCTGAGGCCCTCCGATGCCCCCAACGGGCTCGACACATATTACGCCGACTGCGTGATCGGCGGCCCTGGCGCCTTCGTGCTGCCGGTGCGCAAGATCGAGGATTTCGCCGTTGCCGTGCGCCGCAAGCTGGTGCTGGAGATCAGCGGCCTTTCCCCGCCGGCAACGGTGCAGAGAATTGCCGGGGCTGTGCCGGCGACAGACTGCATGATTGGAGAAAAGCAGTGGCGGGATATGTTTGACCGATAATGGGGTGGCTTGCCGGCGCTTTCGCTCGGGGTGAAGCGAGAGACAATGAAAGACGTGCCGTGTGGCCTCCTATTGTCCTTCGCCTGGCCTTGAGCGGCAAGCGAAAGGCAAGCGGACTGCAGCATTATTAAGAGGGAACACAGACGCGACCAGCGTCTGCGTCCTTTACCGCCATCTATAACGGCAGCTCCCGGCCGGCCCGTTCGCTGACCATGTATTCGGCGTACCAATCCGGCCAGTTCTCGTCGTGTTTGCCGCCGTTGCGTTTCTCGTGTTCGCCGTGGGCGATGGCCGCGCGGCGCAGCGCTGACGCAAGGTCGCTCGAGGTCGCAAAGGCCGTCTCGTCGGCGTCGATGCGTCCGGGCAGGCGCTGGGTGACTTCCTGGAAAAGCCAGCCGTTGCCGTCGGGATCCTTGAACGAGGCGAAGGAGCGATAGCTGCGGTGATCGGGATCGCGGCCGGCGAGCCTCAGCCGTCCGAAGAGATAGGGTTCGTCCTTGCCGGCATAGACGCCGGCAGCGTCATGGAACACGTCGCTGACCTCGACGCCACGGGCGATGAGATCGCGACGGGCGGCCTCGATGTCGGAGACGATGAGGTAGAGCCCCTGGGCGGAGCCGGGTGCGGCTGCGGTTATGTTCTTGCCGAAAATGATCGCGCAGCCGGAGCCGGGCGGGGTGAACTGGATCACCCGGAAATCGGCATCACTGGCGAAGTCGGCGTCGAGCCGCCAGCCGAGGCCGTCGTAAAAACGTTTGGCGCGGTCGACGTCGGAAACGGGGATGACGACCACTTCGAGCTTGGTGTCGACGGGCCGTGTTTTCGGATTTTCGATAGGGGGTTCACTGCGCATTGCATTGCTCATCTTCAGCTCCTTGAGGTTGTGGATGCGTTAAGAATGGCGATACATGTCGGGGTCGAGTGGACCACAGCGCGGCGAGGGCGTCGAATCAATTATTCTGTCGGAATTGGCCTGATGAAGACGGCGGGATCGGTTCCGCCGCCTCGGTTTCAGCGGATCAGCCTTGCTACGCGGCAAGAGCGGCGCGTGTCTTCCCGATCGTCAGCGCGGCCTTTGCGGCCTCCCGCCCTTTCTCGACGAAGTGTGCCCGGTAGATCTGCTTGTGGTGGTCGGTTTCCTGATATTGGTGCGGCGTCAGCGAAACCGACAGCACCGGCACGCCGGTATCCATGCCGGCGCGCATCAGCCCGTCGACCACGGCCTGGGCGACGAATTCATGGCGGTAAATTCCGCCGTCGACGACGAAAGCGGCGGCAACGACGGCGGCATAGCGCCCGGTTGCGGCAAGATCGCGGGAAAGCAGCGGCATTTCGAAGGCGCCGGGAACATCGAACACATCGACCTGCTCGGGCGGCACGAGTTGGTAGAAGCCGTCAAGGGCGCGGTCGACGATGTCGGCGTGCCAGCTGGCTTTGATAAAGGCGTAGCGGGTGGGTGTCATGGTAATCTCCTTTGGCGAACAGACACATCACCCAAGGCGATCACGAACGTCCCCGACAGCCGCAAGGGCGGCAGGAACGCACGTTCTCTTTCATCCGGACTATGACCGTCGGCTCAGGCATCTCACCTGATCTGCTGACCCTTCCTTAAGAAGGCGCTCGCGGGCTCGCAATCGAAACTGCATACCGCCGGTAGGGACTTTCACCCCGCCCTGAGAACGGCGGGGACAATAGGGGCAAGGCGGCGGGCTGGCAATAGGGCGAAATGCTTTCTGCAATGTGCAAGGAGCAGCGGCTACCTGTGTCCGCAATATGAGGATGACGCCCCGAGCGCCCTTGCTGAACGTACACGTTTGCCTACATGATTCCGATGAGGACACCCAATCTACACAGCATGACCCGCTGATCCCGCCGGAGGCGAGGGCAGGCCATGACAACCATGGGAGAGAGACATGCAAGATCCCCTCGTCGTTCACCGCGAGGCGCATATCGCGGCGCCGCCGGCCGCGGTGTTTGCGCTGATGACCGACCCGGAAAAGATTCTGCGCTGGATGGGAACCGAGGCTCAGGTCGAGCCGCAGCCGGGCGGGCTCTACCTCGTCAACGTCACCGGCGCTCGTTTTGCGCGCGGCTCGTTTCGCGAGGTGGTGCCGGTTCATCGCCTTGCCTATAGCTTCGGCTGGGACGGCAGCGAGGTGGTTCCGCCGGGGTCGAGCCTGGTCGAGATCGACCTGATCGAGCAAGGAGACGGAACGCTGCTGCGACTCACCCATAGCGGCCTGCCGAGCGCCGATCAATGCGCCGGCCATGCAGAAGGCTGGGCGCACTACCTTGGACGGCTGACCGAGGTCGCCGCCGGGCGCGATCCCGGTCCTGACAGTTTTCACGGCAGAACATGAACGATTTTTTACGGGCAGCGGGCGCCCGCAAGCGCTTGACGCCGCGGGAAAAGCGGTGCGGCGATACCCTGATCGGGCGTCCGAAAACGCTGGTTTTTCTCGTCTAAACATGAACGTGCAGTTCATCTCCAGTTCAATTTGGCGGCCATAAGATCAGGGCGGCTGGATGAAATGGAGTTTTCGATGAAGGCACTTTCTATCGCGGCTGCCTTGCTCGCTGGCAGCCTCTCGATCGGCACGGCTGAGGCAATGCCGATGGGGACAATCAATGTCCAGAGCAAAGCCACAAGCGATGTCACGAAGGTCGACTATGCGTGCGGCCGCGGCTGGCATCTGACCCGCTGGGGTGAATGCCGGCCGAATTGGCGACGCCCGCCGCCGGTGGCATTTTACGGTGGCCCGCCGCGTTGGGGCTGGGAGCGACGTCACCGCGATTGGGACGGCCCGCGCTGGAGCCATGAGCGGCGCTGGGATCGCGACCGTCGCTGGCGGGATGATGACTAAAAGCCTTGGTTAGAGCCAAGTTGACGAGGGCCGGTGCGATGTTTCGCCCGGCCTTTTCCTATGAAATTTCCGCAGCCCGTGTGTCAGATCCTGCTGACGAGCCAGTGCTTGTCGTCGATCAGTTCGGCGAGCTCGATCGGATCCTTGACGCCGAATTCGAACCATTCGACGAGTTCCTTTGCCTTGCGGCTGCTTTCCTCCGCCGTCAGCTCGACCTGATACCTTTCGCACCACCGCCGAAGGATCGACGTCAGCAGCGTCATGTCATTCCCATCCAGCGGATCTTTCGGCCAGAATATCGTGCCCATCGTACCCCTCAATCACACGATGACGAACGGCCGCATAATGAAATCAAAACGGCGCAAGTTTAAAGCGTTATTTTTCGCTTTTCCCCGTGATGGAAGGTTCGCGACAGGAATTGTCTGCGCAGGAAGGGCTCAAGGTGTCGATAGGCTCCTGAAGGCATCCTTGCGGACGTCCCGGGGCGGTGTCATGTTGCAGCATGGATCTGCCGTCTCCCCTTGCCTGGCTGGTTGACGAGGCCGGTGCCTCGCCCGGTCCCGAACGGTTTCTGGCCGAGCTCGGGCGCCGGCTTTTGGCTGAGGGCCTGCCGCTTTCGGGCGGCGCGCTGACGCTATCGGTGCCGCATCCGATCATCGCGCGGCGCACCTGGCTGTGGCGGGCCGAGACCGAGGCGGTCATCGAGGCATTGGCCTTTGCCGCCACTCCGCAGAGCGAAGCCGGGCGCGAGTGGCTGGCCGGGCTGGGGCCGGTGTGGGAGACCAGGATCGGGCCAGCACAGGATAATCAGGCATCGGACGGCCCGCTGCTCGGCTGGGCGGGGGTTGCCAGCGGGGCAGGAAACAGCGCATTCGGCCCGGCCGCGATCAGCCTGCTGCGCGAGGTCGCGCGTTTTGCCGCTGCGCCGCTTGCCGCACTTGCTGCGCGGGAGGCGCGGGCCGCGCTCCTCGAAGCCTATCTCGGCCGGCGCAGTGCGGCCCGAGTGCAGGCCGGCGCGCTAGCCCGCGGCACCGGCGAGACCATCCGAGCCGCTCTTCTTTGCGCCGATCTGCGCGATTTCACCGCGCTCTCCGAGGTGACCGATCCTCACCAGATGATCACCGCGCTGGACGCCTATTTCGACCGCGTCGCAGGCGCAGTGCACGCCTTCGGCGGCGAGGTGCTGAAATTCATCGGTGACGGCGTGCTGGCGATCTTTCCGGTGACGGCGGCTTCTGGCGGAGCGATCGAAGGAGACCGGGAGGCCTGCGAGGCCGCATTGCGGGCGGTCGCCGCCAGCCGCGCCGGCATGGTTCATCTCGACCAGGTGCGCCAGGCGCAGGGGCTGGCACCGTTGCCGTTCGGCGCGGCGCTGCATTTCGGCGAGATTCTGTGGGGCAATATCGGCGCGGCCGACCGGCTGGACTTTACCGCCATCGGCCCTGCGGTCAACCTGGTCAGCCGGCTGGAAGGGCTCTGCAAGCCGCTCGGCCGAACTGTGCTGATCTCAGGCGCGGTGGCGGCCAACACGGGGACGCCCTTGATGCCGCTCGGAGAGCATACCCTGCGCGGCATCGCCGATCCTTGCGCGGTCTTCACCCTGCGGGAGGATTGAGCCTGCGGGCAGACGCATCGCTTTTGCAAAGAAATATTTGCAAAGATATGTTTGCAAATATATTCTTGAAGCATGAAACATCCGCACCCGAAACCTGCCGCAGATACCGCCGCCTCCCGCATCGTCAGCCGCGTCGTGCCCGAACCGACCGCGCTGAAGGCGCTGGCTCATCCCGTCCGGCTGCGCATGCTCGGCATGCTGAGGATCGATGGACCTGCCACGGCGACGCAGCTTGCCGCGCGGCTCGGCCTGAACAGCGGCGCGACGAGCTATCATCTGCGCCAGCTTGCCCAATATGGCTTCATCGAGGAGGCGCCGCATGCCTCACGGCGAGACCGTTGGTGGCGCGCCAGCCATGAGCTGACCTCGGTGCCGCCGAGCGAAGCCGAGGGGGAGGCGCTCGATCTCGACCTCGCTTTCAACCAGGCGGCGCTCTCGCTGCAGGTCGGCCAGATGCAGCAGGCGCTCGAGGAATATGCCGAACTGCCGGCCGAATGGCGCAAGGCGACGACTGCCGACGACATCATTATTCCGATGACGGCGCCACAGGCCGAGGCTCTGACGAAACGGCTGACCGACATCATCCTGGAAGCGATGCGGGCGGCTCCGCCGCTGGGCGAGGCGGCGTCCCGGAATTCCGACATGGTTCCTTTCTATGTCATGCTGCACGCCTTCCCCTATCCGGGCCGCCTTCCGCATCGCGAAGGGGAGGACGAGGCGTGAGGAAGGCTGGGCCTTTCCTGGCGCTCGCTGCTGCCGAGACATGTTCGCTTTCCGGCACGCGGCTGTCGACCATCGCCATTCCCTGGCTGGTGTTGAGCACGACGGGCAGCCCTGTCCTGACCGGCGTGACGGCGATGATGGAGATGCTGCCCTATGTCGTCGCCAAGGCGCTCGGCGGGCCGCTGATCGACCGCGTCGGCGCCAAGCGCATGGCCATCGTCTGCGATAGCGTTTCGGTGGCCGTGGTGGCGTTGGTGCCGTTGCTCGATTTTTTCGGCCTGCTCGGCATGCCGGTGCTGCTGCCTGCCGTCTTTGCCATGGGCGTGCTGCGTGGGCCTTCCGACGCCGCCAAGCAGGCGATGGTTCCCGATATCGCCAGGCTCGCGAATGTGTCGCTCGAACGGGTGACTGGCGTCGCCAGCGCCATTGAGCGGCTGGCCTCGACGGCGGGTGCGGCCGGAGCCGGGGCGCTGATTGGCCTGATCGGCCCGGGTCAGGCGCTCCTCGTCAATGCCGCCACCTTCGCCGCGGCCGCGCTGATCGTTGCCGTCGGCATCCCCGATATGCGGCGCACGCCAGAGCTATCCGGCGCCCGACCGGCCGAGAGGCCTTCTTATCTCGACGATCTCCGCGAAGGCTGGCGCTTTCTGCGCGGCGATGCTGTGCTCGTCAGCATCGTCGTTATGGTGGCGATCACCAACCTGCTGGATCAGGCCTATCATGCGGTGCTGCTGCCTGTCTGGACACGTGATTCCGGCCATGGTCCGGAACTGCTGGGAGCGATGTTTGCGGCATTCGCCGGCGCATCGATCGCAGGTGCGGCGATCGCCGCAGCAATCGGCGAACGGATGCCGCGCCTGATCGTCTATACCGTGGCATTCCTGTTGACCGGCTTTCCGCGTTTTCTCGTTACTGCGCTGGATGCGCCGCTCGGTCTTGTCTTTACGACCCTGGCCATCGGGGGATTCGCCTCGGGCTTTCTCAACCCGATCCTGTCGGCGGTGATCTTCGAGCGCATCCCCAAGCCGCTGACCGGCCGCGTCATCGCATTGAATACCGCCCTCTGCTTCGCCCTCATTCCCTTCGGCGGCCTTGTCGGCGGTACGCTGATCAGCACGATCGGTCTTGCCGCGGCGCTGCTGCTCACCGGGTTTGCCTATCTCGTCGCCACTCTCTTTCCCCTTGCCTTGAAAAGTTTCCGCGGTTTCGACAGGGCGGTTGCCGATGTTGGTGCTTCCGTATCAAGGCGATGAGCGCGCGCCCGATCTCTCGTGTCCCAGCGCCTCGACTATCAGATCCACGAAACGGTGGATGCGCGGTTCCAGCAGGCGCTTGTCGGGATAGAGCGTGACGATCTTGGCGTCATCGGCTTCCAGGTCGGGCAGGACCTGCCGAAGACGCCCGGCGGCGAGATCGCCGCCGATGAGAAAATCGGGCAGGAGCGCGATACCCAATCCCGCCAGGGCAGCGTCGCGGATCGCCTCGCCGTTGTCGAGCCTCAGGCGGCTGCGCCCCTGCGCCTTGATCCAGGCACCGCCCTTGCCACGAAAACGCCAGCCTTGCCTTTGATTGCGGTTGGCGAAAATCAGGCAGTCGTGGGCTGCGAGATCGTCGATTTCGCGTGGCTCGCCGTTCGCGGCGAGATAGGAAGGCGAGGCGCAGAGGCGTGTCTTGTAGGTGGCGATCACGCGCGAGACCAGCCGGGTATCCGACGCCGCGGCGCCGATACGGATCGCCAGATCGAAGCCGTCCTCGATGATGTCGGAGAGTTGATCGGTAAAGCTCACCTCGACCTGGATGTCGGGCCAGGCCCGAAGATATTTTTCCAGCAGCGGCATCACGACGAGCCGGCCGAAGGCATCGGGTACAGTCACTCTGAGAAGGCCGCGCGGCATGCCGCTCTGGCCTCCCAGACTCGCTTCCGCCTCATCGACCGCCGCAAGGATCTGCAGGCCGCGCTCGTAAAAGACCCGCCCTTCATCGGTCAGGCTCAGCGTTCTCGTCGTGCGGTTGAGCAGACGTGCGCCGAGCCGGTCTTCGAGGCGGATGACGGCCTTTCCGGCCGCCGAGCGGGACAGGCCCATGGCCTGGCCGCCGGCGATAAAACTTCCGGCATCGACGACGGCCATGAAGATCAGGATATCGTTCAGGTTCGTGCGCGGCATCAGGCAACTCGAGCGGTTCGGTCCCAGCCATAAGTCGGTCAGTCATGCAACCGATTCAAGGCTTGGACCATCAACGCTCACGGCGGCAGTAAGGTCCCGACGCTTCGCTGCCGGGGCGCTGAAGCCGGGCTACAGCATATCGCCGAGGCTCCAATGGTTGTTCCATCGGGCGTCGATCTCGTCGTCGACATTCTGATATCTGATGTCGGTGGAAAGGCGCAGCCGCCGGCTGCTGTTCTGGTTGGTGGTTGAGGCGTGGATCATGTAGGGCGAGTGCAGCACAACGTCGCCGGCCTCATAATCGGCGGCGAGCCAGCGGGTGTCGAAGCGCTTCGCCATATCGGGAAGATCTTTCGAGACCCAGCCGCCTTCCGTCATGTGGCTGTTATAGGCGCTGATCCGCTCTTCCGGAGAAAGATCGCCGCTTGCGGCCTGGAACTTCGCCTCCATCTTGACTCCAAGCGCGTGCGAACCTTCGAGGTAGACGAGGCCGCCCATCTCGGCAGGGATGTCGCCGATCGGGATCCATACCGTCACCAGGCGACTGGTGCCGCCGCGGAGATAAACGAGATCGTAGTGAGCGGGTGTGGCCGTCGGCGTTCCCGGCTGGGTGAAACGCATGATCTTGCGCTTGTGCAGATAGGAGATGCCCTGCAGAAATTCGTCCATGAAGCGGGTAAGCGGCGGCTGCGCGCAAAAACCTTCATAGGCGGCGGAGCGGACAAGCGACATCAGGCGCCGGTCCGCCAGGCTCCAGTCGACGCTGGCGGCCGACGCAATCCCTTGCGAAAAATCGCTGCCGGGCTCGACCAATCCTGTCACCGCGAGGCGCTCGAACGCCCAGCCACGGAAATCGATGACATCGGCCCGCGGCAGGAGGCCCTTCAGCCAAACATAGCCGTCGTTCTGGTAGCGGCGGCGGATGGCGTCGACGCCGATGGCGGGATCGGTCGGCGTGAGCCAGCCGATCCGCTCCGCAGTCAAGGTTTTGCCGTGGGCGGTCAGGGGAAATTCCGGTGTTCGGGCCTGCACGGCTTCGGCGGCAATCGACATTTCAGCCTTCCCCAGCTTGAATTGAGTTGCGCTTAATTATCTGATCTGCAGGAATAACCGACATAGAGGAAACTGGTAGCTGGACTTTTCGCTCATCATGAAACAGGCCGAGGCCATTTACAGAACGCCGCTTGGCGCGGCCGGCGGACTGGCGGTCACCGGAAGCGGCAGGCAGCATGCCCGCCATGCGGTGACCGACCGGAAACTTCCGAGTTTCGCCGTCGTGCTGGTGGAGCGCGGGCAGGGCTGGCTGGAGACCGCCGCCAGCGGCCGCTTCAGCCTGACCGGGCCTGCCCTGTTCTGGCTGTTTCCCAACCGCGCGCATTCCTACGCTCCCGACGAAGGCGGCTGGGACGAGCGCTGGGCGCTTTTCGAAGGATCCTTCACGCGGGACTTCGTCAGGCTGAGGATCATTGGCGAACGGCATCCCGTCGTGACCTTGCATCGCCTCGATGAAGTGGCGCGGCTCTTCGGGATGCTCCATGCCGATCTGCTCGACGATACCCATCTGGGACAGGCGTCGGCGGCACTGATGCTGCATCGCATCGTCATATCAGCCGCCAGACAGGCAATTGGAGCGGCGGATCGGCGCCAGGAGAGGCCCGCCATGGCCGTGATCGTGGAAACGCTACGGCGGCGGGCGATGCAACCGCTCGACCTTGCCGCCTTTGCCGCCGAGCACGGTATGTCTCCGGCAACATTGCGCCGGCGGTTCACGCTGGAAACAGGACTGCCGCCCAAGGCATTTCAGCTTCGGGCGCGCATGGACCATGCCAAACAGCTGTTGGCCACCACCGACGAAAAAATCGAAGCGGTTGCCGCCATGATCGGTCTGGATGACCCCTTTTATTTTTCACGGGTCTTCCACGAGCGCGAGGGCTGCAGTCCCCGCGAATTCCGCGCCAGATACAGGCGAATGTGAGCGCCCGGTGCTTTGGCGAGCGTCAGCGCCAGCCAAGCGCCGGAGCGACGTGGGTCAGAATTGCCTCGATGACATGGGCGTTGTAAGCGACGCCGAGCTGGTTGGGGACGGTGAGCAGCAGCGTGTCGGCCTCAGCGATCGCCTGGTCTTCGGCAAGCTGTTTGATCAGAATGTCGGGCTCGGCGGCATAGCTGCGGCCGAAGATCGCCCGGGTCTTCTCGTCAATGAAACCGATCTTGTCGTCCTCGTCGCTGCCATAGCCGAAATAGGCGCGGTCGCGGTCGTCGACGAGCGCGAAGATGCTGCGGCTGACCGAGACGCGCGGCTGGCGGGTGTGGCCGGCGGCCTTCCAGGCCTCACGGTAAGCACGAATCTGGTCGGCCTGCTGGACATGGAACGGCTCTCCCGTCTCGTCGTCCTTCAGCGTCGAGCTCTGCAGGTTCATGCCGAGCTTGGCCGCCCAGACGGCGGTGGCATTGGAGCTTGCGCCCCACCAAATCCGCTCGCGCAGGCCCTCGGAATGCGGCTCGAGACGCAGAAGGCCGGGCGGGTTCGGAAACATCGGCCGCGGGTTGGGTTTGGCAAAGCCTTCGCCGCGCAGCACCTCAAGAAACACTTCGGCGTGGCGGCGGGCCATCTCGGCCTCGTCCTGACCTTCCGATGGGGCATAGCCGAAATGGCGCCAGCCATCGATCACCTGCTCGGGCGAACCGCGGCTGATGCCGAGCTGCAGCCGGCCGCCGGCGATGAGGTCGGCGGCACCCGCATCCTCGGCCATGTAGAGCGGGTTCTCGTAACGCATGTCGATGACGGCGGTGCCGATCTCGATCCGGCTGGTTCTCGCGCCGACGGCCGATAGTAGCGGGAAGGGCGCGGCGAGCTGGCGGGCGAAATGATGCACGCGAAAATACGCCCCGTCAGCACCGAGTTCTTCGGCCGCGACGGCAAGGTCGATCGACTGCAGAAGGGCATCGCCCGCCGAGCGCGTCTGCGATTGCGGCGAGGGCGTCCAGTGCCCGAACGAAAGGAACCCGATCTTCTTCATGTTAATGCCGCACCTTGCGCTGTTGCGTTGTCAGGTCATGACACAATTCCGGCCTGGAAGACAATCGGAGATGGCGCCGGGGTTTGCGTTTGTTATGATGCGACGGACGGCGGAGGGGGCGTGAGCCTCCGCGCCATGCCCTCGCGCGCCTTTTCGTCCTTGATCGCCGGCCGTCACATCGCAGCCGAGAGGCTTGGAACATGCGCTACACGTTTGCCATAGGCGATATTCACGGCTGCATCGATCCGCTCGACAGCATGATCGATCGCATCGAGACATACGCGTCCAAGGGCACAGTCGTTTTCCTTGGCGACTATATCGATCGCGGGCCAGACAGCAAAAGCGTCCTCGACCGGCTCATTGCCGGTCCGGCCGGCCCGTGGCGCTGGATCTGCCTGAAAGGTAATCATGAAGACATGATGGTCGCTGCATATGCCGATAGCGACGACAGACCCGTATGGATCAGCAATGGCGGACTTGAAACCGAAATGTCCTATGATGGCAGGGTTCCGCCTCAGCATTTGCAATGGGCTGGTGATCGTCCGCTTATGCATGTTGATCGATATCGCATCTTTGTCCATGCCGGCGTTGTTCCGGAATTTCCGCTGGAACGGCAGACCAAGCTCGATCTTCTCTGGCTACGGTTCCCGCCCGGTGAGTCCAGCGACTATTGGGGCAAACATCTGGTCCACGGCCATACTCCCTCACTGTCTAACCCGGTGACGACAGGAAACCGCACCAATATCGATAGCGGCTGCGTCTTCGGCGGCAAGCTTTCCTGTGCTGTGTTCGACGACGAGGTTGCCGGCGGGCCGATCGACTTTATCGAGGTGAGGGCATGAAGCTGGTCGCGTCGGTTAGGGTGTAAAGTCAGAGACGGCGGAGTGGAGCAGCGGGAACGCACCCCCATCTCCGTCATTCCTGTGACATCCCTCGGTTAAAGCCCGAGGGCAGGATGACGGAAGAGAGGTGTCGCGACGTTGGCACCATCACCTTCGGCCCATGCCTCGCCAGCCGGCGGCCAGGCGTAGCCAGGGCGCCACGTGGAAGCCGCTCATCAGCAGGTACATCGGGACCATTCCGCCGATCGGGAAAGCATTCGGCGTCGCGGTGCAGATCGTGTCGGCGCTGCCGGTGGTGGCCGTCAGCAGCGCCATGAGCGCGAATGTCGGGGCGGCGGCGAGGGATAGCCGGTCGGCGGCATGGGCGGCGATGCTGCCGGCCGGGTTGGTCATCCTCCCGCTCGGCTTACCGGTTGATACTTCGTCGGCGGCTGCCAGCGACAGCCATTCGGCGTCGTTGAGAGGCGCGTTGCCATCGCCTCTCTTTGCGGTGTGGGCGGAACGCAGCATCGCCGTTACTCCTTGCTGTAGCGGTCGTGATGGCGCCACCAGATGCCGGTTTCGTTACGGCCCTTGGGCGCGCGGTCGAGCCATTGATACATGCCCCACAGTCCGTCCAACCCGCGGGCATAGCTGGAATAGCTATGATAGACCCTACCGTCGACGAGTTCGAAGGCGCTGACTCCAGGCCGGTCGCGGGTGTAGGTCATGACATCGGTGCCGGTCATGGCGGCGATTTGGGCGACCGGGCCTTCTCCCTCCGGCTGCTGCCATTGCTGCACGGTTTGGCCGGCGAGCGGTTCGGGGGCGGGCGGCTCGAGCCGGTAATTGTATTCTATATCGCCCCGGCGCTGATCTTCGGCACTGAACCAGACGCTAAAATCGCCGTTGAAATCGCTGCCGAAGGACGAGGCCCAGGGGAAGCTCCAACCCATGCGCTGCTTGAATGCCTGAAGCTTTGTGAGCGGCGCGCGCGACACCGCCCAGAAGGCGACATCGTGGTTCTCGAGATGGACGAAGACGCCGTTGAAACCGTCAGCGATCGAGGAGCAGGACGGGCATCCGGCGGTATAATCGGGGCCGAACATGAAGTGATAGACGAGAAGCTGTGAACGGCCGCCGAAGAGCTCTTTCAGCGAGATGTTGCCGCTTTCGGTGTCGAAGCGGTATTCCTTATCGATCCCAACACGCGGCAATTGCTGGCGCTTGACCGCCAGCGCGTCGCTCCGCCGGGTCAATTCCTTCTCCTCCTCGAGTAGATCGAGCCTTGCTGCCAGCCATTGCTGGCGCGTTGCGTTGAGTTGTGCCGTCATGGGGTCTTCTCCTTTGCCTGTCTATCGTCGTAGCATCCGGCGCGGGTTGCCTGCCGGTCCCAAGCAGATTACGGCCGGGCAGCGAAATGGCGGGAGTGACAAGTGTGACGGGATTTGAATGGACTCGTTGATCACAGCGGCCGCAAGGGCGCTGGCATCGGGCGATGCGCTTGGCGCGCTGAAGCGGGTGGCGCTGCGCGACGACGCGCCGGCGCTGGCGCTGCGCGGCATTGCAATGGCCCAGCTTGGTGATCTCGTCCGCGCCAAGGCGCTGTTGAAGAGTGCGGCGCGCGCCTTCGGACCGCGGGAGGCGGTGGCGCGGGCGCGATGCGTGGTCGCCGAAGCCGAGATCGCGCTGGTCTCACGCGATCTCATCTGGCCGCCGAAGGTGTTGGAATCGGCGCGCAGGGTGCTGGAAGCGCATGACGACAGGGTCAATGCCGCCCATGCGGGCAATGTGGCCATTCGCAGGCTGGTGCTGATCGGCCGCCTCGATGAGGCCGAGCGCGCGCTCGCAGCACTCGATCCGGCGCCGCTGCCGCCGGCGCTGCGGACTGCCCACGAACTGGTGGCGGCGGGCATCGCCGTTCGGCGCCTGCAGACGCAGGCAGCGCGCGCCGCCCTCGACCGGGCAAGGCTTTCGGCGCGGGCTGCCGCGATCCCCGCTTTGACGGCGGAGGTCGAAACCGCCGCGCTGGTGCTCGACACCCCGGCGGCGCGGCTGATCTCGCACGGTCAAGAACGTCCGCTGTTGCTCGCCGAGGTAGAAGCGCTGCTTTCCTCCGGCACGCTCGTCGTCGATGCCTGCCGCCATGTGGTGTGGACCGCGGGCGCCGCCGTCCCGCTCGCGACGCGGCCGGTGCTGTTTGCACTTGCCCGCACGCTCGCCGAAGCCTGGCCGGGGGATGTGGCAAGGGGTACGCTGATTGCCCGCGCCTTCCGTGGCAAACATGCCGATGAATCGCATCGCGCCCGGCTGCGGGTCGAGATCGGCCGGCTGCGCGCTGAACTGCGGGGACTGGCGGAGGTTGCGGCGACAAAGCGCGGCTTTGCGCTTTCGCCGCGCGGCGCCCCGGAGATTGCCGTGCTGGCGCCAATCGTCGAAGGGGCGCATGGAGCGGTGCTCGCTTTTCTGGCCGACGGGGAGGCGTGGTCGAGTTCGGCGCTGGCGATTGCGCTTGCGGCGAGCCCCCGCACGGTGCAGCGGGCGCTGGATTCTCTCGCCGGCGAAGGCAAGGTGCAATCGCTGGGGCGCGGGCGGGCACGGCGCTGGATGAGCCCGCCGCTGCCTGGTTTCCCGACGATCTTGTTACTCCCCGGGCCGCTGCCGAGCGATTAGGATGATCGGAGTAACAGGGAAGGAAGAGATGAAAAAATCAGCTGCGAATATCCTGCGTGAATATGGGCCTTTTCCCGGCGCTGAGCGCGTCAACGGCGTCACGTTCGACGGCCAGCACGTTTGGTTTGCCTCGGGCGACAGACTGAACGCGCTCGATCCCGCAAGCGGCGAGGTGGTGCGCTCCATCGAGGTCGCGTCGCATGCGGGGACGGCTTTCGACGGAGAGTTTCTCTACCAGATCGCCGAGGACGTCATTCACAAGATCGACCCGAAGACCGGCCATATCCTTTCCACCATCCCGGCACCCGGCAATGGCGGCGATTCCGGCCTCGCCTGGGCCGAGGGCACGCTCTGGGTCGGCCAGCATCGCGGCCGCAGGATCCATCAGATCGATCCGGAAACCGGCAAAATCCTCCGCACCATCGAATCCAACCGCGTCGTCACCGGCGTGACCTGGGTCGACGGCCAGCTCTGGCACGGCACCTGGGAGGGCGACGACAGCGACGTCAGGCGCATCAATCCGGAAACCGGAGAGGTGCTCGAGCGGCTGGACATGCCCGAAGGCGCCGGCGTCTCCGGCCTCGAATCCGACGGCGGCGACTGCTTCTTCTGTGGAGGCGGCGGCAGCGGCAAGATCCGCGCCATCAGCCGGCCGAAAGGGAAATAGATGCGGCCGATGCGGCATAACTCTCCCCAAGCGATAGTTAGCGCGCCTAGAAATCGGCTCCAAAATCGTCGGCATCCAGGTCTAGTTGTCAGAATTTCGATCGGGTGAGCGATTGATTTCCTGACCTGACGATCTAGTTTGGCGGCAGTGTCGAGGCTTCGGTATCGGCCTGGACGCAAAGCTGGCGTGACCGGGGGAAGACTTTGAAATTTCTGCGCACGACGCTCGGGCCCAAGAGCAAATCCGAACTTGGGATGATCCTGCCGCACGAGCACGTCTTCGTCGACCTCAGGACACCCGACCAGCCCGGTTATGCCGACGCAGAAACCGAAGACGTTGTTCGGCTGATGGCGCCTGAAATCGAGCGCATCAAGAAGCTCGGGGTGACGGCACTGGTCGAATGCTCAACGGGCGGCGTTGGACGCCGTGCGGATATCGATCTTGCCGTGTCAATTGCGACGGATTTTCCGATCGTCGTTCCCACCGGCAATTACCGTGAACCCTGGATTCCCGAATGGGTCCGCCATGCGTCCGAGCAGGAGCTGGAGGCGTGGATGCTGCGCGAGCTGACGGAGCAGATCGACGAGATCGGGTTCCAGGCCGGCTGGATCAAGCTCAGCGCCGGTGATGACGGCATGACGGCGCTCGAGACGAAAATCCTGCGGGCAGCGGCGCGCGCCGCTGCCCAGACGGACGCCGTCATCGGCAGTCATACGATCAGGGGACGGGTCGTCATGGATCAGCTCGATGTCATCGAGGCGGAAGGCTATCGGGCCGATAGGTTCATCTCGATTCACACGCAGGAAGAAAAAGACTTCGCCTATAATCTTGCCGTTGCCGAGCGAGGTGCGTGGATCGAGTATGACCATGTCGGCCGGGCCGGGGACGACGAAGTGGCCGAGCTGGTGATCAGGGCGCTGGAGGCTGGTTGCGGCGACCGCCTGTTGTTGAGCCATGACCGGGGCTGGTACGATCCGGCGCTGCCGATGGGCGGGACACCCAAGCCCTACACCCATCTTTCCACGGTCCTGCTGCCCGAGCTAACACGGCGAGGCGTGGACGACGGGACGCTGATGCGCCTGACCCACGATAATCCGTTCGAGGCTTTCGCCCGATAGGAGCAGGCCGGGCGAAAGAACCCTGACGGCGAGCTGGGCGTCCTAAACAGTGCCCACGGCTTGTTCGAAATCCCTTTAGCCGATTTGCGCACATCTATAAAAGCCCGATCGTTAGAACGACGAAAGTGTTCGTGCCTGCCGCCAGGTTCGCGATTCACTCGACCAGAAGCCTTTTCGCTGGCCCCTAAGGATGGGTTTCTGAGCGCTGCGCCGATCCAATCGATTGCCGCGCTATTGTCCAAAAACGCTGACGATACTCCGATTTATGCCGGCCCATCCTCATCGAACAAGAGCGCCATGCCGATCGCATCGATGAACCGGCCGTCGATACGCGCGGCGCGCCGGATTATCCCCTCGCGCACGAACCCCATTTTTTCATAGAGGGCGATCGCCCGCCGATTGTCCTGGTAAACATCGAGTTCGACCCGGAGAAAGCCGGCCTCCTGGGCGGCTCTCAACGTGGTCTCGATGAGCTTTCGTCCGAGACCCTGGCTGCGATAGGCGGGAAGAATCCCCATTCCGAGCTTGCCGCGATGGGCGTGCGACGGGAAGAAATGCCGGTCGATGTCGCACCAGCCGACGACCTCGTCTTGCGCGATAGCCACGAACTGCGGATTGCCTTTTGCAATCATGCCCATCACGAAGGCGCGCGTTTCCGAAAGCGGCGTCGCCTCAAGCATTGACAGGTATTTTTTCTCCCGCGCGACGACGTCGAGCGCGCGATGAAAGCTGTCGATGTGCGCGGCAGCAATCGGTTCGATCCTGATGTCTGACGTTTCCGACGCGGCGGCGTCCATGCGCTTCTCCTTCGAATGTCGCGAATGCCTTCGGAGACAGTCGGGGTGCAGGGGAGCGCATAATTCACGGTACGTCAACCTTTGCGTGTCAATTTCTCGGCAGCGGGCGCCGTCAAAAGGTTGCAGATATTGAAGGTCAGGCTAACATCCCACATTACATTCGTCTTGGTGACACTCACCAGTGCGGCGGCTGTGTTGCTGTGCGGATTTGCGTGGCTCGCCGCCATAAAGGTCGATGATCTCTCGCTGCGCCGGCAGGCCGACTTTGTCCGGCAGGGACTGGAGGAGCAGATCGCGGCGCTTCCCCGGGAACAGGAAAGCGTTGCCAAATGGGATGACGCCTTCCTTTATGCCAAGCAGCGGAACCATGAATGGCTGCTCGACAATATCGGCCGGTGGACCAGCCAGTATTTCGGGCATGACCGGACCTATATCTTCGACGATACCAATCGCCTGATGTTTGCATTCCGCGACGGCGCGGATGCCATGCCGCCGCGGTTTGGCAGCGACGACGGCCGAGAAATGACCGCGCTTGCCGGAGAGATGCGCGCGGTTCTCGTCGAGCAGGCGGCAAAGCCCGGCGCCAAACCGCTTGGTCAGCTGGCGACGGTTCGCACGATCATGATCGGCAATCGGCCGGCGATCGCAAGCGCGCGGCCCATTCTGCCGAGCTCGGCCAGAATGCAGATCGAGGCGGGCCAGGAGTTCATCGCCGTCTCGGTCAAGTTCATCGATGGAAAAGCCGCTGAAAGCATCGCCCATTATGCGCGCCTCGAAGGCTTGCATTTCGCGCCGAAAAGCAATGACGAACGGGCCCAGGTGCCGGTCTTGTCCCATGACGGCGGCACGATCGGTTATCTCGTCTGGCCACCGATCCTGCCCGGATTCATGCTCTTTCAACAGATCGCGCCGGCTGGGCTTGGCTGCTTGGCGCTGCTGATCGCTGTCGTCTTCTGGCTCGGACGCGGTCTGCATCGGACCTCGCTGACCCTGCTGGACAGCCAGGCTGAGCTCACCCACCACCGCAACCATCTGGAAGAAATGGTGGCCGATCGAACGGCCGAGATCGAACGGCAGAGGGAGGAGCTGGACCGGCTGCTGGTGCACGAACGCCAGGTGAATGCGCTCCAGCGCCAGTTCGTCGCCATGGCGTCGCACGAGTTTCGCACGCCGCTCGCAATCATCGACGCCGCGGCTCAGCGGCTCTGCCGCTCGACCACCAATGTCAGCGGCGATTACGTCCACGAAAAAGCCGGCGTGATCCGCAGCGCGGTGGTGCGCATGGTCGATCTGATGGAGAGTATCCTCGCCAGTGGCCGGCTCGAAACCGGACAGATTACATTGAAGCGGAGCGAGGGCGATCTGAAAGCCTTGCTCGTCACCTGCTGCGACAGACAGCACCACCTCAGCCGCTCGCATCTGTTCCATCTCGATCTCGAGCCGATACCCGAGGGTTTGACATTCGACCGCAGCGCGATGGAGCAGGTCTTTACCAACCTGATTTCGAACGCCGTCAAATATTCGCCCAATGCACCTGATATCTATGTTCGCGCCCGGGTTGATGAAAAGACGCTGGAGATCGCCGTTGCCGACAGCGGCATCGGCATGGATGCGGATGATCTGCCGAAGCTGTTTCAGCCCTATTACCGCGCCCGCAGCGCGACGGGCATTGCCGGAACCGGCATCGGGCTCAACGTTGTCAAGCAGGTCGTCGAACTGCATGGCGGCACCGTCGAGGTGACGAGCAAGCTCGGCAAGGGCACAACATTTATCATTCGTCTGCCAATAGGGTCTCTATTGTCGGATCAACACGTCGCAGCTTAGGGAAAAGCTTATGGTTACAGTCCTGTGCATAGAAGATGAAGTCGAGATCCGGAACCTCCTTGTCGAGGAGTTGACCGAAGCCGGCTACAGGACGCTCGAGGCCTCAAACGGCGCCGAAGGGCTCGAAATGATCCTGTCGAAATGGCCCGACATCGTCATCAGCGATATTTCCATGCCGGTCATGGACGGGCACCAGCTTCTCGCCGAAATTCAGATCAACCACCCCGAGCTCTCCAACATCCCCTTCATCCTGCTGACAGCGCTGACCGACCGCGAAAACACGCTTGCGGGCCTTCGCGCCGGGGCGGCGGACTACCTGACGAAGCCGCTCGACTTCGACTTGCTGCTCGCCAAGCTCGAAGGCTGCGTGACGCGGCTGGAGAACGACAAGGCGGTCAATCGGTCGTTTTGAGGTATGGTTTGGGCGACGATGAAGGGCGTGCCGCGCGGCCCTGGACCGGCATCGACTAGCGCCTAACCTCTCCTCCGTTACTCCTGTGCTTGTCACAGGAATCCAAGCCACGGCGCGTCTGCGCCGTGTGACAAGCGCAGGAATGACGGAGGAGAGGTTGGTGCAAGGTGACCGCGGATGCCGCAAGCCGTTGCCCGCAGCGTCTCGGCTCAATCCCGGCCTGACGTCCCCTGGCTCCCCAACACCTCCCCCAGCACCTCGAACACGCGCGCATTGAGCATCTGCGACACATTGAACCGCATGAAATTCGTCGCCGATTGCGACAGGCTGAAGGCGTTGCCGGGGGCCAGCACGATCTTCTTTTCCAAGGCGGCGCGTGCCACATCAGCCGCATCGATGCCGTCGGGCAGGCGGCACCAAAGGAACATGCCGGCCTGGGGCTCCAGCCACGGTGTTATCCCCAAAGCCTTCAGCTTGGCAGAGACCTCGCTCATCGCCCGGGAGAGCCGTTGTCTCAGCATTTCCGTATGTTTGCGATAGCTGCCGTCGCTCAAGACGTTCAGCACCAGTTCGGCCGTCAGCCGGCCGCCGCCGAAGGAGGTGGCGATCTTGAGATCGGTCAGGCCGTCGATCCATTCCGGTTTGGCGGCGACGAAGCCGCAGCGGGCCGAGGCCGACAAAGTCTTCGAAAAGCTGCCGATGTGAATGACCCGATCGAGCCCGTCGAAGGCGGCAAGGCGAGGCGCCGGCGTATATTCGAAATCGGTGAAGATATCGTCCTCGATGATGGTGAGGTCGAACTGGTCGGCGAGTTTCAGAAGCCGGTGGGCCGTCACCGGGGAAAGCGTTGCGCCCGTCGGATTATGGATGGCGGAGTTGGTGATGTAGAGCCGCGGCCGGTGTTCGGCGACGACGTGGGCAAACAGATCGATATCGGGACCGGACGGCGTGTAGCGCACACCAACGATCTTTGCCCGATGGGCGCGCAGCAGCGCATGAAAATTGAAATAGCAGGGGTCGTCGACCAGCACCGTGTCGCCGGGTTCCAGCAGGAAGCGGCAGAGCAGATCGATTGCCTGCGTGCCGGAATCGGCGAGCATGATCTGGTCGGGGGAGGCTTCGATGCCGCGTTCGCCCATACGCCGCGAAATCAGCTGGCGCAGCGGCGGCAGGCCGAGTGGCGAGCCGTACTCGGCAAGCGCCGGCCCGTCGGCGCGGGCAAGGGTCCTCAGCCCGCGGCGCATGCCTTCCGCCGGCAGCCAAGAAGGCGGCAGCCAGCCGCAGCCGGGCTTCAGGTCGGTTTCATCTGCCTCCAGCGATTGCCGGGATATCCAGAACGGATCGACGGCGCGGTCGAGCTTCGGCCCGGTCTCGGCGAGCGCAAAGGGGGCTGCCTGGTTGGCGACGTAGAATCCCGAGCCCGGCCGCGCCAGGATCGCCCCTTCGGCGACGAGACGCTCATAGGCATCCACCACAGTCGAAGTTGACAGCTTCAATGTCGCGGCCAGACCTCGGACGGAAGGCAATCTTGCGCCGGGCGTCAGGCTGCGGCCGGCAATGCGCTGCCTGATCGTTGAGACGACCATCTCCACCCGTGTGCGTCCTTCGTTCATCCGTACTGCTTTCTGAACCATAACAGTTTCGCGAAATCGTATCAGACCGTCACTGTCCTGACCATCCATCTTGGCCGATAAGGGGACCAGCAAAGAAGGAGTGCGACGCATCATGGACCGCATGGCATCGGGATGGATCAATGGTTTCATCGGAGTGGTGATCTTCAGCGGATCGCTGCCGGCGACCCGCGTGGCGGTGATGCAGTTCGATCCGGTCTTCCTCACCGTTGCGCGCGCGGCGATCGCCGGCATTCTCGCCCTCGGCCTGTTGATCGCTTTCCGGGAGAAGCGGCCAAGCGGGCGCGACATCCTCTCTCTTGCCGTCGTCGCGCTCGGTGTCGTGGTCGGTTTCCCCCTGCTGACGGCGCTGGCGCTGCAGCACGTCACATCAGCCCATTCCATCGTCTTCATCGGCCTGCTGCCGCTCTCGACGGCAATCTTTGGCGTGATCCGCGGCGGCGAGCGGCCCAAGCCGGCCTTCTGGCTGTTCTCCGTTCTCGGCAGCGCGCTGGTGGCGGGCTTCGCATTGATGCAGGGCCTGACGGCATCACCGATCGGTGACCTTTTGATGCTGGCGGCAATCCTCGTCTGCGGCCTCGGTTATGCCGAAGGCGGCCGGCTTTCGCGCACGCTCGGCGGCTGGCAGGTGATTTCCTGGGCGCTGGTTCTGTCGCTGCCGGTGATGGCCGCCGTGGCGTTCCTCTACCGGCCGGTGAGTTTCGCGGCGATAGAAACGCCGGCGCTGATCGGCCTTGCCTATGTCTCGCTGTTCTCCATGCTGATCGGCTTCATCTTCTGGTATCGCGGCCTGTCGCAGGGCGGCATCGCCGCCGTCGGCCAGTTGCAGCTGCTGCAGCCGTTCTTCGGCCTGACGCTCGCCGCCACGCTGCTGCACGAGTCTGTGACGTGGAGCATGCTGGCTGTGACGGTTGCCGTTATTCTATGCGTCGCCGGCGCAAAGAGGTTTGCTCGGTAGGAAAGGATCCATTGACGGACGGGTCCGTCGCCGCGCTTTTTCACCAAGCCTCCTCACGCCTCTTCAATGTTGAAGCCATAGGCTCGCTCGACGAGCCCAACGCGAATCTCATAGCGGCTGTACCAATCTGAGCGTCCACGATTTTGCGCCTCGATATGGTCGACGACTGATTTCCAGGCTCGAATGCTGTCCTCGTCCTTCCAATAGGAGATGAGTATACCAAAACCGTCTGCGCCGCGGACGCTTTCGAAGCCGAGATATCCGGGTTGCAGTTTTGCAAGTTCCGTCATCGCATACCCCATCTCGCCATAACCATCGTCGACTTTGGTTCGCTGAGAGGAAAAACTGACCATGTAATAGGGCGGCTCAGGTAAAGCGGCGATGGGCATTTGGGCTCCTCCGTTTGGCGTAGTGCAGGACCATACGATTGCCGCAGAGCCTGCACAACTCCGCCTCTTACTGCGGCGAGAATGCCACCCTCAGGCGATACGTACGCCATCGGCATCGGCGCGGTGGGGCCGGTCGGCGTCACAAAGCCGCCGTTCAATCGTCAGCAAATGGCCCCGTTACCGCCGCACCGTGCCCTCTTAGGGGCTCCATGTTCGCGACCTCGCCGGCCATTCAGCGGCTGGCGATCGACCGAGGCGGCTTGCTGCCAATCAAATCATGCACGTGAAAAGGAACGAATATGATCACTCGTTACACATCCCTGGCAATGATGACCGCGGCTGTCTTCAGCCTGCTTGCTTTCAGCCCGGCATCCGCTGCGGAGATGGCCCAGGCGCAAGCCCAGCCGCCGGCACAGGGCCAGGCGCCGATGCAGGGCCAGAGCGGCGGTACGGCGGCGCCCGCGGCCGTCAGCGATCAGAAGCTCGAGGCCTTTGCCGTTGCCTATCTGCAGGTCGACAAAGTCAGGCAGGAATATTCGGCCAAGATCGGCGCGACGAAGGACGAGGCCGGCAAGCAAAAGCTGCAGGCAGAAGCCAAGAAACAGATGGTCGATACCGTCGAAGCCTCCAAAGATATCTCCGTCGAGGAATATTCCTCGATCCTGACGGCCGCCCAGAGCGATCCGGCGCTGGCCAAGAAGGTTCTGGAAAAGATCGGCACCCCGCCGCCGGCGCAGCCGCAGCAATAGCCTCACTCAAACGCAGGGGCGGGCCAAGAGTCCGGGCGGCGAGCGCTTCCGGCGCCCGCCGCATTCCTGACGCAGGCTCACTTGGCAGGCACGACCAGCGGCTCTCCCTTGTGCACGATATAGGTCGCCAGCTCCGATGCCTTGCCGCTGCCGACGTTCTTGGCCGAGTGCACCACGCCGGAGGGAATGAACAGGGACTGGCCGGCCTTGAGCGTCACTGGCTCCCGGCCTTCGAGCCGGTATTCCAGCGTGCCATCGACAACGAAGGCGATCTCTTCGCCGGGATGAGAATGATTGGGGGCGAGAACGCCGGGGGCGAAATCGACGCGTACCTGAACGGCCTCATGGCCGGGCACGTCGATGTCGCTCCGGACGAGATCGGTGCGCTGCAGCGGCTGGTCCGCATGCGCTGTCGTGGCAGCGCCGAGAACAAGGCCGAGGGCCATAGCCTGGATCGTTTTCATCGTGTCATCCTTCCTGAATTGACCTTTCCGGCTCATCGGCCGCAATCGCATTTCAGCCAATGATTGAACCTGGGATGTGTCGGGAATCCTGCCTTTTTGTAAGCGAGTGTATCTAGGCCGCGGTGGCTGCTCGGGTTGGGTGTATCCTCTGTCGTGCCGTGCAAGCCCGCCTTGCACGGAATGAGTTATCCGGCAAATCCGGCCTATCTCGCGCGTCTCAAGCCGCCGACGTCGAGCCTCTGACATTCCCCAGAGTCGCAATATCCGTCACCCCGCCCGACGATTCGAAGTCGAAGATCTTCTGGGTGACCAGGGCGGCAGCACCCCGGGCCCAGGAATTGTCTTCCCAGTCGGGCAAAAGCGGCGGGGCGGTGCGGAAGGTTCGGGCGGCGAGGGCTTCGCGCAGTGGTGTCAGGAAGGGATCGCCGAGGGAGACGGCTTCGCCGCCGGCGACGATGACTTCGGGGTCGGTGATGTTGACGAGATTGGCAAGGGCGGTGCCGATGCCGCGGCCGGAATCGGCGACGAGGGCGAGGGCGGTGGCGTCGCCTGATAACAGTGCCTCGCAGAGTTGAGGCAAGCCCAGTTCCTCGCCGCGGCCGGTTGCTTCCCGCCAGCGGCGCAGCATCGACAGTTCCGAGTGATAGGCCATCAGACAGCCGCGTTTGCCGCATTCGCAGAGCCGGCCGCCTTCCTCGAAGAGCGTGTGGCCGAACTTGCCGGCGGCACCATTGGCGCCGCGATAGAGCTTGCCGTCAATGACGAGTGCGCAGCTGATGCCGACGCCGACGGCGAGCACCGCCATGTTGCGGTGCTGGCGGCCAAGCCCGAAGAGCTGCTGGGCGATGGCATAGGCGTTGGTGTCGTCCTCCAGCCAGACCGGCACGTGGACGCGGGCCGCGACCAGCGCGGCCAGCGGAACGTTGTTCCAGCCGAAGCGGTAGCTGCGCACGCAGGCCGTCTGCTCGTGGTTGATGACGCCGGGCATGGAAATGCCGATGCCGGCAAGCCTGGCGTCGGGCCGGCCGGCGAGCTTGACCAGTTCCGGGACGGTCGCCGCCAGCAGGTCGGCGACTTTATCGGGGTCGTGGCCGGCAAGGCTGACCCGCATGGCGGCGACCGGGTTGGTAGCGAGGTCCGTCGCCACGCACTCGACCGAATCCACCATCAGCTTGAAGCCGACGGCAAGCGCGTGTTCGTAGTTGATATCGACCGGGATCGGCCGGCGGCCGGTAAGGCCGGGCACGGTCTTGCCTTCGAGGACGATGCCTTCCTCCAGCAGGTCGGTGACGACGAAGGTGACGGCGGCCGGGCTCAAGCCGATGACGGCGGCGATGTCGGCGCGGCTCCTCGGCCCTTCGCGCCGGAGAAGGTTGAGAATGAGGCGTCGGTTCATGGCTCTCGCCGTGGTCTGGTCGCCTTTTAACTTCACGATGCATTCCTTAATTTTGTAAATTAATTATTGCGGGCCGAAAAGATCTATGCATAAGTTCGCCCGCCGATCAACTCAGCCAAGCGGATTATCGCTGGAATTGCGGGTGGATCGCGGTGTTGAAGCCTGGTCGGACCGTTTCATGGAGGAGGCGGCGGTCGGGAGATGTCGATCGATCAACTGGGAGGAATTCAATGACATTTTTGAAGCAATTTCCGTCAACCACCCGCAGGCGCTTCCTGAAGGGCGCGGGCCTGGTGTCCGCCGCGGCTGTCACCGGCGGCTTCCCGATCCCGGCGATCGCCCAGGCGCAGGAGGTCACGATGATCTCCGCCGAAAACAATGGCGAAGCGCTCGGCGCGCTGAAGGCGATCGCCGCGGGCTTCAGCAAGGAAGCCGGCGTCAATGTCGTCATCAACAATATGGATCACGAGGCCCACAAGACGGCGATCCGCAACTATCTCGTCGCCGGCGCGCCGGATGTCTGCTCCTGGTTTTCCGGCAACCGCATGCGCGCCTTCGTCAAGCGCGGCCTGTTCGACGATATTTCCGATCTCTTCGAGAAGGAAAAGTACAAGGATGTGTTGGGGGCGACGGCCGGCGCCGTCACCGAAGACGGCAAGCAGTACGGCCTTCCCACCGGCGGCACGCTCTGGGGTATGTTCTACCGCAAGGACGTGTTCGAAGAGCATGGATTGACCGTGCCGAAAACGGCCGAGGACTTCATGGCCTATGGCGACAAGTGCAAGGCGGCCGGCATCACCCCAGTTGCGATCGGCACCAAGGAATTGTGGCCGGCGGCCGGCTGGTTCGACCAGATGAACCTGCGCATCAACGGTCTCGACAAGCACATGGCGCTGATGAATGGCGAAATGAGCTATCTTGATCCGTCGCTAACCGCTGTCTTCGACCAGTGGGAAGCGATGATTGCGAAGGGTTTCTTCACCCCGAACCATACCTCGTTCGGCTGGCAGGAGGCGGCAGCCCTTCTGGCGCAGAAGAAGGCGGGCATGATGAACCTCGGCGCCTTCCTGCGCTCGGCCTTCACCGCCGAGGATCTGCCGCAGCTCGGCTACGCGACCTTCCCGGTGCTCGACGCCAAGGTCGGCCATTTCGAGGAGTTCTCGGTCAATTCGATCCATATTCCCGCCAAGGCTAAGAATAAGCAGGGCGCCCGCGACTTCCTCGCCTATTTCTACAGACCGGAGAACCTGGCGGCCTATCTGGAGCCCGGCGGCAACGTGCCACCGCGCAACGACCTGCCTCAGAGCAAGGATCCGCTCGTCAATATCGCTGTGGAGACGATGAAGACGGTGCAGGGCACCTCGCAATATTACGACCGAGACAGCGACCCCGACATGGCCCAGGCCGGCCTCGTCGGCTTCCAGGAGTTCATGGCCAAGCCCGACCGGCGCAAGGCGATCCTCACGCGCCTCGAGGGCACGCGCAAGCGGATCTATAAGATCTGAGCTTGCAACCGGTTTGGTGACGGACTGCGCTCTTACTCAACGTCATTCCTCGGCCTCGTGCCGAGGATCTGCTGCCCTATCGATCGGTTGCAGGTGCTCGGGACAACCCGAGCCTGACGAAGGGGGAGTTGGCAGGCTTTGCCAGCAAACCGAGGGCGTCGCTCTACTCCCGGCGACGCCCGCCTCAACTCGACGTCATCCTCGGCCTTGTGCCGAGGATCTGCTGCGCACCGACCTGTGCAGATGCGCGGGACAAGCCCGAGCATGACGAAAGAGGGGTTGGCGGGCTTTGCCGGCGGCTCGAGCGGAAAGACCTCGCACCTTTAACATGAGGCTCCTGACATGCAGACATTATGGCGCCGCCAGCGTTGGTGGCTTACCCCGACTTTGCTCATCGCACCAGCGATCGTGCTGTTTTCGACCGTCATCCTGCTGTCGGCCGTCCGCAGCGTCTGGATCAGTTTGCACGACTGGGACGGCTTCGGCCCGATGGTGTGGATCGGCTTCGGCAATTACGTCGAGCTCTACAACGATCCGCAATTCTACGTGTCGCTGAAGAACAATCTGATCTGGCTCGTCATGTTCATGGCCGCCCCGCCGATCGGGCTTGCCATCGCGCTGCTGGTCAACCAGAAAATCCGCGGCATGCGCTTCCTGAAGTCGCTGTTCTTCATTCCGCTGGTGCTCGCCTCGGTGACCGTCGGCGTCGTCTTCACCTGGGTCTATACGCCGGAGTTCGGCCTTCTCGCGCTGATCTTCCGGGCCTTCGGGGCGGTCGCGCCGGCGGTTCTGTCCGACGAGCATTTCGTCACCTTCGCCATTGTCATCGCCGCTCTCTGGCCGCAGGTCACCTTCTGCATGGTGCTCTATCTCGCCGGTCTCAACAATTTGAGCGAAGAGCTGATCGGCGCCGGCCGCGTGGACGGGGCGAGGGGCTGGAACATGCTGCGCCACATCGTGCTGCCGCAGCTGACCCAGGTCACTTTCATCGCCATTGCCGTCACCGTCGTCGGCGCCCTGCGCTCCTTCGACATGGTGTCGGTGATGACCTCAGGCGGGCCGTTCGGCTCGTCCTCGGTGCTTGCCTACCAGATGTACGAGCAGTCGATCTTTTCCTACCGCTTCGGCTACGGCGCGGCGATCGCCTCCGTGCTCTTCGTGATCATGGCCGTCTTCATCGCCTGGTATCTCAGTCACATCATCCGCAGCGAAGAGAGGGGAGGCTGATGTATCCTCGTCCCATTCCGGAAGCCGCCGTCTGGCAGCGCCGCCTCTATGTGCTTGCCGTCGTCATCGTGCTGCTGCTCTGGCTCTGCCCGCTGTTTGCAATCATCCTCACCTCGTTCCGCTCGACCGAGGATGTCATGGGCGGCAATCTGTGGGGATGGCCGACCGGCATCGGTGTCATCGATAATTACACCGCCGTCTTCACCCAGACGCCGATGGCGCGCTACTTCCTCAACAGCCTGATCATCACCATTCCCTCGGTGATCGGCGTGCTGGCGCTCTCGACGCTCGCCGGCTACGTGCTATCGCGCTACCGCTTTCCCGGCAATATGTTGATCTTCGCGCTGTTCGTCGGCGGCAATTTCCTGCCGCATCAGATCATGATGATCCCGGTGCGCGACCTGATGGTCCGCCTCGACCTGATCGACACCACGGCGGCGCTGATCATCTTCCATGTCGCCTTCCAGACCGGGTTCGCGACGCTGTTCATGCGCAATTTCATCGCCGCCCTGCCGGACGAACTCTTTCAGGCGGCCCGCGCCGAAGGGGCGTCGCCCTTCCAGACGCTCATCCATGTGGCGATCCCGCTGGTGCGGCCGGCACTGGCGGCGCTTGCCATCCTGATCTTCACCTTCATCTGGAACGACTATTTCTGGGCGGTGGTGCTGACCGTCAGCGACAGCGTCAAGCCGGTCACCGCAGGCCTTGCCAATCTGCGCGGCGAATGGGTCTCGGCCTGGAACCTGATTTCCGCGGGCACCATCGTCGTCGCCGTGCCGCCGGTGGTGATGTTCTTCCTAATGCAGCGCCACTTCATCGCCGGCCTGACCATGGGGGCGGTGAAGGGATGAGCGTGCGTTTTCCATTTCAACAAGAGAGGGCCAGGACATGACCAGTCTCGAACTCCGTGAGATCAACAAGAATTACGGCAGCTATCATGCGCTGCGCGGCATCGATCTTTCCGTGGCGCAAGGCGAGTTCATCGTCATGGTCGGGCCGTCGGGCTGCGGCAAGTCCACGCTTTTGAAATCGATCGCCGGCCTGGAGGAGATTTCCTCCGGCCAGATCCTGATCAATGGCCGCGACGTCAGCAAGCAGGAACCGGGTGATCGCGGCATCGCCATGGTCTTCCAGTCCTATGCGCTCTATCCGCATATGACGGTGGCGGAGAATATGGGCTTCGGCCTGCGCATGGCCAAGCGCCCGAAGGCCGAGATCGACGTGGCCGTTGCACGCGCCGCCAAGATCTTGAGGATTACCGATCAGCTCGACAAGCGCCCGAAGCAGCTTTCCGGTGGCCAGCGGCAGCGTGTGGCGATCGGCCGGGCGATCACCCGCTCGCCCGAGGTCTTCCTGTTCGACGAGCCGCTGTCGAACCTCGATGCGGCGCTCCGCACCCAGATGCGCGTCGAATTGAGCAGCCTGCATGCCGAACTCGGCGCCACCATGGTCTACGTCACCCACGACCAGGTGGAGGCGATGACCATGGCAAGCCGCATCGTCGTGCTGAACCAGGGGATCATCGAGCAGGTCGGCTCGCCGTTGGAGCTTTACCGCAACCCCGACAATCTTTTTGTCGCCGGCTTCCTCGGCGCGCCGCGCATGAATTTCCTCGGCGTCACCGTCGACGACGTGTCGGGCCGCAATATCACCGTTTCGGCACCCGGCCTCGTGCCGGTGACAGTGGAGCTGGCGCAGCCGTCGGCGCTTGGAAAAGGCGCCAGCCTGACGCTCGGCGTTCGTCCGGAGACGATATCGATCGTCACCGATGCCAGCCAGGGCGGGGCGATCGAAGGCGATGTCCGGCTGGTCGAGCATCTCGGCCGCGAAACCATTCTCTATGTCGACGCCGGCAATATGCGAACCATCGCCTCGGAGAGCGGCACCGGCCACATCACCGTGCAGCTCAGCTACGTCGCGCCCTTCGCCGCTGAGCAGAAGGTGGCGCTGAAGCTCGATGCCAGCGAGCTCTATCTCTTTTCATCCGAAGGCGGCCGCGCGATCAGCGCCCGCAAGACCATTCTCGACAGATAAGGAAAGACCCACCGTGTCCGACAAGACCCTCTCCGTATGGAACCCCGTCAAGACCGACCGCTTCCTCGTCGGTGCGCCGCATTATCCCGAGCATGTCGATGAAAGCTATTGGGAGCGCGACGCCGAGCGCATGGCCAAAGCCGGCTTCAACGTGGTGCGCATGGCCGAATTCGCCTGGCATATTCTCGAGCCGAAGCTCGGTACTTTCGATTTCGATCTGTTCGACCGTGCCATATCACTGCTCGGGCGTTACGGCATCGATACGATCATGTGCACGCCGACGGCGACGCCGCCGCGCTGGCTGACCGCAGCCCACCCTGAAATTTTAAGGGTTGACGGCAAGGGCCGGCCGATGAGCCACGGCTCGCGCCAGCATTGCGACACGGCAAGCCCTGTGTTTCGCGAGCACAGCAAGCGCATCACCAAGGCAATGGCCGAGCACTATCGCGACAACCCGCATGTCGTGGGATGGCAGACCGATAACGAGCTCAACACCAGCATGCCGGAGAGCTTTTCCAAGGCGACGCTCAGCGAATTCCAGGCCTTCCTCGCCGACAAATACGGCGAGATCGCCAAGCTCAACCGGGCCTGGGGCGGCGATTTCTGGGCGACGGCCTATGACGGTTTCGACCAGGTGGTGCTGCCGATCGAGTTCGGTCCGACCTTCCCGAGCCCCGGCCATCTGCAGGATTACCACCGCTTCCTCGCCTTCTCCACAGCGCGCTTCCAGCACGATCAGGTGGAAATCCTCAGAGCCGTCAAACCCTCCTGGTTCGTCTTCCACAATCTCGGGGGCTTGAGGGATATCGATTTCCGCGGGCAGTTCAGCAAGGATCTCGATTTCGTCGGCTACGACATCTATCCGATGCTCTATGACGAGTTCCAGCGGCTCGGCAACCACGCCAAGGTGCAGGCGCTGCACCTCGATATCTGCCGCGGCTTCTCCGGCAATTACATCGTTCCCGAGCAGCAATCGGGTTTCGGCAGCCAGCCGGGCTTCTGCACGCTGACGCCGGAGCCGGGCGAGTTGCGCCGCATGGCGCTCTCCTCGGTCGCCCACGGGGCTGACGGCTTGATGTTCTTCCGCTGGCGCCCGGCCCATTTCGGCGCCGAGATCTACTGGATGGGCATCATCGATCATGACGATATCGGCCGCCACCGCTATGAGGAGGCCAAGCGCTTCGCGACCGAGATGATCGCGCTGCAGCCGAAGATCCTCGGCACCTATGTGCGCATGGATGTCGGCATCGCCGGCTCCGATTTCGACAATCAGGAAGCCCACAAGACCTATCCGATCGGCCTGCCGAGCCCGCAGGACGACGCGATCCTGATGCATCAATATTGCTACGATCGCGGCATCGCCTGCGGTTTCATTCATCCCGAAGACGATCTTTCCAGGCTGAAACTTTTCTATGTCCCGCATTGGGTGATGTGGAAGGATGAATGGACGGCCAAGCTCGAAGCCTTCGCAGCCTCAGGCGGCACCGTCGTCATCGGCGCCCGCACCGGCACCCGCGACGAAGACAACCACGTCATCCGGCAAACCGCGCCGGGCACCGCGCTGTCTAAACTCACCGGCGTACGCGTCGAAGATTTCGGCCGTCTTACCGCCCCCGGCGCCAACGGCCTGTTCGACGTGATGGAGCGCTCCGGCGGTCTCGTCATCCCGCCGAACAAACCGGCCGAATCCCAGCGCCGCCAACGCCGCTTCAAGATCGGCAACCGCGAAATCACCGCCGGCCACTTCTATGAAAACCTCACCGTCGATAACGACGTCGAAGTGATCGCCGCCTGGTCGAACCGCTATGCCGAGGGCTGGGCAATGGCGACCGCCCGCAAGGTCGGCAAGGGGCAGGTGGTCTATCTCGGCACCTATCTCACGCCTGAGTTGACCGAAGCGCTGACCGAACGCCTCTTCCCCCAGGCAGGCATCGAACCGCTGGTCGGCGGCCTGCCCGAAGGCGTGGAGGTGACGATGCGGATGAATGACGAGCGGCGGCTGCTGTTTGTGCAGAACTATACGGACCAGCCGGCGACGATCGGCGGCGTGCCGGCCGGGCGAGATCTGCTGGATGGGGGGAAGGCGGTGAAGGGGAGGCTGGAGCTTGAGGGGTATGGCTGTGCGATTGTGGAGTTGGAGGGGTGAGGCGAGGGCGCATAGAACGGTGATAATGGAGGGTGTGCCGTGTGGCCCCCTGATCCGACCCTGCGGGCCACCTTCTCCCCGCTGGGGAGAAGAGGGGAGAATCCCGCTTCGCCTGGACTCCATTGAATGGAGTGCCTCAGAAGAATCGGGTTCGTTGGACAATGTCGGCGCGCCTTGCTCCCTCTTCTCCCCAGCGGGGAGAAGGTGGCCCGCAGGGTCGGATGAGGTGGGCACACGGCACGCCGGCGCTTACATAAGTCCAACCAATATACGGCGACGCCGTGTTTTAGGCGGCCACCGCCTAACGTCTCAACCCCCGCGTCACCCCAACCGCAGTCACCGCCGAACCCAGCATGGTCACCGCACTCAACACAAACGGGCTCCACCAGCCGACATGATCGAACAACAGACCGCCGGCGAATGCCCCTGAAGTGATCGCAAACTGAATGAGGGCGACAAACCAGGCGCCGGCTTCCTCCAGATGGTGCGGGACTGTCCGGGTCATCCAGGTCGTCCATGCCGCCGGCACCGGCGTCGTCAGCAAGCCCCAGAAAAGCAGCAAGCCGGCCGTCGCGAAGGCGAAGGGGCCAAGGCCGACGAGCGCCAGGGCCACGGTCACCAGCACCGCCGGAAACCCGATGAGCACGTGGGCCATGTGAGAGCGCAGCATGGAGGGGATCAGCGAGGTTCCGGCGAGGCCGGCAAGGCCGATTCCGAGGAGCACCAGCGAGAGCGTGTTCACGCCGAGATGGGTGATGTCTTCGAGAAACGGCCTGAGATAGGTCGAGAGCGCGAATTGCCCCATGAAGAACAGGATCATCGCCGTCATGCCGAGGGCGAAAGTGCGGTTGCCCATCAGGCTGAAGGTCCTGCCGAGCGATCCGCTTTGGCCACCCGGCATCCGGGGCAGGGCGATGGCTTGCCAGATGAAGGCGATAATGCCGATCGGCACGACGATGAAGAAGGCGCCGCGCCATCCGACAAGGCTGCCGAGGAAGCTTCCAAGCGGTGCGGCGATCACTGCGGCGAGCGCGCTTCCGCCTTGCAGCATGGCCAGCGCCTTCGGCACGTCGGGACCGGAGGCGATGCGGGCGATGATCGCCGTCGCCAAGGACCAGTAGCCGCCGATCGACACGCCGATGAGCGCGCGGCCGACCATGAATATGAGGTAATTGGGGGCAAAGGTGACCGCCAGGCCCGACGCCAGGAGCACGACGGTGTAGCAGAGGATCACCAGTCGTCGGTCGAAACGCGCAAACAACACGTTGCTGAACAAGGCGGTGATGACGGCGAAGAAACCGGAGATCGAGATCGCCTGACCTGCCTGGCCGGCGGTGCTCGCCAGTTCGTCGGCGATCGGGGTCAGCAGGCTTACCGGCATGAATTCCGACGCGACGAGCACGAAGGAGGTCAGCATCATGCAGATGACCGCACTCCACGGCGTCGTCTTGGCTTCGATTTTCATGTCGTAATTGATGTCCATCGGGCTGTCCCTTCTAAGCGGGGTTGTTCATGGCGCCGGGCGACGGCTGCGCGTCGCCGTTCCGGCGACCAGGGTCGCGCCGACAAGCCATGCCAGCGTCGTCGATTTCGAAATCTCGGACGGCTAAGTTTCGGGGGGTGATCCGGAAACCGGACGTCACATTCGCAGAAGCGTCTTGATCGCCGAGCGCTCGTCCATTGCCTTGTAGCCTTGGGCGACATCGGCGAGCGGCACTTCGAGGTCGAAGACCCTTCCGGGGTTGATCTTGCGCGACAGGATGAGATCGATCAGGTGCGGCAGGAAGCGGCGAACCGGGGCAGGGCCGCCCAACAGGTTCTTCTGTGCGAAGAAAAGCATCTGTCCGTCGAGACTGACGCCATGGGGAACGCCGACATAGCCGATCGAACCGCCGGGGCGGCAGGCATTGATCGCCTGCATCATCGACTCCTCAGTGCCGACGCATTCCAGCACCGAGTCCGCGCCGACTCCGTCAGTCAATTCCTTGACCCTGGCGACACCCGCGTCGCCGCGCTCGGTGATGATGTCGGTCGCCCCATATTCGAGCGCCAGTTCCTGGCGCTGCTTGTGGCGGCTCATCGCAATGATGCGGCCGGCGCCAAGCTGTTTGGCCGCGAGCACGCCCATCAGGCCGACCGCGCCGTCGCCGACCACGACCGCCGTGCATCCCGGCGTGACCCGCGCGGCATCGGCCGCATACCAGCCAGTGCCAAGGACATCCGAAGCCGCGAGCAAGCTCGGGATCAGGTCGTCGGACGGCATGGTGTCGGTTGCGACCAGTGTGCCGTCGGCCATAGCGATCCGGGCATAGGGAGCCTGCGCGCCCGACATGAATTCGCGATGTTCGCATGACGACTGGAAGCCATAGCGGCAATGCGGGCAGGTGTTGTCGGACAGGCAGAACGAGCCGACCACGAACTGGCCGGGCCGGACGGTCCTGACCTCGCTGCCGACCTCGACGACCACGCCGCAATATTCGTGACCCATGTGCTGCGGGGCATTCACCGGTTGAAGGCCTCGATAGGGCCAGAGGTCGGAGCCGCAGACACAGGACGCCGACAGCTTGATGATCGCGTCGGTGGGTTTCTCGATTTTCGGTTCCGCGACTTCCTCGCAGCGGATATCGCCGGGGGCGCGAAGGACGGTGCCGAGCATGGTCATCTCCTGTCCGGGCGGAATGCCCGTCTCATTCTTTGGGAGATGGATAGCACCATTCGATAACTCCGATTAGCCGTTGCAATTTGCATGGACTTATCGAAATCGGCTATTAATGGCGTCGGATCGGAATGACTGGAGATATCGCCGTGGCCCGCGAGAATTTCAATGAACTGCTGCTCTTCCTGGCGGTGGCGGAGGAACGCAGCTTCACCAGGGCCGCGGCGAAACTGGGGGTCGCGCAATCGACGCTGAGCTACGCCGTGAAGGAACTCGAAGCGCGCATGGGGTTGCGGCTTCTCACCCGCACGACGCGGAGCGTGGCGACGACAGAGGCCGGCGAGCGTCTCCGGCAATCGCTTGCACCGCGCATTTCCGAAATCGAGGCGGATATCGCGGCATTGATGGCCTATCGCGACAAACCGGCCGGCACCGTCAAGATCACCCTTTCGAACCACGCGATGGAAAGCGTGGTCTGGCCGAAGCTCGCCCCCGTCCTTGGGGAATATCCGGATATCAAACTGGAACTCAGCGTCGACAACAGCTTCCGCAACATCGTCGAGGATGGCTTCGATGCGGGCGTGCGTCTTGGCGAGAGCCTGGAGAAGGACATGGTCGCGGTGCGGATCGGGCCGGACTGGCGGCTGGTGGCCATCGCTTCCCCTGACTATTTCAAGACAAGAGCGGTGCCGACGACACCGCAGGAGCTCATGCATCACAACTGCATCAACAGGCGTCTCGACCGGGTGGGCGGACTGTACGCCTGGGAATTCGAAAAGAACGACGAGGAGGTCCGGGTGAGGGTGGAGGGCCAGTTCACCTTCAACACCGATCGCGAAATGGTCGCCGCAGCCCTTCAAGGCTACGGCATCGCCTTCGTTCCGGAAAGCTATATCGAAACGCATATCGCGGAAGGGCGTCTCCAACTCTTCCTCGAAGACTGGACCCCCAAATTCGCCGGCTATTACCTCTACTACCCAAGCCGTCGGCAGAACCTCCCGGCCTTCTCCGTCATCGTCGATGCGCTTCGAGAGAGAAATCTCTAGCTCCGTCACACCCGCCCCGTCCTTCGAGGGCCCTGCGGGCACCTCAGGATGAGGTCGGAGAGAGGTTGCGGTACTCTCCAAGGCTCCTCGTGCTGAGGCGTGTAGCCCGAAAGGGCGGAGCCTCGAAGCACCCTCCAACGCTGCTTCTTGCATTCGCCGAACTGCAATCTCCGGCCAGGCTGGACGATCAAAAAACGACAACCTAAAAGAGATGAAGCCCAACCCACCTCTTGAAGGAGGAGAAAAAATGAAACGCATCGAGATGCAGCTCAGCGGCGGCTGCCAGTGCGGTGCCGTGCGCTACCACGCAACCGCGATGTTCGACAATTCGCATCTCTGCCATTGCCGCATGTGCCAGAAAGCCTCGGGAAACATCTTTGCCGCGCTCGTTGCTGCGCCCGATGATGTGCTCACCTGGACACGCGGCAAGCCGGGCATTTGGAAGAGCTCGGAGCTTGTCGAGCGCGGCTTCTGCGCCAATTGCGGCACGCCCTTGTTTTTCCACCACCTCGAAAACGGCCGCACCAACCTGATGATCGGTTCGCTCGACGACCCAAACCTCTTCCCGCCGCATGCCAATACCTGCACCGAGAACATGGTGGTATGGTTCGATACGATCACCGGCATCGAAAATACCGGCGCGACCGAAACCAACGGCGCCGACTGGGCTGCGGCGATCAAAGAGAGCAACAACCAGCACCCCGATCACGATACCAACTCATGGGCGATGAGGGGGCGTGAAGGCTGAGGCTATTGCGGCAGCCCTCGTGCTTCGAAGCTCTTGGGAAGTCCACGTTTTAAGCGATTATTCCGCTATCGTATTGCAGTATCATGTTGTCGAGCTAGGCATAAGCGGTACCAAATTGGTGCCAAAGTGCATTGTTTCCGCTGCGTGTTCTCGTCTTCCAGCGTCTTCAGCCGCTTGGCTTAGGATACGTCCATGCCGCCGAATTTTGCCATCCATTTATAGATGCTGGCATCACTGACGCCCTGCTTGCGGCAAAGCTCCGAGACCGGCGTGCCGTTCGCAGGCTCACTGTGCTCCTTCAGAACGGCGATGATCTGTTCGTCTGTGAACGATTGCGCTTCATTCCCTGGTCCTCTCAATTGACGTGCCCCCAATAATTTAGGCCATTTGGAACTGGAATTTTCCACTTATGATCCCCGATGGGAA